>NZ_SDGK01000031.1 GCF_004521965.1 Weissella cibaria | reverse complement strand
TGATAAATGCAAAAAAGCGTTGGCGATTAACCACCAACGCCAAAAAGAATAGAACCTTAATAGTACCGCTGTCAGAATCATATTTTTTCTTCTAAATGACTGTGCTGACCGTTTAGTATTCGTTGAATTTCTAGTGAAAATGTCTTTCTGCTGATCGGGCGTAATTTTTTTAAGGAAGATAGTTTTGCCACATGCGACAAAAGTATGCCGGGGATAAAGGAACTTAATCGCGTTTTATCATAAATAATACCCGGATAGACAATGTACGCACGTCCCGGCAATGAATGATTCATTAGTCTTTCCGCCGCTCTTTTTACGTTTAGATAGGGTTTCATAAAAAAGGCCACTATTTGCGGAAATTAATAAAAAATTAGTATTTGCTTGTTTGATCAGTTGATTGATTAAGTGTCTAGCGGGTTCATAACCACTGTTTCTGTAAGTAATACCTTTAATAGGCTTGGGCAGCAAGATTCCTACCGCACTTATCACCCAGTCAGCGTCTACAATTCCGATGAGTTGAATAGATTAACTACATGATAAATCGTTTTATCGGTTGGATGCGACTTTTATTTATTTCGTGAAAGACTATGTACTTCAAATTTTTTGGGAGAGAGCAATTGAATAATCCACTGACCGAAAAATCCGGTTCCGACGGCAATAACGACTTTAATCATCATATACCCTCCAATTTTTTTGGCTATATTGTTTTTAGTGTGTTAAAACGTACTTTACGTATGGTGCCGATACGTTTTCATTCTAACAAAAACATTGTGAAAAAGTAACCGCTGTATGATTGCGTGCTGTCGCTATGGATTTGTTTGTTGTGAATACAAAAAAGGCATCCAAAACTGGATGCCTTTCAGAATAGCTCATCAGGGAGTCGAACCCTGGATGCCGGTGTGAAAAACCGGAGTCTTAACCGCTTGACCAATGAGCCATTATGTCGCTTCGTTGCCTCAACAACATAATACATATTACCAGGATAATCATCTCTTGGCAACCCTTTTTTAAAATTAATTTTCGCCCCATGTACGTGCCGTTTTATTGATAACTAAAACACCCCGACCTGGCACTGTAATTGTTGACAGTTGATTACAATCTTCAAATTGTGACAGAGCAGTCACCCAAATTGCCGCATCCGTTAAATCTGGCAACATCACTGCCACTACCCCATCGATTAATTCATGCGTTGCAATGGCCCCCGAATGAATCGGTACTTCTAAATAAGGGTCGACATCATCCGTCTTATCAAAAACTTCAAACGTCCAAAACCAATCTTGATCCTCCGGTTTCGTCTCAACGCGACGCATTCCACCACCTTCCAATGAGACAGCCGTGACTTCAGGTAACGCCAGCAACGGTCGCAAATGTTGTTCAAACGCCTGTTCAATTGCCCACCCCTGCACTAATGCACCTGGATGATAATTTGGCATTTCACCAGCAACATATAACTGATTAGTCATCTGCTCCCCATATGTTGCCGCTGCTAAGACCGTCCGAAATTGAGGCGACACCTCATGAATCGGCAGTTCACCTGTATTAAATCGATTCAAAGTCGACATTGGTCGCTTTTCTGAAAACTCACGAAAGACCCAGTCAAACCAATACTGCATTTGCACTTCGGCCAAATTGCCATGCTCAGCAATCGCTTGTCGTGCCGGTTCACCACCTTTAAACGCTATCTTCGCCTCATACATGACACCATCTTTTTCCACTGACAAACCTGCAAGCCAATACTTTGCATTAATTGGTTGTACAAACATTTGGTAGCCCCCTTCATTTGGTTACTAAAAGTTTAGCTGTTCAGGATTAATCTCACCTTGATTTAAACTTACCGGTTCTTCACGTATAATGAAATAGACAAGAGGATAAACAATATGACAACTAAACAATTAGCTCATCCGAAGCTACTGCTATTCTTTGAAACGTTAACGGCTATCGGAGTCGTTGTTGCACTATTACGTTTTCTCGCCAGTATCATTAATGCGATTTATAAGCATACAACTGGCAATGAATTAACGTTTGTCACAACTATTCGTGATAATGCCTGGCAAAATTATTTAACGCTAGCGCTATTAATCACTGGTATTATCGGCACTCGCATCCTAAAGCGCCGTTTCAAGTAAAACAAAGCCGCAACCTCATCTGAAGTTGCGGCTTTTAAGCGTGTTCCGAAAGGCGAATCCTTAATATAACGCCGTTCATCTCGCGCTTTTTATTTTATTCAAACTCGGCATTCTTTTTCATAGTTGCTTGAATGGCGTCAGCCACCAAAGCAGTTAAGTTGCCTTGTTCAAGTGCTTCCCAACCAGCAGCTGTAGAACCACCCGGTGTCATCACTTCATGGGCCAAGGTCATGGGGTCCTTCTTTAAATCACCCATGTGACGAGCCGTACCAATAACTGTTTGTTCTGCCAAACGCGTGGCTGTATCTGGTGTGATACCTGCCTGAATCCCCGCTTGCGTCATCGCTTCCGCAAATGCTGCAACAAAGGCTGGTCCCGAACCTGCTAATGCGCTAACAGCGCCAAACTGTTCTTCTGGCAATTCGTCTGTCCGACCCAACTCCAGGAACAAAGCTGCGATTGCGCCCTTCACATCTTGATCCATATCTGCATCGAATGCCAATGCTGTGTAGCCATACTTCAGCGCCACATTCACATTTGGCAACGTACGTGCGACCATGACATGATCGCCAAAGGCTGCATGTAAGGTTGCCAATGACACGCCACCCAACACAGATGCCACAATCACACTTGGCTTCATCATAATACCAAGTTGCAACTCTTTTGCGACAGCTTCAAGCTGCGCAGGTGTCATAGCCAACACGACCATATCTGATTCAGCCCAGACATCCAAGGCCGACTGCTTCGCTTCCAAACCTAATTCCGCAGCCACTTGGGCACCGGAATTAGGTGAATAAACTACTTGACGAATATCTGCATTGCCTGACCAGCCTTGCATCATCGCTTTGGCCATATTACCAGCGCCAATAAAACCGATTGTTAACATCTCACACCTCACTTATCACATTGTTATTATTCATATCATAACATAGCCAAATCACTCGCACTGGCTCAAAATACTTTTAAAATTTCGGATAAAGAAAAAGGTCTAGCAATTGCCAGACCTTTATTATTGATTCTATGAGAAACCTTGTCGTTCTGATAATGAGAATGACCGGTTATGATAGCGCATCGACATTACCAGGCCGATACCAATCATATTTCCGACTAACGCCGAACCACCTTGCGAAATAAATGGCAATGGAATACCCGTCAATGGTACCAATCCAATGTTCATCCCAATATTTTCGAAAATGTGGAAGAGTAGCATCATCACAACACCAGCTGCAATATAAGCATAGAATTGATTTGACGTATCGTAAACCACTTGGAAGATTTGGTAAATCAACAAGAAGTACAAAATCAATAACAAGATACTACCTGCGAAACCAAAGTTTTCTCCAATAACCGAGAAAATCATATCAGATTCGCGCACTGGCACAGCCACGTGTGATACGTTGAAACCTGTACCACTCAAACCACCCGAACCAATTGCTTTCATTGATTGCCACAACTGATAAGCACTGTTTGATGTATCGCCAGATGGCTTCAACCAAGCATCGACACGCGCAAACTGGTAAGCTTCAAATCCCACCTTTTCCAGAATATGGCGTCCCCAGGTTTGGGTAACGAACAGAATTGCTGTCGTTCCCAGTGCCCCAGCAACCCCCATAATTGGTCCAAGGATTTTCCAACTCAAACCAGATACAAGCGTCATACCAAAAACGATTGCCAAGAACACCATCATGGTTCCAAAGTCGTGTTGGGCAAGCACCAAAACAACAACCGGTGCCGACCAAGCAATGATTTTTAAGAGCAACATCTTATCTGAACGCCAATCGTGAACTGGATTGTTTAGATTGTGTTGCGAAATAGCGCGGGCCAACATCACGATGAAGGCCGGCTTCATAAATTCAGCTGGTTGAAAAGTTAACGGTCCAAAGGCGAACCACATACCACCAGTCCTTGCATAATACGAACGTGAATAAAACACCAACACGGCCAACATCAAGAAAACACCAAATCCAAAAATGTAAGGTGCTACTCGCCATAGCTGTTCCGAGTCAAAGCGCATAATAATCATGACGACTACAACACCTGCAAAATAGTAGGCCGTCTGCATAATTACCATTCGCGTCACGTTCACACCAACTGTATCGTGTGTTCCCGCCACATATAAGGATGCCAAACCAATCAACGCTAGCATCATGACAACGAAGATGATCGACCAATCAACCTCACCTTCGTGTGCAAAAAAGCGTTTGATCATGTTTTACCTCTTAACCTGCAATTAGTGGTGCAAATTGAATTCTGCAATCAACATTTCCATTGCATCATCAAAGTCCTTAGCCGTTACTGAACGGTTATCAGAAAAACGCACCGTCAATGGTGTCGTGGATTCATCAATCGTTCCCAAACGAACCTTGTTAATCTTTACTTCTGAGAGGTTATCTCCCATATCGTTAATTTCTACTGAAACTGGCTTATTATTCCGTGACATAATTACTTCCCTTGTGATCCGTGCATGTGTTCTAGCAACTTTCCAGCACCCTTGGCAACATTATCCAATGGGCTTTCTGAAATCATAACGGGTACGCCTAAGTGAGCTGAAATCAACTTGTCCATCCCGCGTAGTAGGGCACCACCACCAGTTAGCACGATACCACGATCGATGATGTCAGAAGCTAATTCTGGTTGAATGCGTGCCAATACTTGGTGTGCCGCATCGACGATTTGTGCCAATGCATCGTGCATCGCCGCCTCAACTTCATTAGCATTCAACGTAATTGTCCGTGGCATACCTGAGAAGTTATCTCGTCCACGAACTTCCATCTCTTCTGGATCGTCTAATGGTGTTGCCGTCCCAATCTTAATCTTAATTGTTTCAGATGTACGCTCACCGATTTGCAAACCGTGGTCACGCTTAACCATGTTGGCAATGTCTGCGTTCATCTTATCGCCGGCAATTCGAATTGATTCAGATGCCACGATATCACCAAGTGACAACACGGCAATATCAGACGTACCACCACCCATGTCGATAACCATTGACGCAATTGGTGAGAAGATATCCAAACCAGCACCAATCGCCGCAACCTTTGGCTCGTACTCTAGGTAGACCTTACTACCACCAGACTTTTCGGCAGCACCGATAATCGCCTTACGTTCAATTTCTGTAATATTCGTTGGGGCGCACACCATAATGTTTGGTCGTGACATGATGCCCTTTGCGTTCAACTTTGACATAAAGTATGACAACATCGCTTCCGTCATATCGAAGTCTGAAATAACACCATCCTTCAACGGACGAACTGCGCGAATGTTACCTGGCGTACGACCAACCATTTGGTAGGCTTCAGTCCCCACAGCCAAAACCTTCTCTGTTTTGGTATCAATTGCGACAACAGAAGGTTCGTTAAGGACGATTCCTTCACCCTCAACATAAATTAGGACATTTGCCGTTCCTAAATCAACGCCGATTTCCTTGGCCATGATTTTCCACCTCTTATTTTACTTGCGCATACTCGCTTTAATTCTTAAATATGTATCTTTAATAGTATACAACAAAATCCGCCTTAAATTGACCCCAGTTTGCTTTCCAGCGTAAAATAGGGGGTGACAAAAAATAAAGGACATTATTACCTATGAAACTGACATTGCAAGAAATGGCAACGGCCATCAACGCGGAAATTATTAACGCGGCCGATGTCGCTGTTACCAGCACCACATTCGATTCACGTAAAGCTGAATCCGGTAGTTTATTCGTCCCCCTCGTTGCTGCAAATGATGGTCACGATTACGTTGCTAGCGCTGTTACTAATGGCGCCACAGTTACCTTATGGCAAGCTGACCACCCTAATGTACCAACCGACGTGCCAACATTGGTCGTTGCCGATACGCTCGTGGCCTTCCAACAATTAGCCGTCTACTACTTGAAGCAAGTTCAACCAAAAGTCGTTGCGATTTCAGGTTCAAACGGTAAAACAACGACGAAAGATTTCGTCGCCGCAATTGGTGCTTCAACATTCAAAACTGTCAAAACACCTGCCAACTTCAATAACGAAATTGGCGTCCCAACGACCATCCTATCGATGCCTGCGAATACTGAATTGTTAGTCATCGAATTCGGTATGGATCGTCCTGGTGACCTAACCTTCCTATCTGAAATGGTTCACCCCGACATCGCCGTTTTAACGATGATTGGTGAAGCCCACATTGAATTCTTCAAAACTCGTGAACGCATCGCCGACGGTAAGATGGAAATCATTGCCGGCCTTCAACCTAACGGCGTCCTCGTGTACAACGGCGACGAGCCATTACTCCGCGAACGCGCTGGTCAACACGCATTCTTGCATACTACAACTTTTGGACTTAATCCTGATAACGATTTGTACGCGTCAACAATTGCTATGAATCCCGTCGGTGCCACCTTCCAAACGGATAAATCAGCGATGTCTTACCACATTCCATTGACGGGTCGCTACAACGTTTCTAACGCCTTGGCCGCCATTTCAGTCGGCATCTTGTTGGGGATTTCAGACGACAAGATTGCACAGGCGCTTGCAGACGCTCCCATCACTGAAAACCGCACTGAATGGTTAACTGGTAATTTTGGTGGTAAGATTTTGTCTGATGTTTACAACTCAAATCCAACCGCCGCCAAGGAGGTCTTGCACTTCTTTGCCGAGACACCTGTTACAGGCCGCCGTATTGCTGTTTTGGGTGATATGCTCGAACTTGGTGAAGCTGGCCCAGCCTTGCACGCTAGTCTTGCTGAAAAGCTTGATCCGGCAACGATTCAACATGTTTACCTCGTGGGTGACATCATGGCGAGCCTCGAAGATGCCCTGAGCGTTAATTATCCAGCTGGTACCGTTAAACGCTATAGTAAGGCTGACAAAGCAACTCTAATTGCTGATCTCCAAGCTGATTTAACGGCTGACGATGCCGTCCTTCTGAAGGGGTCACACGGCATTCACCTTGAAGAAGTGGTTACTGCCTTGATTTAATCCAATAATAATAAAAAGCGATGCGACATTCAAATGTCGCATCGCTTTTTATTATTGTCATTAGACTGACTTAATATAGTTTACACCGTCTGCTGCTGGGGCCTTTGACTTGGCGAAGAAGACAACCAAAATCAAAACCGTGAAGACGTATGGCGCAACTTGTAGGTAAACTGCTGGCACTTGGTTCAATAATGGCAATTGTGCACCGACGATTGCCATTGATTGTGAGAAGCCGAAGAACAACGCAGCCGCCATGGCACCAACTGGATTCCAGCGACCAAAAATCATGGCCGCCATTGACATAAACCCTTGTCCAACAATCGTTGATGCTGAAAAGTTACCCGCGATTGATTGGGCGAACAACGCCCCACCAATTCCACCAAGGACACCTGAAATCAGCACACCGGTATAACGCAAAGCATAAACATTCAAACCAAGCGTATCTGCAGCTTGTGGGTTTTCACCAACTGAACGCAAGCGCAACCCAAAGCGGGTCTTAAACAATACCCACGAAGCTACAAAGGCTACGATAATCGCAACCCACGCTGTGGCAGAAGTCTTCGTAAAGAAGATTGTGCCGATAAATGGAATCTTTGCCAAACCAGGTACATTCCAGTAACCAAAGTTTTCTGCAATCATTGATGTTTGACCCTTACCGTACATCAACTTAATCAAGTAAACACCCAAGGCTGGGGCCATCAAATTCATCACTGTACCTGACACGATGTGGTCAGCACGCAAAGTCACCGTTGCGACCGCATGTAGCAATGAGAAAATCAGACCAATGACTGCACCAGCAATCAAACCAAGCCATGGCGTCAAAGACCCAAATTGGCTTGCAAATGTTAAATTAAAGACAACGCCGGCGAAAGCTCCCATAATCATGGTTCCTTCTAGCCCAACGTTAACAACTCCAGCACGTTCTGAGAACGTACCCCCTAATGCAGTGAAAATCAAAGGCGCTGAGTAAACCAACGTACTTGAAATCACCAATTGCAAGATCGTTTCCAAACTCATGGTTACTCCGCCCCCTTCTCTACCTTCTTGTCTTTACGACCCTTTTTCTGAGGGCCGGCTAACTTCTTGGCTTTTTGCTTTGCATCATCTTCATCGATCTTAACCAAAATCAAACGAATCAAGTAGTTCGCACCGATAAAGAAGATAATTGACGCTGTCACAACAGAAACCAATTCAGTTGGGACACCAGAAGCCAATGGCATTCCTAATCCACCAACAGACAAAATAGAGAACAACAAGGCAGCGAAGAAGATACCCAAGAACGAACCAGATGCCAACAAGGCAACCGCCATACCGTCGTATCCAACTTGTGGTGCACCAGTTTGCGAGAAGATGTTCAAGTACGTTCCCAAACCTTCAGTTGCACCAGCCAACCCGGCTAACAAGCCAGAAATCGTCATAGCTGTAACTGCCGTGCGCTTTGCTGACATACCCGCATAACGAGCAGCATCGGGGTTCAACCCAACTGCACGGATTTCAAAACCAAGCGTTGTCCGCTTCATAATGAACCAAATGGCTACCAGCACCACAATCGCAATGATAAACCCAATGTTCAAACGAGACCCACCCGTTAAGTTCGCAAGCAAATCCCAACGTAGCGAATCTTCCGTTGGCAACGTAACCGTCATATCAGTTGTCGTCATTAACTTCTTAGGTAACCCTTGCACAAAGGCATTTCCACCATATAAGGCAATGTAATTCAACATGATTGTTGTAATAACTTCTGATGCACCAAACTGAGCTCGCAGCCAACCTGGTAAGGCACCCATCAAAGCACCAGCAAGTGCCCCGATGATAACTGCCAACGGAATTGACAGCCATGGTGTTATTGATTGGTTAACCAACACAAACCACGTTGATGCAATCCAACCAACCCAAACTTGACCAGCAAGTCCGATGTTGAAGAAACCAGCTGATTGTGCAACCAAGAAACCGGCCGCCGTTAGAATCAGGGGTGTCATTGATCGCAACACTTCACCTATATTCAATGATGACCCGAGCGCTGATTGCACCAAGCTCACATAACCAGTCACTGGATTAAAACCAGAGACCAACATGATGATCGCACCGACCATCAAACCAAAGAATACAGCCAGGCCTGCAACGAGACCTGTACCGTATGAATTAATTTTATTCACCAGTCTACTCCCCCCGCTAATTGCGCACGCGCTTCAGCCAATGACATTCCTGCCATCAACAAACCAAGCTCATTCTTTGACGTTTCATTTGCGTCAACGACACCTGTAATCTCACCATGTGAAATAACGGCGATGCGGTCAGCGACATTCAAAATTTCGTCCAATTCAAAACTAACCAACATGACAGCTTTACCAGCATCACGTTGATTAATGAGTTGCTGGTGAATATATTCAATTGCGCCAACGTCCAAACCACGTGTTGGCTGAGCCGCGATTACGAAGTCAGCATCGCGATCTAACTCACGCGCGATAATTGCCTTTTGTTGGTTGCCACCAGACAAAGCACTAGCCGGCACTAATTCGTTCACCGTACGAACATCAAACTTTTCAATCAACTCACGCGCGTGGGCGTTGATTTTGTCGTAATCCAACACACCCGCCTTCGACATCGGTGCCTTGTAATACGTTTGTAGGGCAATGTTCTCAGCCAATGTCATATCCAATTCCAACCCAAAACGGTGACGGTCTTCTGGAATGTGACCGACACCACTTTCAGTGATTTGGCGAGGCTTTTTGTTGGTAATATCTTTACCCTTAAGTGTCACCTTACCTGACACTGATGGCATCAGCCCGGTCAAAGCAGAAATAAATTCTGATTGTCCGTTACCATCAATACCAGCGATACCCACAACTTCACCAGCTCGGAAATCCAAACTCAAGTTTTTCACAACTTCAACACCACGAGCGTCCTTAACCGTCAAATCCAACACGGACAAAATCGTGTCAGTTGGGTGAGCAGGCTCCTTTTCAGTTGAGAAGAGTGATACTGAGCGGCCAACCATGATATCAGCCAGTTCTTGTGACGACACACCAGCAACAGGGAATGAGTCAATTGACTTTCCCCGACGGATAACCGTCACTTGGTCAGCCACCGCCTTGATTTCATCAAGCTTGTGCGTAATCAAAATGACTGACTTACCTTCAGCGGCCAAGCCCTTCAAAATTGTCATCAACTCATCAATTTCTTGTGGCGTCAACACGGCTGTTGGCTCATCAAAAATCAACATATCAGCGCCACGGTACAACGTCTTCAAAATTTCTACACGTTGTTGCATACCGACCGAAATGTCCCCTGCCAAGGCGTTCGGATCAACATCCAGCCCATATTGTTCAGATAACTTTTTAATTTCAGTCGCGGCAGCTTTCGTATTTAACTTCAGCCCATTAACGGGTTCTGATCCCAAAATAATGTTTTCTGTAACTGTAAATGCATCAATCAACATAAAGTGTTGGTGCACCATTCCGATTCCTAATTCAGCGGCTTTCGAAGGGCTATCAACAATAACCTTTTGACCATTAATCAAAATATCGCCGGCAGTCGGTTGTAGCAAACCTGACAATTGATTCATCAGCGTTGATTTTCCAGCTCCGTTTTCTCCTAACAAGGCATGAATTTGGCCTCGCTTCACTTGCAAATTAATATGGTCGTTCGCACGGAATTCACCAAATTGCTTCACAATGTCGCGCATTTCTAGCACGATTGGCTGATCTGCCATAGCACATTTCTCCCAGACATTTTTCTCGTCACATCTTCATCAAGACTATGACGTAATAGGTATATGTTACCTACTTTTTACTAAATTTTCTAGTCTATGCAATCGTTATTATTCGTCTATTAACATGGTTGTAATACAGAAATCGATTAACTAGAATTTTCCAATACACAAAAACAGGACATTCAATTAAATGCCCTGTTTTAAGTTCGTTTTTTAAACGTTTTACTTCATCGTGCTTGGCACAGTCACATCGCCAGACTCAATTGCCTTTTCAGCCTTCTCAACTGCAGACTTCTCTTCAGCATTCAAGTTCTTCTTTGTGATTGCAACACCACCATCCTTCAAACCGTAAGTCGTTGTCTTACCACCAGGGAACTTACCATCCATTGATTGGTTAGCAACCTTTTCGATCGAGCTAGCAATTTTCTTAATTGCTGACGTCAACGTGAAGTTGTCGCTCTTGCCATCCTTTGTTTTGTAGTTTCCTTGGTCGTTTTGATCCATATCAACACCAATGACCCAAGCCTTGTCTTTTGAACCAGCATTCAAACCCGTATTGATGTCCTTGGCAGCTGTAAATACCGCGTTACCTGCAGGACCAGCAGCTTGGAAGATAACGTGCGCACCTGACGTGTAAATAGCGCTGGCGATTGTCTTAGCCTTCGCCGTATCAGTAAATGACTCCGCAAATTGGGCATCAACCTTCATATTTGGGTCAACTGACTTTACACCGGCGATGTAACCTGCCTCAAATGATTGAATGACTGCTGAATTCATTCCACCGATGAACCCAACCTTGCTGTCACCCAACTCCTTAGCTTTCGTTGCTGCAGCAACACCAGCTAAGTATGACGCCTCTTGTTGCTTAAACGTTAATGAAGCGATGTTCTTATATTGCTTTGATGCCACATCGTCGACCAACACGTAGTCAGTCTTTGGGTTTTGCTTAGCTGATGCAACCAACGCATCATTCGTAGCGTAACCCACACCAATCAACATGCTGTACTTTGCTGATACACCTTGTTGGAAGTTCGTTGCAAAATCAGCATTTGTCTTTGAAGCAAAGTAGTCATAACCATTTGTGCCCTTCTTCAAATCGTGTGACTTTCCCCAAGCTTTCACACCATTCCAAGCCGACTCGTTAAATGACTTATCGTCGACACCACCAACGTCAGTAACCATCGCTACTGAGAAATTCTTCTTGTTTGAATCTGATCCGTTGTTTCCGGCGACTGCGGCCCCAATACCCACAGCAACAACAACGACACCACCAATAATCAAATTACGACGTGAAACCATTTCTCGTATCCTCCAAAGTAACAAACTGTATGGTTCTAGTTTAACCGTTTGGTTAACAGAACGTTTAACTGTTAACCTAACTTGCTGTGATTAGTATATAAGGTTCTTTTAATAAAAACAATGAATGGAGTGTGAATTTCGTTCGTTTATACTCTAAAAGGTTAAACGTTTTACTATATTTCAGACCTATTGTAGCTCCAATAAGCGAACAATAACGTCTGAAATAAATAAAACGTTTTTAGTAAAAACGTTTTACTTTTAAATTATCCATTGGTTAAATGGCTTATTTTCGTCACAATTTCTTCTTTACAGTTTAATGACAAAAAAGCTATCTCACGTAAACGCAACGCGAGATAGCTTTTTATCGTCAATTCTATTTAAAGTTCACTTTACTGAAACCCATTCAAGTTATCGTCACCATCAACGGTGTTACGATCGATAGCTTTACCAGCCGCACGCTTAGCTTCAGCAATAACACCTATCTCACCCAATCGGTTTGCTACTGATTATGGCAAATTGATTTCTGATTCGAAGTACGTGTCCAGGAATGCTAATTCTGTAACCGTTAGTCCTGAAGAAACTGCGTGTGACAATGTGGTAATCACCTCAGCTGCTGCTGGAGCATTCGTTGAAATTTGCGCACCATACACGATGCCTGACTCATAGTCATAAATCAATGATGCCATAATGTCCGTTTGTTCACCCAACGTATGAATTGTGGCGGGCGTGTGAATATCGAGACGTTCGATGTGATCACCGATACGCTCCTTCGCTTCTTCAACGGTCAATCCTGTCTTATAGACGAAGCGATCAAAAATCGAGAGTCCAATCGTACGCAAGATTGGTTGGATCTTAACGTCCAAGCCAGCTGCCGAATCACCAATAGCGTAAATATCAAGGTTTGATGACTTCATAGTGTCGTCGACCACAATCGCACCGTTTTCACGCATATCAACCTGACCAGCAAACAGCATCGTGTCAGGCTGCAACCCCGCCGCAATGGCCATGAAGTCGAACACTTCTGACGTGCCATTGTTAAAATTAACTTCAATCTTCTTCCCTTGATTATCAACTGAAACAACTTCTTGGTCCTTACGCCAGACAACTTTGTTATCGGTCAGCGTCTTTTCCAAGTCCTCTTGAATTGCTTGGTCAAAATAGCGCGTCACAAATGTGACATAGATACCTGAATGCACCAAAGCAGCCGCCAATTCAGTTGAAACTGGTCCACCACCGTAAACCAAGACTCACTTGCGGAAGCCCTTGGAAAACTTATTGATATCCACAGCATCTTGCTCATTTTTCACGAAGACAGCCCGGTCCAGATCAGCCCCCACAAATGATGGTGCGGGCATAAATTTTCTTGTCTGTGGCATCAACTCGTTCAACTAAAGCGCCTGAGCGATATGTTGTATTGGGTTGACCCTCAAAATGCTCAAAATTTACTTGTTCAACACTTGTCACGTGTTCATTCAACACCAACTTGATCCCCGCCGAAATAAATGGTCGTTCGCTTAAATTCTTTTCTAAGATGACAACTTCATCTGTTTCGTTCATTTGACGGAACGCATTGACGGCCGATAAGACAGTGTGCGTGCGTCCAAAAAATGACGCTTATAATAATAACCGAATTTTTGTATCCATGCGTGAAATTTTCGTATCAACCGGTTGCAACCGCTTTTTGACCCACTCCTGTCGTGAAAAACGATCACGATTCAAAATTGAGTAATAAATCAATAAGTACAACGTCGTAAAGAACGCTACCGCAGTTCCCACAACATAGGCTATCATCTTATCGATTGCCAAGAATGGCAAGCCAAAACAGCTGCAAGCGCCGTCAACACGAATGAGAGAATAAACGTCGCCGTATTCTTGAGTTGGCCCAAACGAACACGACGTTCAGCACGTAGCCGTCGGCGCCGTGCTAACAATTGGATAAGCGTATCATTCAGCTGGCGCAAGTGCTCCAGCAAACCAATCTTTTCGTTATTGCCATCTATAACTCAAACAATCCTCATCTCACTATAATTCAACATACTATAAGGTAGTACAGCGGGTTTATTTAACAAAAACCACCATAATGGCTTCTTTCACTTACTTTTAATTCGTGCATTTTCACAAACGGATGCGGTAAACTATAAAGTATGGAATTATCACAAGAAATATTTTTAAAAGAGCAAGAGGCTCTCAAAATTGCCAAACTCCTCGCCAATGATTTGCGTCTGAAAATTCTTTGCCTATTGCAGGAAAACGGTGCTGCTACTGTCACTGAAATCATGACTGCCTTGCATGCCGAACAATCCCGGGTGTCACACCAATTATCAGCTTTACGTGAGTATCAGATGATTTCTGCCACTCGAGAAGGTCGCACCATCACATACGCTTTAACTGACCCACACATGATGGAATTGCTCCAAGATTTGCTTGATCACGCTAATCACGTGCGCCTTCACCGCAATCATAATGACATTTAAAGCGTAACCATGGGTTGCGCTTTTTTTGTGATTTGTGACTATAATAGTAGAAACCACAAAAAGGAAGTAACAATGAAAGAAGTCAAAGCGTTTATTTTGCGCAATGATGTCCAGCAGTATATCGCCCTGGCCTTTATCGTGCTCTTATTGTTTATTGTCCATGACCTTATCAGCATCTTGCTACTAACCGTCATACTCGGCTATCTCGCTGTCAAAGGTGCTAATAACGTCCAACGATGGACTAAAATCCCCTACGGATTCTCAGTGTTAATCGTTTACCTATTGAGTATCTTCGTGGTTGTGATGGCATTTGTCTACATCGTACCAGCTTTGATCGACCAATTTGCCGTCATCCCCAACGAGGTCAACAAGCTCATCAAAGAGTATCCGGTCATTAAACAGTACTTCAATGAGACCTATCAAAAGTTAGACCTACTGAGTGAATTTTCAAAAAATTGGAAATCCCTTTTGGCTAGCGGTTGGGATACTATCAGCACTGTCGCGACAGTATTCACACAAATCATCCTGTCGATTTTCTTAAGCTTCGTGCTGGCATTGACTTGGCAACGCCTACGCGTCTTTGGATCACAATTTCTCCACTCCACCTACCCTAAGTTTTTCAAGAATGTCTATGAACTTGGTAGCACGTTCGTTCTCATTTTAGGTAGCGTCATCGAGGTCCAATTACTAATCGCCTTCATCAACACAATCTTAATGATGATCAGTTTGAGTATTCTGGGCGTGCCGAGTGTCTTGGTAATGGGGTTGATGATTTTCATCCTAGGCTTAATTCCAATTGCCGGTGTAATTATCTCACTACTACCGCTCAGTGTTATGGCTTTCGCAGCTCTGGGCTGGGTCGGCATGATTGAAGTATGGATTCTAATCGCTGTTATTCACATGTTTGAATCTTATTTCTTACACCCACGTTTGATGGCTAGCCGAACAGAGTTACCAGTGTTCTTCACATTTGCAACAATCATCGTGATGGAGCATCTGCTTGGCGCCTGGGGCTTGATTATTGGCGTCCCAATCGTCGCCTTTATCTTAAGCATCCTTGGTGTGCAAGATGCTAACATTACCCGTAGTGCAAAATCTGAATAATCAAAAAGCAGCGCACCAATTTGCGCTGCTTTTTGATTATTTATGATTAAATACCAAACGTACCACCATGAACCTCGTGTACATTGGTCGTCACAATAAATGCATTCTGGTCAATATCATGAACGCGGCGTAACATACGCCCGTAATTTGCGTTATCTACCATAACCATGAGCATTTCTTTGTTGTTATCAGTGTAGCCACCACGCACATCAAAAACGGTTAAACTCTGATCTTCTTGTAGCAACATCGTTTGAATGTCAGCCAAACGTTCATTACTCATGATCGTTACCTGGTGCTTTAAATCAAGCCCGGTTTCAATATAACGCATCACAATCGACGTAATGACTAATGAAAAGGCAGCCAAAAAGAACGCATTGGTGCCTGAAACCAACAAATTAAACAAGGTCACCACCATATCAATGGCTAACAATGACAAAGCGGAATTAATTTTAAAATACTTTTTCAAAATCATCGGCGGTACTGTTGTACCACCACTTGACGCTTCAAGCCGGTATAAAATGGCGATGCCCGATGCAAAAACAGCGCCACCAATAACAACCGCCAGTACTGCATCTTCAACAAGCCGATGACTAGGTGTAATGTACATTAATACCGGTAATAAAAAGCTGCCAAACGCAATATTGCGGACTGTACTTTTGTCTAAGAAAATAGCAGCTAAAATAATCATGACAATATTAATGATTAACACCGTCAGCGCACGGTTAATACCAAACGCAGCATCCAGCAAAATGGCGACCCCAGTTGCGCCACCAGCGGCAACGTTAATCGGGGCATAGAAAAAGTTAATAGATAGTGCAATAATTTCGAGCGCAATCACAAGCATAACCACTCGAAACCAGCCCTGTTGACTCAGTCTTCTCGGCATGTGGGTCTCCTTTGGGTTGGAAATGTATATCTGTTACCTTTCTAGCATACCATTTAACGCTATTTCATGTATGACACTTGTGTTAATTCATTCCGTTTCGGCATACCATTCATCCACCAATTTCGTTCGAAGTGGCAGAAAATGCGCTTCATCCCGTTGCCCAACTGATTCACCATCAATAGCGACAACTCGACCAGCCATCATTGTTGAACTCGTGATGAACACCTCGTCAGCCGTTTTTAATTCCGCCACTGTGAAGGCGCGTTCTTCAACCGGCATCCCCAATGAACGCGCAGCCTGCAATAAATGTTGCCGCGCAATCCCTGGTAAAATCAACTTATCCGTTGGCGCTGTAACTAGTTTACCCGCCTTAATCATATGGACATTCGTTTTAGAACCTTCAGTCACTCGGGTGTCACCGTTCTCAGTCATTCGGTAAAAAACAGTTTCATCCACTGATTCTTGTATCGCCCGCTGCGCTGCCAGCACATTTGGTAGTAAGTTAATCGTCTTCACATGCGTCAACCCTGATCGAATATCCAATTCGGTCCGTAAACGGTATGGACGTTCTTGTTTGTCCCGGTCTAACGACATAGGCGTTATCATCACCGCCAAATTTGGCGTCGCATCTAGTGGAAAATTATGGCTACGTCGTCCGGTTCCTCGGGTTACCTGCCAATAAATCATGTAGGCCTCCCCTGTCATGTTGGTAAGCAAATCATTCAAGAGATTGGTTAACTCTTCACGCGTAAAGTTAGGCGTTATCATCACTGCCGCCATACTGCGCCAAAAACGCTCTAAATGCTCGCCCAACGCAAAAATCTTTTGATTGCGCGCCATTGTTGCATCGTAAACACCATCACCAAACGTAAACCCACGGTCAGTTATCGGAATCATCATGTCATCAATTTCCGATATCTGACCGTTATAGTAAGCTACAGTTTCCATACTATCCCCACCGTTCCTAATCTTTTATTCATAATAGCACCTTTTTGTACACAAAAAACGTCCGAAGTGCAATTAGCATTCGGACGTTCATTAACTATTTCTTTTGCAATTTAACAGCCGTGCCGTAAGCAGCCACCATGTTCATATCAGCACCCATTGATCCTGAATCAAAACGCATCATAATCACTGCATCAGCACCCATTTTAGCCGCGTTATCACGCAACCGCTCCAAAGATGAATTACGTGTCTCTTCAAGCAATGACGTGTAGGCCTTGATTTCACCACCCACGATGGTCTTCAATCCAGCCCCAATATCTGCAACGACGTTCTTTGAGCGTGTCGTTAGGCCGAAGACCTCACCTAGTGTTTCCACCACTTCATAACCCGCAATATTTTCTGTCGTCGCAATGATAATATCATTTGCATTCGCCATGTTTGTTTATCCCCCTTAGTTTTTCTATTGTAATCATACCGATATAGTCTGGTCAGTGGCAACCAAATTTGTGTTTAATAATTAATTGTTCCAGCAGCCATCCCTGGATTAGACGAAGAATCCATCGTGACAGTTGCTTCGTGTGGCGTCATACGGAATTGGTAATGCACTGACGTTGTACTGTTTGGGTCAGTGGCCTGCATATGATACCCACCGTCTACATAACGAATCCCACTCAAAGCCCAAGATGACAGGTCTGTTTGCGTGTATTGATTGACTACTTCACGCACCGCTTGCGTCAACTGATCAATCGATGCATTTGGATCACTAAAAATATCATACTGAGATGCCGTGGTAGTCGACACTGCCATACTTGTCGATTCAGTCCCAGCTTCAGCTACCGATGTATTATCATTACTAGTCGCAACGTCAACGCTTGATTGGCTAACTGATGTTGCCTTATTACTTGTCACTTGCTTTGCACTTTCAGATTGCAACGAACTTAAAGCACTCTCCGCTTCACTAAGTCGTCGCTCCTGTTGCTGTTTTGAATCATTATGTTGTTGCCATGCGTAATACCTACCGGCGCCACAAAGTGTCACAACTGGCACCGCGATATTCGTCGCAATCATTCCTTTTTTAACCATCTACTAAATCCCCCCTTAGTCAAACTTGTGCTTATTACCTTGGATACTACCAAAGAAATATGACCAAATTTAACAAGAGCTATTTGTCGTTGGTTATCAATTACTTCGTAGTTGCGAGAGCTCGTTCAATATCCTTAACCATCTTGCTTGGCGCTGTCGTCGGCGCATAGCGTGCAATAGGTTGGCCATCGCGCCCAATCAAAAATTTCGTGTAATTCCACTTAATGCGACCGTGACCAGACTCAGCCTTCAAGTAGTCGAACAACGGTGCTGTCTCATCCCCGTTAACTGCGATCATTTCTGTCATTGGAAATGTGACGCCATAATTTTTTCGGCAAAATGCGCCAATTTCAGAAGTATTATCCAATTCTTGTTTGAATTGATTAGATGGGCATCCAATAATCGTAAACCCCTCATCTTGGTATCGATCATACAGCGCTTGGAGATCCGTTAATTGCGGGGCTAGGCCACACCTGCTTGCCGTATTAACAATAACCATCACATCCCCTGTAAATTGTTGCAAGTCTAGCTCTTGGCCCCCTTGGGTACGTTCTTTAAAATCGTAAACAGTCGTCATATTGTTTCCCCCATATAATCATTCCTGTGCAATCGCTTCTACAATTATTGTAACCGTTTTTCCATGGCAAATTTATTATATTTTGGCATCATTATTAAATAATGTAGATTAAAAAAGACGGTTCTATTCTTTTTGGCGTTGGTGGTTAATCGCCAACGCTTTTTTGCATTTATCAATCATTCTCAGAACAACAATAAAAACACCAATAGCTCGGTGTATCCTAAAGTCGTCTAAGACCAAAATACAAGGAGAGCTATTGATGTCTTTAAATGATTCTATCCTACGTAGCGTCGGATTAACAGACCCAAATTTCGAATTTTTAATGGATGATAACGGTGAATTCAACCACATCTCATATCGTGGAAAAGATAATCATAAAACTATCGTTTATGAAGCTGCACTACACGGTGATATGGATCGATGCACGTTGTGTGGCCAAGAGAGTATATTAACCAAAAATGGTTTCAGCAAACCCACCGAAGTAAAGCTACCCGCAACTAACGGTTTCGACAACCGCCTACGCCTGCGTAAGCAGCGCTATTACTGCCATGAGTGCAACGCTTCCGTAGTTGTGTCATCACCCGATTTAGAAGAAGCCCGAAACATCTCTAAACCCCTACGCCTTCAAGTTATTCGACTGGCTATGGAGGATATTTCAGAGAAAGTTATCGGTTTTATTTTGCGTCTTTCACACTCAACAGTTCACCGTGTTATCAACGACGAACTCCAGGATTATCGTTATGACTACAGTCATTTACCAGCAGTTCTAAGCTTCGATGAAATTCGAATTAGCAGATCATACGCTTTCGTGTATGCATCACCTGACAACTTTATGGAGATATTGCCAAGTCGTGATTTAAACACAATCCGAAGTTATTTCTATGGCTTCTCTTTGAAGCAACGCCAGGCAGTCACGCACGTCGTCATGGACATGAACGCTAGCTACGCTACCCTCGTGCCGGAACTATTTCCTAATGCCCAAATTGTCATTGATCGATTCCATATCGTTCAACTAATGACCCGTGCCATCAACACTATTCGCACAGGCATTCAGCATCTACTTGATAAGCACTCTCGTGAATACAAAATAATGAAAAACGGCTGGCGCCTTTTCCTCAAAAAATACAGCAACTTAGAAACTACCCATCGTAAATATATGCGAGGCTTGAACGAATATATCACGGAAGAAGAAGCTCTCACGCTAGTGTTCAAATCATTTCCGGTTCTCGAGGCGGCTTATTTAGTGTACCAAGAAGCTTTAGAAGCAATGGACAAGCGTAGCCCCGAGCTAATTCATGCATTGATCAGCACTTACAAACCGGTGGGTTCCGCCATGGACGTGACCATCGGTACTTTTAAGCGCAATTTAAAAGGCATCCTCGAAAGTCTTCGTTGCCCATGGTCAAACGGTAAAATCGAAGGCATCAACCGTCGCCTTAAGCAAATAGCTCGTACCGCATACGGTTATCAAAACCTCGGTAATTACATGCGACGCATCCGTATCCAAATGAAGTATGGAAAATTCTAAAAAAAGTGGTGACAACATTTCTGTCATCACCACTTTTTGCGACTCTTCAAATCGCGTTAATTTTCAAATTCATTGTCGACCAACGCTATTTGGCATAGAGCCCTTTTTGTTTGTCTCATATTACATGTCTTGCTCAAAATCAGCAGGCGTGTACAACTTAAAGACTTTTGTAAACAATAAGTCGACTACGAAACCAGCAACAGCTGGCACAATCAACCAAGTCAACAAGGCTGGGAAAGCACCAATCGTGTGCGTTACGATATCTCTTTCGGCACCATCAGCAATCATTGATTGAATTGGTGAAACCATTCCAATCCAACCGAAACCAGCTGATGTAGGCGTTCCTTGTACGTTGAAGATTGCCACTGGGATAGCTGAGATAGCTGCTGCAACCAAGAAGCTCAAAATCATAATAGGCTTCTTGAAAATTGCTGGCATCATACCCTTCATCGCACCCAAGAAGATGGCAACCGTCGTTCCCTTCTTGTTAACCTTCCATGAGTTGATCAACAAGATAACTGTCGTAGCAACAACACCAACACCTGCAGCACCAGCACCCAAACCTGACAAGGCGATTGCCAAAGCAATTCCAACCGTTGAGATAGGCGTGATAATGATGAATGAGAAGGCCATCGCAATCGCAATTGACATTGGCAATGGTTGCAAGTCAGTTGCCAAACGCACAGCATCACCAACCCAAGTCGTGATGTAAGCAACGTATGGAGCAATTGCCTTACCAAACAAAGCCACACCACCACCAATAACAATTGGGCTCAAGATAATCGCTACTGAACCAAAGCCCTTTAGGTACTTTGATACTAACCAGATAACCAAAACTGCAACCGCAGCGACGATGATAGCGTTAATCACGTCACCAGCGCCAGCTGCGATGTACACGTTAGCAGGTGCCGTCAACTTAACGCCTGTCACTGGGTTTACGAAGCCAGCAGGTGCCGTTGCCCACTTTAGAGAACCAGCAGATGCACCAACCGCAATCGCCATAACACCCGCATCAAGCGCCTTCATGCGGAATTGCATGGCAACCGCAAGACCAATCAACAACGGAATGAATGATGCGAACAGCGTCAAAATCGCTGACAAATCAAGTGCCCATTGCGCCGTGCCGAACATCTTCAAGATGTACTTCATTACGGCAGATGGCAAAACACCAATCAAGATACCTTGGGCAGATCCAGAAAGCACCTTGAAGAAGAAATCCTTCAACTTCAGCTCGTATGAACCGTCAAAAAATTCGCTCGTCATAATATTCAATTAACCTTTCAAACCAAAAACTCAATTCCCAACAAATTCTCGAAAACCGCTGAATCTCACAACAGTCGGCATTTCATTTGGAGAGGATTATAAAAATGAATAATTACTTACAAAAAGCAAGTTATCACAATTAGTATTCAACTGCAATAGCTGGAGTTTCACCATTAATAAATGCCAATGAGGCATCCATTGATTGGTGAACCATTTCAAGCACAGCCTTTGTCGTGTAGAAAGCCGTGTGAGGCGTAACCAAAACGTTCTCGCGGGCAATTAAGTCAGCAATCTTAGCGTCTGGGAATTCCTTATCTGACCAGTCGACATTAAACAAACCAACTTCTTCTTCGTAAACGTCCATCGCAAAGTCTGAAATCTTACCTGAATCCAAACCAGCAATAACTGCGTCGATATCCATCAAGTTACCACGTGAAACGTTAACCAAGACAACGCCGTCTTTCATCTTTGCAATTGACTCTGCGTTGATCATGTGGTGGTTAGCTGGGACACCTGGTACGTACAATGAAATAACGTCTGCTTGTGCGTACAACTCATCCAACGTATCAACGTAGATGCCTTCTGCTTCCAACTCTGCGTTGCGGTACAAGTCGTAAGCGATTACCTTGGCGCCAAAGCCCTTCAAGATGTTAATTGCAACACGACCAATGTGACCAGTACCGATAACACCAACCGTTTGCATGCGTACTTCACGTCCAATTGTTGGTGCCCAACGCAAGTCATGGTTCGCAATCTTGGCGTCCAACGCCTTCGCGCGACGCAACAAACGTGACATTTGAATCATTGAGTGCTCAGCAATGGCATTTGGTGAGTAAACAGGTACGTTTGAAATTGAAAAATCAAATTCGCGAGCGGCATCGAAATCAATGTTATCCGTACCAACGTTACGTAATGACATCTTATTGATGCCCAATTCGTGCAATGCCGTCAACGTCTCACGTGTGTAGTCCAATTGTTGGTAGACATTAACTGCATCAGCACCTTCTGCCAACTTAGCCGTCTTGGGATCCAACAACTTGTCAGTGTACCCAACTTCAACTTCCGGGTGAGCGGCAATCCACTCGTTCAATGATGGCTTTTCGTCTTCACGAATACCGTATGCAAAAATCTTCATAACTAAAATCCTCCAAAGCGTTTCTTAACACTTATTCATTATAGGGCAACTTGTGAATAAGTCAACATGCTTTCCCAAACTAGTTTCACATAGTTTTGTCCCATTTGGACAAAACTCGGGCCAAAACACCCACCAATGTCACAGTAGTATGTCAAACGGCGTATCTTTTGGCCCTTTTTTTGCTGCATAAAAGTTCACAAATTTCACGAATAATTCACATTCGGCCCTAAAAAACGGTCAAAAACCACTAAAACTCCAACTTATCGGAATACGCACTATTAATCTAAGAAAAAAACATGCCCAAACGACGATATTAAGGACATGTTTATGACGAATATTAACGATTTACTTACGATCGTCAGCGTTCTTCATGATCTTATCAACCAGACCGTATTCAAGTGATTCTTCCGCATCCAACCAATGGTCACGTTCCGTATCACGTTCAAGACGCTCATATGGGTTGTCTGTGTTTGCAGCCAAGATTTCATTCAACTTCTTACGCGTCTTCAAAATCTCTTCAGCCGCAATCGCAATTTCAGTTTGTTGACCTTGTGCACCACCAGATGGTTGGTGAATCATAAACTGAGAGTTAGGTAGCATAAAGCGCTTGCCCTTTGCTCCTGATGAAGCCAAGACTGACGCCATTGAAGCAGCCAGGCCGATAACAATCGTTTGTACATCGGCGTGAATGAAGTTCATAGTGTCATAGATGGCCATACCGGCATTAACTTCTCCACCAGGAGAGTTAATGTACATGTAGATATCCTTATCTGGATCTTGTGCATCCAAGAATAGCAATTGGGCAATGATTGCCGTTGCCATTTGTGATTCAATTGGTCCACTGACCATGATAATACGGTCAATCAACAAACGTGAGTAAATGTCGTAAGAACGTTCACCACGTGATGATTGCTCAATAACGTATGGAATTGGGTTCATTTTTTATTTCCTCCTGATGTTCAAATCATAACATACCTATATTTTAGACATTTCGTCAAACATGGTCAAACAAAATGAGGCCTTCTAGTTGATTCCTTTAGGAAGTGCCCCCGTAGTCCGTAAATCATCAGCCATCTTCGAGAGTTTACGCAGACGATGATTAACCCCTGACTTAGAAATTTCACCAGACGGCACGTATTGACCGAGTTCCGACAACGGTTCCTCGCGATGGGCAAGCCGAACCTCAGCAATTTCACGTAACTTTTCAGGCAGACGGGCTAACCCAATTTCTTCATCTAAAAATTCAATATCATCAATCTGCTTTTGGCTGGCGTTAACTGTCTTATCCAAATTAGCATTCTCGGCATTAACTAATCGGTTAACAGAATTACGCATATCCCGTAGAATACGCACGTCTTCCATTTTAAGCATGGCATTAGTCGCCCCAATCACCATTAACATATCACCGATTTTTTCAGCTTCTTTTAGATAAACAATGTAACCTGACCGGCGATCAACGACTTTAGCATTTAAATCAAACCGATTCATCAAGCCTTCCAATTGGTGCGCTTGTTCTTCATACAATGAATAAATCTCCAAGTGATACCGACTTGTTTCTGGATTATTAACCGATCCGGCCGCTAGAAACGCCCCACGCAAATAAGAACGTGCTTTACCTTCATCAGCTAGCCAGTCATCTGGTACCGTTGGCAATAATTCAAAGTCTTCAAAAATGTGCAAATCATCCAACAATTCATTTACACCTTGCACGATTCGCACGACATACAGATTATTCTTCTTCAGTTTCATCTGGCGTCGGACCGAAATTTCTGACGGCAACTGGTAGAACTGTTGGAGCAATCCCAGAATCCGTCGGGCTGTCGCTGCATTCTCAGTTTGTACATTCAGCGTAAACCGCATGTTTGCTAGTCCTAGCGAACCATTCATTCGCAACAATGCTGACAATTCAGCCTTCGCATTATCTGGATTGTTAATCTCAAGCATTGTTAATTCTTTTTTCACATCACTTGCAAATGACACAGTTTACACCTCCTTTTTATATTTCGGGCGAGTTAGCAATTTGCATGATTAATTGGGCCACAGTATCACCATTGTGAAAGGCACCATCATCCCGCAACTCTAACAAATCGCCCAAGACAGGTACCGCACCTTCTTGTCGGACTTCTTCCGGATCAAACGTCACCTGGTGCGAGACCTCATTCCACTTCTTCCAATCGATATAGTCTTCTGGTACGACGCCAGTATTCATAATCACAGCATCAACGACGTTATCACCCACGTGTCGATTAATCGCGCGAAGGTGATCAGCATCTGAGAAATCATCAGTTTCGCCCTTTTGCGTCATGATGTTCGCAATGTAAACCACTTTCGCCCGGGTTGCCTTTAATGCTTCAGCGACGTTAGGAACCATCAAATTTGGTAAGACACTCGTAAACAAACTTCCTGGTCCTAAAACAATCACATCTGCGTTCAAAATGGTGTTAATGACCTCTGATGGCGCTTGCGCAACTTCATTCGTCGAATCATCTTGCGGTGTCACCCAAATACTATCAATGCGCTTGTGGGCAGCCGTAATTTCAGCTTCACCAGACAAAGTCGTGCCGTCTGAAAATGTGGCATGCAACACCAGCGGCTCGTCCGCTACCGGATACACATGGCCCCGTACGCCCATGACTTTTGCCAACGTCTGAACGCCTGTAAAAATGTCACGTTCCTTTTCTGCCATCGCCGCAATAATTAAGTTCCCCAACGCGTGATTCGCTAGCATTTCATCCTCTTTATGAAAACGGTATTGGAAAATATCAATAATTTCTTGTGGCAAACTCGATAAAACAGCCATCACATTTCGAATATCACCAGGCGGTACCATATTGAGATAATCACGCAACGTTCCAGAAGAGCCACCATCATCAGCCACCGTAATAACGGCAGTTAAATCAGTATCATACTGCTTCAACCCCCGCAAAATCACTGGTTGGCCGGATCCACCGCCAATGACAACAATCTTTGGCCGTGTCGTTACTTTAAAAGTCTCTGTCATGAGCGATTACTGCTTTCTTTGCGACGCTCAGTATCACGGTGGTATTCGTTTACCTTCCAATCAGTCGCCAAATCTTGGCTCAAGCGGTGTGCATACGCCACCGATCGGTGTTGACCGCCAGTGCAACCAAAGGCAATCGTTAGTGTACTTTTGCCCTCAGCCTTATACTTTGGTAACAACCACTTAATCAAGCTACTTTGACGCTCATAAAATTCTTCGGCATCTTCACTTGACCAGACATAATCCCAAACTACCTTATCCAAGCCTGTTTGTTCACGCAAAGTCGTGATGTAGTAGGGATTCTTTAAAAAGCGCACATCAATAACCAAGTCAGCATCAACTGGCACACCATACTTAAACCCGAAGCTCATCACTTGCACAGAAAAAGTCCCCGCACGATCAGCATCCGACCCGAAATGTTCTTGAATATAGTTACGCAATTGACGAGGAGCAAAATCATCTGTATGAATCACTTCGCTCGCCATATCATGAATTTCTGTTAGTTGTTGACGTTCAGTTTGAATACCGTACAACGTTCCCCGGTCACCTGACAGCGGGTGCGAACGACGTGTTTCCTTATAGCGGGCCACCAATTCTTCATCCGTCGCATCGATATACACAATCTTCAAATCATACTTATCATGATTTGAAGCTGACATAATACGAATCTCGTCATCTAAGTCAGCGAAAAAACTTTGTGACCGCAAATCGATCATCACTGCAGCCCGCTGAATGTTTTCTTCATCAGAAATCATTTGCCAGAATTTTGGCAACATAGCAGGTGGCAGGTTTTGAACAGTAAAGTAACCAAGATCTTCAAAGGCTTGAATAGCAACTGTTTTACCAGCGCCACTCATCCCCGTAACGATAACCAATTCTTTTTTAGGCATATGCATCCCTCCGAACATATAATGTGTCTAGGTTATTATACCATTGAGAGAAAACGCCCGGCTATGTGGTTTTTGTGAACCGTTAACTTGATATCAAAAAACTCCCTAGATAGCTGATTTCAGCCTTCTAGGGAGTTTTTACATAACGCCAAGAATTACTTCTTGTTGTTCGCTGCCTTACGTGCATCGTGCAATGCCTTCAATGCTCGCTTGCGAGTCTTAATGTTTGGACTCTTCATCTTACGACGAGCTGATGCCACATCCAACTTTTCAGCCATGATGTTTACCTCACTTTTAGTCTTTATTTTCTTCAAAAATGTAACTTACAAAAAAGTAGTATACACGCATCAAACCCCAAACGCAACCTAAAAGGCCAACCGTAACATGCACTTAATCTTTACTTTGCCGTCGGCGCAGCCGCACGTTCGCGGTCACGTGTCATAATTGGGCCAAGATATTGACCTGTATATGAAGCTGACACGGCAGCGATATCCTCTGGCGTACCGGTGGCAAGCACTGTTCCACCACCTTCACCGCCTTCTGGACCCATATCAATTAGCCAGTCAGCTGTCTTGATGACATCCAAATTGTGTTCGATAACCAAAACAGTGTTACCACCATCAACTAGACGTTGTAACACTTCAAGCAAGCGTGAAATGTCATCAACGTGCAAGCCAGTGGTTGGTTCGTCCAAGATGTAGAATGTCTTACCAGTTGACTTACGTTGCAGTTCTGACGCCAACTTCATCCGTTGTGCTTCACCACCAGACAATGTCGTCGCTGATTGGCCAAGCGTTACATAACCCAAACCTACATCAACAATCGTTTGCAACTTACGACGAATCTTTGGAATTGGGGCGAAGAAGTCGACAGCTTGTTCAGCCGTCAAATTCAAAACATCAGCGATCGTCAAACCACGATACGTTACTTCAAGCGTTTCTGAGTTGTAACGGGTTCCACCACAAACTTCACATGTTACGTAAACGTCAGGGAGGAAGTTCATCTCGATTTTGATGACACCATCACCCTTACATGTCTCACAACGGCCACCCTTCGTGTTAAATGAGAAACGGCCTTTGTTATAGCCACGTAGCTTAGCTTCATTTGTCTGCGCAAATAGCGTGCGAATATCATCAAAAACGCCCGTATACGTCGCTGGGTTTGAGCGTGGCGTACGCCCGATTGGACTTTGATCAATATCAACAATCTTGTCGACATTCTCAAAACCGGTTATCTTCTTGTACTTACCAGGCTTTTCAGAGTTATTGTTCAACTCCATCTTCAAAGCTCGCTTCAAGATTGTGTTCACCAGCGTTGATTTTCCAGAACCAGAAACCCCCGTCACGGCGACAAACTTGCTTAACGGAAAGTCAACTTTCACATTTTTCAAGTTGTTTTCCGATGCACCAGTAATCGTAATTTTTTTACCGTTACCCTCACGTCGCGTTTCAGGAACTGGAATAAACTTCTTGCCTGATAGGTATTGTCCCGTTAGCGAGTTATCATTTGCTTCGATTTCTGCCGGAGTACCCGTCGCCATGATTTCACCACCATGGTCACCAGCCCCTGGCCCCACGTCGATGATGTAGTCTGCCGCTTTCATCGTATCTTCATCGTGTTCAACGACAATCAACGTGTTACCTAAATCACGCATCTGCTTCAATGAATTAATCAAGCGGTCATTATCACGTTGGTGCAACCCAATTGATGGCTCGTCCAAAACATACATCACACCCGATAGGTTTGACCCAATTTGCGTTGCCAAACGAATACGTTGTGCCTCACCACCCGACAACGTTCGCGCTGAACGAGAGAGCGTTAGATAGTCTAGCCCAACGTTCTTCAAGAAGCTCAAACGATCCGTAATTTCCTTAACAATGGGAGCTGCAATCTGACTGTCTTGCTTACCAAACTTCACATTTTCAAAAAATTCCAATTCCTTATCAACTGGCATCTCTGACACTTGACCAATGTGCTTGTCACCGACCTTAACCGACAAAGCAGCTGGGTTCAAACGGTATCCGCCACAAGCGTTGCAAGTCAATTCGTCCATGTAGCTACGCATTTGTTCACGAGTAAAATCAGAATTTGATTCACGGTAGCGACGGTCGATGTTATTGATCACCCCTTCGAATGGGACGTCAACATCACGCACCCCGCCAAAATCATTTTCATAGTGGAAGTGGAACGGCTTCAAACGTGAGCCATACAGCACCATGTCTTGTTGATCAGCAGTCAATTCTTCAAATGGGACGTCCATTGGAATCCCAAATTGCTCAGCAAATTGGCGCAACATTTCTGGGTAGTATGATGATGAAATTGGGTTCCAGGCCACAATAGCTCCATCAGCCAATGACTTTGACTTATCAGGAATAACTCGGTCAAAATCGACCTCAAGTGTCATCCCCAAGCCCCCACAGATTTCACACGCTCCCATGGGTGCGTTGAATGAAAACAGCTGTGGTTCCAGCTTCCCCACCGCAAAGTCCTTCAACGGACCAGTGTAGTGATCTGAGAACGTGATTGGTTCACCACCAATCACATCAACCGTCACAACCCCTTCGGCCATGCGCATTGCTGATTCAAAAGACTCGAACAAACGTGCGCGTGACCCATCCCGCAAGATAATACGATCAACCACAATTGAAATATCGTGATACTTGTTCTTATCCAACATCAGTTCGTCGGTGATTTCATGCATCTCACCATCGACCATGACACGGACAAAGCCTTCTTTTTGAATACGTTCAAAAGCCATCGCGTGCGAACCACGCTTATGACGAACAATTGGTGATAGGATTTGCATTCGCGTGCCTTCATCCAAGTTCTCCGTCAAATAATTCAGCATTTGGTCAATTGACGTCTTCACAATCGTGCCATCTTCGGCCGCGTCAGGCTGCCCAACACGGGCAAACAATAGACGATAATAGTCGTTAATCTCAGTTACCGTACCCACCGTTGAGCGAGGATTTTTTGAGGTCGTCTTTTGATCGATAGAGATAGCAGGACTTAATCCTTCAATGGCATCTACATCTGGCTTATCCATTTGTCCTAAGAACTGACGGGCATAGGCAGACAAACTTTCAACATATCGTCTCTGTCCTTCTGCATATAACGTGTCAAAGGCAAGTGAACTCTTACCAGAACCAGAGAGTCCGGTCATCACCACGAATTTGTCACGGGGAATCGCCACGTCCACATTTTTCAAATTGTGAGCGCGCGCGCCGTGAATATTGATCCAATCATTGGCCATTTCGGACAGCCTCCTTCATGTGTTTTTAGTTAGTACTATTATACCCCTAAACGCAAGTGAGGTGTTAGTTATAACCTAACACCTCACTTGCTTTCTTAAATTAAATTCAACTTGACTTATTCTGAATAAGGCGCATTATGCTTCAAAAAGCAGTTAAACCATACAAAGTTTAGCACTCCCAAGGCCACCATAAACCAAAAGACATGCTGGGCACCACGCGCCGTTTGCATTGCAACAAAGGCCACACTATCAGGATTCATCTTCATCAACAATGACGCCACCGTTGTTCCGATAGCGCCAGAAAACTGCTGTGCTGTGTTAAAAATCGCATTACCATCTGCGCGCTCAGCCAATGATAACTCTGCTAGCCCAACGGTCATCGACGTACCAAAGGCTAAAGTCCGGCTGAGCGTCATCAACAGGTAAAAGATTGTCATTGAGATGACAATGCCATTCATCGTCATCATCGATCAACCCATCATAATCACAACAAACACTGCATTACCTGCCAACAGGGGCATCTTTGGTCCATACACATCATACGCACGCCCATAAATTGGATTCGATAACGCTCCTGCCAAAGATACCGGCATCAAAGCAAATCCGGCAATCATCGTTATCACTCCCAAGGATAATTGGACAAATGTCGGTACGGCAAAATTCACCATCAGTGAGACAAACACAACTGGTAACACCAATAAGAAAATTTCACGCCAAACTATGTAATAGACCACGACACCACCAAAAATTGGGTCAAAGGCTGGGGCCAACGATAAAATCATCGTGCCAAACCCCATATACTTACCAATACGTGCCATCGGAACATTTCAAGGATAATATTAAAAACCAATGATGTGATGACACCTGTTCCAATTCCTTGAATCACACGGCCAACTAACAGCAATGCGAAGGAATGCAACACAATCACCATGATATCCCCAATCAAGAATGCCACAATCGCGATGATAAAAATTTGTCGTGGATTGAATTTTGCTTTTAAAAACGCTGAGGTGGTCATCACCAATGATACTATTAGCAAATAGGCCGTAGTCAGCCACTTCACCACACTGAAATATTAAATCGCTTCATCAAATCCGGAAAGGTTGCGTTCATGGATGTATCTGTTAAAATACCCGTAAACGCTAAAATACCAATCCCCACAATCGCCCAAATAATCTGCGGACTAACCGTTTGACCTGTTTTCGCCATACATCACTCACCCCTATTATTTCAATATCCCTAGTTTTCCTCAAACCCATACCCACAACAACACTAAATTAACGTATAATGGGGACTAGTTATCATTCACTTGGAGGTCGCTATTCATGAATCATAAGGCAGCTAAAGCCTGGTCAATCACTTGGATTGCGCAACACGTTGCTTCATTTATCCTGCTTGCCGGCGCGGTACTGGCCGCAGCGATTGCATTGACTGCTTTGATTATTGCGGTCGAGGAAATCGTGGCTTTGATTACGATGCAACACTTAATCAATACATACACAAACATTTACGGTAATGCCTGGCCAACTGTCTTGTGGCACTTTATCGTCGTCTTCTCGCTGGTTGCATTCTGGTCATCCCTAGATACGTTTGTTCCTGAACCAAAAACAGAAGCTTAATTAAAAACGGTCACACCTGACACAATGAATTGTGCGGTGTGACCGTTTTCAATTAAGCTTTCTTAGGCAGAATAATCGTCGCTGCTGATAACATCGTTGCTAGTCCAAGCAGTAAGCCGGCTAGCACATCACTTGGATAGTGCACACCCAAGTACACCCGACTAATTGGGATTAAGATGAGTACCGCAACCAAAACGATTGTTGCAATCCCCTTTACCCAGTGTTTACGAGCGTATAGCCAAATCAATACCAATAGAGCGCCATAAAACGCCATGGCATTGATGGAATGGCCTGATGGAAATGAATAGCCATGTTCGGTAATCAATCGGTTCGCTGTCGGCCGTGGCCGTTGGACAATATTTTTAATAATCCACATTAAGCCAGCCCCAGCAACAACACTGAATCCTACAAACGCCCCCATACGAAGGTGTTTAGTGATAACTGCCCACACAACGAACAGCGCCGTCAGGGCAACCCCCGTCGCCGGCTGGGCCAAAAGCGTAACCCCGGTTAAGAAGGCGGTTTTGCCATGTGTGAAATCACCTTGAATCCAAGCGATACCCGTGCGATCAATGTCTGAAATCCATGTTGCATGTTGCATGACGCCCCACGCAAAAAAACCAAACAGCAGTATCGCTAAGCCACTAATTGGCATTGTTAATCGTTTATTCAAAATGACCACATCCTCTAAAAAAATTTGGGCGATGCAGTCCGATGTTGCATTGCTGCAACCTGTCGTATCTGTAGCTCACGTGGTGGCACAAATTGATTACCTGCCAAGATGGCTTCACCAACTTGCTGTACTGCAATGCGTTGTCCCAGTGGTGCAAGCGCTGGCAATTGCGCCAATTCTGTTGCCGTATTTAAACGGTGAATCAAATAATTACCAAATTGTCCCAACAACCCAGCCGGCAAATCAAGCGGACTTTGTGTCGTCAGCATTAGATACAAGCCCGCTTTACGTCCTTCACGTGCAACACGTAAAATGCCGTCCACTACACCAGGTTGTTGCAACAAATAACGGTGTGCTTCGTCAATCAACACCGTTACTGACAACTGTTGTGTGCCTGTTTGCTTGATACGTAGCAACGCCGTCATCAATAGTGACACAACAACCTTACCTAAACCTAAATTATCCGCTAATTCTGACAAATCAATGACCAGCATTTTTTGTTCGCTCCGCTGACTACTAAACAACCGCATCAAATACATGACATCAGTTCTCATACCCACCATCGAAATTTTCTTACGACTTGGTAAATTAAATAGCTGCTGAAAGTCCGGTTGACTTGTTTGACTTTTAATGCGACGAATTAGTGGCAAAAGCGTCCGAAGGCCTGCCTGATCAACCCTCTGACCAATCAAATCAAAATTATCTGTGGGTACAGCAAATTCTTGCTGCAACTGCTCTGGCAGCAAATGCATATCGGCCGGCTGTGGATAGTCATACAATCGCTGGGCATCCGCCTCAAACGTTGACCAAGGACGGTTAAGCTTTTGATAGACCCCTGACTGACGGACGACATTCTTTTGAATTTTCAAACTTTGCCACGCATCAACCATTTTCTCTGTCGCCACCGCCTCCGTGACGCCGAAAATTTGCGCGATTTCTGCACCCGTTAGTTGTTCATAATCAATAAAAGCGTTGTAGCCTAATTTTGCAACGACGGCGTGTGGCAACTTCGTATACTCGCCTGTTGGATCGATAATAATCGTCGTTTGGTTTTGCATCATCAAGTCATGCAAAATTGTCACCGCACTCGTCGACTTACCACTACCAGTCGCTCCTAAAATCAGCAGATGTTGTCGCAACAAATCATCTGGCGTTACCGCAAAATTATCAGTCAACGCAATCATTGTAATGAAATCCCCCATTCGTTCGTGTCTGTTCATTAGTATACCAATAAGTGGACTAAGAAATCCCCATTACCACAGCCGTATATGGCGCCATCGTAATGCGGTGCCCACTCATCGTAACTTCACCCAATTGCGTCAGCACCTCACCAACCTGAATCAGACTAAATCGTGATGATTGCACACTTAAATTGACCAACACGGTAATCAGACGGTTACCCAAGCGACGTTGGTACGCGATGACATCGGCCGGCAGGCGTGTTAATGGATGAAAAGTGCCATCAATAATCACATCATGCCATTGTGGCTGACGACGGTAATAGTTCAAGACCGATGCCGGGTCTTGTTCTTCAGTTGCAACATTAATATCAGCCCGATGTTTCCCCATTGGAAACCATGGTTCCACTTCTGAAAAGCCACCAAACGTTTCACCAGTCCATTGCAGTGGCGTGCGGGCATTATCCCGTGACTTCGCATTTAACCATTGCAGTGCTTCGGCCTCTGAGAAGCCGTCACGTAGTGTCATTTAATAGTCATTCAACGATGAGACATCATTGAATTTCGAAATATGCCGGCGCTCAAAATTTTTCATCCCCAGTTCTTGCCCCTGGTAAATAAACGGCACCCCAGGCAGAAAATAATACATCGTCGCTAAGTTTTTTTGCTGTGACCGCTGTTTGATAAGCCACATTCGGCACTAGTTATGATAAAAAGCGTGGCTGATTGTGGTTTTCCAACACGTTACCCAAATACCCTTCAATCACTTGCACTTGCTGTTGTGATTCAACGAGTAAATCACTAGTAGTACATGCCGACCGATCGCGGTACCATTCATCAATATTTTCAACTTCAATATTCATGTACAAAAAATCGAAAATCATTAAAAAATAACCATCCGGTCCAATGTACTGATGCAAGTCCTGTTGGGGTACGCCATATGCTTCACCAATTGTTACGGCATCATATTTAGCAAACGTTTCCGCTTTCAACGCACTTAGGAACCGTTCAATTCCCGGCCGGTTTTGCCCTTTATTTGTTACTGAAACCAACCCATCGCTACCGTCAACCGGTAAACTCGCCCAATCTAAATCCTTTTTTTAATGCGTAATCGCATCAATGCAAAAGACGACGACACCTAGGTCTAACCACCAGTTAACCATGTCATAGATTGCCCGGCGTAGTGCTGGATTTTGTCAATTCAAATCCGGTTGTTCCGACGCAAAGGTATGAAAATAATAAGTTCATGGCTCATTCGGTACTGGCGTCCATGTTGAGCCGCCAAAAATACTGTGCCAATTATTCGGTCCCGTACCATCTGTTGCGGTCTTAAAAATGTAAAACTCACGATATGGACTTGCTGGATCCGCTAACGCTTGTTTGAACCAGGCATGTTGATTCGATGTATGATTGACCACTAAATCTATCACAATTTTAATTTGACGTTCGTTAGCTGCCATTAGCAGTTCCTTGAAATCAGTCAGTGATCCAAACTGTGGGTTGATATCTTGATAATCTGAAATGTCATACCCCATATCAACCATGGGGGGCTTATAGACCGGTGATAGCCAAATTGTTGTAATTCCTAATGATTGGATATAGTCCAGTTGGCTAATCACGCCCTGAATATCACCAATGCCATCATGATTACTATCTTGAAAGGAACGGGGATAAATTTGATAGACCACTTCGTCTTGCCACCAGTGTCGTTGCGCCATTGCTGTGCCCTCCTCTTAACTGTGCGCACTTACCACCAATATACCGAATGACTTCCTAGTTGTGCAAATAATCGCTCTTGGCAATGAGAGCGTTTGCATAAATTGCTTTTTAGTGAGAAAGTATGGTTATCAGATGAAAGGGAGGTTACATCAAATGGTTAATATTCCAACACTAACTTTAAATGACGGACATCCACTCCCTGTTATGGGATTAGGAACGTACCAGATACGTGGTGGCGCTGGTCGTCAACAAATTCTGGCAGCCATTAAAAGCGGTTACCGTTTAATCGATTCTGCAACAAACTACGACAATGAAGGCATTGTTGGCGAAGCCACTCGACAGTCTGGCGTGCCTCGCAGTGAATTATTCATCACATCAAAGTTGCCCGGTAAATATCACGGCTACGATGATGCTTTGATGTCCATTCAAGAATCATTGGCTCGCATGGGCTTGGACTACTTCGACCTGTTCATTATTCACTGGCCACTCCCAAAGCGTGATAAATACGTCGAAGCTTGGCACGCGTTGGTTACAGCCCAAAAGCTTGGTTTGATTCGTTCAATTGGTGTTTCAAACTTTGAACCGGAACACTTGGACCGCATTATTGATGCAACCGGCGTCAAGCCTGCCGTGAACCAAATTGAAATTCATCCTTACTGGGTTCAAACGGATAACGTTCAAGCAAATATTGATCGTGGTATCACGATTGAAGCTTGGAGTCCGCTTGGCCGTGGTGGTGGCGCCATGCGCGAACCAGTCGTTCAAGCAATTGCTGACAAGTATGGCAAGACACCGAGTCAAATTATCACTCGCTGGCATATCGACCGCGGGATTGTCCCAATCTTGCGTTCGACCAACCCAATTCACCAACGCGATAATGCCGCAACCTTTGATTTCAATCTGACCGCTGAAGAAATTGACACGATTAACCAGCTAAATCGTGCCGATGGCCGGATTGACGGTCAGGATCCTAACGAGTACGAAGAATTTGAATAGTAAAAAAGGTCGCCAGTCTCCTGATGTATCAGATGATTGGCGGCCTTTTTCTCACACGCTTTTCACTTATAAAAGTTTGAATCAGACTAAGAAGCCCCATGCAAGCCCTAATCCGGCCAGACCACCAATCACGCTGGCAAGCGTATCAAACGTTGACCACGTTTTAGTAGCGGTTGCCGGTTGGTTCACGGCCCTGGTACGAGTCGTTGCTTGCGCCGACTGACGTGTTGTCGCACGGCCAGTCGCTTGGTCAACTACCGAAGCGGTTTGTGGCGCTGCGTGCACTGCTTGACCGCTCTGGACTGGTTGCACCGCTGAACTCGTCGGTGCCGTTGCTGCAATTTGTGTTGGTTGCGTCCTTGACGGCGCCGCCACAACACTAACCGCTTGGCTGCCCGCCATGCTTGGCACACTAATCGCGACGCTATTTGGTGCTACGGTTTGTGATGCGACTACCGATGGCAAGGTTTGCGTTATTGCCGGTGTCGTATCAACTACCTCACTAGCTGACATTGCCTGACTAGCAACCACCAATGGGATGCCCCGCTTACCGACCGTTGACCGTTCTGCTGATGAAGCCACTTTCTGTGTTGCCGCAGAGTGCTTAGCCCGCGTCTGGGTCGTCATCGATGATCTTTGGTGTACGTGAGAAGCCTGGCTGCTAAACTGCTGCGACGGCTGAGCTTGCTCACTCGTCAATGCCTGGCTTGATTTCATATGTGACGCCGCTTGGCTCATACTTGATGACTGTGAACTAGCCTGGCTAGACTGGGACGCCCGTGAGCTAGCTGCTACCAAACCGGGTAATGTCACCGTTGGTTGGCTGTCCGGAATACCCGTTACCTTAAAGGCGACATCATAACGATGATTATATCCAATACTAGCAATATTCACGTGCATATTTTCCATAAAGTATAGATTCGCAACTTGTGCTGGCGTTAGATGAAACTTTGTCGTCATTAAGGTCGACACGCCAACCGTCTTCGTCGATAGTCGTTCACCATCCTTAAAGGTCACACTATCATCCCCATAAGTACTTGGCACACTAACATTGACATACAGGCAGCCACCACCGGTACCATCAGCTTCGAACATCGCATCTGGTTGGACATAGTTACTGGAAACCGATGTTAATTGACTGCCGTCACCTTTCAGTACGGCTAGTTTCACTGCAATCCGTTGTGTTTCTGGAGCGTTTGTCTCAACTGCCTGCTCAAACGATTGCGCAATCGTACCAGAGAAGCGCTGACTCTTCCCCGTTGCCGCTGCGTTATCCCACGCCAAATAACCAGTCGTACCAGCTGTGACCCCGGTAAATGTGACTTGGTCATCCGTTACCGTTGCATTAGTATCTGCTTGTGGGGTAATTGCGACCGACGTGCCGTCAATCGCTTTAGCAGTGACTGGTACGGTGACGTCCATCTGCCCCGCACTAACCGCAGCCGCTGGCAACGTGATTGACTGTTGCTTAGCATTCACATAGGTTAACCCTGTCATATTAGCTAAAGGCGTCAAATCCCGTACATGATTACGTAGCAAGTTCACATAAGCCAAATTCGTTAATCCTGCGATTGGCTGTAGCGTGGTCACTTGCGCATTTGAGAAATTCAAACTCGTTAACGACGTCAAATGCTGCAGTGGTGTTAAATCGGCGACTTGATCTTTGCTTAAGTTCAAGCTCGTCAATTTCGTTAACTGTTGCAACGCGGTCAAACTTGTAATTTGATCATTAAAATCAATTGATAACTCCGTCAAATCTGGCATCGCCGCAAATGTTGGCATCATCGCATCCGTTAAGCCCATCTGCGAGAACGTTCCCTGCTGCAACTTCGTCAAAGCGCTTAACATGCTGATATCGCTGCTACGATTATTACCAATTACAAGCGTGGTCAAATTCGTTAGTTTGGCAATCGATGTAAAATCAGTAATTTGATTCGAACCAACCTTTAATGACGTTAATTCTGTCAAATGTGCCAATGCACTAACATCTGTTAGTTTGTTACCTGCCAAACCTAATTCGCGCAGTTGCTGCAAATTGCCTAGTTCGGGCACACTGGTTACTTTCGTATTCTGCATTTCAAGTGATGTTAACGTTGTCATCTGATTAAGTGCCGCTAACTTTTCAGGAACCAACCCATAATCGTCTGCAACCAAGTTCAAGCTTTTAATCGGTGTACTTGTTAAAGGCGTTAAATCAGGCAAGACGGTCGCTTTGTTCATCCGCAAACTAACATCCTGCAACTTAGGTAGATTGGCCAACGCGCTAATGTCTGAAATCGCATTCTCCGTTAAGTCAATGATACTGAGATTAGTGGCGTATTCCAAACCAGTTAAGTCCGTGATACCGTCATAAGTCAAATTCAATTGCTGAATTTGGGCAACATTGCTTTTAGTCAGTGGTACACCGGCACCCAACGCACTTTGTAGTGCTTGACGCAGCGCTGCATTTGGTACCCAGTCAGAGGCAGCATCAGTTGCCATAGCAATATTATTAGTCGCGTATGTTGGCGTTGACGTAATCGTCACGCCGCCTAACACACTACTAAATAGCAACCCACCAATCATTGCCGTCCACTTTATATTCATAAGATTCTCTTGCCTACATATCCTAGGTCGACATGTTCATAGCCGACATTAAATTAGTCCTACTTTTAGGAGTGTACAGGAATACTTACTAATAAACAGTGTTTCCACAAACTTATTTAGCCAGAATCATCGCCACCTTTTTTTGAAGTGCTGGCACAACTGTAGCTTCAAACCATGGATTCTTAGCCAGCCAAATGTTGTTCAGTGGGGATGGGTGGGCCAACGGAAAATACTTAGGCCCAAAATCTGCAAAACGTTTCACAATCGACGTTAAGGTCTCACTGCTCTTAACACCTAAATAATACTTTTGCGAATAACCGCCAAGTAACAAAATCAAGTCAATATTCGGCATCGTCGCCATGATCCGCTGATGCCATTCCTGTGCCACAAATTTACGTGGCGGCAAATCACCCGTTTTCGCTTTACCTGGATAATAAAAATCCATTGGCAAAACGCCAATTAGGCCCGAATCATAAAATACGTCACGATCAATGCCCATCCACTCTCGCAGTCGGTCGCCACTCTTATCATTGAACGATACCCCCGTCTGTTCAACCTTTAATCCTGGCGCTTGACCAATGATTAAAATCCGGACATCTTTCCCGACCATGTAAATTGGCTCAAGTCCTCGCTCAGTAAATGATTGATTCCGCGGATCAGCCATAATTTCTGCTTTTAAGTCCATTTCCCCGCCTCCTTGTTACTACTATCATAGCAAACAAAAGTAAAACGCTCACACCAATTAATTGCAGTGCGAGCGTTTTGTTAGGCATTCAATTTTACTAACACAACCAGCCAAAGTACTAGCATAATTCCAAATGGTATATCTAGAATCGTCCAAAACTTTGTTTGCTGTTTACGCGTCGACATCAGTGCTATCCAAACCACCACTGTAACCACGAATAACGTCACAATTGCTGACATCGTCCCACCTCATCATCATAAACCATACCCCATAAGTTTATGATATACTTGGTCACCTTTCCCCTCAATGCCCCGTAGTTGTCATCTGTAAACGTCATCTAAAAATAAATGGAAAATGAAATAAAACAGCATTAAATCCGCTCTATATAATATATGTCATGTATGCAATACTGTTTCATTAGATTGCCGCATTAACTACTCAAGGAGGTAATCATGTAATTCACTGACTCTGACATTCACATTTTTCAAGCATTTGCTAAAGTCGCCCAACGTACCACATCATTTTCTGATATTTCAATCAAAGCGATTGCGGAGGAGGTCGGCATCTCACGCCAGGCTATGTATCAAAGCCATTTTCGCAATACCGATGAATTATTAACGTCGTTGTATTACTACGTTGATCAGAATATTCAGGCTGAAATTGACGCGATTGTCACCGAGCTGTCTGGTAGTCCAACTATTATCCATCAACTGGTTTACGCTGTATTACCACTGATTTATGATAAACGTGCCTTCTTTCAAATTCTTTATTCTGGTAAAATCAATTCCACTTGGAACGGCTTTATGGAAGACCGTTATAGCGATTTACTACTTCCACTATTTGAAGATTGCTCACGCATGGCCGTGGTTATCCCGGCGACTGTGCAATCTAAAGTGATTATCCACGAATTCATTGGCCTCGTGTCAATTTGGATGAATCAAGATGAGCCGGTCTTGCCCGAGGCTTTCGCACCAATTTTGATTTACGCCTTGAACAATTCAGCCAGTACAATGATCAATAGTTAAACCCATAAGAAAAAGTAGCTAAGTGTCGTTAGCTGCTTTTTCTTATATGGTCATCTAATTTAGGTGTGTTTAGAAGCTAAACTTATTACCTTCGTCAGCCTTAATGTAGTTTGACGTCAAACCTTCACCTTCCAAGTATTCACGGAATGGCACTAGGTCTTCCGCCTCATACTTTTTCTTGTAGGCTGCAACGACATCATCACTGTACAAGTTGGTATCCAACTTCAATGTTTCAACTGGAATTGGACGATCCTTTGTAATCTTGGCATCCACTACCACCACACGACCTTGCTTGTAGTAATCAACCGCTTCTTGCATGACACGATCAATATCTTCAATGCGGTTAACCGTCAAACCAACGGCACCTTGCGCCTCACCAACCTTGGCGTAATCAACGTCAGTGAAATCTACCCCGAAGTTGTACTCATTAGTATCCTCATACTTGTTCTTAATGAAGCCGTATTCTGTATTGGTAAAGACGACATTAATAACTGGCATGTCGTAACGAACGTTCGTGACCACATCAGGGTATGTCATAGAAAAGGCACCATCACCAACGATGTTCCAAACTTGACGGTCCGGGTATGTGTTCTTTGCCCCAATTCCACCAGGCAAAGCGATTCCCATCGTCGCGAACAATGGTGATGTTCGCCACATGTTCTTAGGGTTCATGTGCAAGTGACGCGTTGACAATTGTGTCACGTCACCGACATCAGTTGAGAAGATGGCATCTTCATCAGCCAACTTATTAATCGCATTGTAGACTTGGTAAGCCTGCAATGGACCTTCTGTCTTATGCTCCAACTTGTTCATGTAATCGCGCCAGTTTTGCACGTTCTTAACGTTTGCACGCCACCAAGCGTTTTCTTCAACAGGATCCACCTTTGCCAACAACGCTTCAAGTGTCTTACCTGCGTCCGCCAAAATGGCCACGTCCGTTTCATGACGCTTACCAAGCATTGCCGGGTTCGCATCGACTTGCACAAACTTCTTAACGTTACGGAACGTCCCTTCAACTTCTGAGAATGGGAAGTTTGTTCCCATAAACAATACTGTATCAGCCTCCAATACCGTTTCGTTAGCTGGCTTCCAACCAACACGGAAGGTTGAACCCGTCAACGCCTCAAAATCCCAATCGAAGTTATCAAAATTCTTACCTGTCGTAATGACTGGTGCCTTAATTTTGCGTGACAACTCTTGGACTAAATCACCGTGGCCTTGTGTACCAAATCCAGCATAAATCACTGGGCGCTCAGATTCAGCCAAAATGTCGACAACCGCATCGATATCAGCTGCTCGTGGCTCAACTGGTCGGTAGTTTTGGAACTTAGGACCTGACGAATATAATGGTGATGAGTAAATTGAAGCAGCGTCAAGCTCTGCAAACCCAAAGTCAGTAGGGACTTCAAGTACCGCAACACCATGTTGTGAGATAGCCGTACGAATGGCATCATCCACCAAGTGAGGCAATTGTTCAGCCGTTGCGACACGCCGATTATATACCGCAATATTTTCATACATTGGATTTTGGTTTAGTTCTTGGAATGAATCCATATTCAATTCGCGAACTGGCTTTGAACCTAGGATAGCCAGCACTGGGATGTGATCCATTGCGGCATCATACAACCCGTTAATCAAGTGGGTCGCACCTGGTCCCCCTGAACCAACTGTTACCGCAATCTTACCGCCGAACTTGTATTGCATAACAGCAGCCATGGCACCAATTTCTTCGTGCTTAACTTGAATAAACTTGATGTTGTTTTCTGGATTTCCCATGGCATTCATTAAGCCGCTAAGCGTACCTGATGGAATACCGTACATGGTGTCAATCCCCCAACCTTCCATGACTTTCAATGCTGCTAATCCTGCAGAAATCTTCGTATCTGACATTTCAATGCCCCCCATATATCTAAAGCAAACGCTGTAAGCGCTTTCTTGTTTACATTGTATTTTAAGTAAGCATCAATTGTCAAGTTTCCGGGACTATTCACAAACCGAAAATGAAACACCCCTCTGTTTCATGCGGACTAAATGCTTCGCGATTTTACTCGACGGTTAGCAGGCTATCGTAGAAGTGATTAACAAGAACTACATTCGTGTGTACCTTAGTTGTATCTTCGTTGCTTAACTAAATAACCATGTTTTTACCATCTTTAATCATTTTTACTGAAGACTCAAAGCCTAAAATAATCCCGTGCATCCGATAAGCATTGCCATCATCGTACATCCCATTCGCATGGGTTTCATTAGGCGCCAAGCGCATCATTGCGTTAAATTATCGTTTTGAAATAATCTTATTGCTTAACTCATCCCGCAGTAATTTATAGAGATTACCCGTCGTCATCTCAATACTACCGGTCCCAATTTCCCGGTTAAAGATATTCGGATTATCGAAATAAGCCGTCCCATCCGCCCCATAGTTTGCTGTTCTATATGAACTGTTAATGAAATCGTTGTAGTCCGTATAATCGATATGATGCTGACCCTTGAGCATTTCCTGCAATAAATCGGCATAAGAACGACCAGTAACCTGGCGTAAGATGCCGACTAACGCGACGTAATTACCAGCTGAATAGTACCAAGCCTCACGTTGTTCCATCACCAACTGTGATAACGCATACTTTTCATAGCCTGTTTCATCAAGCGTGGTTTCCGTTTTACCAATTTGATTATAACCAACAGTCATATTCAACAACTGCTGTACAGTAACTGTGTTGGCCGCCGGTAATTGTGGTAAATATTGGCTCATCCTATCAGTTCACTTAATCTTCCCTGCTACCACTTGTTGCATCACGAGTAATGCCGTTAGATTCTTCTGGAGTGACGCAATCCCATACAAAGATTGCGTTGTCGCTGGCCGGTTAGTCTGATTATTCGCCAAACCATATCCCTGATTTAGAATGTTTTCCCGGCTTTGACCACTAATAATGTGCCACTTCGACCAGTCGCTTTGACTTGCTGGTCAATCGCTTTGGCCAAAACCGACCGTGGTTGGACGGGCGCGTTTATGTAACCACCGGTTTATGAATTTTCCGAACCTTTGGTGTTGCTTCGTGACCAACTAACCCATGCGATAAATAGGTGAATGTGGCTTCTGTGACTAAAATTTATCAAAACTATCGCACCAATTATTTTACGAATCCCCGTAATTTCCCCCTCAACTCTCACTAGCTACTCCGGACTAAACATAAAGTAGCTAACGCTTTGATATGATGTTTTCAATTATACAACGGCGGACAGTTCCAAATTAGTCACAATTGCCCATATTTGTTAAAAATTGCAATAGGCGCAAAAAAAGCACTTATTACCGAAGTAATAAGTGCTTTTAATTTGTTTTGAATCGTTCCCAATCCAGAAAGTGAAAATCGAAAGATTAACGCTTTGAGACAATTTTGATAATTCTTCGTGACCCTAGAACGCCTTAAAATCAACGTTTCCCAGTCATGAAAGGTCACCAGAAATCATTGAAAACATATCACTCGCTCCACAAATCGCTCCATGCTTTGCTTGTATACATAAATTACGCCTTTGATGGAAATTTCAAATTCAGAGCACCTAAAATTGCCGAAGATTTGACCGCTATCCCCAATTGTAAATATGTGTCACCTTTAATGTTAGTATCAGTTATTACGCCAACAAAATATAACCTATTTCCAATAGTGATTCCATCACTAGTTCCATATGATCCTTGATTGAGAACAAAAACAGGGCTACCGCTGGACCCTGGATAAACTCCCCCATCTATAAAGAACTTTGGTTCATCTTCATAATCATTCCATATTGGAGTTGATGTGATTCCCTGACGAGTTATTGGCAAATTATGTTTAGTATCTTTCAAACCAGCGGGATACCCAATAAAGGTTAATGTTTCAATCGCTTGTAACTCATCTACAATTTTTTGTTCAGGAATCATACCGCTATCAATGGTGCGAAAAAATATTTTTTCTTGTCTATCGTTGAAACTATTTAAGAATGGTGCAATATTCACCGCAGCGATATCTAGATTTTCTAATTTTGAATTAGCAAAAAACGTTGCATCAAAAGTAGCCGTAAACGTTTTCTCTAAATCTGGCTGTCCATCCTGCTCCATGGTAAATATTATTTCCCCACTCTGGATTGGCTGCACAACGTGATACGCCGTCATTAAAAACGGCTCTACCACATCTTCGTCCGGAACACGCCGGGCGAAAATAAATCCCGTTCCCGAAGTAAATCCTTTATCCGTCTGACCCGTAATTTGGACAGTCGTGAACAGTAACTGATTACCTATACTATTTAAGTTCATTTTGCTGTCCCTCCTCAATTAACGTATCTAACACAAATTCTGCAAATGCTTTAGAATCGGCAATTTCATTATTGTTTGTAAAAAACCAACCAACCATTGTAGCCACCCAACCAACAAGCATGCCTACAGTCCCAATTTGACTCATTATAGTATCATCAGAAACTAATTTCCCAATTGAAAATGCGTACCCAGCATATGCACCAAAGAAAGCACCTGACAAAGTTCCCAAAATACCATGCCAATTAAGCCCTTTCTTATTTTTCACTGCTTCGGACCGTTCTCTAATTTTCTTGATCTCCGAATTTCGAATATACAAATAATAATCATTCTGATAAGACTGCGGCTTCAATACAGGTGTATTTTCTGTCAGTGTAGTTGATCCTTTGTCACTTTTGATTTGGCCGTTAAAAAAATCATTTTCATTCAACCTATCTACCTCACAACACTTTTGTCATTAGCTAAATTACCAAGTTGTCAATTTTTCTGTTTAATTCAATATTCTCAAGGCTGGAAGTGACTTCACCAACTCTTGAGTCTGCTTTGCTAGCTCTATTATTCGAAGCAACAAGTTAAATACGTATTTTTCATCGTCACTATATTGGTTCGGATCATCCACTATTCCTGTAGCAGAATCAGTACCAACCTGATATTGTTCAATTATCCATTGAATTGCCGGCTTACCATTCACAACATATTCCCATGCAACATCTGGGATGTTTCTAATGTCAATATCCGCGTTAAAGTGGATTGTATCCATTCCTGTCGTTTTTTGCGGCTTCATTGAAATTACAGAATAAGAAGGATTATCCTTTTTCAAAACTATTTCTACATCAGAATTTAACGGTACGTCCTCGTACTGCAAATGTAGCCCTAATAACTTTTTCCCAATTTCAATAAATTGAACTTGCTGTTCCACTTTCGGAATTCGTGGATAATCTTTCTTTAAGTCACTAGCGTACTTCTGCAAAAAATCCGGATGATGCAATAATGCATAGACGTACGCTATTGCATCCTCTTCTGAGGCCATACCAATTTGTTCCAACGTAACCTCATTCAAGTTAGACAACATGCCCATAGCATCCTTGCCAACATTTTGTGGAAAACCTTTACCATTTTGCACTAACTGGAGACTAGGTACAAGATTCGTTGCCAGAACAGAAAAATCTTTATTAGCTCCTGAACCTTGCATATAAAGAACCGTTCCCATAATGTCAGAAAGGCCTCTGTATGAACTTGGTCGCTCATTCAAGAAATCGTCCCAATACAACCACTTCTTAACAAACGGCCTGTACATCCATTGAATATACTTTCCAGTTTCAGGACTTAGTCTTTGTCCTTTTTTAAATTTTGAATTCAGTCCCGTCGACCAGCTCACAAAACTATCATTATTATTTTTTTGGGTCATTCGATCATTGGCATCTAACACATTAGTTAGTCGATCAATCTCAGAATTATAATTATCAATCAATGTGGTAACGTTCTTATTAACCTGCTTTTTACTAAAGTTTGACACCCAGTTATCACGAGCTGTATAAATTCCAGTGTATTGAGATTCATACAATGAAGTTTCAGTTTTGCTGAACAGGCTTGGGTAATTTTGATAATTTGCATCTCGCAAATTAATCCAATCATTATTCTCATCAGGAGTAATAGTCACCCAATCTATATCGTCAACGCCAGCAAAATTTTTAATAATGTCTAATTTTTCAAGACGACTGAGATAATCCCCAATGTCGTGGTACTTAATAACGTGATTATCCGACCCGTCTTTGACAAGAATACTTATGGCGATTGGTGCTCTACTTCCAGAGTCAAATACCTTTCCACCTTCTCTGCGAGACATTTCTCCTCCAGTTCGTTGGTTTCCACGTAGATTAAAGATATATAAGTAATTAAATTCATCATTAAGAACTTTACGGAATCCGGCCGTAGACTTGGTATCAATAAATGAACCGTTTGTAACAAATCCAATAACACCTTGACTTCCAATTCTGTCAGTAGCCCAACGGAAAGCTTTAATGTACGTATCATAGAGTCCCTTTTTCAAGTCAGAATCTGTATATTTCGCATACGTGTTTGCAATACTTTCCTCAAGTTTTGGGTACTCGATATTCGCGTTGTCCTCGTTAACATTTTCTTGTCCAATTGAGTATGGTGGATTACCAATAATCGCAAAAATTGGATTCTCCTGTTGAGATTTCAAGCGAGCATTATTTTCACCAAGCATATCTGTCAAGAAATCATCTTTGTGTTCGGTTGTATCAAATGTATCTGTCAAAACAATACCAGGAAATTGTTCATACCCTCTATCGTCTCCGCTGATATCATCAAATACGGCTTCAATATTGATCGCAGCAATATAGTAACTTAACAGCACTATTTCATTTGCGTGTAGTTCCTGAGTGTATTTTCTCAACACATCAGTAAAACTGATTTTTCCTTCATTCATCTGCTGCTCAAGATACTGCAGTGTTCTAGTGACAAATGTCCCTGTTCCTGTAAATGGATCCAGAATATGTACTCCTTCATCTGATAATCCTTTACCAAAATGTCTATCCAAAACTTGATCCACTGACTTCACAATAAAATCAACAATTTCGACAGGTGTAAATACAATTCCCAATCGATCTGTTGTATCTTTAAAGGCCGTTTGGAAAAATTTCTCATACAGTTCCTTAATTACAGTCTGCTTGCCTTCAGCGTTATCAATCCCCTTAGCGCGTTGAGCTACACTTGCATAAAACCCATCCAGTGATTCTTGTTCTTCTTCAAACTTATTTCGCTCCAGTACCTGGATGATATCTTCCATAACTTGAGAAACAGGGTTAGTTTTAATAAATGAATAAGACTCAAACAATGCATCGAAAACCGGTTTTGTAATCATATGCTGCGCCAACATTTCGATAGCTGAATCTTTGGTAATTCCTGAATTCAATTCATAGCGAATTTCTTTTAAGAATTTTTCGAAGGCAATAGCCGGTTCAGAATTTTCATCTTCAATCATCACTCTGATACGAGTCATGTGCTGTCGAGCAATTTTTGCGACATCACCGCTCCACTGTTCCCAGTAGCGACGGTCTCCTACCTTCTGGACAATTTTCCCGTAGATGGCATTTTCAACTTCTTCAAATGTCTCCAAATTCAAAGACAACTGTTCATCTGCTGGTTTAGGCACAACACCTTCACCACCAAATGGGCGTTCATCTTCTGGTGCACCTCCTACACCAATCAATTGTACATTCTTAGGCTTATTCTTATTTAGGTCAATCTTGTTTATCATCGCATCAAAACGACCATCCATCGAACGCAAAGCATTTAGAACTTGCCAAATTTGCTTATATGCTTTGTTATCATTCAGCACATTCTCAGGTGTTGTATCCGCTGGAATACCTACCGGTAACAAGATATAACCATATTCCTTGGTATCGAACTTACGCATAATTCGACCGACAGCTTGCACAATATCAACTTGTGACTTCTTTGGTGACATGAAGATTACGGCATCTAGGTTGGGCACGTCGATTCCTTCTGTCAAGAATCGAACATTAGACAGAATTCGAGCTTCGTTCTTATCGTCTGGAATGTCGCTCTTCAACCAGTCTAAGGCGTCATTCTTTTGAAGCGCGTTCATAGATCCATCGACGTGCTTAACCTTTACGCGGTACATAGAGTCGGCAACACCGTCACCACCCAAATACTGGTTAACAACGCGCTCAAACATTGGAGCAATAATATTTTTTGAGTGATCAATTGTATCGATAAATGAAATAGCTCGACGCATTGGCAATCCATCAACTGCGTCAGTGAAAGACTGGCGTTTCACCATACCGTTCCAAACACCGATAATCTTCGTAACGTCATCGAGCTTAAGTTCACCAGTCTCGGCATCTTTCATAACGCTCTGCATTGTACGTGACACTGCTGCTTCATCAACACCTAGCACTACTACCTTGTAGTCCGTTAGAACGCGATCAGTAATAGCATCCCCGAAGCTGTAGGTGTAGAACTTTTCACCGTAAAGAGTTACATCATCCATTGCTGCCAAGACAATACTGTTTTCATCCGCTTTTTGCTTAGCTGCTGGTCCATAAATCTTTGGTGTGGCAGTTTGATACAATCTCTTCTTTCCTCGGACGTTTTCATTACTGTGAACCTTTGTAAACACTGATTCATCGTCATTCATCAAATGGCTTCCAGTTGTTCGGTGAGCTTCATCAGCAATAATCAAATCAAATTCCGGCAAGTCAAAATCTTGAGCGCGCCCGATAACATCAATTGATTGGTACGTTGAAAAAACAACCATCAAATCACGTTGTGGTGATTGAGATAGTGCTTGTTTATAATTATCAACTAACTTCATCGGATCAGTCGTGGCCGGATATCCCAAATCGCGCGCAGAAATGTCAGCGTTAGACTCATCCTTCTTAACTTTCGTTGCCTTTCGGTCAGACGTAACCGCAAAGGAGTGCATTAGCATTTCTGTATCTGAATTCCATGCCTTCAACGTTTGTGAGAGAAGTTGAATCGAAGGGACCAAATAAAGTACGTTAAACGGCTTGTTTCCTGACTTCTTTGCCAACGCCTCCGTAATCTTCAATGAAGTAAATGTCTTACCAGTACCAGGCGCCATAATTAATTGACCACGATCAGCGTCTTCCAACCCCTTGAGCACTGCATCTAATGCTCCCTGTTGATGTGGGCGAAGAGTCTTTTTCTTTTTCAATTCGACTGTCTCAGGAGATTCGAACTTGTATTTTGTCCAATCAATTTCACTGTTTCGCAATTCTGACAATCCAATACGTGTAACTGGGTTGCGAAGACCGTCCAATGCTTCTTCGGCATTTTTACTCCAATTGTCAACGGTTGAAACAATTAGCCCTTTGGAAAATACAGCCAACTGTGACTGATTCAAAAATGAATCAATCGTACTCTTTTCAATCTTATCCTTTTTAAATTTAGCTTGGACCGCAGTTAACTCGCCGGTTACTGCATCTTTCGCTACAATATCAATTCCCTTGTCTTGCTTTGAAATACCATATTCATCAGGAATATCCGACAACATCCATACATCGCTATATGTCGCCTTCTGAAGTGGCTCGTTTTTTAGGTAAGCAACGACCATTCGTTCAAACCATGTACCCCGGTCACGTTGCTCATGAATATTTTCATTGGCATTTTGAACGAGATCATCAAATGCATTCACCATAGCTACTACTCCCTTTAAACATTTGTCATAATTCGATTATACAGCAAAAACAATCCGAGTTTGTGAACGGCTACATTACTTCATGCCTGCACAAAAATACCCAGTAGCAAGTCTTTTTTGCTACTGGGTATTTTTGTGTTCACCCGCGGTAGGCGAGTTACTGACCCCTACCTCGTTCTTGTTGCAATTTAAAAGCTTCATCTGCAAAGATTTCAATTAGATTTAGAATTTTTCGATTAAATTCGAAAGAAACAACTTCATTTTCGCCCTCAAACATTCTTACGGCACTATCGGTTAGAACCTCATCTATTTCAAGACGATTTTGCCGTTTCCGTACTGCCGCAATTTGTCGAAATACTACCATACCGACTGAATCATCTGCTGCTTTATGTTCGGTCAAAAATTTCTTGAACTCATTCAGTTTAAAGGTCTCTAACCGGTCGGCAATACGATTGTATCCCAACTCATTATTGGTAAACCGTTCCTCAAATAGCTCCTGAAAGTCGAACCTCAGGAATGAATAGTATACCCAATGAATTGCTGACTCGTACGTATTTGATTTTATTGACAAATCTCGGGTTTCAAAACGTAACGGATTCGTCTGATTTGCTAATTCCACAGCAAAAGGTACATATTCGACTAGCAATGCATTTGCATCTTTGCGCAAACGCGGGTCCCGAATCATGCTATCGAAAAAATTTGAAATTAGTAATTCTCGTTGCGTCCAGTTTTGCCCTGACAAAAATTTTTCATCATTAGCATTTCCCCAAAGAATCTCATCTGCATCTTCAAATTCCAAAACCTTAGCAAGGTCTTCTGCATTAGTATAAGACAGTAAATTCGGAGTTCGGTCAGAATCTGTTTTTGCGTTCTCAATATTACTTATTACTGGTTGCTGCATTCCACTCCCCATTAGTTGAAGCCGCTCTGCCAGTTCTTTCTGTGTTAATCCTAGTTCTTTGCGTCGCCTTTTTACTTTATCAGCGACATGCTGGTATAACTTATTTACATCCATCGCTTTATACTCCTTTTTATAATTATACGAGTTTAAAAGTTGGCAATCAAGTATTTTCACGTAACAAACTCATATAAAAAAATGTTACTATTAATTCATGGTTAATCATTAACCAATTAAAATTTTGGGCTAGCATCCTACTGCTCAAGGAGGACCGCTCATGGCAGTTCGAATGACTCAAGGCTATTCTAAGGAACGCTTGGAACAGTCACAATTAAGCACAGTTACACCTTTGCTACTTTTGGGCGATGGTAAGTTGCAAATTGTACCAGAATTCAAGGATAAGAAGCCAATCAAAGATACAGTTGCAAATACCAAGGTTGACTTATACTACCCTGGAATTGGCATCATGCCTCTTAAGCTTCCAGCCGACTACACACTTCCAAAGTTCACTGATATGGCAAAAGTAGAATTAATCGATGGAGAAGCATACGTTAATCAATTCGGAAATCTCTACATTCGTGCTTCTGGCATCAAGGAAAAGTAACATGGCAACAGACATCAGTTCATTTATTTCAACGGTGCTCAATGCAGCACTTGCAGCTGATGAAAGTACAATCAAGCAGTCGTTCACAATTGAAGTCGTCGATGACGGCTTCATTTTTGTATTGCGCTATCCAAATTCGTTGATCATGAACACTGATTTGTACTTTCGCATTTACGACATCGTAGCTGCTGCAGTATATCCAGCTTATACCTTGATTCGCCCAGCAAGTATGCAACTGGTGGCACGAGAAGGAAATTTGTCTGTCAGTCGTGGATTATTCTTTCCTTGGAAGGAAGGACGTTCAAAGCGCCTAATCGGTTCCGTTGATGATATTTTGGCAAACAGTCACGATAAAAATCGGATTCCAATCATGCAAGGCATCGACTTTGATTTCAATAAATCTCCAGGAATAGCGTTAACCGGGAATTCTGGTGCGGGCAAATCTACAGCCTTACATTACCTCTTGGAAGTTTATGCAGAGCGCTTTGGAACTACATCGATAACTTTGATCGACCCAAAGCTATCAAACGGGGCAAGATGGGCCAAGAATCACGATGGGGTAAATTTAGTCATTCCGCAACCTGAAGATCGGCCTGAAGATTTTCTTCCTCGTGTTAATGCCACGTTAGCAGATGCTGTTCGTGAAATCACTCGACGTCAATCTGAGTTGTACCAGCATGTAAACACAGTATCGGCCGATTATCGTTCTATAGGCCTTAAGCCGCGGTTTATTGTCATAGATGAAGTGGCAAGCTTAGCTATCGGTTTGAAAAAGTCATTGCTTGATGAGTTCCACGGCTTGCTGACTCAAATTAGTTTGCTGGGTCGTGAGAGCGGCGTTTTTTTGACCCTCAGCTTGCAAGAAGCGCGTCAATCGTTGTTACCGACTGAAGTTCGTTCACAGATGGGTGTTCGCATTTTGCTAGGACGCATTGACAAGCAATCAGCACAGTTTCTTTTTCCTGAAATGGATTCAAGTTTTCCTCTACCAATTGGCGGACGAGGAACTGGCATCATTTCGATTAATGATGGTGAACATTACGGAGTTGAACCTGTCGCAATGCCAACCATTACAACTAACCAATAGGAGGACACTATCATGTCACTTTCACCGGAATTTGTACGTGACCACTTAGATGTGATTTTCACATTTGCGTGGATTATCGTATTGTCAATTGTTTCTATCGGAATCATCGCTTCACTAATCTACTACGCTACTGGCTTCCGTGGCGGTAAAGTTGTTTTAGCTTTGAAGTTACGCGCTACATTGTCATCACTTGCACCAGCAAGTACTGATACGACAATGCTAACGCTAAACCAGTACGTGAACCACGTTGTTTCCCGCGCAAGCATCAAAATTAAGAATGGACATATCACAATTATCGTGCCAGTTTATCGCATCTTTCCATTCTTTATTAACGGTGCCGTCAAGACTATGGTGCGTGAACGTTTGGAATCACCCGTTTTCCGTGAATTTTTGGAGAACGAATTTCCCGGCGAATCGTTTACACAACCGATCAATAAGGGTTCATATTACTTAATTACAAATGACTAAACTTTGCCAGTTGCCTGCTTGCATCAGCAAGGGCAGGCATGGCTGGCAAAAAATAATATTCATAGTGTGTCAACCCACATTAAACCCTTACCATTACGCGATACTGGGCTTGTTATTGTATCGCTAAAAAATGTGTCAACTGTGTCACACCTGAACGAAAGGAGATATTTCAATGGCTGACAAATTAGAAAGCCGCAATCATATGCTAGTGCAGCATATTGCATGCTTGCCGTTTAAAATCGACGATATTCCAAGCATTATGGAACGACTCAATACGAAGAATTACGCGTACATCATCCATGACAAAGACACTAGGGATGGCGAACTAGTGGAGCCACACATTCATCTTGTAATGCAATTTGAAAATGCTCGTCATGTAACGGCCATTGCTAAAGAACTTGGTGTTGAACCAAATTATGTTGAAATTTGGGACAAACGAATTAACAACGCATGGAGCTATTTAATTCATGAGACAGCAGACGCAACCAAAAAGAAACTTTACTCACCAGATGATGTAACCGCCTCATTTGATTACGCAGCAAAAATTTCATCAATTCGTTCTGGCGTTGATAAGAACGCACTCAATGAAGACTTGGAACTATTAGCTGATGGAACAATTTCAAAATCAGAACTTCGTCGCAAGTTGGGGGTTATTCAATATTCCAAGCACCGTAAATTGATTGACGATGTTTTCCAAACGTTCCTGGAAGAAAAGCACTCACTTTGGTTAGAATCACACGATACCGATGTCCCGATGAAATTCATATGGTTATATGGAAGCGCAGGTTCAGGTAAATCGCTAACGGCTGATGCGATGATTGAAGGTTTGGACTCCGTGAAACTCGGTGCATCCAATGATTACTTTCAAGATTACCAAGGGCAATCGCATATCATCTTGAATGAACTGCGTCCTAATGACATATCATGGGCCGATTTACTTCGTCTAACTGACCCGTGGCAACTGGATAAGTCTGCTCCACGTCGATACCGAAACGTTCCGTTGAACATCGATACACTGATCATCACCACGCCATACAACCCGTATGACTTTTACAACTCTACTCGTGTTGCAAATCGTGACGTCGATGCAGTCGATCAATTGATTCGTCGAATTGATAAGCTAGGCTACTTTCAAAAAGGCCAAGCTCCTCAATTTTTCAACCCAAATGAAAACGACAAGCCAACAACCTTCCCAAGCGATGACTTGCCGTTCTGACATCTGATTTAAATGCCGTCTTGATTATAGCATGAGCTGAATTCAAGTTCCGACATTCCATAGGAGCTGAAACATGGAATCAAATAATAATCACATTCTATTGAATCGAAAAGAAGCTGCTGAGATTCTTGGAATTTCAGTCAACAGCTTCGACAAATATTTCCGATCAAATCCCGCGTTGAAGTCCTTAAAAATTGGTAGTGAGACGCGGTACCCTTACCCATTATTGATGGAGTTCATCTCTAATCAAGCAGATTATCACTATTAATAGTGATACCGGCCTTGTGCCGGATACATATTTTAAACACCCGCACTTAATGCTACAATGACAACGCAAGCAAAGTGTGGAGTCCTGAAAGGATTCCAATTATGGCATATTACGAAAAATTAAGAAACGGCAAAATTCGCGCTCGAGTATACATTGGCGAAGGCAAACTCAAAAGCAAGTCATTTTCAAATAAGACCGATGCAAAACATTGGGCACTTGAAAACGAACAAGCAAAAATGAACGGCGTAAAAATCACCGGTCGGGATGAACTATTTACTGATGTATATGATGAATGGTTCCATGATATTCAGGCCCCAGCCATTGCAGAAAGTTCATATAAGAATTACTACAATGCCGGTCGCATTAACCATCGACTATTTGAGGGTTACACCCTTGCCGACTTCGAAGACTTACGCAAAATCCAAACTATCTTAGATGAATATGGAAAAACCGTTGCCCAAAAGACAATCGAAGAATATCTTAAAAAAGTTCGTCGTGTCTTACGTTATGCGCTGCTACAACGCAAAATAACCCATGACATCACTCGAGCCTTAAAGGCTCACGGCAAAAAGTCAGCTAAAAAGTTGAATCGTGCATTAACAATGACCGAATTCAATAAGCTACGTTCTTACCTGTTCGATAACGTTGATGTTAAGTTTAATCTTCTTGTTTTACTAGCAACTGAGACGGGCGCTCGTCGCGGTGAACTACTTGCATTGACACCATCTGACTTATTAACTGATAGTTTTGAAATTTCATTTACAAAGTCACTCAGCCCCGATTCAGATGACCTTAGCATGAAAACCGCAAGTTCCCGTCGAACTGTTTCAATTAGTGAACGAGTTTTTAACCTAATCAAGGCAATTCCAGCTAATGAAAAGGGACGAATATTTGACGATGATGACTTCAAACAGGCCGGATTGCTCCATGAGTTGCTTGACCGTATTGGAATTGAGCAGACCACTTTTCATGGTTTACGAGACTCACATGCATCTTATATATTTGCCAAGTTTGGTGAATCGAACATGGATCAAGCCGTCATGTACATTTCCAAGCGTCTTGGCCATCAAGACATTGTAACGACGCAAAAATTTTATTTATCTTTGATGCCTGAGTCAAAAATGAAGCAAGATGCGCTCGCCATCGACTTTTTAAACGAAGCTCAATAGATAACAAAAAAGCACCTACTACCGAAGTAATAGATGCTTTTAATGTCGTTAAATCGCAAATTTGAATAGAACTCGCTCCATAGCTCGCTCCACACAATTCCGAAAACGTTGATACAGCGGGATTTGTAAGCCTTTTGATTAACGCTTTGAGAATTGTGAAGCCTTACGGGCCTTCTTCAAACCTGGCTTCTTACGCTCCTTCATACGAGCGTCACGAGTCAACAATCCAGCCTTCTTCAAAGCTGCACGGAAGTCAGGATCCACTTGCAACAAAGCACGTGAGATACCGTGACGGATGGCACCAGATTGACCTGAGAAACCACCACCGTTTACGTTAACCAAAACATCGTAGTTTCCTAGAGTTTCAGTAACATTGAATGGTTGTACCATAACCTCACGCAAGTTAGCGAAAGGAATGTATTGTTCAGCTGAACGACCGTTGATCGTGATGTTACCGTTACCAGGTACCAAACGTACGCGGGCAACAGAGTTCTTACGACGGCCAGTTCCGTAGTATTGTACTTGAGCCATAATTAACTATTCTCCTTTCGTTAAATTAAATAAGGTTAGTGATATCCAACACTTCAGGGTTTTGTGCTGCGTGTGTGTGCTCTGAACCAGCAAACACGTGCAACTTCAAACCTTGTTGGCGACCAAGAGTACCCTTTGGCAACATACCGTGAACTGAAAGCTCGATCAAACGTTGTGGGTTCTTCTCTCGCAAATCACCGGCCTTGCGCTCCTTCAATCCACCTGGGTGGTTTGAGTGGTGGTAGTAAATCTTGTCTGTTGCCTTCTTACCAGTCAAAGCGACCTTTTCGGCGTTGATGACGATAACGTTATCACCCGTGTCGACGTTTGGCGTGAAAGTAGGCTTGTTCTTACCACGCAAGATTGATGCTACGACAGTTGACAAACGTCCCAATGCAATATCAGTTGCATCGATGACGTACCACTTGCGATCGATCTCACCTGGCTTTGCCATATAAGTTGTACGCATGGAAATTTCCTCCAATATTCTGTTTGTTTACTTTACCAATAATTAAAAAAGTCGTACCAGGACATTCCCATTGCGGTGTGGTAAACAATACCGAGATTAATCTTACCTTTTTTCAACCAAAACGTCAACGGAAATACGCCCTAGATTTGAACTATTTAATTGTTTTCGTGTTTTTTAATAGTCAACTGACATTAAATAGAGACCCTGTGCTGGCGCTGTAAATCGTGCTTGTTGCCGATCTTTCACCGCAAATAATCGCTGAATGTCATCACCTGGCCGTGATCCGTTACCAATTTCCAGCAAAACGCCGACCATGATACGAATTTGATTATACAAAAAACCATTCCCGGTAAATTCAAACCAAATTTCGTCCTCTTCCGGTTTCTCCCACATCTTAGCAGAATAGACCGTACGCACCGTTGTTTTCTGCTGGAAACCAGAAGCAACAAAACTTAACCAATCGTGTTCGCCCACGTAATCCCCAATCGCTTGCTGCATCAATGACGTATCAATGCGCCGGTGCCAATGCCCCGTGTAATTGCGCTTAAAGGGATCGATGAACTCCGTCGTCGACAAGCGATAGCGATATGTCTTATTATGTGCACTAAATTGTGCGTGAAATGACTCATCAACCCTTTCAACTGACTTAATGCCAATGTCATAAGGCAACATGGTCGATAGCCCTTTTCGAACCGCTTCGTTTGGAATATCAAACGGTAAATCAAAATGGACAACTTGCCCTTGCGCGTGTACTCGCGCATCAGTTCGTCCCGAGCCTTGCACACGAATGTGGTCTGCTGGATTTTTAGCCATCTTATTGACGACTTTCTCCATTTCTAATTGCACTGTTCGTTTCCCAGGTTGCACCTGCCACCCGTAAAATTCAGTGCCATCGTATGAAATTGTCGCTTTATAGCGCGGCATATTCAACACCTCTTACTTTATTTTTATAGCCATTTAGTCGCGATAAGTAACACCGTAAACACAATGAACCCAATTACCGCAATTGTATCTTGCTTTTGCCAAGTTAAGACACGGTACTTCGTTCGATTATCACCACCACGATAACCCCGGGCTTCCATGGCATCCCCCAATTCAATTGCGCGCTTGATTGCGTTGATAAACAAAGGAATCAGGAGTGGCACAAACGCCTTAATGCGACTAATAATATTACCCTCATTAAATTCAACCCCACGGGCACGTTGTGCGTTCATAATCGACTCGGCTTCATCCATCAGTGTTGGTACGAAACGAAGCGCAATCGATAGCATTAACGCCAATTCAGCCACTGGGAAGCCAACCTTCTTCAAGGGTTGCAATAGACTCTCCATCGCATCAGCGACTGCCAACGGTTGCGTTGTTAACGTCAAGATGGTTGAAAACATAATAATCAACATAAAGCGGACAAAGACCGCGATACTATTCGTCACACCACCAGTGGTGACGGTTAAAAAAAACCAATGCCACAGGACATCACCAGTTTGAACAAAGAATAATTGCAATAGGGTTGTGATAAACATCAAAAACATCAGTGGTCGAACGCCGCGAATAAAGACGCCCACACCAAGTCCCGTCAACAAAATCGATAGTAACGTGAACGCAATCGCCACGACATACCCCGCCACATTATTCGCACAGAATACAACGAAAATGAAAGCAACACTCAAAATCAATTTTGTCCGAGCATCCAAACGATGAATCCAAGAATTCCCCGGCATATAACGGCCAATAATCATATTAGTGAACATGTGTTGACCCTCCTAACTGCTTGGCTAATTGATCAACCAGCGCATCGATATCCAACACAGCATCTAAGGTGACACCTTTTGTAGCCAATTTATCGGCAAATTGCTTGGCAATTGGTACATCAAGTTGTTTCTCTTGCAACCAAGCCACGTCATCAAAAATATTGGCTGGTGTGCCTTCTTTGACGACCGTCCCACCTTCAAAAACAACCACATGATCGGCATATTGTGCCACATACTCCATCTGGTGTGTAATTAATACAACCGTTAAGTGGCGCTCCTTTTGTAGACGTGCGAACAAAGTCATTAATTCTTCTTGCCCTGCCGGATCCAGTCCAGCCGTCGGCTCATCTAGAATCAACAAATCTGGTTCCATTGCAAGCACACCAGCAATGGCGACTCGGCGCATTTGACCACCTGATAATTCAAAAGGCGAGCGGTCATCGTACTTTTCAGCCATCCCAACCGTTCGAAGTGCGCGCTTTGCAGCTGCTTCAGCTTCAGCAGCCGTCTTGCCAAAATTCTTCGGTCCAAACATCACGTCTTTTAAAACTGTTTGTTCAAATAGTTGTGCTTCTGGAAATTGAAATACTAACCCGACGTGTGCACGCATCTTATTCAACTCTTTGGGTTTCGTCGTTGGCACAATCCGTTGCTCGGCGATTGTTATCTCTCCAACTGTCGGGATAACTAAGCCATCTAAATGTTGCACCATCGTAGATTTACCTGATCCGGTGTGACCAATCACAGCCGTAAACTTACCCTCTGGCATCGTAAAATTGACATCATGCAGACCTTGGGCCGCGAATGGTGTATCTAATTGATACGTAAATCCTACTTGGTTGAAATTGATTGCCATAACCAATCTACCATCCCTTCTGTCGTCAAATATGACGCAGGGACGTCAATGCCACGTTCCCGCAATTTTTCCTTAAGTTGCTCAGCAAATGGGACGGCTAAGCCATACTTGCGCAGCTTATCCGCATTTGCAAAAACCTGTGCTGGTGCGCCCGTCTCAATCAAATCACCATCATTAATGACCACGACATAATCAGCGCTCGCCGCTTCTTCAATATCATGGGTAATTGATAAGACGGTCAATTCATCCCCCATCCGGGTCTTCAGTTCGTGCACCAACGCAATCATTTCACGCCGTCCCTTAGGATCTAACATGGCTGTCGCTTCATCAAGAATCAAAATTTTCGGTTGAATCGCAAGAACCGATGCAATCGCAACACGTTGCTTCTGTCCACCTGATAAACGGGCCGGTTCGCGGTCAGCAAACGCCGCCATTTGGACCTCAGTCAACGCTGCTTGCACTCGTGTAATCATTTCATCGCGGGCAATACCTCGATTTTCAAGCCCGAACGCCACATCATCAGCAACCGTTGCGCCAACAAATTGGTTATCAGGGTTTTGGAACACCATGCCAACCATGTCGCGAATGTCCCACATATTCTCTTCTGTCACCGGCGTCCCGGCAATCGTGATATCTCCTGCAGTGGGCGCCAATAGGTAATTCAATAATTTTGCTAAGGTCGACTTACCTGACCCATTATGTCCAATAATTGCCACCCACTCACCTTGATTAATCGTCAACGATAAATCGTTCAACGCTGGGGTGTCACTATTAGGATATGAGTAAGTCACGTGTGACAACTCAATAATTGGCGTCATGTTTGCGCCCCCTTTTTATTTTCTAATACTTACAATAATAACAAACAACCGCTTGCTTTTGTTTAGTTTGAGGATGTTTGTTTGTCGGTTACAATAGAAGACAGAGGATTACCATTATGTCTGATATTGATTTAACCCGGTCAGCCGATTATCGTAATGTGACGGACTTTTACAAAGGCAGGTCCGACGATGAAATCCGCTCTGACCTTGACCAACGCCGAGGCGAAATGATTTCAATCATGCAAAACCTCAGCCACGACTTCAACAAAGCTTCTGCCGTACGTAACAGCAACGCCTTTGGTATGCGCAAGCTCATTTTTTTAAACCCTGAAAACCCGGCTATTCCTGACGCTCCTGAAGGCATCAAAAAATGGGACCGACGCGGGTCTTTAGGCACACAAAATTATGAGCACATTGAACATCGGCGGGTAACTGATTACCAAGCTGTTTTTGACCAATTACATACTGATGGCTATACCATTTATGCCGTCGACAACACACTAGGTTACCAACCGCAGTCGTTATATAACGTGATCTTCCCGGCAAAATCGGCCTTTCTTTTCGGTGAAGAACGGCTCGGCTTAGCTGACGATCTCATTGTGGCAGCTGATGCCATGATTTATATCCCACAATACGGTAGTGTTCGTTCGATCAATGTGAGTGTCGCTCACGGAATCATTGCCGCCTTCTATGCCTCTCAGCATATGTAAAAAGCTCGTCGACCTAAAAATCGACGAGCTTTTTTAGCTACAATTTACTTTTTCAAATCGTTGTAACGTGACTCGTGCTTACCGTACAAGCTACGTCCCAATGACTTTTCAAGGAATGGCACGACCCAGTAGTCCAAACCAACCGTGCGTCCCGCACCGTTCATTAAGGCCAATGAAGCAAACGTCATCAAGATAGCAGATCCAGCAACACTTTGACCAGCAATCAACATAACCAATCCCGTCACAAAGGCAACGAATGAAGCCAATGACGTGAACAAGCCAAATGTAATCAACCAACCAACAAGTGAAGCCAATACACCGACACCACCATTCAAAGCAGCACCCGCTTGAATCCACAAGATTCCAACAACAATCCGAAGTGGCAATGACCACAAAACGTTACCCATACGCGACGTCCAGCCAAAGAATGGCGTACGACCGTTTGGCGTACGGAAGAATTCGTCCATCATGTAGTGGAAAATGTGGTAACCACTCGTGATTTGCGTAAAGAAGTACAAGTTAATCACGTGCTTAAACATGTTGGCAAAGAATCCCGTGAGTGGAATACCATTCTTACCAAACTTCATGCTACCAAATTGTTCCGCGATACCTACTGTGTAGTGAGCACCTATTGAAACGGCATATCCTTGGTAGTGGCCCCTAAATGCCTTACGTGAACCCTTACCAGTCAAGTCATACACAATGTTAGGGACAGCCGTGTTTGCAGCTGATTCACCACCCTCAACCGTTTGTGGCGTCCAACCTGAACGTGGGTTGTCCGCAACTGTACGGGCAGGTTCTTGATAAGCAGCTACGTCACCAACGACATAGATATCTTCTTCGCCCTTGGCGCGTGAGTATTCATCAGCCATAAAGCGACCAGCAGGCCCTTGTTCCAAGCCCCAAAGTGAGCCTTGTTCCTTTGCCTTAACACCAGCCGTCCAAACCAATGTCTCAGTTGGAACTTCTGTGCCGTCCTTCAAGACAGCAGCACTTTCCTTAACTTCAACAACACCAGCAGACTTACGCAAGTTAATCCCATGATTAATCATGTATTGCTCACCCTTGTCAGCCAACTTACGATTTGCAAGCATATTCAAAATTGTTGGTGCGGCTTCGATAACATCAATCTTAATTTCTGATTCATCCAAGTTGTTAGCTTCGGCTAATTCGCGACGTTGTTCAATCAACTCACCTGCCAATTCAACACCCGTGAATCCGGAACCAACCACTGCGATACGCAACTTTGCTTCACGCTTAGCGGGATCCAATTCCATGGCGCCTTCACGAATAACCTTTTCAATGTGGGCACGAAGCTTAACTGCTTCTTCAAATGACCACAATGTGAAGCCGTATTCTTCAACACCTGGTGTACCGAACGTGTTCGTTGTACCACCAGTTGCCAAAACCAATTTTTCGTAGGCAATGTCGCCTTCTGACGTCTTTACAATCTTGGCGTCCTTGTCAACGCCTTCAAGATTAGCCGTCACAATTTTAACGTTTGGTTGACGCACGAACAACGTACGCAAATCAAGTTGAATGTGTTTAGGCTCAACACGCTTCGTTGCAACTTCGTGCAACTCAGTCATATACGTAAAGAATGAGTGACGATCAACCAAAACGATTTGGTAATCAGTACCCTTCAATTGCTTAGCCAATTTACGTGCCGTGAAGACACCAGAATAACCCGCGCCGACGACAACAATGTTTTTAGTAGCCATACAAAAATCTCCTCAATAATAATCCCACTAATAAAAAATAAATCCATTAGCCATTTTAGACCTGAAAATTGAATTTGTAAACGTATTCACTTGTTTTTTGAGCATGTTTTGACCTATAGACAAAAGGTTTTTCGTTTCATTATAGCAATTTAGGTCCGTCTGTTCGTGCATAAATGCTCAACCAAAAGTGCAATATATCGGACTTTTATGTGACCCGAAAGCGCAACAAAAAAGCCACGCCATGGCTGAACGTGACTTTCTAAATTAATTGTGTGTTGTTTAGGTCATGTAATCATTCTCCATGATTAATCGACTAACACTCCCGCGTGAATCTTATCAATATTCCACTTAACCATATCGTAATAGGTATCTCCTGTTGTCCCCTTCTTCGCCAATGAATCGGTATAAATCTTTTCGTAAATTGGCAACCCTGTCTCCTTCGACACCTTTTCCATTGATTTTGGTGATACTGAACTTTCAACAAACAACGACTTTACATCCGATGCCGCAATCTTGGCTAATACCTGCTTCATTTGCTCAGGCGTTCCCTGTGACTCAGTATTAATTTCCCAGATAAAGGCTGGTTGAATGCCATACGCCTTTGAGAAGTACTTAAAGGCACCTTCCGATGTCACCAACAAGCGCTTTTCAATTGGCACATCAGCAAATTTTTCTTTGGCTTCGTTATGCAACGCACGTAACTTCGCAATATACGCATCCGAACGCTTTTGGAAAGCTTGCTCATGTTCTGGGTCCTTATCCTTCAAGACGTTTGTAATTGTCTCAACATACTTAATACCATTATTTAAGTCCAACCAGGCATGTGGATCCATTTCATCTTCCTTGCCTTTTGACGTCAAGAACAGTGGCTCGACTAAACGTGATGCTGAAAACACTTCATGGTTATCCCGCTTATTAGCTGTTTTCGTAAGCTTTGAGAACCATCCGTTACCACCCGTTTCCAAGCTAAGTCCATTGTGGAAAATCACATTTGCTTCCGTTGTTGCAGTAATATCTGCTGTTTTAGGTTCATATTCGTGCGGATCTGTTCCACGCTTAACGATACTGTAAACCGATACATCATCACCACCAACTTGTTCAACCATGTCTTCAAGGATTGAATTTGTTGTGACAACACGTAGTCCGCCACTTTTCGTAGCCGTTTGTGCATCACGATTTTGAACAAACCAAACCGTTCCCCCAATTGCAATTGCCAGCGCACCCGCTGTTAACCCAAGTTTCTTAAGCATTTTTAACCCCCATTAGTTTTGTCACAAAACCTTGCTTTGGTGACACGATAAACGACCCCAAAAAGATTAACGCTGCCACCAACACGATAGCGGGCCCAGACGCCCAATTTAACGTGTACGACAGATATAGCCCAAGTGTTGAAGCCAGCGCCCCAAGGCCAGAGGCCAGGACAACCATCGTGGTCAACCGATTCGTCCAAAGAAATGCGGTAGCAGCTGGCGTAATTAACATCGCTACAATCAAGATGATACCTACCGTCTGTAGTGCCGATACCGTGACTAAAGTTAGTACAATCATCAAGCCATAATGGACATACCCTGTCTTCAAACCATATGTCTTAGCAAATGTTTCATCAAACGATGTAATCAATAATTCCTTGAAGAACACCACGACAAACAAAATCACAATTGCTAACACAATAATCGTTGTAATCAAATCACGGTCTGAGACTGCTAACACATTACCAAATAAGATATGATGCAAATTCGTTGATGACTCAGCCATCGAAATCAGGATAAATCCTAAGGCAAAGAAAGCCGAAAATACAATACCAATCGCTGTATCATTCTTTAACTTACTATTTGTCGCAACAAAGCCGATCAATAGCGCCGCAATTACCCCAAATGCCGAGGCACCAATCAAAAGATTAATCCCCAGCATATAAGCAACCGCAACTCCCGGTAGCACGGAGTGAGAAATCGCATCACCCATCAACGACATGCCACGTAAAATAATATAACTGCCAATAATACCTGACATAATCCCAACCATCACAGATGCTAACAACGCACTCTGCAAGAAGTTATAGTGTCCTAAGGCCGCGATAAATTCACCGATACTCGTCATGATACATTCTCCGTTTCAGTGAACAGAACTGCACTCAAATCCGCTGAGAAGGCTTGTTGGATATTGTCCTTATTGTAAACATCCGACACAGGTCCATGTGCGACAATGCCATGGTTCATAATTAGTAAGTCATCAAAGTAATTCGCGACTTTATTCAAGTCGTGGTGAACAACAATGATGGTCTTCCCGGCTGCACGCCAGTCTCGCAGCACATGCATAATTTCTTCTTCCGACTTCATATCAATTCCGACGAAAGGTTCATCTAAAATCACAACCTCTGCTTGCTGAACAATAGCGCGTGCTACAAAGACACGCTGCAATTGTCCGCCGGATAATTCACCAATTTGGCGATTTCGAAACTCCGTTAGATTTACTTGTTCGAGCGCTTTCATGACATCATCACGCTCTGTTTGCCCAGGGCTTTTGAATAATCCTAGCTTGCCATAAGTGCCAGTTAGAACCACCTCAAAAACACTGATCGGAAATGTTAAATCTAGTGCTGCTCGCTGTTCGACATATGCAATTTTTCGTCGAACACGCCGGACCGGCTGATTGTCCACAAACGATTCACCCGTTCGCCGAATCAGACCTAAGGCCCCTTTGATTAGAGTCGACTTCCCCGCACCATTCGGGCCAATAATTCCCGTAATCCTGCCCGGACTAAATGCGACTGACAAATCGCTAAACACCGGCGTCGATGTGTAGGCGACTGTCAGTTCCTTAATTTTTAGCATGACTGCCTCCTATTATTGTTTTCGGTTATGCAAAATATTGTTTGCCAAAACCAACTCACTAAGAGTAACTTATCCATGCCCGCTAAACAATAGTTTTTCTTAGATTGAAAAATAAATGTAATTAGATAACATCTAACTGACATGAACGCTTATTAATAGTTAACAGGTGAAAATAAATAAGCACCTAGCTAATCCAATTGTTTAGCCAAGTGCTTCATCTGTATTTTATTGCGCATTTAATGTCTTATATGTTGCTTTAGCCAGTTGTTGTACCAAATCAATACCAGCGTCTTCGGAGATATTTTGATTGCTCAAAATAGCAATTACATAGTCTGAATGTTTACTCGAAACATGGCCAGTTGTGTTAATAATCCAACCGTTTGAGTCTGCCAAACACCCATTTTTTAATGCAACGGTTGCATCCGGTGTTAAGCCAGCTGTAATCCCCCAACTCTGGTCTACCGCAATATTATTCATTAAACCTTGCATATACGTTCGTGAACTACCTGTTAACACCCGACTCTGATAAAAAATATTCTTCAGCAACGTCAACTGATCAGTTGCTATTGTTGTCGAGTACCCCCATGATTCACTATCCATCTGACTACGCGTCATACCCAGGTGTTTAAACAACACATCTGGTTGCGTATTTCCTCCTTCGGTTTCTAGTAGGGCTGTCGCTGCATCATTATCACTGTCTTGAATCATTGCGCTTGCCAATTCATCTTCATAATTCGATAAACCAGTACCATTAGTCACATGCTGTCGTAACAAGTTAGCAAGAATTGCGACTTTTACAATACTCGCTGTTTTAAATTGTGCATTTGCATCGTTAGATAATTGCGTTGTAACGCCCGTTTTATGGTCATAGACTGCAATGTCAACTGGGGCAATCTGCTTATCTAAAATCCCACGCCAGGCCGTTTTTAGATTATTTGATTCATCACTGACTGTAGCAGCCTTGGTGGCTTCGAAATCGGCTATTAATTGACGCCCAGCATATTTGTAGATCAAGGCTACGCCGAGCACCAACACAACGCTAACAAACAATACCTGCTTGTAGGGTCGCTTCAAATTTGTTCGCGATGTCATGGCACACAGCACTTCCCTTCGTCATGATCGTTGCTAAATACTTTTAACTAATTATTAGTATACTCAAGAAACTTAATCGAATCTTTTATCACAGCAGCCATTAGTCAAAGACATCCGACATTTCCAGCTTACGGTATCATCAGAAAACTGCATAAAAAAAGACGAGATACCGGAGTATCTCGTCTTTTTGAGAAGGTACGTTAATTACTTAACAGTAACAACGGCACCAACTTCTTCCAACTTAGCCTTCAATTCGTTAGCTTCGTCTTCTGAAACGCCTTCCTTAATAGCTGAAGGAGCGTTGTCTACCAAGTCCTTAGCTTCCTTCAAGCCCAAACCAGTTGCTTCGCGAACTGCCTTGATAACTTGAACCTTAGCTGAACCAGCTGAAGTCAACTCAACGTCAAATTCAGTCTTGGCTGCTTCGGCACCACCGGCTGCACCAGCAACTGCAACAGGGGCAGCAGCTGAAACACCAAACTCTTCTTCAATAGCTGAAACCAAGTCAGCCAAGTCCAAAATCGTAGCTTCCTTCAATGAAGCGATGATTGAATCCTTATCAAATGCCATGATAATTAATCTCCTCGTTTATTTGCCTATACGGCGATTTTAATTTGTGGGCCAAGCCCGATATAAAAGTGCGTCGCACTAAGCAAAAGCTTAGGCTTCAGCAACTTCTTCCTTTGCGTCTGACACAGCCTTAACTGCGTAAGCAAAGTTGCGAACAGGTGCTTGCAACGTTGACAACAACATTGACAACAAACCGTCGCGGTCTGGCAAAGCTGCGTACTTGTTGATATCTTCAACAGATGCAACTTGACCGTCAACAACACCACCCTTGATTTCCAAGGCTTCGATGTTATCAGCAAACTTTTTCAAAATGCGTGAAGGAGCGATTGCGTCCTCGTTAGAGAATGCAACGGCTGAAGGTCCGACAAACAAGTCGTTCAAGTCAGTCAAATCTGCGGCTTCAACAGCACGCGTCAAGATCTTGTTCTTGATAACCTTCAACTCAACGCCTTCTGAACGCAATTCTGAACGCAAGTTGTTGGCTTGTTCAACCGTCAACCCACGCACGTCAACAACAACTGCAGATGCAGCTGACTTAAACTTGTCAGCAACTTCTGAAACTTGTTGTGCCTTCAAAGCAATAGTTGCTTCACTCATGGTAATGTTCCTCCTGTTAAGATTTTGATTCGTACCAAAACCCCCAGCACATACTGCACCGGGGGTCAAAAGTCGCTTACGCGTTTTTCACTTCCTCGGCGGGTTATTAAGTCTTATGACACCTGCGTCTTAGGTAGAATCGATTTATTACTCAAACTACTCTAACAGGTAGTCGAGAAAGTGTCAACATGAAAAGCTAAATTATAATCTAGAAAAATTCTAAAATTACAATGAAGCGATATCGATGTTAACAGCAGGTCCGAACGTTGAAGCGATTGATACGTGCTTTACGTATGCACCCTTAACAGCGGCAGGACGAGCCTTCAAGATAACGTCTGACAATGACTTGATGTTCCCAGCAAGCTTGTCGGCGTCAAATGATACCTTACCAACTGGTACCGCAACGTTTCCGTCACGATCAGTACGGTAAGTAACCTTACCTGACTTAGCGTCAGAAACGGCCTTTGCTACGTCAAACGTAACAGTCCCCGTCTTAGGGTTAGGCATCAATCCCTTAGGACCCAATGCACGTCCAACACGACCAACTTGGGCCATCATGTCAGGTGTAGCAATGGCAACGTCAAAGTCCAACCAACCGTCAGAAATGCGTTGAACCAAGTCAGCAGCACCAACAACGTCAGCACCAGCTTCTTCAGCTTCCTTAGCCTTATCACCTTGAGCAAAGACCACAACAGTTTGGTCCTTACCAGTACCGTTAGGCAAAACAACGGCACCACGCAATTGTTGGTCAGCTTGACGAGTATCAACGTTCAAGTTGAACGCGATTTCAACAGTTGCATCAAACTTGGCAAAGTCGATGTCCTTTACCAATGCGGCAGCTTCTTCAACAGTGTACAACTTCTCACTGTCAACCTTTTCAGCGGCTGCCAAATACTTCTTACCATACTTCTTAGCCATGGTAGCTATTCCTCCTTGCAAATGCGGTCAAACGGTCATTGACCTCCCGCTTGATCATGCTTAGTTTCCTACGCGATCCGTACGGAACTCGTTAAATTAGCCTTCAACGTTGAAGCCCATTGAGCGAGCAGTACCTTCGATCATGCGAACAGCTGCATCAACGTCAGCTGCGTTTAGATCTTGCATCTTAGTTTCTGCAATTTCACGTACTTGTGCTGCAGTAACCGTAGCGACCTTCTTCGTGTTAGGCTCACCAGAACCCTTTTCAACACCGGCTGCCTTCTTCAACAAAACTGCTGCTGGAGGCGTCTTAGTGATAAATTCGAATGAACGATCTTCATATACAGTAATAACTACTGGGATCAACAAACCACCTTGGTCGGCAGTACGAGCGTTAAACTCCTTTGCGAATCCCATGATGTTAACACCAGCTTGACCCAAAGCAGGTCCAACTGGAGGTGCAGGGGTAGCCTTACCGGCTGGAATCTGCAACTTAACAATGCTTGAAACTTTCTTAGCCACGATTGTTTCCTCCTTCGTGTTTGTGGTGTAATGGCGCGTTTCGATTTACGCCTCCCACATATGCGTGTTACCACACATACCAGATTATAATAACAAAACACCTGACTTTTGACAAGCCAGGTGTTCAATAAAAATTCACTTTTTTATGGAAATGACTTTATAGTACTGACTCAACGTCGTTAAATGAGATTTCCGTTGGCGTTTCACGACCCAAGAAATCAACCAAAACAGTTACTTCTTGCTTGTCGTTATCGATAGCCGTTACTTCACCTTGCATACCAGAGAATGAACCAGCCACAATCTTCACTGATTCACCAACTTCAACATTCAAGTCGGCAACCTTACGTTCAACAATGTTCATGCGGGCCAACATATCATCAACTTCATCAGGCAACAATGACACAGGCTTTGATCCACCACCGTGTGAACCCAAGAAACCAGTTACGCCTGGTGTGTTTCGAACAACATACCAAGCTTCGTCGGTCATAATCATCTCAACCAAGGCATAACCAGGGAAGTCGTTTTCCTTAACAATCTTCGTCTCGCCATCCTTTTCAACTTCAACTTCTTGCTCTGGCACGATAACGCGGAAGATGTAGTCCGTCATCCCCATCGTCTCAATACGTGACTCAAGGTTCGCCTTAACCTTGTTTTCGTATCCTGCATAAGTGTGCAAGACGTACCATTGCTTATCGTATGACTCAACTGCCATGATTGCCTCCTTAGGTCGTACCTGTAATTTTTGTAAATTAAAAACCCTCAAGGTTGAGGGTTTTTAGTCGCTTTTTAATGTTCTTATTATATCGCAATAAGCTTACTTAGACAACCAAGTAACCCCTTGTTCAAAGACCCAGTCAGCGCCACCAAACAAAATGGCGAAGAACAAACTGGTCATCAAAACGATTGATGTGTCTCGAACATTTTCACTAAACGTAGGCCAAGTGACCTTGCGCATTTCAGCGACAACACTTGCTAAAAACTTCATCAGTATGTACTCCTGTTTCCAGAGTTGGTAGACCCAGCCCCGTTCTTACATTGTCTCACGGTGCATCGTATGTTGCCCGCAGAACTTGCAAAACTTCATAACTTCAAGACGCTCAAGACGGTTGGGCTTCTTTGTTACCATGTAGTTTCGTGATCCGCAGACACTGCACGCCAATGCGACTTTCCTCGCTGCCATAATCGTGTCTCCGCTCTTTTAAAATTCTCTAGTATAATATCCTCAGTTTACCACGAATGCCCTTATTCAGCTACCTTTCGCCTCAGCTTGGTAGATTTTCTTCAAATTTTGTCGCGTTGCATAACACCAAGAACGTGAACGCTCGAGTTGTACTGCACACTCATTAATGTCGTATCCCGCTGCGAGTAACAAGACGAATTCTCGTTCCTTTACCTCTAAATTTGGCATCAGGTCAACCAGGGTCGCCACAACTGCGCTAGGTGGTGCAATTTGTGCACTCTGCACATACGTCGACACCCATGCTTCATTCAACGAAACGCCTTCCACCGACTCGTACCGATAGGACTCCCGCCATAACTGTACAATCCTGTGCCGTAACGCTTGATTGTAATAACGCGTGAGTGCCCCCCAATGCGTTGCTTTTAGCTTACGCAAAGTTTGATACAACACTAATCGACTCTCGTGCTCCCAATCGTACTGTTGCGTCTGGAGCCGATGATCACGGTATAGCGTCCACACTAATCCCCGAAACGCCTCAAAAATATCTTGAAAAGCGGCTTCGTCCCCCGCTTGGGCCGCTTGAATCAACTGCATTGCCTTTTGGTTTGTCATCTTGTTTTCCCCTCCTCCGGCTTGCTACCAGTGTGCCGAGAATCCGAGTTCAAGACGAAAAAATGCACAATAACCGGCATCAAGTTACCGGTTATTGTGCATTTTTTCATGTGGTTAAAGCGGGTTACGACTACTAAACGCTTGATAAATTAACAAGCTGGCCGCAACCGACGCATTCAAACTTTGGACGTGACCAACCATTGGAATTGTCAACGTTTCATCCACTGTTTTCTTCAATAACGGTGAAATCCCCCTACCCTCATTACCAATGATTAAAGCAGTTGGACCAGCAGCATCCCAACGACGGTAATCCTTACCATCCATGTCTGTACCAAAGACCCACAACCCACGTTCCTTAAGTTGTTCAACTGTTTGCACTAAGTTCGTCACACGCGCAACCGGCACGTGTTCAATTGCCCCCGTTGACGTTTTCGCAACAACCGATGTCAATTGGACTGCCCGGCGCTTAGGAATAATAATGCCATGTACCCCTGCTGCATCAGCTGTACGCAAAATCGAGCCTAGGTTGTGTGGGTCTTCAATTGAATCCAGCACTAAGAAAAATGGTGCTTCTGATTTTTCAGCTGCCTTCGCAAACAAATCGTCAATCGTTGCATATGCATAGGCCGCAATTGATAACACCACACCTTGGTGATTTTGACCATTTGTCAATTCATCTAGCTTAGCTTTCGGCGCATCTTGAATAATCAAGCCTCGCTTTTTTGCTAACGCCACCACTTCATTGCGAATCTTGTCAGCCAAACCGCTTTGTAGCCAAACCTTGTTGATTTCCGTTTCACCCTTCAACGCCTCAACCGACGCGTGGTGACCAAAAACGAACTCAGTTTGCGTCGTATCATCGGCAACTTCGGCTTCTGATCGCTTATGGCGCGGTTGGCGATCGCGATCGTTGAAACGACGGTCGGCACCGCGACGATTGTTTGGTCGTTCTTGACGCCCGCCGCGATCACGACCGTTCCGATTATTTGTTTGTTGTGTCATTTGCTCTTGTTCGCCCACTTTCTACTTGTTCATATACCCAAGCCAAAATTTCATCTAAACGTGCTGTTTGATTGCTAGCTGCCAAAAAGCCAATCAATGCTTCAAACCCAGTCGAAATACGGTATGTCACAACATCTGTATTCTTCGCCTTTGTATGTGAATTGGCATTACGTCCACGCTTAAAGTACACCATCTCTTCTTCAGTCAACAAACCTTCCGCTTCCATCAAGGCATACAAAGCAGCGTGCGCTTTAGCAGACACAAAGTTCCTTGATTCACGTTGCAGGCGGGCCGGCTTTGTAATACCTTCAGCCAACAAATGTTGACGGATGTACACTTCGTACACCGCATCCCCATAATAGGCCAAATCCAAGCCGTTTAATTGCTCATAATTAATCTTCTCATTCATGCTTACTATAATAACAGAAAAACCGGGCCAATGACCCCGTTTAACAAATTATACTTATGCTTCAACGACATGACGGACAAACGGATCATCTGACAAACCAGCTTGCAAGATAATATCTGCCCATGCCTTGGCCGAATGTAAACTATGATCTTTAAAGTTCCCGCACTCTCGAATAGTTGTGGCTGGAACATCATCCCACGTAATGTCATCACGAATCTTGCGCAACACTCGAGTAAACGTTTCAGCTAGCTGTGTTGGCGTATACGACTGCCAACTGATGACGTGGAAACCTGTACGACATCCAAATGGTGAAATATCAATAATGCCATCCAATTCATCGCGAACCAAGCTTGCAAACAAGTGTTCCAATGTATGAATGCCCGCCGTCTCAATTGACGTCTCGTTAGGTTGGACCAAGCGCAAATCATAATTAGCAATCGTCCCTCCTTGAGGTCCGTGCTCTTCTGCAATCAAACGCACGTATGGTGCCTTAACTTGTGTGTGATCTAACGTAAAACTTTCAACTTCTGCCATAATTAATTGTCCTCCACATAACTAAGTGGCTTCTGTACCTCAACCTTGGTGCCGTGGTACTTTGCCTTAATCCGTTTTTGTTCTGATGCATCGTGATATAGCTTGACTAACTTTTGATACGTCTTGTTTTTAGCTGCTGACTGGCGTGTTGCTAAGATATTGATGTTTGCCTTTGTACTAGTGTTAATTGACTCGCGATAAATCGAATCATGCAACACATTCAATCCACCGGCTTGTGAAACTGAATTAGAAATCAGCACTGCTGCAACCGCTTTGTCTTTCAATACCGCCACTCCGGTTGTATCATCAATCTCTTTAAAGTGAAAATGGTGGGGGTTATCTGCGATATCTGACACCCCTGATAACGCTGAAAAATCTGATTTCAACGTAATCAATCCTGCCCTGGCCAATAATTTCAAGCCACGAGCCGCGTCCGCATTGTCACGTGCAATAGCAATCGTTGCGCCATTTGGAATCTCCGCCACCTTCTTGTAACGATGTGAATACACGCCCATCGGCTCAATATACGTCGTACCTAGCGCAGCCAACTTCGCAGTATTCGTTTCCTTATTAAACGCTTGAAAATAGCTATATGATTGGAACGCATTGACATCAACCTCACCTGAAGCAGTAGTTCGATTCAAGGTTGCACCATCCGTAAATTCCTTAACTTTAATTTGCAAATCCGCCTTTTTTGCCGCTGATGATTTCGCAATATGCCGCCAAATATTTGCATCAGAAGTGACAGATCCAACTGTTAACTTTTCAGCCGCATGCGCTACGGTTGTGCCTGTTAAAACGCCTAAACTAATAGCTGCCAAACCAGCCACAATCGTTAACCTAACTTTAGTCGTCATCGGCCTATCCCCACACTTCTTCGGCAATTTGCTTAACAAAGCCTAACTTCGCCCATTGTTCATCTGGCGTCAGTGCATTGCCTTCTTCTGTTGAGGCAAAACCACATTGCGTAGAAAGCGCCAAATTCTCAAGTGGCACGAATTGCGTGGCCTCCTGAATTCTCGCCTTAACATCCGCTGCTGCTTCTAGCTTCGGCGACTTACTCGTTACCAAACCCAATACCAATGTCACATCTGGGCGATTCCCCAAAATCGTCGTCAATGGCGTAAAATCACCAGAACGCGCGTCATCGTACTCTAAGAAGTACGTATCGTAATGCAATTGTCCCAAGTATTCCGCCACTGGCGCATACCCGCCTTCAAACAAATACGTTGACTTAAAATTACCGCGACAAATGTGCGTCGAAATTTTGAAATCATCAGGCAGACCATCTAACGCCTTATTAATGACATACACGCTATCAGCTGCAATCTTTTCATACTTTGCCCGTTCAGTTGGATTGGTGGCGAATTCGTTCAATTTGCTAATCAAAAACGCCCAGGTGGTATCATCTAATTGCACATAACGTGAACCTAAATCGTAGTAATTTTGCAACGTTTCACGATAGGCCAATGCCAAATCATCCAAGTAGTCATCCCAAGTATCATAAAATGACAAGGCGTTATCTGAACGTCCATCACGGAATAGCAAAGTTGGTGCCGGAATGGTTGACTTCAGATCAGTTCCTTCCGGTGCGACTGATTGTAAATACGCAAAATCAGCAAAAAATGGGTGATCCGGATTAAAGGCAATCTTGCCAGTCAAACGAACATTATCCGTACGGGTCTTCTCGCCGTGGAACTTATAGGAATCTTCTTGTACATATCGTTCAACACCAGTCAAACCCCACAAAAAGTCCAAGTGCCACCATGACCGTGCAAACTCACCATCCGTCACATCTTTCAGACCAGCTTCATGCTGGTGAATAACCAAATCGTGAATTTCATCATGCTGTATCTTTACCAAGGCATCCTGCGTGATTTCACCAGCTGCAAAGGCTGCCCGGGCTTGTTTTAGCTTTTTTGGCCGCAAATATGAACCAACTTGATCAAAATGGTAACGTTGCTTAGTTGCTGTTGTCATAATCATTATTCTCCTAAATATGAAAAGGCATTTGCCAAATCGGCAATGATATCTGTAATACTTTCAAGTCCCACTGAATAGCGCAATAAACCTGGCGTAATACCACTGGCTAATTGTTCAGCCGTCGACAATTCAGCATGTGACATTTTTGGCGGATAGCTGATAATACTTTCGACACCACCTAAACTGACTGAGTAAATTGGAATAGTGAGATGTTTAACCAATTGTCGGGCATTTTCAATCGACCCAACATCAAATGACAAGACTGCCCCACCATTCTCAGCTTGCGTTAATTGCACCTGATAGTCCGGATATGTCGGTAAGACCGGGTAATGCACAGCATTCACTTGCGGTTGCTCAGCTAACCATGTAGCCAGTTGCGTCATCCGCACGCCCAGTGTTTTCATCCCCCGCAAAAGCAACCAACTATCTAGAACACCTAGGGTGGCACCAACTGCATTTTGAATGAAATAAATTTGGCCAGCTAAATCATCCTGTTTCGTCACCGCCGCGCCAGCTAAAATATCCGAATGTCCTGCCAAAAATTTGGTCGCTGAATGCACGACAATATCAACGCCAAGATCTAGCGGTTTCTGCAAAGCAGGTGACATAAAGGTATTGTTCGCAATCGTTAAAAGGTCATGTGCTTTTGCAATTGCGACAATTCCCGCAATATCAGTCACTGACAATGTTGGATTGGAAGGTGTTTCGATATTAATCGCCTTTGTATTGGGCAAAATCGCATTCGCAACATCCGCTAACTCTCCACAATCAACAAACGTATGTGTGATACCAAATCGTGATAACACATCCGTTAATACGCGAAACGTCCCACCGTAAACGTGCATCGTCACCACGATATGGTCGCCAGCCGAGAAGGTCATTAACACACTACTAATGGCTACCATCCCCGAACTAAAAAGATAACCGTGTGTTGCATGCTCCAAAACCGCTACTGCATTCTCCGCTGCCAATCGAGTTGGATTACCACTTCTGGCGTAATCAAATTCACCCAGGTTATCAAAATCAGTTTGAGCGAACGTCGATGATAATTGAATCGGTGTATTAACCGCCCCAGTCAATTGATCATGCGTTGTTGTCACTTGTAAAATTTTCGTCAAATCATCCATGCCAATTTCTCCGTCTATTTGCGCTACGAGTGTCAATTTCGTCGTATCACATTCGACTTTGTCCTAATCCCTCACCGACAACAAGACATCGGTGAACCGTCACGCATAAAGCTTGAATTGTCTGTCCTCCGCATTTAAGTTTTGACGTAAAAAAACGTCCCGTAGCTACAATTAGCTACGGGACGTTGACACGTGTTACCACCCGGGTTTAGTTATTCCCATTCGAAATAACCCTCTTTTCAATACGATCCTATTTCGGACGATATCTAAGCGCAATAACGGGCGCACCCGAATGACGCTAACACGTTTTGCTCACGTCATTCCAACTCCAAGACCATTTTCCAATTCTTCAGTTGATTAGCTCGCACCACACGCTAACTCTCTGGGCAACTGTTAAAAAGTACTTATCTCTTCTTAGTCGATACCATTATCATAACACCGCATTAGAAAACGTCAATACTTTAATTAAAATTAGATTAGATTTATTTTTATCAAGAAATTAATTAACACCAATAGTTAAGTTATAAACTTCAATTATACCTTGGCAACATTATTCAAACATCATCAATAAACGTCCGTTTAGAGGCATAAAACCTTAATTTAGGCGCATTAAATTCCCGAATTCGGTACATCCAAACAGATAGATTGTTCACTTTTTAACTTCTAATAAAGTATAATAAAAGATGTAGAATTGAGCTGATTCCTAAATAAATCTCACAATCAATAACTAATAATGTTCTCAACAAGCATTGTTTAAACCTTTCAAATCATTTCTACATCCAAAGCTTTGGCACCCCGTTCTCCACGGGATGCCTTTTTTGTCAGTATCGGAACTTTACCGACCAGTCATGCCTGTTGCTTGCCACACCGCGACGCCCCCCCTTCCTCAAATACAAAAAGAAGAAATCCCCGGAAACAAGAACATTTGTCTCTGGGGATTTCTATTACATATTAATCAATCATGTAAAACTGTTTGATTAGGCACGACGCCAACGAGTTCCTTGTGGCGTATCTTCTAGGATAATGCCACGTGAAGCCAATTCATCACGGATTTCGTCTGAATGAGCAAAGTTTGACGTCTCACGGGCAGCATCACGTTCCTTGATCAATGCATCAACATCTGCATCCAACAACGGCGCTTGCTCCAACGCATCAACACCAAACACGTTCATCAAGTCCTTGATTTGCTTCAAAACAAAGTTGACCGTGTCCATCTTAACTTCTTCAGCTTGTGAGTACAAGTTGGCCAATTCAATCAACTCATAAACCGCAGTCATTGCGTTTTGTGCGTTGAAGTCATCGTCCATAGCTTCAACAAAGGCATCAACCTTTTCTTGCGCCTTTGCTTCGATATCAGCATCTGCACCGGCAAATGCTGATCCCAAACGGAATTGCAAGTTACGGTAACCAGTGCGGATACGCTCCAAGTTACGGGCAGCCAAGTCCATGTTCTTTTGTGAGTAGGCAATTGGACGACGGTATTGTGTCGTAGCCATGAAGAAACGCAAAACCATTGGATCATCGATTTGTTGCAACAATTCGTGCACAGTCGTGAAGTTTCCCAATGACTTTGACATCTTTTCGTTTTCATCGCCAACCGTAACGAAACCGTTGTGCAACCACTTCTCAACGAACTTTTCACCCGTGCGAGCTTCAGTTTGTGCGATTTCGTTTGTGTGGTGAGGGAAAGCCAAATCGATTCCACCACCGTGAATGTCCAAGTGGTTTCCCAAGTACTTCGTTGACATCACTGAGCACTCGATATGCCAACCAGGACGTCCCTTACCCCAAGGTGAATTCCAGGCAATTGCACCATCGCCATTCTCACCCTTCCAGACTGCGAAGTCCATTGGGTCTTCCTTACGGGCCAATTCACCATCATCCAAACGACCAGCAGCGTTTGATTCCATTTCAGCCAAGTCTTGGTGGGCCAAAATACCGTAACCCTTAAACTTCTTGGCACGGAAGTAAACGTCCCCTTCTGATTCGTAAGCGTAACCCTTCTTAATCAAATCCTCAACGAATTCGATAATCTCTGGGATGTGCTCTGTTGCACGTGGACGAACAGTGGCAGGCTTAATGTTCAATGGTGCCGTATCTTCGTTAAAGGCATCAATGTACTTATCAGCCAATTCTGGTACGGTGATACCTTGCTCGCTAGCTGCAGTAATCATCTTGTCGTCAACGTCCGTGAAGTTTGACACATAGTTCACTTCGTATCCACGGTACTCGAAGTAACGGCGGATCGTGTCGAATGCAATCGCTGAACGTGCATTACCGATGTGAATGTAGTTATAAACAGTTGGTCCGCAGACATACATATTGATCGTCTTTTCATTGATGGGCGTAAAAGTTTCCTTTTCCAAGCTCATCGTGTTGAAGGTCTTCATCATTTTTGCATGCTCCTTTGATTTAATAAGTTAATTTTAGCATATACCTTCAAATACTCTAAGCATTTACGCTTGCATCCGTTATTCAGGATTCATTTCAATCAATAAGTCACCACCGGCCACAACTTCACCATCGGCCACATGCACAAATTTAACCGTGCCATCAAACGGCGCTTGTAACGTCGTTTCCATCTTCATAGCTTCTGTGACAATTAGCACATCCCCTTGCTTAACAGCTTGGCCATTCTCAACGTGAACAGACAAAACATTTCCAGCCATGGTTGCGCCAATTTCACTTGGGTTCGTTGGCTCAGCCTTACGTCGTTGCGCTGCTGTCACTTGGGCTGATTCATCTTGCACTGAAATCTCAACCGGTGTGCCATTCACAGCAAAGTACATCGTCCGTTGGCCATCCGGGTTGATATCACCAATTTGTTGCAATTGGAAAATCACTGTTTGACCCGGTGCCAACGCAACGTCGACCCGTTCACCCACTCGCATACCTTGGAAGAACGTTGGTGTATCTAATACGGTCATCGGACCAAACTTACCTTGGTTTGTCACATAATCCTTAAAGACTTGCGGATAAATGATGTATGAAATCACTTCTTCCGGTGTTGCGACGCGCCCTAAAATACCATCTACCGTGACCTGCATCGCATCAAAATCATCTGCTGGCGTTAATGACCCGGGCCGAACTGTCAAAGCTGGACGTCCCTTCAAAATCACCCGTTGCAAATCTGCCGGGAAGCCACCAACTGGTTGACCCAAGTTTCCAGCAAAAAAATCAACGACCGATTGTGGGAAGTCCATCGTCATCCCATCTGACAAAACCTTCTCCGGTGTCAAATCATTTTGAACCATGAATAGTGCCATGTCACCAACAACCTTTGATGATGGGGTTACCTTGATGATATCTCCAAACATTTGATTAACCGTTGCATACATTTGCTTCACATCATCCCAACGGTCACCTAATCGCAACGCTTGCGCTTGTTGCTGCAAGTTAGAATATTGACCACCTGGCATTTCAACTTCAAAGATATCCGTTTGTGCCCCAACCATCTTACTCATAAATTGACTATACTGTGGTCGGATTTCCGCCCAGTAATTATTAACGTGCTCAACTGCTGTCATATTCAACTCAGGTTGACGCTGATTACCGCTTAATGCGTAATACGTCGCACCCATCGAGGGCTGTGACATCGTCCCTGACAAGGCTGATTGCGCCACATCAATCACGTCGACGCCCGCATCAACAGCCCGGGCATACGTATAAACACCGTTACCCGTTGTATCGTGGGTGTGCAAATGAATTGGCATATCAACCGCATCCTTCAACGCACTCACTAATTCATAAGCAGCTTCCGGCTTCAACAAACCAGCCATGTCCTTAATCGCCAACATGTGCGCCCCAGTTGCCTGAATTTCCTTGGCAAATTGCACATAGTAATCCCGGGTATACTTTTTCCGGTTTGGGTCTAAGATGTCACCCGTGTACGCCATAGCGACTTCGGCAATCTTGTTATTGTCGCGCACATATTGAATGCTCTTCTCCATTTGTGGCAACCAATTCAAACTATCAAAAATACGGAACACATCCATCCCGTTTTGGGCGGCCAACTTAATGAATTCTTCTAAGACATTATCAGGGTAATTTTGATAACCAACTGCGTTTGACCCACGGAATAGCATTTGTGTTAACGTCCGCGGCATCTTTTCACGCAAAGCACGGAGACGTTCCCATGGGTCCTCACCCAAGAATCGGAACGCCGTATCAAACGTGGCACCTCCCCACATCTCGTTAGAGAACAAGTTTGGCATGGCTACCTGAGTCTCATCCGCAATTGCCAACATATCTTTTGTTCGCATCCGGGTAGCAAACAACGACTGGTGCGCATCACGCATTGTCGTATCCGTTAGCAATACCTTGTCTTGCCTCTTTACCCATTCAGCAACGGCATCAGGACCTTGTGCATCAAGAATATCCTTCGCCGTCACCAAATCAGTTGGTAAGACCAAATCAGTATTTGCTTTGAATTGTAGTGGCTCATGCAACTTGGGGTAGTCATAATCAACTCCTGGGAAGCCGTTGACCGTAATTTCACTGACATACTGAATCAATTTGCGGTCGTCTTGCTTTTCAATTGAAATATTGAAAAGTTCTGGGTGTTGATCGACGAACGTTGTTGGCGCATTGGCTGCTCGGAACAATGGGTGTGCATAGACCTTCTTCAAAAACGGAATATTTGTTTTAACCCCGCGAATCTCAAATTCATCCAACGCCCGACGCATCTTATCAACCGCTTCCGAGAACGTTGCCGCGTGTGAAATGACCTTAGTTAACAGAGAATCAAAGTACGGCGTAACCACTGATCCAACTTCCACACTACCCGAATCCAAACGAATCCCAGTTCCACCGGGTGAGCGATACCATTCAATGCGTCCTGAATCAGGCATAAATTGATTCATCGGATCTTCCGTCGTAATTCGTGATTGAATTGCCACACCCATTGCCTGCAAATCTGCCTGATGTGGGATTTGCAACGGATCATCGTGTAACCCAATGCCTTGGGCAATCAACAATTGCGACTTCACGATATCAACACCGGTAACCTCTTCCGTAACCGTGTGCTCAACTTGGACACGAGGATTCACTTCAATAAAGTAGAAATCATCCCCATCCACCAGGAATTCCACAGTTCCGGCACTTTGATAATCGACACTTTGCATTAAAGCAACCGCAGCAGCTTGAATTCGCGCACGCATGTCCTTTGAAACAGAAACTGCTGGGGCATATTCAATAATCTTTTGGTGACGTCGTTGAATTGATGAGTCACGCTCAAACAAGTGCATGACTTCCCCTTGTTCGTCGGCCAAGATTTGAATTTCGACGTGCTTAGGATCTTGCAAGTACTTCTCTAGGTAGACCTCTGACTTACCAAAGCTGACCTTAGCTTCCGATGCAGCACGTTCAAATGCTTCACGCAATTCTGCTTCATGATTAACCACACGCATCCCACGACCACCGCCACCGGCTGCTGATTTCACAAAGACGGGGAAGCCGTTTTCATGACCGAACGCAATTGCTTCCTCAAGTGTTTCAACCGGGTGGTCAGTCCCCGGCACTGTTGGAACACCCGCAGCAATCGCCGCTTGTTTCGCAAGAATCTTGTTACCAAAAATCTCCAAGTGCTTAACCTTTGGCCCAACGAACTTGACGCCAGCTGCTTCAACTTTAGCAGCAAACTCAGCATTTTCAGATAGGAACCCATAACCTGGGTGGATGGCATCTGCTCCCGTTTCCTTCGCAATTCGCAAAATATCATCAATATCTAAGTACGCTGCGATGGGGGCCTTGCCCTCCCCCACTTGATAGGCTTCATCAGCCCGGAAACGGTGCTTGGCAAATTCATCTTCCTTTGCAAAGATACCAACCGTTTGCATGCCCAATTCACTAGCTGCACGCATCAAACGGATAGCAATTTCACCACGATTTGCGACTAATAATTTTTTCATTCAATATCCCTCAACATCTTCACTTCATGAAGTTTGCCAGTGCATCAGCCGTCACGGCTTTCAACACCTCAGCTGAACGTTGCATTTGTGCTTGTTCAGCTGGTGATAAAGCTGCCGCAATGACGGTTTTTGCACCATCCCCGTTAATAACTGCCGGGCTACCAATGTACATATCTGACAAACCATACTGGCCACTCATCCATGCACTAACCGGTAACACCATGCTTTCATCTCGCAATATCGCACGGACAATGCGTGCCAAGGCTGTCACAACGCCATAAAACGTTGCTCCTTTGCGGCCAATAATGGCCACGCCTTTCTTTGTTGTTGCTTCCATTAATTCTACCAAGTCTTGGGCAGAATTTCCGTACTTTTTATTAAAGTCGTTTAATGATTGTCCGCCAATTCGCGCCTCATCAAAATTTGCAAACGCCGAATCACCGTGTTCGCCTAAGACTAAGACGTCAATTGCTGCTGGCGCCACACCATACTGTTCAGCCAACGCAACTTGTAACCGTGCGGTATCCAAAGCTGTCCCCGTCCCAATCACCCGATGTTCAGGAATACCCGAAAATTGTTTGACCGCTAACGTGATGATATCAACTGGGTTCGTCGCGACCACAAAGATACCTGCAAACCCTTCGGCCATGAAGTTATCGACAACCTGTTTCACAATCGTCAAGTTATTGTCAATCAACTCGAGACGTGTCTGTCCCGATTTACGGCCAACACCTTCTGTAATCACAACAATATCTGTATCAGCAACCACTTGATAAGTATGACCACCCGTCACTTTCTTTGGATACGTCCAAGGCGCCGCATCTTCTAAATCTAAGGCATCCCCGTGGCATAATCCTTCGCCACATCCACAATGGCTAACTCTTAAGCAATCCCTTGTTGCATCAACGCATAACTAAAGGCAGATCCAACCATACCGTCGCCAACTAGCACGACCCTTTGATGATGTTTTTGCGTCATCTTAAAATTCCTCTTTACCGAAAAGAGATGACCCAATTCTTGCGAACCGAGTCATCTCTTCTATTTTTTTCTGTTTAACTCAAACGAAGTGTCTTACCACATACCAAGCAACTTCATCCACAAACTACCAACACCAATCCAAATGACGATGTAAACCAAGCCCAAGATGAAGTTCATCCGCCACCATTCACCTTGCTTGACGTAACCAGCGCCGAACAAGATAGGTGCAGGACCTGAAGAATAGTGAGTCGTTGAGGCCATCAAGTTTCCGAAGAATCCAAGCATCAACGCTGCCAACAACGCTGGCACGTGAGCAGCAATTGCTACGGCCAGGAAGGCGGCGTACATAGCTGAAACGTGGGCCGTTGATGAGGCGAAGAAGTAGTGGCTATAGAAGTATGCGACAAGCAAAACAATCAACACTACGAACCAGTTCAAGCCACCCAAGCTAGCCCCGATGGTCTTTGACAACCAAGGGATGAAGCCTAGGGCATTCAATTGACTCGCCATCATGACCAAAACTGAGAACCAGAACAATGTGTTCCAAGCGCCAGTTTCCTGTAGAATGTCATTCCATGACAAGACACCAGCAATCAACAAGAAACCAATAACCAAGAACCCGGTTGTCGTTGAGTCAATCCCAATGAATGATCCCAAAATCCACAATGCCAAGGCAATGACGAAACCAACAATCATCATGATTTCTGGCTTCGAAATCTTACCCATTTCGTGCAACTCGCCGGCTGCCCAGTCCTTGGCATCTGGCGTTTCCTTAACTTCAGGGGCATACAACTTGTAGATTAAAAATGGCACGATAATCAATGACAAAATACCAGGCACCAAAGCTGCCAAGAACCAGTTCATCCAAGTAATATCAACACCTTGCTTTGCCGCAAAGGCTTGCGCAATTGGGTTACCCGCCATGGCCGTCAAGAACATTGCGGCCGTAATAGCGTTAGCGTGGAATTCCGTAAAAATCAAGAATGAACCAATCTTACGTTCCGTACCCTTTTCAGGATCAGAACCAAACGTTTGGGCCAATGACTTAATGATTGGGAACATCACCCCACCAGCACGGGCCGTATTTGAAGGCGTTCCAGGGGCAACCACCAAGTCAACTGCAGACAAAGCATATGCCAAACCTAGCGTCTTTTTACCAAAAGCTCGTACGAAGATTAACGCAATGCGACGTCCCAAACCAGTCTTGATAAACCCACGTGAAATGAAGAAGGCCATAACAATCAACCAAATTGAGCCATTTCCGAATCCCACGATAGCTGTGTCCATTGGGACCGTACCCGTCAACACAACCGCAACGAACCCTACCAGGGCGACACCACCAAGTGGCAATGGCTTAGTTACCAGCCCAACAATCGTGGCCACGAAAATCGCAAACATGTGCCACGCACTAATTGACATCCCGTCTGGGCGTACACCGGCCAAGAACCATAGTACTAACCCGACTACCAAAGGAGCAATGAATTTCTTATAATCCACTTTTTCCAAAGAATTCATGAGAAATTTCCTATCTATATTTTCTATGCTATTTTACAAACCAAGGACGTACTTAGCCGCTTGCTTACCAGCTTGACGGCCAAACACCACCGTTTCAGCAATTGAATTACCACCAATACGGTTATTACCGTGCAAACCACCCGTTACTTCACCGGCGGCATACAAGCCAGCCACTGGCTCGCCAGCTTCCGTCACAACCTCAGTTAACGTGTTGATTTTGATGCCACCCATCGTATAGTGGATAGCTGGCTTAATGTGAATGGCGTAGAATGGCGCCGTGGCAATACCACGATCCATTGCCGTGTTACGACCAAACTCTGCATCTTTACCAGCAGCTTGGGACTCATTCCACTTGGCAACGGTTGCAGCCAAGTTGTCAGCATCCAAGTTAGCCGTTTCTGCCAACTCAGTCAATGTTGCACCTTCCATCACCAAGCCCATGGCGTGATAGAAGTTAATGGCTGGGAACGCATCGCGAATACCTTGATCCAAAATCAACGTTGCCCCGTCTTCATGCAAATCGTTAATCGCAGCTGTCGCCTTATCACGCGTCGTCATTTCGTTCACGAAACGTTGACCAGCCCGGTTAACCAAGATGGCACCTTCACCACGTACACCTTCACCAATCAAGTACACGTGATCTGTATCTTGTTGCGCAGTTGGGTGAATTTGAATCTTGCTCATATCAACCAACGTACCACCAACGGCCGTCGCCAACTTCATCCCATCACCCGTTGCACCGGGGTGATTAGTTGTCTTCAAGTCCAACACTTCAGGTGCGTATTCAGCCAACATCTCCTTGTTTTGTGCGAAACCACCAGCCGCAATCAAAACTGCCTTGGCGTCAACCGTGCGCTCACCGATTTGGTCATGCTTAATCTTCAAACCAGTAATCTTGTCATCCGTCTTAACCAATTCCAAGACTTCAGTACCGGCAAATAACGGAATTTGCTTAAAGGCTAAGTGCTTTTGCAACCCCTTCACCAAGTATCCACCAACCGCTGACTTATCGCCAGGACGGTGCGCACGCTTTTGCGTCATACCACCAGTCGACGTTAAATCGGTTAAGTTGATGTTGTGGTTGTACAACCAATCAACGGCTGACTCAGAGTGCGTCACAAAGTACTGCAACAATTCCTTGTCATTGGCACCGCCACCACCTTTAAGCGTATCTTCATAGAATGATTCTTGTGAATCAATCACCCCATGATCAAGTTGGACAAACGTTTCAACCGCGTTCATTCCTGATGATGCACGATTTGAGTTACCACCAAGCGCTTCTAGCTTTTCAAAGATAGCAACCTTCAAGCCTAATTCTTGCGCTTGAATCGCAGCTGTCATACCAGCGGCACCTGAACCAATAACGACGAAATCGTAGCTATCTTGCAAGTCAGCAATATTTGCCTTGGGGAAAATAAACTTAGCCATGTTTTTACTCCTTATTTGAACGCTCAAGGTTCGTCATTGCCATGAAGTCCATCCACTCGTCATATTGTTCTTCAGTCAAATCACCTGACTCAAGCGCAGCGACCTTCAACGTCGTACCATTCTTGTCAGCAGCTTGTGCAATTTCAGCAGCGGCGTGGTAACCGATGTGTGGTGACAATGCCGTCACCGTCATCAATGAGTTATCCAACAATTCACGCATGCGAGCTGGCTTCACGTCCAAACCGTGAATCATACGATTGGCAAATCCCGTCATCGTACCAGCCATCAATTCAGCTGACTCCAAGAAGGCATCAATCATAACAGGCTTAAAGACATTCAACTCGAAGTTACCTTGGCTTGAGGCCATCGTAATCGTCGTATCGTTTCCGAAGACGCGCACAGCAGCCATCGTCAACGCTTCAACTTGGGTTGGGTTAACCTTACCTGGCATAATTGATGAACCCGGTTCGTTAGCTGGAATTGACAACTCACCATAACCACCACGAGGACCTGAAGCCAAGAAGCGGATGTCGTTTCCGATCTTCATCAAGTCGGCGGCCAATGACTTGAAGGCACCATGGACCGTGTTAATGGCCGTATGGTTAGCCAACCCGTAGAACTTGTTGCTCTCGGCCGTGAATGGGAAGCCGTAAACTTCTGAAACTGTCGCAGCGATTGCCTTACCCAATTCCGTGTTCGCGTTCAATCCAGTTCCAACCGCCGTACCACCCATTGCCAATTCGTACAATTGTGGGCGCAAAGCATCAATGTTTGCTTGGTTGTGCTTCAAAGCTGAAATGTAACCTGACAATTCTTGACCAAATGTCAATGGCGTTGCATCTTGTAAGTGAGTACGACCAACCTTGATTGTCTCCCAGAAGGCGTTTTGCTTAACACGCAATTCATCAATCAAGTGTGCCAATGACTTTTCAACGTTATCGACTGCTTCAACCGCCACAATGTGCATCGCCGTTGGGAAGATATCGTTTGATGATTGACCCATGTTCACGTGGTCGTTAGGCAAGATTTGCAACCCACTTTGTTCACTTGCCAAGTGGGCAACCACTTCGTTCGTGTTCATGTTTGTTTGCGTACCCGAACCCGTTTGGTAAACAGATAGTGGGAAGTCCTTACGCAATTCAACATTATCCAATTGCAACAAGCCATCGATCGTTGCCACGATAGCGTCGGCCATATCGGCGGCCAATGAACCGTTAGCCTTGTTAGCCATTGCAGCCGCGCGCTTGATGTTCAACAAAGCGCGGATGATTCCCAAAGGCATCCGTGCACCAGTTGGGAAGTTTTGCAATGAACGTTGTGTTTGGGCCATCCAAGCAGCCTCAACAGGCACTTGTACTTCACCAATTGCATCTGATTCAATACGAAATTCTTGTGACATAATATTTCTCCTCATTAATTAGAAGTTAAGGTCATTAATTGCCTCAACCATTTTCTGTTTTGTGATATTTTCAAAATCTGATAATTGATGATTACGCTTCTGAATCAAATAGATATAAAAATTAATCGGATCTCGGAGCGGTACCATCGCAATATCGCGACGACCGGCAACAGCCAACTTAATCATGATGCCAACACCATTACCTGCTGCAATCAATCCTTGCTCAGTCATCAGCTCATTCGTGATATACATATTGTCAATTTCATCATGCATATCATAACGACGGAGCTGATCAACGAGAACTTGGTGTTGCGTGAAGGCATCCCCCACGGAGATGAACCGTTCACCACGTAAGTCCTCAAACGATAAATAATCGCGAGTTGCTAGCGGATGATTAACTGGTAAGGCCACTACGTAGGAACTCTTCGTAATATAGGTACTGTCGTATTGCTTGCTGCGCTCTGGCGTTAAGCTACCAACAAATCCCATATCAACGCGTTCCTTATCCAGTAATTCGTACATGTCGCTGGAACCACTTTCTACCATGTGAATGGCATCAATCTCGTCAGTCCCCAAGCGCCTCATAATCGCTGGAAAAATAGTTGCACCAATAATTGGCGGTACACCCAGCCAAATCTTTTGTTGATTACTGATATCACTTTTAATGATTTCAGTCTCACGTAAAATTTGTTTACTGTGTTTATATAAGATTTGGCCCGCTTCAGTTAACACAACTGAACGTGTCCCGCGTTGGCGAATAATCAATGTCTCGCCCAACTCTTTTTCCAAACGCTGTAAGGCATTGGTAATCGAGGGTTGTGAGACGTATTTTTTCTGAGACGCTTTTGTAAACGTCTTTTCTTCAGCTAGCGTGACAAAATAATCTAAGTCATTTAATAACACGTGTGCTACCTCCGCAAATTATAACCTTCACAAATAATAGCATAGCCCCGAGTGCGGCAGAACCCATGCAGCGCATGGTTAAACGTTTTGCCAATTAAATTTGCTTATTTGTCTGACTTTCCGGCGTTAAATGCAGTCCGAATACCGCGGAATCCTTGAATGCGCGTAATGTCACCCGTGAATTGTAGCGTCCCGAGGAACGTGCCATCGATGTCGCGAATTGCGTAAAAATTAACATAGATTGTTTGCTCATTTTTAGGGAACCACTGTTCGAAATGATCAGCTGCTCCCTTGTGCAAATCGACCAGCATCATCGCAACGGCTTCTTGTTCTTCCTTCGCAAAAGTCGTCACGAATGGTTGTCCAAGTTGCTTTGTTGCGCGTGTATTCACACGTTGGTCATTATCTGAAAAATAAATCAAATTGTCGTCAGCATCTGCCAAATCTATCTCGAATGGCAGCACGCGCAACACTTGGCGCAACATGTGCAATGACAATTTTCCAGTTGGCAAGTTAATCAGACCTTGCTCATCAATCAGTGTCTTGTTATTTTCTAATTCAATTTGATCTGCCATTTGTTATGACTCCTTAAGATAAAAATCAGGGTTCGTTATTTTAAAATTATCCGGTCGAATGTTAACCAACTGAATGGATTTATCGCGATAAATAAAAATTGCACCAAACGAGTACTGGCCATCGATTGGACCATCATTGAAGAACAACCGGGTCGTCTCGATTTCACCATCAATTGATTCAGGTGAAATAACCGTGACACTAGCCAACTCATTATCATGTGGATAACCTGTTTCTGGATCAATGATGTGGTGATAAGTCTGCCCGTCCGCGACTAGGTGCCGTTCTGCCACCCCACTTGTCACGACCGAGGTTGCCTGTGTGGTAAGTAAACCTATCGTTTCACCATGTCGGACCAAGGGATCCCGGACACCAATGCGCCAGCGACCATCAGCTTTATGCGGGGCCGAATTCATTAAGACAATGTTGCCGCCAAAATTAATAATCGCAGCCAGGTGGCCCTGTGACCTTAAATAATCCTGCAATCGGTCCGCAATATATCCTTTCGCAATGGCACCTAAATCTAATTCCATCCCCGCCTGCGGTAGATAGACCGACATGCGCTCATCATCCAAGACAATCTCATCACTGCCAATTAATTCACGGCGCTGGGCAATTTCGACATCGCTAGGAACCCGCGCATCAGCAAAGCCAATGTGCCAAAGTTTTACTAACGGTCCAATTGCGGCATTAAACCCAAAATGCTGATTACTAACTGTCACCGCTCGTTTTACCAACTGATAAACTGCTGGTGACACCACTACCGGCGACTGACCAGCAGCATGATTGATAGCCATCACCGCCGACACTGAGCGATTTACCGTCAACAAATCCTCGTAATGGTTCACAAAGCGAATAGCATCATCGAGATATCGTTCATTATCCGTACCAAACAAAGTAATTTGATTGGTCGTGCCCATCGCCCGCCATGCTTTCGATATTTTAATCAAAACATAGAAGCTCCCGTAGTTGCATCTTCTTCATCGTCATCAACGGCCGCCCCTACTGTAACTGGCTGACTAGCAACAACATCATCCGTCAATGTCGTTTTTTCAATCCACCAACCATCACCTTGCTCGACCACTGGTGTATCCGCATCAGGTGAGATAACCATTGGCACGGCATCCACATCTAGTCCCGAACCTGGCATCACCTTTTCGAGATTGGCATAACCCAACTTAACAGATTCCACAACACCTTCACCCGCAACTGTTGGCGCAGCGCCACTCGTACGGTCGAACGCCATGGCGCGCATTGGTTGCAATGACTTAGCAAAGACCATAAAGTTTTGGAAAATCGTTTCCAAAAATGAAATCGTCCGGGCATCCGTCATGTCATCAGTCTTAATATCAATATTTGTGGCCGCTGGTCCAACCAAAAATTGATTACCTGGTAACACAAACGCATCAATTCCTGGTGCATCCATAATTTGTCGTAAATGCTCTTGCGCATTATTCGTTCCCTGGCGGCCAAGTGATGCCCCGACAATCATGACGGGCAAATTCGTGAATGGGTGTAAGTCACCATAACTCATCCACTCAACGAATGATTTCAATGCTGCCGTAATCGAGTGATCATACTCAGGCGTTGAGATGATAGCCCCATCTGACGCGGCGATTTGCCGTGCAATTTCAGCAATTCGCACTGGCGTTTCAGCATCTTCGCTAAATAGCGGTAAATCTGCAATCTCCACAATCTCAATATTTGCTTGGGCATTGAAATGCTTCTTCATAAACCAAAGTAAACTTCGGTTATATGACTTACGAGCATTCGTACCAACAATAGCTACATAATTCATTGCTCTTCCTCAAAAACTCTCAACTAGTTCTTTGTTTCACATAATTTATCTATGAGTTAATTAAACGACACAACTAACAGTTTGGTCAAAACTTCACAAATTTGATTTTAGTTAACAAACGCCTTTAAATAAACTTTTCAGCTTGTATATATCGCAAATGAAAATAATTATAACTTTCGCTTATAATTGTATTTTCATGCTCATTTGTGAACTTTATCCGTTTTTAAGGTGAAGAATTTAGTAGTCGTCCAGATTACTTCGCCGTAGCAAAAAAGCGCAAATCCGTTGACTGTGTCAGCAACAGATTTGCGCTTTAAGAAATTAGTAGTGCTTATTAAATTAACGCCACCACTCGTCAAATACCGTGACCGATGATTGACGCTTGTGTTCCGTCGTGGTGAAAAGCTTTTCAATTTGGATGGCATCCTTTTCAGCAACATCCTTACCCTCAAGGTAATCATCGATAGCATCGTAGGTAACACCCAAGGCGATTTCATCAGGCAAAGCTGGGCGATCTTCTTCAAGATCAGCCGTTGGCGTCTTTTGGTACAAATGTTCTGGGGCACCCAAGTAGGCCAAAATTTGACGACCTTGGCGCTTATTCAAACGGTACAACGGTGTAATATCCGCTGCGCCATCCCCAAACTTTGTGTAGAACCCAGCCAACGCTTCAGCCGCGTGGTCCGTACCGACAACGACACCATGCATTGCGCCGGACACACCATATTGGGCAATCATGCGTTCACGAGCCTTGATATTCCCTTTATTGAAGTCGCTGATTGCAATACCTGCTTCAACCAATTGGTTCGTCATCCCCACAACGGCGTCTTCAATGTTGACCCGTACCGTTTGGTCAGCTTGTTGCCAGGCGATTGAATCCAAGGCATCTTGTTCGTCAGCTTGGGCATTGTATGGCAAACGCATCGCCACAAACTTGTAGCTGTCATCCCCGGTTTCAGCCCGTAGCTCTTCAGCAGCAGTTTGTGACATCTTACCGGCCAACGTTGAATCTTGCCCACCTGAAATCCCCAAAACCAGTGTCTTCATACCCGTCTTCTTAAGGTAGTCCTTCAACAATTCAACTGAACGACGGAATTCCGTTTCTGGATCAATCGTGGCTTGAACGCCTAATGTATCAATAATATGCTTTTGTAACTCACGCATGCGATTTATTGCTCCTTAATCTTTATCGTACTCTTTTGCAACTTCAGAGACGTACTCACGCATCTCCTTAATCAAGTTCATCTTGTGGTGCCAAGCCGCTTGTGATAAGTCAACAGGATACTCTTGTGGGTTCAAATCACGACGGTACTCTGACCACAATGACTCAATGTGCTCAGCCGTATAGTTGCGAATGTCATCTAAGGCTGGTAAGTCATACGCTAATTTGCCATCAACAATGATGTCATGTAAAATTGGTCGCGCCGTATAATCCACAACCGTTTTATTCAAATAAGGATAACTTGGGTGGAACATGTATAGGCCTTCTGGCAAATCACGTGGATTCTCATCCCACAACGCGATGTAATCACCTTGTGACTTACCATCTGAATTCCGTGTAATGCGCCAAACTTGCTTCTTACCTGGGTTTGAAATTTTCTCAGCAGTACCCGAAATCTTGATTGTATCGACCATCTCACCGGCTTCGTTTTCAATCGACACAACCTTATAAACGCCACCCAATGCTGGCTGATCATAGGCCGTAATCAGTTTGGTTCCGATGCCCCAAGTATCAATCTTGGCGCCTTGCAGTTTCAAGCTCGTAATCGTCTCTTCATCCAAATCATTTGATGCAACAATCTTAGCATCTGGGAAACCTGCTTCATCCAGCATTTTGCGGACGCCCTTAGAGACATAAGCCAAGTCTCCTGAATCGATACGCACGCCGATGAAGTTTATCTTATCGCCCATTTCCTTAGCCACACGAATAGCTGAAGGCACCCCTGAACGTAACGTATCATAAGTATCAACCAAAAAGACCACGTCCTTGTGGGTTTCAGCGTAGGCCTTAAACGCTTCGTAGTCATTTCGGTAAACCTGTACCAAACTGTGCGCGTGCGTTCCTGAAATTGGAATACCAAACAGCTTACCAGCCCGCACATTTGATGTAGCGTTAAAGCCACCAATGTAAGCTGCGCGTGTCCCCCACAAAGCAGCGTCCATTTCCTGTGCACGGCGCGTACCAAACTCCAATAGTGGTTGATCACCGACTACTGACCGAATGCGTGACGCCTTGGTTGCAATTAACGTTTGGTAATTAACAATGTTAAGTAGGGGTGTCTCAACGAGTTGCGCATCAAACACGCTACCTTCAACTTGAATAATTGGTTCATTATTGAAAACGACTTCACCTTCATGAGGCGCGCGCACTGTGGCCTTAAATTGCCAAGTTGCTAGGTAATCCATGAAGTCTTCATCAAACTCACCCGTTGAGCGCAGATAAGCAATATCACTTTCTGAAAAATGCAAGCCTCGCAAATAGTCAACGATTCGCTCCAAACCGGCAAAAACCGCGTAGCCATTTTTAAATGGCATGTTGCGGAAAAACATCTCATAAACAGCCTTACGCTCGTGAATGCCCTTCTTGAAGTAAGTTTGCATCATTGATAATTGGTATGCATCAGTATGGAGGGCCATACTATCATCTGGAAATTCCAGTGTCATGACGTTCTGTCTCCTAATTTTCATTCATTAACTGTTATTCTACCACAACCAGTTGTTAACATTGGACGCCTAAAAAACACCTTTCTTTGCGTAAGTGTTAAACTATCGGTTGGAATTATTTTATCATCTAAATAAGTAGAAAGCAGGTAAAAATACTAATGGCAGAACAAAAATTCGCATATAAGGAGTCATTACGTGTGGGGATGTTACTGGCCGGAACCGCTGGGTACATCGACTCCTACACCTTTGCCTTTCACGACAATCGATTCGCTAGCTTCCAAAGTGGTAACTTGTTGCAATTTGGGATTAACACTGCTTCAGGTCACTGGCACCAAGCGAGCCTCTTTTTCTGGCCTGTCATCGCCTTCCTATTTGGGGCGATGCTAAACCAATTAATCAAGAAGTATTCCTTCCGCACACAGATACAATGGGAAGCCCGCTCCGTCCTTATTGAAATGTTTGGTGTGCTCTTGGTAACCATCTTGGAGATGACCCACGTACCGACAGAACTCGTCCTCAGTATCTTGGCCATCTTTATGGCAATGCAGGCCGATACTTTTGGTAAATTGCGGGGGATGCCCTACGCCACCGTCTTGAGTACTGGTAATTTGAAGACCTTTGGCGCTACGTTAGGTAGTGGTCTTCTCAACCACGATAAGGCCCAATTTGTGAAGACGCGGAATGTTGGCTTAGTCATCACCGCCTTTCTAATCGCCGCCATTGTTGCACATTACGTGGGCTTGATCATTGGGCCTTGGACCATGTTTGGTGCCCCGATCATGCTGCTGTTCGTTTGGTTATTCGTGCGCCAGGATGACTCAGGCAAAAAGTAACCCTAAAAGTATTGACATGATTATGAGAATCGTTTAACATACAAATCAAGCATTTCAAGTTAACAAACAAGTTGAGCAGGAAAGTAAATTACTTAAAGCATCTAAGAGAGACAACGTTCGGTGGAAGTTGTTATGTGGCGAGTAATTGAAAATGGCCTGTGATTGGCGTTGGTGAGCAGCAAGTCTGTAAGCGGACGACGGGTTGGTCTACGTTACAAGACACACGAATCGGCAAAGCATCATATCGCTCACTGCCCGCTCGTTGTTAAGTTTCAGAAGAGTAATTTTCTGGATAAATGTAGAATGGTAACACGAAGACTCGTTTCTATCTGGCTGTCAATTGGACGGCCTGACGGAAACGGGTCTTTTTTGTTTCCTAGCCACCGAACGCTATGCTATAACTTAATGCAATGAACAAGTAATACTAAAAAGTTTTTATCGGGAGACATGACTTATGAAGAAGTTATTTACTTATGGGGTAGCCGTTGCTGCTACCGCTTTGACGGCCTCAGTTATTTTGCCAGTCGCAGCCGCTAGTGCTGATTCAAAGACCGTAACGGTTGGTATCGTTGGTACTTCAGATGCTGACCTCTGGAAGGAAGTCGCAAAGACTGCCAAGAAGAAGTATGGCATCACATTGAAGACCAAGGTCTTTACGGACTACAATCAGCCTAACAAGGCCGTTGCCGATGGCACATTGGACTTGAATGCCTTCCAACACTACTACTTCCTGGAAAACTGGAACAAGTCAAACAAGAACGGCGTTAAGGCGATTGGTAAGACGTTTATCACTCCTATTCGTTTGTACTCTGAGAAGTACAAGTCTGTGAAGAAGTTTAAGAAGGGGGATGCTATTGCCGTTCCGAACGATGCGACAAATGAAGCCCGTGCCTTGGTTTTGCTACAATCAGCTGGTTTGATTACCTTGAAGAAGGGTGTTGATATGCCAACGGTTAAGGACATTAAGTCAAACAAGTTGAAGTTGGCTATCAAGGAAGTCGCAGCCGATCAAGCACCTTCGTCATTGAAGTCTGTTGAAGGCGCTGTTATTAACACGAATTACGCCCAACAAGCTAAGCTGAAGTTAAGCTCAGCAATCTACGTCGAGCCGGTTAACAAGGATTCAAAGAAGTGGATCAACATCATTGCTGCTTCTAAGAAGCATGCCAACAAGAAGATTTACAAGGAAGTTGTAAAGGCTTATCAAACAAAGACTACGAAGCAATACTTGAAGAAGACTTGGGGTCAAGCTGAATTGCCAGCTTGGGACATTACGTTGAAGTAATCATCACCCACATAGACAATCCAACTGCCAGGCTATTTTAGTCTGGCAGTTATACATAACGGAGATATAAGGAGAAGATTCATGGCAGTTATTTCATTAACAGACATTAACGTCACTTTTAAGCAAAAAAATCGCGAAATCGTGGCCGTACAAAACGAATCAATCACAATTGAAAAAGGCGATATTTACGGTATTGTTGGTTACTCTGGAGCTGGTAAGTCAACACTTGTCCGCACCATCAACCTCTTGCAACGACCAACATCTGGTAGCGTCCTTGTTAACGGCACTGAAATGACCACACTTAAGCCAGCGCAACTACGTGAGGAGCGTAAGAAGATTGGAATGATCTTCCAACACTTTAACTTGATGAGTGAATTGACCGTCTTTGGGAACGTTGCGCAACCATTAAAGCACGCCAAAATGAGCAAGGCTGACATGGCAAAGAAGGTTAATGACCTTCTTGAATTGGTTGGCCTGTCAGATCGCGCTGGTAACTACCCTGCCCAATTGTCTGGTGGACAAAAGCAACGTGTTGCCATCGCCCGCGCCTTGGCAAATGACCCTGAAATTCTAATTTCTGACGAAGCGACATCTGCTTTGGATCCTAAGACAACAAACCAAATCCTAGCGCTATTGAAGAAACTAAACCAAGAACTTGGTTTAACAATCGTTTTGATTACACACGAGATGCAAGCCGTTAAGGAAGCGGCCAACAAGGTGGCGGTCATGGAAAACGGGGTCATCATCGAACGTGGCTCATTATTGGAAATCTTTACGAACCCACAGAAGCAATTGACCAAGGATTTTATCAACACGGCAACAAACCGTGATGAAGCCCTTGAAAAGGTGACTGAGCTGCTCGAAGAACAAACTTTGGCTGATGATGAAGAATTGTTGCAATTTAACTATGTTGGTGCCGATACAGCCCAACCACTGTTATCAACGATTTACGCTGATTACGGTGTCACAACCAACCTGTTGTACTCAAACATGGAAATTCTAACCAAGACACCGGTTGGTTTGGCAATTGCTATCTTCAAGGGAACTGAGTCACAACGTGCAACGGCAAAGGCAAGCTTTGCTGATCACGGTGTTCAAATTCAAGAATTACACGTGGGAGGACCATACTAATGGCTGATTGGATACAACAAAACTTACCTAACGTTTACTCACTTGGCTGGGGTGGTGATTTTGGCTGGGGAATCGCTATATGGCAAACCATTTTCATGACAGTCGGATCTGCCATCATTGGTGGTTTGATTGGTCTACTCTTCGGCACTGGTTTGGTGCTAACGGCGGATGATGGTATTACACCAAACCGACCACTCTTCCAAAGTTTGGATAAGGTTGTCTCAGTTGGACGTGCCATTCCATTTATCATCATGGTGGTCGCCTTCTCACCTTTGACCCAGTTGATTGTCGGCACAACAATCGGAACAACAGCGGCCTTGGTGCCATTGTCATTGGGTGTTTTCCCCTTCTACGCACGTCAAGTCCAAGTCGCCTTGCTTGGTGTTGATGCTGGTAAAGTTGAAGCTGCGCGCTCATTTGGTGCGACAAATTGGGACATCATTACTGACGTCTACCTACGTGAAGGCCGTTCTGAATTAATCCGTGTGTCTACAGTCACATTGATTAGTCTGGTCGGTTTAACAGCCATGGCCGGTGCCATCGGTGCTGGTGGTTTGGGAACAACCGCAATCGTGACTGGATACCAACGTTTCCAAAACGACGTGATGTGGCTAGCAACGATTTTGATTCTACTTTTGATCGTCTTGATTCAATTCATTGGTGATTTCTTCGCCAAGCGTGCACACCACGGTTAATTAACTAAAAACACAAAAGACCTTCGCAGCTAATAATTGCAGCGAAGGTCTTTTTTCTGTTATTCAGTTAGCGTGATCGCAACTTAACCGGCTAGTCTACTTTATTAACGCCTAACAGTGTTCCAGCGATCTTTAAATCACCAAGTGCGTCAATAGCTGTATTAGGTACGATAACCGTGTTAGCAGGGCTCTTAGCCACATCACGGAAAGCATCAATATTTTGGGCAGTTAAATAATTGGCATCAACCTGACTCAAAATCTCATTGGCCTTCTGAATACGATAAGCCTCCGCATCCGCAGCCAAGCGAACCGCCTTCGCGTCGGCTTCAGCAGTTGCAACTAGCGCATCATTCTTAGCTTTCGTTGTGAGTTCAATTGAACGTGCTTCACCTTGTGCTCGTGCGATGGCAGCCTCACGTTCACGGGTTGCATTAATTTGCTTATTCATCGACTCTTGGATTTCTGGTGTTGGTTGAATTGTATCAATGTTAATACGATCCACATTTACGCCATAGGCATCCGTAATCGACCCCAATTCGCGACTCAACGCAGCGTTAATCCGTTCTGTCCCGTTCAACACATCATTCAAATCCATCGTACCAATAATCCCACGTAGATGTGCACGTGATTGCTGAATCATTGACTTCACAGAGTCCGCATTCTCAAATGTAAACTTGTATGGATTTGTGACGTGGTAATTCAACGATAGTGAAATAATGACTTCAGCATTATCCTGCGAAATAACACTTTGTTCACTTAGTCGAATTGGTACCTGAGCAAGATCAACACGATCAACATGCGTGATAACGGGCACAACGAGATGCAACCCTGGTTCAATTTGTTTTTGATATTTACCAAGCACAGAAACCATACCAACCATATTTTGGGGAATAATCCGAACCCCGGTAAATAAAATCACCCCAATAATTAATACAACGATAATTGCTAAAATACTAAATGCTATCATCACCCATGTCTCCTTTTTGTACGATTAATTGGTTACCAACAATGCTTGCCACATAGACCACATCGCCAATAGATAATGGTCCATCACTCTGAAGTTGATAATAAATACCATTCACTCGTAACATACCGACATCATAATTATCATGGTCTAACACAAATGTTTGATGAAGCAACCGCTGATCGAAATTATAACTCACTATCAGTCCCCCGCGATGATACTTTTTCTAGAATCAATGTCTCACCAACAACTCGAACGACGCGAACTGTATCCCCCATCTGAACCCCATCCAAGCAACGGTATTGATAACTTTGCCCATTGACTGTAATTTTGTTATTTGTAAAATTACCTGGCGTTAAATGGATCGTCATTCGAAAAATAATATCATCTAATTGTAATGCCATAATATGGTACCCCCATCTCATTTATTACACTCAGTATAGACTTTTCATAACGAAAAATAAATAAAGATGCCTTAGTCCTGAATAGTGCCTCATTATCATCTACAGAGATCACAAGAAGCCCTGTTCAGTTTAAGAACAGGGTTTCTGATTCTACAATTTTTGGTACTGATGACCACTCGCTAGCGCGATTGGTTGTTGGTACCT
>NZ_SDGK01000030.1 GCF_004521965.1 Weissella cibaria | reverse complement strand
ATCTCATATCGTGGAAAAGATAATCATAAAACTATCGTTTATGAAGCTGCACTACACGGTGATATGGATCGATGCACGTTGTGTGGCCAAGAGAGTATATTAACCAAAAATGGTTTCAGCAAACCCACCGAAGTAAAGCTACCCGCAACTAACGGTTTCGACAACCGCCTACGCCTGCGTAAGCAGCGCTATTACTGCCATGAGTGCAACGCTTCCGTAGTTGTGTCATCACCCGATTTAGAAGAAGCCCGAAACATCTCTAAACCCCTACGCCTTCAAGTTATTCGACTGGCTATGGAGGATATTTCAGAGAAAGTTATCGGTTTTATTTTGCGTCTTTCACACTCAACAGTTCACCGTGTTATCAACGACGAACTCCAGGATTATCGTTATGACTACAGTCATTTACCAGCAGTTCTAAGCTTCGATGAAATTCGAATTAGCAGATCATACGCTTTCGTGTATGCATCACCTGACAACTTTATGGAGATATTGCCAAGTCGTGATTTAAACACAATCCGAAGTTATTTCTATGGCTTCTCTTTGAAGCAAC
>NZ_SDGK01000029.1 GCF_004521965.1 Weissella cibaria | reverse complement strand
AATTGGCCGTTGCCAATCACCCACACAATCCAGGTTATAAAAACTCAATAATCACCGATTTTAGTCAGAATTTTCTCCGACCAACACCATTTGACAAAGAGCCGAAAATTCGAGCGTTTAACTACATCTGAATTATTTTAATTTTTGGTTTTTTGGCATCGTCATACTAAAGATCGTTCCGTGCGGTTGATTATCAAGCACTTCAATCGAACCACGATGTCCCTGCACGACCCATTTGGCAATCGCTAGACCAAGACCGTGCCCACCCGTTGAGCGGGAACGCGCTTTATCAACACGATAAAAACGATCAAACAGATGTTGCTTATCGGCATCTGGCACACCTTTACCAGTATCGGAAACTTGCAATTTAATATTATTACCGGCCGCACTAGCACTGATTATAACACTAGCGCCTTCACCAGCGTACTTTTGCGCATTATCAGTCAAAATCACCAATAATTGGCGTAAACGTTGGGCATCCCCGACCATCGGCAATGTTTCTGGCACATCAACCGACAATGTTTGTCCCTTTTCTTCAGCATTAAACTCATAAATATCGCCAACTTCACGCGCAACAGCGGCCAGATCCACATCAGCAAACGCAAACAACGGCACATCAGCGTCAGCCTGTGACAACGTCAGTAAGTCACCAGTCAAATTATTCAAATGTCGGACCTCAGTTAATGCATTCGCGACGTTTTCCACTTGATCCATCACCGTATCATTTGGCCGCTCAAGCATCCGTTCCAAATTATTCTGAATAACCGTCATCGGCGTTTTGAACTCGTGCGCAGCATCGGCCACGAACGTCCGTTGTTGTGACCACGAACGCATAATCGGTCGCATATTGGCCCGCGTTAACGCAATCGCCATTAATAGCAAAGCGATTTCAGATAATGCGAAAATCCAGACAAGCCGATTCTGGAACGAATCAACCATCTCATGCTCCGTCGTCACATCGACAAAAGCCATTTGATCACCATGCCGGTAGAAAAAGTACCAACTACCCCGATATGATTTCAAATAAACCTTGCCTTCTTTCAATGCCAACGCATCTTGGAACGTTTGGACATAGTCAGTCACTTGGGCAGTTTGCAATGGCTGGTCAAACCCACTTTGCGGGGCAAATGCCTTTTCGACACGTTCCTGCGCATTGCCGTACATCACGACCCGGAACTGGCTAATGGTAAACGTCCCAATTAACGAGAACACCATCGTAAAACCAACGACCATCAAAATAGTCATCTTCACCTGTTGTGGTAGCGAAGCGCGGATTCTTTGCAACCACCTGGGTAGTTTTATTTTCGCGAAAAACGCCCTGATTTTTTCAAGCATCACGGCGATTTTCGACTGTTTTTCAGTTGGGGCCATTAAGCTTCCGTCGTTGCATTTAGAGTGTAACCCACATTGCGCAACGTCTTAATGTTTACTTGGGCATCCGCGTTGCGCAAGTTCTTACGAAGGTTCGACATGTAAACTTCAACAACAGTCAATGACGTATCTGAGTCAAAGCCCCACAAACGGTCAAAAATTTGATCCTTTGTGACAATCTGGCCAACGTGTTGCATAAGGTAAACCAGCAGACCGAATTCACGGCCTTGCAAACTAATCTCTTCATTATTAACGAGAACTCGGTGTTGATCGATGAAGACTTGCACATTACCAACTTCCAACGCACCGTCTTGACCCAAAACACCTGCGTGACGCAACAACGTCTTCAAACGCGCCAATAGTTCTTCCTTATAGAAAGGCTTGGTAATGTATTCGTCGGCACCTAAGTTAAAGCCTTGCATCTTATCAGACAATTCACCCTTTGCCGTCAACATCAAAATCGGCAACGTTGGATAAAGATCTTTGGCCTTCTTCAAAATGGTAAAGCCGTCTTGACCTGGTAACATGACATCTAAGACAACGGCATCATAAACCCCAGATTCAATCTCATACCAACCTTCATCACCATCATGCACTTGCGTCACTTCACCAAGATCCGAGATTGTTTCGCGTACCGTATCGTTCAATGCGTAATCGTCTTCAACTACCAATAATTTAATCGTATTTCCTGCCATCTCAATAACCTCGCTGCAGCCAAAGATTTTTTCATTTCGTATTTAATGACTTAAATATAGTGGCTGAACCTTAAAATCGGCATAGTGGCAACTTTGCCGAACCTTAAATATTTAAGGTTTTTCCTTCATTATAATCGTTTCCATTCCGTAAGTCTTGATAGAATAATTAGCAGGAGGAACAACTATGTTATTTGATACCATTCACCACATTGCCATCAATGCATCAAACTACGATGCCACTAAAAACTTCTATGTTAATAAACTTGGCTTTCAAGTGATCCGCGAAAACGTGCGACCAGAGAAAAACGATATCAAGTTGGATCTGCGACTTGGCACACAAGAACTCGAGATTTTTATCAGCGATAAATTTCCAACGCGACCCTCGTTCCCAGAAGCACGCGGTTTGCGTCACTTGGCTTTTAAAGTTGCCAGTGTCCCTGACACGGTCGCCTATTTGGCTATCCAAGGCATCCAAAGTGAGCCCATTCGTACCGACGATTACACTGGTGAGAAAATGACCTTCTTTTTTGATCCTGATGGGTTACCACTTGAAATTCATGAATAGGTTTTGAAACCAAAGGAAAAAGGCACCAGGTTCGCCATCTGGTGCCTTTCCGACCATACTTCTTGAATTGCAATCCGCACAGCCGTCCGGTAGTTGCCTACCGGGCTAAATACAATTACGTATCGCCCTTGTTTCCTATACAAGGGCGATACGAATCGTTTGATTGCTATAATCTAACAAAACGCATCACCCCCTTTCCTAGATTGACTATAATTATAGACCCTAATTTTGGAAATTCAAGTATGAGAGTCATTCTTTTTTTGTCGAATAACATCCACAGTAGCTACCGTGGTTAACAGCCACAAAACAGGCCAAGTTAGCCATGGCGTCACCGTAAAATCCGTTGCTGGCAATTCTGGTGCAGGTGCCTGTGCAACCATTTCCGGCAAAGTCGCTACAGTTTTTGGCGACGAGTTTAATTTCTGATTAACCAGGCCATTGGGTCAACGTTCGTCCTGGACCACTAACTTTGCTGGCCGTGACGTTACTTCTCGCGGTATCGAATTGGCCGGCATACTAGCGACCGGCACGGCTAATCGTGATACTGGTTGAGATTGTGTCACCAACTGATGTTTCACCACATCTGGTGTGGTTTGGGCATATAACGGTGCCGCGACGGCCAACAAGTCACCATTACCATCACACGTTTTTAGGATACTAACGGCCGCATTATCTGTCGTATTATCAGCAAACCGCAGATAAAACTGGTGTCCGTGTGACCCCGTTCCCTCTGATGGGGGTCTCCACCAGCCCGGCTAATATTTGCATCAAGCCGCCGGAAGTCGGCTAACGTCAATGCTCCCGTTGCCTGATGTTGCTGTACAAATGTCGAGAATGAACCATTATGAAAATTCTCAATGCTCCACTCGGTGTATCGATTCCCCATATTATAAGCCAAGGTATACGAGCCATCATCGTTCAGTTGCGTTGTATATGCACCGCGACCATTTCGCGCCAACTCAAGCGCAATCGTTGCGTCTGACGCGGCCACATCAACGGCCACAAACGTTTGCGCGTAAGTCGGTTCGGTATTCATTTGACGGGTGGTCGCTGAAATGACCGTTGCTTGGTAATGACCATTTTTATTTTTATCGACCACAAAGTACGTCAAGTAACCTGACGACGAATTCACTGACAACACCGTACCTGATGCAATTTGCACCTGTTGAATTTGCACCAAATCGTTTATCGCAAACTGGCCATTTTCGCGAATTTGGGCCGCCTTGGTGGCATCCCCTCGTAATAAAGCATTCATATATCCATCATCTTGGTAATAACTACCTACACCCATCTGGTCACTTTTGGTAAAAATATGTTGCGTTGCGATATCTGGCGCATCGGTCTGAAACCGTGATGTGAACGCAAAATGTCCCACAGCCTCAGCCTGGCCAAACAGGATGCGAGCGGCCCCCGTTTTTGCTGCCCAAATTGGCGCTTCCGGTAGCGGTGCCGCGGCCGATCCTGCAATCGTTAAATGCACATCTACCCGTCCAATCGGTGTTGTTTGTAGCGTCAGCCGTAACGTTTGACCCACTACTTCATACGTCCCAATTGTCTGTTGATCATGTTGCAACACACCACGCGCGCGCACCAAATCGTACCACTGGCAATTAACCACATTGTCCGAAATCATCTCACCATACAGCGATATCATGATTGTGTCGTCGGCTTGGTATTGATTGTTGGCCCCACTGCAAAACCATTCGCAATTCGCGCATCGGCCACTTGCACAAAACTTGTACCAGCTGGCAAAACCGTCCCGGCATCATCCCCAACACTACCATCGTCACACCAGACATCACCGCTGGTCCTTTAAGCCCTAATTTAGGGTTTATTCATCTACTTCATTCGCACTCCCATCCCCCTGTTTTTAGGACGCAAATAAACTTCGGCCATTACACGTAAATCCGTTACGAACAGTCTAGCGAACAAAAAAGAAGCGACATAGACCAATCTGCTACATCGCTTCCGCTTTAGTTATTTAATTTCACGCGCTGTGGTCAGTTGATCACGCAATTTATGGCGTTGAATTTTGCCACTAGCCGTCCGTGGGAAAGTTTCCGTCGCAAAGAATCGTACTGGCACTTTATAGTGCGCCAATCGTTCACGACCAAAGTTACGCAATGTCGCAAAATCCATCGTTTGTTCGTCTTTAAACATTACAAAAGCGACTGGGACAGCGCCCCAACGATCATCTGGAATGCCGACAACTGATATTTGGGCAATCGCGTCAGCTTCGCCATAGACCGATTCGATTTCATCAGGGAACACATTTTCACCCCCCGACGAAATCATATCACCTTCACGCCCTTCAACGTACAAAAATCCGTCGTCATCCAACCAGCCCATGTCACCAGTATCAAACCAGCCATCGACAAATGCTTCGGCATACTTATCTGGGCAATTAAGATATCCCACTGCCAAGGTTGGTGACTTAATTTGAATACGACCAACTTTGTCAGCATCGTTAACCTTTTGGATGCGAACTTCAACTGGGAACAGGGGCTTCCCCGCTGATCCTAGCTTACGCGTTGCACTGCTTGCATCCAGCGCAATCACTTGCGACGCCGTTTCAGTCATCCCATATGATTGTACAATTTCAATGCCGGCAGCTATCGCCTTTCCCAAAGTCGTCAAATCAGTTGGTCCGCCCCCCAGCAACATTGTCCGGAAGCGTTCATGGTAAACAGACCCTGCCGGCAACTGGGCCAGTAACTGCTTCAACATGACTGGTACCACTGAGATGGTCGTCACTTGACCCGTTAACAGTTCATGGTTAATCCGATCGACATCAAAACGTTCATATAGCACAACACCCATTCCATAAATCAACGAGCGCATCATAATTGACAGCCCACTAATATGGAAGATTGGGACCGCTGCAAGCCAGACATCATTTGGCGTCAGTCCCAAATTGAGCGCTGAACCAACTGCTGAATAGAAGTGATTACCAAACGTTTGCATGACACCTTTAGGATTACCGGTGGTACCAGAAGTATACATAATTGACGTTACTTTATCTAAGTCGAACGTCGCAATCGGCACGATAGGTTCTGCTTCAGTTGCTAAAATTTCTGAAAAGTTAAGTTGGTGAACATTCGCCAACCCACCAACAAAGGTATCATCTTGCAAAATCGTTGTGATCGTAGCATCAGCTAGTTGAAAGTCCATTTCGCGGGGTGACAAACGGCGATTCAACAGCACAACCGTCTTATCAAGTTGTTGAATCGCTAAAATCATGAGGTAACCCGTTAAATTATTGGGCGTAATTAAGGCAATGCGCTCGTTATTATCCACATGTTTCGCGATTTGTCCTGCAATCTGCAACACCCGCTTGCGCATTTCAGCAAAAGTGAGCGTTACATCACCAAACCGAATCGCCATCCGGTCAGGCGTTAAATTCGCGCGCTTGGTTAGCCAATTTTCCATTGTGCTTCCTTTCAATAGAAAGCCCCACATCACAAAATCATTGATGCGGGGCGTCTGTTCTTTTGTCTTTAAAAGTGTCGCTTACGGGAACTTAGGGAACCGCGTAAAGTCTGGCTCACGCTTCTCAAGGAAGGCGTTCTTACCTTCCTTACCTTCGTCCGTCGTGTAGTACAACATCGTGGCATCACCCGCGAATTGTTGCAAACCAGCCAAACCATCCGTATCAGCATTCATCGCTGCCTTAATGAAACGAATAGCTGTTGGTGACTTCTTCAAAATTTCGTTTGCCCATTCCATCGTCGCATCTTCAACTTCAGCCAAAGGCACAACGCGGTTAATCCAGTTCATGCTGTATGCTTCATCAGCAGTGTAGAACTTCGTCAAGAACCATACTTCCTTCGCACGCTTGTGACCAATAACACGGGCCAAGTAACCTGAACCATAACCTGCGTCAAATGAGCCAACCTTTGGCCCAGTTTGACCAAACATAGCATTGTCAGCTGCAATCGTTAGGTCGGCAACTAATTGCAAAATGTTTCCACCACCAACGGCCCAACCCTTAACCATCGCAATGACTGGCTTCGGAATAATACGAATCAAGTGTTGCAAGTCCAACACGTTCAAACGGGCAATGTGGTCTGGTCCCACGTAACCACCGTTACCACGTACTGATTGATCACCACCAGATGAAAATGCCTTATCACCGGCTCCCGTCAAAATGATGACACCAATTGACGCGTCATCACGTGCCATTGAAAATGCATCGATCATCTCTTGCACCATTACCGGTGTGAAGGCGTTGTGACGGGCTGGATTGTTCATCGTAACCTTCGCCACCGCATCTGAACGCTCAAACAAAATTTCTGAGTATGCTTTGATGGTTGTCCATTCTACAGTCATTTATATATCTCACTTTCCGAATTTCGAGTTTCAATTCCCTTGGTCTCAAAATATGCTTCCTAAATTATAGCTTTTTTCTACCCATTTTTCCAAAAAATCGTTAAACTTATATTTACCACTTTAACCATTTGTGTGGTTTTTTGTTCGTGTTCGCCTCATTGTGGCTTACATACAAAATACATATATTTAAATTGAAAGGTCGTTTATCACAATGAATGCAATTGAATATTTAAACATTTCCACTGAAAAACTAACAGCCGACGAAGTCATTTTGACCATGCCAATCCGCGATGAAGTTAAGCAACCATACGGTATTGTTCATGGTGGCATCAACGCACTACTTGCCGAATCAGCTGGTAGCTTCGGCGCCAATTACGGCCTTGATAACACCAAGCAAGTACCGGTTGGGTTGGACATTCACACGCACCACATCGCACAAGCAACGGAAGGCACATTACGCGCCATTGCCAAGCCAATTCATGCTGGTCGTCAAATCCAAACTTGGCAAATCGATACATTCGTTGTCGAAACCGGCAAGCACACTTCCTCATCAACTTTAACGGCTATGATTATTCCCGTTCGACGCTAGGTAATTTGCTAATTGCGACGTATAATAGTCAACAAACAGAAACGTCATTTTTGAGTTCAACTAGAGGAGATTGCCATGAAGGCTTTGTTGATTATTGATTACACAAATGATTTCGTCGCACCAGAGGGACCATTAACTGCCGGGGAGACAGCTCAAACACTCGCACCACGATTGGTCGAACTTGCTGATGAATTTTTAGCTAACGGTGATGCCGTCATTTTGCCAACTGATTTACACGTGCCAAACGACCCCTATCACCCTGAGACAAAATTGTACCCAGCTCACAACGTCGCAAACACACCCGGGCGTGACTATTATGGCGCCCTGGCCGATTGGGTCCTTGCGCACAAGGACGATGTTAACGTGTGGATTTATCCTAAGAATCGTTACAGCAGTTTCGCCAATTCTGATTTGGATAATTATTTGCGATCACGCGATATTAAGGATATTCATTTGACGGGGGTCGACACCGATATTTGCATTTTGCACACAGCGGTCGACGCTTACAACTTGAACTATGACATTACCGTCCATGCCGATGGTGTCGCTAGCTTCACCCAAGAAGGTCACCGTTGGGCACTTTGGCACTTCAAGAACGTGCTTGGCGCAACCGTGACACCAGATATTAATTACAATCTAGACTAGAACAAAAATCAGAAAAGCCACTTTGGACAAATTTTCCAAAGTGGCTTTTTCTCATTATTATTTAATCCCAAAATGCGCTGCAGCTGCTCCAAAATTAAAGCGTTGGTAGGCAACCGTCTTAAAACCAGTATCACGCATCAAGTCAGCCAAAGCTGTAAATGACATGAATTCTTCGGTCGTCTTTTCCAGGTAGTCGTATGAATCCTTATCATGAGCAAACACCTTACCCATCATCGGCATCACACCCTTGAAGTACATCTTCCAGAATGGCTTGATAACCGGATTGTCAGGTTGTGATGTTTCCAAGACAACCAACTGACTACCAGGCTTCAACACGCGATACAATTCCTGCATGCCCTTTTCAGTATCCGGCAAGTTACGCAAACCAAATCCAATCGTTACCAAATCGAAGGTGTCATCTTCATATGGTAGTTCCATGGCATTCCCTTGCGTTAGGGTTACCCAAAAACTCACGCCAGCTTCGCGAACTTTTTCACGGGCAACAGCCAACATTTCTGGACTCAAATCAAAACCAGTCACATGACCCTTCTCACCTAATTCTTTAGCCAACGCAATCGTCCAGTCACCCGTTCCAGCAGCAACATCTAAAATTTGGCTATTCTTTGGAATATCGATTGACGCCATCGTCTTGGCACGCCAACTGCGATGTGTCCCCAAACTGATAATATCGTTCATCTTGTCATAGTCTTTTGCCAAACCATCAAAGATGCCTTGGACACGTTGTGGCGCTTTGTTCATGTCATATCCCTCAATCATTTTTAGTGCACTTACATTATACAACGATTACCTAGGCGGCGCATTGCTATATACAAATTCATTGTCACGTAATTTGTATATAGCAATAAGATCTAATTAAGCAATTGAAACAAACACCCCAGCATCATTTGTATCACCTGATAGGCGCCAACGCTTTAACATCAATACATCACAGTCATAATCAATGACAATTGGTCGTAACTCAGCTACATCCGCTTCTTTTTGTTGCGCAAGTACGTCGCATCGCACCCAACCGCGTAATCGCAATCGTGGCATCCACTCTAACGGCGGCAACATCATCATCGGTTTAATTTGACCATGGAGATAATCTTGCAGTTGCTTCACTTCTTCTTGCACCTGCGATTTATGTGTCTGTGACACATGCGGAATCACCAGCACCGTCGCACCTAAATCAAAAATGTGTGCTTCACTTCCCTCCCCCACTGCACGATGCCAAACTGCATCAATTTTCCCTAAATGTATGATGCCAACACCTCTTTCAACATCACGCAATCGCGTCGTTGCTGACCAAGACCATACTGGTCGCTCCCCAAATTCACGAAACGCCGCCTCTAAACTCACTAGCGGATTGTCTGCGCGCAATTGTGATACGCCATCACGCGGTAAAATACCGTCGCCAATTTGCTGTGGCAAGCCGGCCGACACATGCTGACTAGCATCTGGCATAACAACAATTGTCACACCCTGCGATAACATTCCCGCCACCATACGCCCCCAATTTACACTATCTATGGCTAAACGATCCATTTCCAACACTACTAAACGCATATTTCCATCCCCCAAAGTCGCTAATATAGCTCAGTCTAACGGACTACAAGCCCCGGAACAAGGGCATTTTTGCACAACTATCATGCAAAAAATGTACCATCGCCATTAACAATAAATGAGTTAAACAAAAACGCGATTAGCCTGCAACACCGGTCCAATCACGTTTCATCTTTTATACTTTGATGATTAATCTGCATAACAGTCAACATAATCAACAAAAATTTAATTTCATAAATCGCCTAAGCGTCCCCACTTAGGTCGTGCGTCGTCTTCCGACTCTGCTTCGGATTCAGCCGCTACTTTATCGGCATAATACATATCCGCTAGATAATCATGTGCAGCTGGTTGTGAGGTTGAAGCCGGTTCAATAACTGGTGGCGTCAAAACTTGCGATTCCGTTTCAACCAGCTCAGGTATCTCAAATTGTCCGTCACCCACTGCAAGCGCTTGTCCCAATAATTCATGCAATTTTTCAATCTCTTCGCGGGTTAGCGTTAGTCCCTTCCCCATCTTGGCATGATCCGGTGACCACATGCGCAAATCATACTTCGGCTTATTGGCGCCCCACTGCACAACATTTAATTGCATTTCCCAGCCAGACTTACTCGTTGAGAGTGTCCCCAATTCTTCTAAAATTTCATACTTCAAAGCAGCCATTTCAACCTCATTTCTGCTTGTAACGCCTGCAACAGGCAAATTTTGTCTCACTAATTGTTTTATACAAAATCTAAGTCATGCGCAATTGGTGTTTGCATAAGCGTCTGAACTGTCTCAAGCTGTCGCGTCTGACCTAGCACCCACATTAGTTTTGCCACGATCGCTTCAGTGTTCATATCACCAGCTGTAATACCACCAGCATCCGCAACTCGCTTGCCCACCTCATAGAGATTAATATCTTGTCCCTCTTCTAAAATCTGGGTCGTGATAATAACTGGTATACCAGCTGCCGTCAATTTTTCAACACCCGGTATAAGATTACGACGTTCGAATGGTAGGCCACCATTGCCAAAACTTTCAATAATGACACCATGCATATTAGCAGTCAGATAATCAAAAATATCGACCGTTAGCCCTGGAAATGCTTTAAGCACAAATACCTTCGTATCCAAATTAATACTAGGTGTCAGGACTGGCGTTTCAGGTCCGGGTTGATACAATGGCACCATGTTACCTTCAGATACGCTAGCGATGTACGGATAATTAATACTTTCGAACGCATCATAACTCTTTGATTTCGTCTTCACAGCACGTGTTCCTGCCATAACAAGCCCATTAAAAACTAAATAGACCCCCTGCAGATCCGTTTGGCTAGCAAACGTTAACGAATCATGCAGATTGCGCACCGCGTCTGTTTCGGCCATACCAAGCGGCACCTGTGATCCTGTCAAAACAACCGGCTTATCAAAGCCATACAGCAAATATGACAGAGCAGCAGCCGAGTAGCCCATAGTATCCGTACCATGCGTCACGATGAAGGCATCGTACGCCTGGTAATGCGCTTGAATGCGTTCCGCAATTTCAACCCAATCTTCCGGTTGCATATTGGTTGAATCCTTAATCATCACGTTTTCAACGGACAAATTTACCCCTGGTCGACGTTCAAAATAACTGACTAACACCTCCGCCGCCAAACCAGGCGCCAACCCGTTCTCCGTCTTTGTTGAGGCAATCGTGCCTCCCGTTGTCAGTACTAGTACTTCTTTCACGCTACTACCCTCCCCCTACACTTCATTCTAGATATCCTTACATTATCGCACAGACCGCATCGTCTATTGTGATTAATTTCGGCATACCCGCAAATAAAAATGGGTTTAACAACTAACGTTGCTAAACCCGTTTACTTCATAACATTAATCTTTGGTACTGTGCTTTGCGCCATAGGCCACGTATACCAACGCACCTACAACAACCCAAACAAGGGTCAAAATCAAAGCATCCTTGTTCAAAGAAACGAACAAACCGGTTGAAGCCAATGCTGAAATAATTGGCAACACTGGGTACCATGGCATCTTGTAACCTGAGTGGTCAATATCTTGACGCTTACGCAACTTCAGAACACCCACTGAGGCGACGATAAAAGCAATCAACGTTCCGGCAGAAACCAAGTTTGCCAACATCCCAACTGGGAATACGGCGCCCAGCGCAACGGTCAAAATCGTCAAAACCAATGTACCATTCTTTGGCAAACCATTCTTATCCAACTTGGCAAAAGTCTTTGGCATCAAACCATCACGTCCAAATGAGTAAACCAAACGCGAACCACCAATCATCAAGGCAATCAAACCAGAGAACATACCAACCAATGCCACAACTGACAACAAGTTCGCTGTAAACAAGTGACCTGATTGACGCAATGCCCAAGCAGCCGGCTCAGCATTACCAGCAAACTTCGTGTAGTGGAACATACCCGTCAAGACAGCTGCAACACCAACGAACAAAACCGTTGCAATCAACAACGTGCCAACAATTGCACGTGGCATCGTCTTTTGTGCGTTCTTAACTTCGGCTGAGTTGGCAGCAATTGTGTCGAAACCGATGTAAGCGAAGAAGACTTGCGCAGCTCCCATCATGACACCGTGCATCCCACCAAAGTTTGTCCCAGGCACGTGCTTCGGTACAAACGGCACCCAATTTTGCAATTGGATTGCAGTGGCTCCCACTACAATGAACAAAATGATAACCGCAATTTTGCCAATAACCAACCAGTTTTCAACCTTGGCGGCACCCTTCACACCACGTGAAACCAGGTGACCAACAACTAACAACGCCAAGGCGCCAAACAGGTCGAACCACGTCCCGTTACCTGGCGAGAACGATGCCGTCAACGCCTTTGGCAACGCAATACCAAAGCTTGATAGGAAGCCCTGGAAGTATGATGACCACGATGCTGAAATCAATGCCAAGGCAATCAAGTATTCTGCTAGGACCGCCCAACCGGCTAGCCAACCGACAAATTCACCATAAATGACGTTAGCCCATGAATAGATTGACCCCGCATATGGCATCGCTGATGCAAATTCTGAATAAGCCAAGGCTGATAAACCGGCAATAATTGCTGCAATAATAAATGAAATAACAACCGCTGGTCCTGCGTAATCAGCCGCCACGATACCTGGCATCGTAAAGATACCAGCACCCACAACCGTTCCAACTCCCATTGCGATCATTTCACGCAAACCGAGCACAGGCGTCAGATGGCCGTCCTTATCCGCGTAATTTCGCGGATCTTCTTTGCGCGCCATGCGCGCGAACAAACCCTTTTGTTCCATAAACGTTTCCTCGTTTCAACTACTCATCTAGCTACTAGATTTACTCATTCAATCATTAGAAAATAATGTGATAATTCTACATTCAAAACCAGTTACTGTCAACTGAATTCACCACCACAAATGCCCATTTCTCGGAACTTAACGCATTATTATTAAATACTTTTCATAAATAATTATCGACTATGCAAAATATAATGAATGCCTTTTTAGCTTGCGTACCTTTAGTAATAATGATAAACTTCTAATCATTAAGTACTAACAAGACAGAAATGGAGGTCATCATCATGATTAAGCAATACCGTCACAACAGCATTACTGTCATCACGACGACCACCACCTCAACCACCATTTTGGCTGGTTGGGCTCTTTAAAGTACTGTTAAATAAAGATTGTTAACAGGCCGTCCAATCAGTTCTACACCCCATTGCGGTGCATGGCTAGTTGGACGGTCTTTTTGTATGCTTAGGAGAAAAAGAATATGGCAAAGAACAAAGATAAATTACCTGACGGCCAGTTACAACGGTCGCTAACGTCAAATCAAATGCAGATGATTGCCTTGGGTGGTACCATCGGGGTTGGCCTATTTATGGGTTCAACTTCAACAATTAAATGGACCGGTCCTTCCGTCCTATTAGCCTACGCTTTCGTCGGCTTGCTCCTGTACTTAGTGATGCGAGCTTTGGGGGAAATGATTTTCATCAATCCCACAACCGGATCATTTGCTGATTATGCAACCAATTACATTCACCCGCTTGCTGGGTACCTTACAAAATGGAGTAACGTTTTCCAATATATTGTCGTTGGTATCAGTGAAGTTATCGCGGTTAGCCAATATCTCAATTACTGGTGGCCAAACCTACCTGGTTGGATTTCCGGCGTGGTCGTTATTGCCACTTTGACGCTAGCGAACCTTGCTTCAGCCAAGGCATACGGCACGATGGAATTCTACTTTGCCATGATTAAGGTTGTCACGATCATTTTGATGATTGTATTGGGTGTGATGGTCATCTTCTTAGGATTGGGTAATCACTGGCACGCGCTTGGCCTATCAAACTTGTGGTCACATGGTGGTTTCTTCACCGGTGGCGTGAAGGGATTCATCTTCTCGCTATCAATTATCGTTGGGTCATACCAAGGAATCGAAGTGTTGGGTATCACAGCTGGTGAAGCTGCCAACCCACGTCACGCTATCGTCTCATCAGTTAAGTCCGTTGTTTGGCGTATTTTGATTTTCTACATCGGGGCCATTTTCGTTATCGTAACGATTTACCCTTGGAACCAACTGGCAGCCGTTGGCTCACCATTCGTTGAAACGTTCTCAAAGGTTGGAATTGCCGGCGCCGCTGGAATCATTAATTTCGTGGTCTTGACGGCTGCCATGTCAGGCGCCAACTCAGGTATTTACAGTTCAAGTCGTATGCTATTCAAGTTGTCACGCGACAAGGAGACGTCTGGTGTTTTCCAAAAGTTATCTTCACACCACGTCCCATACGTTTCAATTTTGGCCATTTCAGGTGGTATCTTACTTGGTTTGATTTTGAACACGGTATTATCACTTTATAGTAAGTCAACGGCAAACATCTTTGTCCTGGTTTATAGTTCAAGTGTGTTACCTGGTATGGTGCCTTGGTTCGTTATTCTTTGGTCAGAACTTAGCTTCCGCCGTTCAAACAAGGAATTACTTAAGGATCACCCTTTCAAAATGCCACTCTACCCATTGACGAACTACTTCGCAATCTTCGCTTTGGTCTTGATTGTCATCTTTATGTTCATCAATCCTGAAACACGTATCTCAGTTTCAATTGGAGCCGGCTTCCTCGTGTTGCTATCACTATTCTTCTTCGCAACGAACAAGCAATAAATCAAAAGCGTCCCCCC
>NZ_SDGK01000028.1 GCF_004521965.1 Weissella cibaria | reverse complement strand
TCAAATCGCGTTAATTTTCAAATTCATTGTCGACCAACGCTATTTGGCATAGAGCCCAAAAAAGGAAGTGCCTCAATATTGACGCACTTCCTTTTTTGTTTATTCCTTCATTTTGACAAACAATCCCTTCAAGCTGCTTAAAGCCGCCTTGGTGATATTACCATCACTGTAAGTCAGCACATTGCGTTTATAAACACGCAGACCGAACCGACTTAGGAAAATCAAAACGATTAATTCTAATACCAACGCAATGGTGGCATCCCCCATCGTTGCATATTGTAGTCCTAACCGGGCCGGCATCAAGGTTTGAGAAATAAATGGCACGAATGACAAAACGTTCAAGAACGTATTGTGCGGTTGACCTGACAACGTAAACGTCAAGACGTACCCAATCATGGCGACATAAGTCATTGGTGCAACGGCTTGTTGCACCTGGCTTTGGTCATTAACCATTGCAGCCAGAATCGCCGTCAATACCATGTACATGAAAATAGCCACAAGAGCGAGCAACAACGACATAATTGCGAAGCCCATATCAACACCGGCCAGTAGACTCTTAACCATCTTTAGATACTTATAATGTGGCGCAAACACGTTTACAACTAACCCTGCCACCACATACAAGGCTGCATGGGTAATCGCTAACAAGGCAATGCCAGTTAGCTTACCGAAAAACTGTACCGCTGGTGATGTTGCAGACAGCAAGATTTCCATAATGCGAGATGACTTCTCATTCGCTATTTCTTGTGCAATCATGCTGACGTATGACGTCAAGAACACGAAAATCAAAATCCCCAAAGCTGAGGCCAAAACATAATTAGCTGTATCTGCTGCGGCACCGCCGCGGGTTTCACCCTTGTCACTTTGAACTTTCGTGTTCAAAGTCGGTGGCGTCATCAATACCTGAAGCTCAGTTGGAGACAACTTCATCGCCGAAGCTTTTGCCAGCATTGTATACGCATTCAGTGACGCCTTCATTTTTGTTTCAGAAACTGACTGCCCATCTGCAGAGTTGACTAATTCATACTTTTGATTAGCAGTTGCTAAATAGGCATCCAACTTGCCTTTTGTCAGATCTCGCTTCGCCTGCTTTTCGTCGGTTATATTTTTTACCTTGATATCAAAGGTATCGTCTTTTTTTAAGTATGTTGCTAAGGTTGGTTCATTCACCACCCCCACGACAGGCGTCTTATGACTCTGAGTGGCAGTAATAATAAACGAAATACCAGCAATGACTAGTAAGATTAGCAGTGGCGCTAAGACCAATGACCAAAAGCCGACCGACTTAATTCGCGTTTTATACGTCTGACGGGTGACTAACATTAACTGCTTGGCTATCATTACGCTTGCCCTCCTTGTACTTCGCGACGGAAAATTTCGTCCAACGTAGGTGGTTGTTGGGCAAAGACTGGCACATATCCATCTTGGGCCACCAACTGAAAGACTTCACGACCAACCGCTGCATCAGTTAATTGCAAATGACGGCCAGGTCCCTGTGGCGTAATACTTTTCACGCCGGCAATATTACGTAACTCAGCATCCGTAACAGGTGACTCCAAATAAACCTCAGTTCGTCCGAACGATTCGCGGATTGCATTGGTATCACCGTGCAACACCGTTTCACCATGACGAAGCATCGTCAGTTGATCAGACAATTTTTCGACACCACTCATATTGTGTGAACTAAAAATAATCATGGCCCCCTCATGCTTCAAGCGCATAATTTCTTGCATCATCAACTCCGTATTGACTGGGTCCAACCCCGTAAACGGTTCGTCTAAAATCAGGAAATCTGGTTCGAAGATGACTGTCGCAATCAATTGGACTTTTTGTGCATTTCCCTTAGATAGTTTTTGAACCTTGTCACTTGGTTTACCCACCACGTCAAGCCTCTTCATCCAATCTGCTAAGGCTGATTTGGCATCAGACCGTTTCATCCCGTGTAACTCAGCAAAATACACAACTTGTTCTTCTATCGTCAATTTCTGATACAGGCCACGCTCTTCAGGCAAAAAACCAATCCGCTGCTTGTCTACAGCAGTAATGGCATGGCCATCCCAAGTCACCGTTCCAGACGTTGGCTCGATAAAATCCAGAATCATGCGAAAAGTCGTCGTCTTACCAGCCCCATTTTGGCCAATCAACCCCATGACTTCACCAGGATTCAGACACATATTCATATCCTGAACCGCAATTTTATCACCAAACTGCTTGTTCAGATGTGTTAGTTCAATCATCACTGTCCCCATCCTATTTTCTATTATTGACATTGTACCTAATTTTTATCGCATATGGGCCGTTCTTAATATTTAGTTGAGATTTTACAGTTATCGCCAACAAAAAACGTCCACTGTCATCACACAGTAGACGTTTCAAGTTTAACCCCAGTTAATTTCGTTACGGTTGACAAGTTGGAAATCAATATCCGCCATGTGCCCGCGACTGCTTGGGTTTTGACCATGCACTTGCAAATAGAAACGGGCGTCATCATCAGCGCGCATTTCCGTAGCTGGTACAACCACATCGTGATCGTAGTGCAATTGGAACCCATTCAACTCAGGAATAAAAGTATATAAACGACCGACATCAACGTCGAAATCCTTGCGATACATTGCAACAAGCTCCGTGCCTTGCAATGGCGCTGTTAGATCATAGCGAATCATTGGATTGCCCCCTGATTAATTTTCTTTAGCGCTATTATCACGCGTTTTTACGAAATCGGTCAAGCATTTCGGGTGTAAAACGCAATTCACGCGGCTTAGAACCATTTGCTGGTCCCACCAGTCCACGATCTTCCAACGCATCCACGATACGACCAGCACGATTGTACCCCATGCCGAAGTGACGCTGAATTGATGAAGTTGAGGCACCACCAGCACGAAGGATAAATTCAAGTACTTCGTCCCATTTTTCATCCAAATCATCGGCGCCATCGCCACCGTTTTCAAGTGCTTGCACTTCTTCGTCGGAAACTGTCATGCTGTCGTCGTACTGTGCTTCACCTTGATTCTTAATAAAGTCCGTCAAAGCTTCCACGTCTTCATCAGTCAAGAACGCGCCTTGCACACGTTGTGGTCCGTTCGAACCGATTGGCGCGAACAGCATATCACCGCGACCTAACAACTTTTCAGCCCCGTTACTATCCAAAATCGTCCGTGAATCGACCCCGGATGACACAGCAAACGCCATACGTGATGGCACGTTTGCTTTAATCAAACCGGTAATGATATCAACGGATGGGCGTTGCGTCGCGACAATCATATGGATTCCCGCTGCACGTCCAAGTTGCGCGATACGCACAATGGCATTTTCGACATCGCCGGACACCGTTGATGTCATCATCAAATCGGCCAACTCGTCGATGATAACAACCAAATAAGGCATCTTTTGTAACACTGTACTTGGGTCGCTCGCATTTTGCTTTTCAACAAACCGGTTATACCCATCAATGTTACGCACACCTTCTTCGGCTAACAGTTTGAAACGCCGGTCCATTTCAGCGACCACTTTCTTCAAACCAAGTGACGCCTTCTTAGGATCTGAAATCACTGGTGTAATCAAGTGGGGAATATCATTATAGACTGACAACTCAACCTTCTTGGGGTCAACTAACATCAAGCGTACCTGTGACGGCTTTGCTTGTAACAAAATTGACGCCAAGATACCGTTGATTGCGACTGACTTACCTGAACCAGTTGAACCAGCAATCAGCAAGTGCGGCATCTTCGTCAAATCCAACTTCACGACACCACTTGTAACACCACGCCCAATTGGCACAACCAAAGGTTTCTCCGTATCGACACCGGCCTCTTCGACCATGTCCCGGAAACCAACCGTCGCCTGTTGGTCATTCGCCACTTCAATACCAACGACGTTTTTACCTGGAATTGGCGCCTCAATACGCAGCGACTTGGCCGCTAAGGCGAGCGCCAAATCGTCGGCTAAGTTTTGAATCTTCGAAACCTTCACCCCAACTGCTGGTTTAATTTCATATTGGGTTACCGTTGGTCCCAACACAACTTTTTCAACCGTGGCATTGATGTTAAAGCTCTTCAATGTTTCATGTAAAATACGTGCCTTTTCATTTAGCGCATCACGCTCAGCAGATTGGTCAGTTGAACCAATGTGTTGCAACAATTCAGTTGTCGGTAAGACGTAATCTTTATCATCAATCACCGTACCCAACCCTGACGCATCAACATCTGCCTTTGGTTCTGTGGTTGTTGATGGTTCGACGTGACCGACACCGGCTTGGTGTGCTTGTGTCTTTGGCGATGTTAGTTGATTGCTGTGCCCCAAGATATCTGCGTGCGTCAATGGTGTTTCTTGTCCCGGTAATAAGTCATCATCCTGTATGTCCGCACCATAGACAACTGGTGTAATTTCTTCATGTTCTGACTGAATAACATCATTCGGATTGAAATCCGGGTCAAAACTCATCGACGCCGCTGGTGCATCGTCAAGCGATGGTATGGGCACTTGTGTCAAATCAGGTTCAGGCGCTGACGCAGTTGCACTAGGCGTAACTGGTGCCGGTACTGTTGGCGTCGTCTCATGATGTGGCAACGGTGCCACAATTTCTGGCATCTTGAATTCTGTCGCCGTCGCTTCAGCTTCAGCAGCATCCGCTAACACGTCTTGTGGTGACTTTACCTTCGTCGTCGCTAATTTAACGGGTTGACTAGCATCCGCTTCCGGCACAACGCCAGCCAACTTGGCTGCTTTATCACTCTTCGATGCAAACGGGTCATCATTGAAGAAATCATCCATCGCCGTTCGCTGTCGATCACGGAACCCTTCAATTGATTCCGTGACCTTTTCGTGTGCTGTCGTTGCCTGCGTTTGCACAAAATCACCTGTGCCTTCAGCTAACTTAAAGAAGTTATCAAAGACTTCGCGCAATGGTAAGTTAAACATCACCACCAAGCCAATGATTAACAACACAATGGCAATTAACCATGAACCAAAATTAGACGATGCTATGTAAGTTGCGCTGTACAGCATCGCCCCAATCATGCCACCACCAACTGGTGTCGTGACAGCATGATTATTGAGATCTTGATTAATCAATGTCTGAATAACCTGCGTATAGTTGTTGTGGACGTTCATTTTATTGAACAACAAAATTGATCCAACCAACATGATACCTAAATAAAATAGGCCAAAACCAACATAATGTTGCCACTTAAACCGTCGTGGCCACTGACCATATGCAAGCACCACGAGAAATGGCACAAGCAAGACTAGCAACAAAAATTGGTATGAGCCCCCAACAATCAGGCGCACCATGTTGGCGATAAACTTACCCACCAAGCCAACTTTGGCAATTGCAAGGACGGCCAACAGACTAGCAAATAAGCCTAAGAATTGGGGCCCACGATCCTTTAGCCAGGTCATTGTGTCATTACTGGCTTTTTTTCGAGGGGCCGGCCTTTTGCGTGGTCGTGCTTTTGCCTTGGAGGCGGGACGTCGTTTAGTCGTCGCTGCCATCGCAGCCTCCTTTCTTAAGTAAATAATTATTCATTTATTACTTTAACTTGTCGTAATCATATTCGTGCGTCAAATCAAGATTTGGGAAACCTTGTTGACGCAACGTTTCGTAGATAATAATAGCGGCCGTGTTTGACAAGTTCAGCGACCGAATGTGTTCATCGTTTTGTGGAATACGCAAAGCCTTTTCAGGATGTTGCTTCATGAATGGCTCTGGCAAACCTGTCGTTTCCTTACCAAACAAGAAATAATAGTCGTGGTCAGGATTCGTGTAATCCGCCTCGTGATAAGCCTGTGGGGCAAACTTAGAAATCAAGAACAACTCATCCGTGTCCTTGAGCGTTGCCATAAAGGCTGGCAAATTCTCGTGGACCGTAATGTCAACTGTGTCCCAGTAGTCCAACCCGGCACGCTTAACATGCTTATCGTCTAACTTAAATCCCAACGGCTCAATCAGGTGTAATTTTGTGTTCGTTCCCGTTGCCGTACGGGCGATGTTTCCAGTATTTGCTGGCATCAATGGCTCAAACAATACAATATGATTCGTGCTCATGATAATCTCCTTTTCTAGGGCGGGTCCTCCCCTCCCCCAATGCGTTATTGCATACAAAAATAAGTATAGCACGGACAAATCCTCGACCGCGCTATACTTAAAAAACCTTATTAATGTCTTTACTGGTTGGTTTCATCTCGAAACAGACCTGAGTTCAACTGCCACCACTTATACAAGCGATAAATCAGTACTTTGGCAATTGCATAACCCGGTATACCAAATACCACCCCGGCCAGGCCAAAAATATTACCCGCCGATAGCAAGATAACCACGACCGTTACTGGATGGACTTTGAGTGAGTTACCAAGTAACTTTGGCGCAATCACTTTTCCTTCCAATGTTTGCTCAATCATAAAGACTATGAACACATAAGCCAACATCATTGGTGAAACAAACAGGCCAACAACCACCGCCGGGACCATCGCTAAAAACGATCCCAGAAACGGAATTAAGTTCAACAATCCTGCACTAATGGCAATTAACCAACCATACGGCAACCCGATAATCGTATAACCAATTGCAAACATGATCATCACTGCAAACGCGACTGACAATTGTCCCCGAATGTAGTTCGAAATTTGCTTGTTAATCTCGCCGATAGTATCCAAAAATGAGCCGCGTGCTTTAGGTGGCAAAAACTTCGCCAAGTAGTTTGGCATCTGGTGGCCATCCTTTAGCAAATAAAACAAAATCAACGGGAACGTCACAATTGTGATAATGGCTGAAGTCAATGTACCAACAACTGAACTCACGCCATGAATGCCTTTTTTCGCATATTCAGCTGAGTAATCTTGGACCCATTTTGAAATATCACTATTCGTCTGATTAAACCACTTATTTGCCTCAGTAAAGTGCTTGTCAGCAGTTAACTGATCGATCATTTTGACCAAAGCTCGCCAATATTCCGGCCAATGATTGATCAAACCGACGATTTGGTCGCTCAGCCACGGAATAAATACAGCTAAGCCCCAGACAATCAACACCAACAATACCAAAAACTGCACCGTAATCGTCGCAACACGCGACATCTTATACCGACGTTCCGCCCAATCCACAATCGGATTCAAGAGATAATAAAACACGCCTGCAATGATGATTGGCGCACCGACCGCACTGAAAAGTGCCACAATCGGTTCAAATATAAAATTTACTTTGTCAAACATGTAAATAATCGCTAATAGCAGCAATACAATTAGCATACTTGAGATGATTTTATTGTTTAACAACCATCGTTGAAAGACAGATTGTTTCGTCTCGCGATTTGTCATCTTTTATCCCCCATATATAAAAAACCAGCACCATGACTGGTACTGGTTTTATTGTATCAAGCTTAGATGAACAATACACGCACTGATTCGGGAATTTCGAAGTCCTTTTGTGATAACGTTAGCTCGCCCATTACAGCATCTCGACGGTATACCGTAACATTATCCGTGTTTTGGTTAGCCGCAACCAAAAAGGCGTCATCTGGGCTCAAAGCAAAATCACGTGGGAAATCGCCTTCAGTTGAAATCCATTGGATATGTGCAACAGAAGCACCGTTATCCTTCACTGCAAAGACCGCGATTGAGTTGTGACCACGGTTTGATGTATAGATAAACTTACCGTCGTTTGACAAGTAAATCGCCGCACCGCCATTGTGCTCCGTCCAATCAGCTGGAATTGTTGCCACAGTTTGCAGATGTGTGAATGAACCATCCGCATTATACTTCAAAACTGAAAGTTGTGATGACAGCTCACCTAACAAGTAGGCATATTGACCATCAGGGCTGAAACGCAAATGACGTGGGCCAAAACCAGCCTCCGTCTCATACGTCGCAACTAACATCAACTTACCGGCTTCAGAGACATCAAACGTCAACACCTTGTCGGCACCCAAATCAACAACCGCGACACGATTGTCTGGCGTTAGATTATTCCAGTGCACGTGTGATGAACCTTGCTCTGGGCGAGGGCCGGACCCTTCAAATTGAAAACTATCCGTCAACGTCAATGATCCATCAGCGGCAATCGCAAAGACTTCTAATGTCCCCTTGTGGTAGTTACCTGAGTACACCAATTGACGTGTCTCATCAACCGCCACATAAGCAGGTGAAGCACCTTCTGCCAAAACTTCTTGGGTCAACGTTGCCGTATCATCCGCAAAATTAAGGACCGCCAACCCGCCTTGATCACCGGTTTTATCGACTGCATACAACGTGTTAGCCTTACTCAAGGCCAAGTAAGTTGGTGATCCAACTTCAGCAACCAACTTGGCATCTTGCAACTCACCTGTCTCCGTGTTCAATGCAGCTTCGTAAATTCCTTTTGAAACACGTCGCGTATAAGTACCAAATAAAATCTTTTCCAATGCCATGGTTGATCTCGCTTTCATTCATTAATAATTTTTTAGTAAACGCTTTCATTGTAACACAAAAGCGACCACACCAACAGATGCAGTCGCTTGATTTTCTTACTTATTTATTGGCAATAACTTCAATTTCAATACGTACAGCTTTGGGTAACGTTGCCACTGCAACCGCTGAACGCGCTGTCGGCCGTCAGCCAATAAAAAAGGACCTGTCTTTAACACAGGTCCTTTATCAGGGTTATGCTTCAAACTTTCGACGTTCTTGGACACGTGAGACAATTACTGAGGCAACGATTGATAACGTTAACAAACCAATAATCACTGATAATGACACCACGTTTGAAATGTGGAAGTGCCAGTCCAATGCCTTGGCAGTCTCGTTCAAGACCATCTTGACCCCAATAAAGGCCAAAATAACAGCCAACGCGTACTTGATGTAGCGGAACATTGGCAGAATACCTGACAAGGCAAAATACAAAGAACGCAATCCCATGATAGCAAAAATGTTTGATGTCACCACGATGAACGTGTCTTGTGTCACTGCAAGGACGGCCGGAATTGAATCAACCGCAAACAATAAGTCGGAAGCTTCAATAAACAACAATGCTAACAAGAATTGGGTGGCATAACGTTTACCATTTTCTTTGACCCAGAAATGTGGTTCCGCAACATCTTCCTTCAAAGGTAAAATTTTTCGTAATCCATTAATGATAAAACTATCATTCAAGTCTTGTGCTTCTTCTTTTTCAAACAGCATCTTCACACCCGTAACGATCAGGAAGGCACCAAAGATGTACATCAACCATGCGAAGTGATGTAGCAATGCAGCCCCACCGAAGATAAAAATTACACGCATCACTAAGGCACCGAAAACACCCCAGAATAACAAACGGTGTTGATACTTCAGTTCAATCCCAAAGAATCCAAAGACCAAGATGAAGATAAACAAGTTATCAATACTTAACGACTTTTCCAGCAAGTATGCCGTCACAAAGTCTAGTGCATGATCACCGCCCGTAAAGAACCAGAGACCACCGGCAAAAATAAAGGCCAAGCCAATCCAAAAAGCACTCCAGAGTAGCGACTCCTTCATGGTTGGTGCCGCGTTGGTTTTATGGAAGACCCCCAAATCAAGGGCCAACATGACCAAAACAAAGGCGAAGAAACCAATCCAATAACCTATACTAACTTCCATTTATTTCTCAACTTTCTGATATCTAGCGACGCCACGGTTCAACGATTTGACCCACAATGACTATAAGTTTATTTTAACTGAATTCTCATCGAAATACTATTACCAACATTTTGGGAAAATATTGCAAATAAGACTGACAGCTGTCAGTTCATTAAGGTACGATGAGCCCTAGTTAACCAAAAAGGAGTTCGTTTATGAAGTCAACAAAAATCACAAAGCGCCTGCTCATGCTCTTAGGCGTTGTCCTTATCCTATTAGCCGGTTCTGTTACTTACATGCAAGTATCTGGCCTTTACCGTGCTACCCCAACCGCCCAACGTGCAGCTCATTCAGCCACCGAAACGGCAGACTATTGGGCCTTCAGTTCCAAAGCTGGTACTGCAAAAAAAGATACAGCCATTATTTTTTATCCAGGTGCGTTTGTCACTAGTGACGCCTATGCCATTTGGGCCAAAGATGTTGCCCAAGCTGGCTACCCCGTTTACTTATTGAAAACACCGTTATCTTTTTCACTAATCGGCCAAAACAAAGCAGACGTTGCGATCAAAAATAGCCATGCCCACCACTTTGTAATCAGCGGCCATTCCTTGGGTGGCGTGGTTGCCAGTGGTTACGTAGACAAGCATCCCAAAGCTCACATCACTGGTCTGTTATTACTTGCCAGTTATCCACAAGAAAAAACCATTTGGCAAAGCGAAGCAATCTTGCTGTTTTGTCACTAACTGCTAGCCAAGATCAGGTATTGAAACAGGCAAATTATCGTGCAGCAAAGGCGTGGTTACCTAAGAACACCCAGTACCAAATCATTGTTGGTGGCAATCATGGTGGTTTCGGTAGCTATGGTCCACAAAAACATGATGGCCAGGCGACAATTTCAAACGCCCAACAGCAGACAGCGATTGCTGATCGCATTGTTAATTGGCTAAACCGTTAGGACCCAAATTAAAAACACCCTGGACTGTATTAATCCAGGGTGTTTTCATATCATTAATTTGCAGACTTAACATCCATTTCGAGGAAGTTAGCCACCTTTGTTGCTTCATCAGCAACCGCATGTAGTGTTGCCAAACGGTTGTTCTTAACCGCTTCGTCTTCGACCATAACCATAGTCTCTTCGAAGTAAGCCGCTACGGCTGGTTGTAAGTTCAACAATGCCGCAAGCTTAGCATCTGTTGCATCAACAGCTGCCACAGGTGCAACTGCTTCAAACAACGTCTTTTCGGCTGCATTCTCGAACAACGCAGCGTCAACAGTCGCATCCGTTGCATTCTTCGTTGTCAAACGCATTACACGAGTCAACGCTTCAACCCCTGCACGGAAGTTGGCATCGTTAACGTGGGCAACCAAGACTTGCGCTGATTCAAACATTTGCGTCGTATCAGCAAAGTTGTTCTTCGTCACAGCGTTGATAATGTCACGACGAACGCCATCATCTTGCAATGCCTTCACAACACGGTCCGTCAAGAAGTTCACGACCGCAGCCACATTGTTTTGCAACTCAGCCATCACTTCTTCTGGCAACCCAAACTTAACGGCGTCAGCGTTAATGTCAGCAATCAAGTCTGACAAAATACCGTCAATATCCAAATCCCACTTACTGTCAGCCAAGATGTTCACAACACCTGAAGCGGCACGACGCAAAGCATATGGGTCATTTGAACCTGATGGCGCCATACCACCCGCAAAGAATGACAACAAACTGTCCAACTTATCAGCTAAGGCCAATACCTTACCCAAATCTGACGCAGGCAACTCACCATCAGCAGAGATTGGCATGTAGTGCTCACGGATTGCTTGGGCCACGGCAGCATCTTCACCAAACAAGTTAGCGTACTTCTCACCCATGATACCTTGCAATTCATCAAACTCACCAACCATACCAGTCATCAAGTCAAACTTGTAGATTTCACCAGCACGCGCCAACTTGGCTTGCTGATCATCAGTAAAGGCCAAACGGCCAGCAATGATGGCAGCCAAGGTCTTGGCACGACGTGTGTGTGCGGCAACTGAACCCAACTTAGCGTGGAATGACACCACTTCCAACTTGTTGTTGTAGAAGTCGATATCGTGCTTTTGATCTTCGTGGTAGAAGAACTTAGCGTCTTCCAAACGCGCAACCAGCACCTTTTCGTTACCGGCAATCACATTATCGATGTGTTCGGCGTTTCCGTTACGAACAGAGATAAAGTGTGGCAACAAAGCGCCATTTGCATCAACGACGTGGAAGAAACGTTGGTGTTCCTTCATTGACGTAATCAATACTTCATCAGGCACTTCCAAGTAACCTTCGTCGAAGCCACCAGCAAAGGCCGTCGGATATTCAACAATGTTGTTAACTTCTTCAAGCAAATCTTCGTCAACGATAACGGTCCAGTTGTTATCACTGGCAATCGTTTCGACTTGCGTGCGAATGTTTTGCTTTCGTGCTTCGGCATCTACTTGTACAAAGACTGTCGTCAAGGCCGCTTCATACTGGTCAGCTGAAGCAATTTCAACATTATGACCCAAGAAACGGTGTCCTCGTGATGAACGACCCGTTGCAACTCCCAAGATGTCAAATGGGACAACTTCATCATCCAACAACGCGACCATCCAACGAATTGGACGCACGTATTCAAACGTGTGACGGCCCCACTTCATCGTTGTTGAGAACGTCATGGCCTCAACAACTTGCTTGAAGCCCGTCAAAACTTCAGCCGCTGGCTTTCCAGCTTCAAACTTTGTAACGTATATGTACTCGTTACCCTTAAATTCCTTAAATGTAATGTCATCAGTCGTCAACCCTTGGCCGCGGACAAAACCCTGGGCTGCCTTTGAATAGTTACCCTCAGCATCAAGTGCGACCTTCTTAGCAGGTCCCTTAACTTCTTCTTGAAAGTCTTCGGCCTTTTCAGCAACATCAGAAATTAACACCGCTAAACGGCGTGGCGTAGAGAAAGGCTTAATTGCCCCGTATGCCAAACGCTCGTCGGCCATAAAGTTTTCGGCACGCTCAACCAATTGGTTAATTGCGGGCGTCACCAAGTGGGCCGGAACTTCTTCCAAACCAATTTCTAGCAAAAAGTTAGCCATCTTAGTTCTCCTCCTCATCTGCAGGCAAGTACTTCGCACGCAAAGCTTCATCCTTCAACAATGGGAAGCCAAGCTTCTTACGCTCATCAATGAAGGCACGCGCAACTGAACGGGCCATGTTACGGATACGTGAAAGATACTTAGCACGTTCCGTAACTGAAACTGTGCCACGGGCATCCAACAAGTTAAACGTGTGTGATGACTTCAAAATGTAGTCGTAAGCTGGGTGAACCAAGCCCTTTTCCAAAGCCTTCTTAGCTTCAGCTTCGTACTCGTTAAAGTGACGCAACAACATTTCTTGGTCTGATTCTTCAAACGAGTAAACTGAGTGCTCGTACTCTGGCTCCTTAAAGATGTCACCGTACAAAACGCCGTTACCCCATTCTAAATCGTACACGGTTGGGACGTCTTGGATGTATGAAGCCAAACGCTCCAAACCATACGTAATTTCTGATGTTACGGCATCAACTTGGATACCACCAACTTGTTGGAAGTACGTAAATTGCGTAACTTCCATACCATCCAACCAGATTTCCCAACCGATACCAGCGGCACCCATTGATGGGTTTTCCCAGTTATCTTCAACGAAACGAATATCGTGCTCCAACGGATTAACGCCCAAGGACTTCAAAGAATCTAAGTACAATTCTTGAATGTTGTCAGGTGATGGCTTCATGACCACTTGGAATTGGTGGTGTTGGTACAAACGGTTTGGGTTATCACCGTAACGTCCATCAGCAGGACGACGTGATGGCTCCACGTAGGCTGCGTTCCATGGTTCAGGACCATTGGCACGTAGGAACGTGTAAGGACTCATCGTACCAGCACCCTTTTCTGTATCGTAAGCTTCCATCAGCATTGCACCTTGGTCAGCCCAGAACTTTTGCAACGTCAAAATAATGTCTTGCACACTCATTTTTGCGCTCATATTGACAAATTCCTTTCTCGTGGTTGGCTTCGAGCAAATAAAAAGCCCTACACCAATCACCATAAAAAATGATTGATGTAGGGACGATAATTCGCGGTTCCACCCTACTTCTAGGACAACTCCTAGCAGCTTCATTGGATTAAATTGTGCTCCAGCAGTGCCCCTTACGCTAATCAGATCACCCTCACATCACCGGTGACTTGCTGGACTGATTTCACGGAATTCTTCTGCTTTCATCGCTTATTACAACTAATAAGTTTATCACTCAGCCGTTGAATGTCAACGAAATTAATCTCAATATTCAGTTGTCTTTGACCACAAGTGCATGCCATAAAACGCATTGAATGGTTTCACAATCATCAAAATAAACATGCCTAATGCACTCGATCTACCGGCCTGAATTTGGTTCCGACATAACAACAGTCCAACTGCATCAGCGAACAACCAGACAACCCACTGCGACAGGTACCCGTACGTTGCCAAAATTTGTGCCAACATCCCCAGTGGTAATTGTGAGGGGTCTAGGTAGCCTTAATTACCGTGTGCCGATTTGGCAACGACTAAAACGATACCGTAAACCACAACTGCCCCTGCGACAAGGCACCCCCCATTATTTTAGGACCGATGCGCTTAGCTTGCATCTGACTACTGTCCTGTTGTTGGGCTAGCTGCTTGTACCATGCAACCATCCCCACAAACTGTATCACAAAAAAGAAGCCTTGATTAAGAATATCAACAACCAGACACCATTGGTCAGGAGCCCCCAGAAAAAGTTCGTTAACCGGCCACTCGCCAACATGATCAAGTAAAAAGCCATACCAATCCTGTAATTACACTAGTCCACCCTGATGATGCATAATCACTTGTATAGATGAAGGCCCAAACCGTAACGGCCATAATAATGACCTTATACACCCGTTGAAACCGATTCATCAAGGCTAAATCACGTTTAATATTGGTTGGTGACGTCGCTTTCTACCTGGTTCATACCGTACTTACTTGCCAAGGAAACCTGACAACTTGTCCTTAACGTCATCCATATCAACGTTGTCCAAAATGTCAGCCTTGTCGCCTAGCAAGTCGCCGGCCTTTTCCTTCAATTCGTTCAAGTCAGCGCCTTCCAAAAGGTCATCAGCTCGATCCTTCAACTTATCCAAATCAAAATCCATGTCAATTCTCCGTTCGCTTCTTTACTATACGCTTATTATAAGTGATACCAGCGATACCTGTCATCTATTTTGACTCGTCAGTTGGCTTTTGTTGGCCACGTTGTGCGAGACGTTGTGACCAACCGTCGAGTTGTTGAATAAAACTTTTGGCACGTAAATGTACACCAACTTGGTCATCATAAATCTTGTCCATCACGCGTGCCATGTCATGCTTAGTCTCTTCTTTTAGCGACAATGAACCTAACTGTTTTAGGTCGATTTTGTTAAGTTGTGATAGCACACGCACAGAACGTGGATTGGCATTCATACGTTGTTCATCTTGATCCCAGTGCAACTGGCACAGTGTCCCGTTTAACTTCTCGGAGAAATCAAGCGGTAAATCACGCCGACCGCAAACAACACATTCACCCCAAGTCGGTTCAAGACCGAATGCCGGCAATAATTTGATTTCAAAAAAATTGGCAATGCCTTGTGGATTCAAACCACTCTCAATTTTTTCAATCGCCAAGCGGGCCCATTCATACCACTTACCAATCGGCTGATTATCGACAAACGCCGCGTCAATCAAACCCAAAATATAAGTCATGTAGGCATTTTTCGTGACATCTATCATCAATTCACGTGATTGGTGGCTCTCTTTAACGGCGTTAATAAAACTCAATCCGGTTGGATTTAAGGTTCCCTCAAACGTGGCGACCGTTAACGGTTGGACATCCGCTGCGAATTGGTACCGCTTTGACTTGCCATTCTTAATGTAAAACATCCGCTTGCCACCTTGCTTGGTTAGCATCTTAACCATCAAATCCTTTTCCTTGCGGTCTTGCTGGTACATCACAATTGCATCAAATACTTCTGCCATACCCATCCCCTAGTAAAAAAGAGACTTGATAGTCTCTTTCTCGCCAAATTAAATATCTGAATCTTCCTTGTAACCGTAAGTTTGAAGCGCTTGCGGCTTGTCGCGCCAACGTTCTTCAACCTTAACCCATGTCTCCAAGAAAATCTTATCACCAAGCAAACGTTCGATATCCTTACGTGCCCGCACACCAATTTCCTTGATCATTGCCCCTTGCTTACCAATGACAATGTTCTTTTGCGTTGGTCGTTCAACAACAATTGTTGCTTGCACATGCAAGTGATTTTCATCTTGACGCTCAATTTTATCAATCACCACCGCAACTGAGTGGGGCACTTCTTGCCGTGTCAATTGCAAGACCTTTTCACGAATCAACTCACTCATGATAAATCGTTCTGGATGATCCGTGATTTGATCAGCCGGGTAATATTGTGGACCTTCTGCCATTTTATCCATCGCAAAATCCAACAACTCGGGAACGCCGTCTCCCTTCAAGGCTGAAATTGGGAAGATTTCAGCAAATTCCATTTGTTGGCGGTAATCATCAATAATCGTCAACAAATCTGCCGGGTTCACTAAGTCAATCTTATTAATAATCAAATAAACTGGCGTATTCGTGTCCTTCAAACGATTAATAATGAAATCATCCCCTGCGCCACGTGGTTCATCAGCATTTACCAAGAACCAAACCATGTCTGCTTCGCGTAAAGCTGACATGGCTGTCTTCACCATAAAATCACCCAGCGAGTTATGAGGCTTGTGGATACCTGGTGTATCCATGAAGACGATTTGACCCTCATTGGTTGTGTAAATCCCTTGGATCTTGTTACGGGTTGTTTGTGCCTTGGGCGACATGATGGCAATCTTTTCACCAATCATTTTGTTCAAAAGCGTTGACTTACCAACGTTTGGCCGGCCAACCAAGGCCACGAAACCTGACTTAAATCCTTGTTCACTCATGTATAAAATCTCTGTTCTTTCTGTATAATCCACGTGTTACCACGCACAACTTTATCCCAACAGCATCTGCAAATTCGGCAAGATGTAAGGCTGGAAAATCAACACACCCACGACAATTGCGAAGGCAACGGCTGCCAAAACAGCCCCAGAAGCCACATCTTTTGCGACTTTCGCCAATGGATGGTAACTTTCACCGACAATCAGATCAACGATTGCCTCGACCATTGTATTAACGAATTCGGCCATAATTACCGTAAAAACAGCCACCGTAATCCACAGCCAATCCGACCGTCCTAGCTTAACATATATCCCGACAAGTAGGACGACAATTGCCGCAAAAATATGAAAGCGCATATTTCGTTCGCGAACAAGCAACTGACCAATCCCTTCGAGGGCATGACCCACTGCTTGTAGAAAGTGCGTATTCTTTTCAATTTGTGGCGTCGGCTCGGTCGCCTTTTTCTTATCGTGTAAGTCCATAGCTATCCAAAATATCGCGTTGCAAATCAAACATAATCTTTTCGTCTTCATCACTACGCATGTGATCGTAACCGTTTAAGTGTAAGAAACCATGAATAACCAAAAAGCCTAGTTCACGTTCGTATGAGTGCTCCAAGAATTCGGCTTGTTCACCAATCTTATCAACAGACACGATAATATCACCGATATTTTTGGCCAAATCTTCAGCCATATCCTCATCCATCATCAGTGGCATATCGTCACCGTCTTCTTCAATTGCAAAAGAAATGACGTCTGTTGGCTTATCAAGCCCGCGATACTCACGGTTATAACGTTGAATCTCATCATTGTTAACAAAAGTGACGGACATCTCTGTATCATCTGGCAACTTTATATATTTACCAGCGTAATCTAGCACTTTTTCAACAAGTTCAATTTGCTCTGCCGGTACTCCGGGCTTTGATTGGTCAATAATCGCCAAATCCATAATCTTTAATCCTTCTTCTCTGTTTTCTTATTTTTTGCGGCATCAAATGCATCATAGGCGTTGATGATGGCTCCAACTACCGGGTGACGGACAACGTCATCCGCGGCAAATTCAATAAATGTAATATGTGAGACATTTGCCAACACTTGCTTGGCTTGAATTAGGCCTGACCGTACCTTCGTTGGCAAGTCAATCTGTGACACGTCACCATTCACAATCATATGCGAGCCAAAGCCAAGTCGGGTTAAAAACATCTTCATTTGCTGTGGTGTTGTGTTCTGTGCCTCATCTAAAATAATAAAGGCGTTGTCCAAGGTACGACCACGCATGTAGGCAAGTGGTGCAATTTCAATCGTCCCACGATCCATCAGACGTTCTGTATGTTCCGCACCAATAATGGCATGTAGTGCATCATAAATTGGTCGCAAGTAAGGATCGACCTTTTCTTTCAAATCACCTGGCAAGAACCCTAAGTTTTCACCAGCTTCAACGGCAGGCCGTGTGATAATGATTTTCTCAACATCCCCACGCTTCAGTGCTGCCACTGCCATGACGACGGCCAAATACGTCTTTCCAGTTCCGGCAGGTCCGATTCCAAACGTAATGTCGTTAGTACGAATCGCTTGAATGTAACGGCGCTGACCGTAATTCTTCACACGAACCGGGTACCCCTTCACATCTCGAATCAAAGTCTCAGTGTACATATCGCCAAAGTACTCTAGCGTACCACGTTCAGACATCTTCATTGCTGAAACGATGTCAGTTGCGTTTAGCTTAACACCTTTTTTGATTAAATTCGTCAATTCAACAACGATTGCTTCAGCCGCATCAACAGACTCTGCTTCACCTTTGATGGTCAACTGATCACCAAAGACTGACAAAGACACCCCGACGCCTTCTTCAATCAACTTTAAATTGCTGTCTTGTGGTCCAACCAAGCCAATTTCTTGCTCGACATTTTCAAAACGATAAATTTTTTCAACTTGTGCTGCCAAAAATGAATTCCCTCTAATTCGCAATATTTTTTATTACGGTACTATTATACCGCAAACATATATGTATCGGGGCATCACCCCGCATTGTGTCACAATTAGCCCAACAATGATTGAACCGTTGTGTTGACCAACTTACCATCAGCCTTACCCTTAACCTTAGGCATCAAGGCACCCATCACCTTACCTAAGTCTGCCTTTGATGACGCACCAACTTCGGCAATCGTTTCCTTAACAATGGCAACGACTTCTTCCTCAGACATTTGTGCAGGCATATAACGTTTCAACACATCAATTTGGCCTTGGATTTCTTCAGCCAAATCTGCGCGATCGGCATCCTTGTATGATTCCATCTCTTCCACACGTTGCTTCATTTCACGTGACAAGACTGCCAGTTCTTCATCAGCCGTCAAATCATGGCCCAACTTGATTTGTTCATTTGAAACAGAGGCCTTAACCATGCGGACAACACCAAGTGTTACCTTATCCTTGGCCTTCATCGCTTCCTTCATATCTGACGTCAATTGTTCTAGCAAACTCATGATTGTTATCCTCCAAATAATGTTGTTTTACTTATTTTATGATTATAAAACAAAACCGGACCACCAATAAGGTAGCCCGGCAAGAGTCGAATTAACGGCTCTTCTTGTTCTTGCGCTTACGAGCGGCCTCAGCCTTCAACTTACGTTGTACTGATGGCTTGATGTAGAACTCACGCTTACGGTACTCTTGCAAGGTACCATCCTTTGATACACCACGCTTGAAGCGACGGAGAGCATCATCAAGAGACTCATTCTTACGAACAACAGTCTTTGCCATAATGTTTACCCTCCCTTCCCGTGTGAAGTTTCCAACTTTTATATATGTCGCACACTTTTGTTCTTTAATAGTGTACCAGAATAGGCGCTGTTGTCAACGCTTTGTCGCTAATTAGACTTTTTAACCAACTGTTTACAATTTTGGCTCATAAAAACGGCCAAACGTGCGGTCGATGCGCCACAATGATGCCCAAGCCTGTGGGTCGACATCATAAATTGCATCGCGTAGGTCATATTGCTCATACATCGAAATAACCGTAAACAACACTTCCTTATGATGGTGGTTATACCCACCTTCGGCATGGTGCACAATGGTGATTCCGCGGCGAATATCTCGTTGAATCGCTTCAATCACCAAATCAGGCTTTTCCGTCACAATCATAACTTGCATTTTTTGCTGGCGTGTGTAGACCAAATCAATAACGCGCGCGTTAACAACTAAGCCGATTCCTGTATACAATGCATATTGCGGACCAAATAAGAAACCTGACGCCAATAGAATAAAGAAGTTAAAGGTCAAATTGACCGCGCCCATCTTCATACCAGTTTTGCGACGAACCAAAATACCAATGATATCTAGTCCACCGGTTGATAAGCCATTGCGCAAAGCCAAGCCAGTTCCAAAACCATTAACGGCCCCACCAAAGATTGCCATTACAAGTGGGTCTTGCGTCCACAATTGTTCAGGCTGACTCACCAAGCGCATCGCGACAGCCGCCAAAACCAGAGCGGCAGCCGTAAACATTGCAAAGCGCTTCCCAATTTTACGATAAGCCGTAATCATCAATGGCACATTAATCATCAATAACAACACACCAACGGGCACCTTCCAACCGACGAATCGTTCTAAGAGGGTATTTAATAACTGGGCTAGCCCTGTAAATCCGGATGAATAAATATGACCGGGCGTCCAGAAAAAATTAAGGGCTACGGCTGACGCAACGGCATATACCATTGCACTACCAATCCGACTTGAATACTGATGACGATTAAAATACTGTTCTATTTGGTCCATTTTCTCGCTTCTTTCGATTTGTACTTTATGATTTTATCACTTAATTGTAAATCTGCGCCGGATAAACAAAAAAATTATGAACCAATTGGTCCATAAGTTCCGTCTAATTTACCGTATTTTCTTAAACAAAACCATTCCTGATAGCGAAATCAACATACCTAACCCAACGACTGTCAAAATCGGCTGACGCTTCATACCGGTCTCAAGTAAGGTTGCTGCCTGACCCGACAACGCATCGGTCACAGTTGCTGTCGGCATTTCATCAGTCAGGGGCTGATTCGTTTCATCAGCCACAGGGACGCTGTCACCAGGCTGAGCTGTTTTTGTCTTATCATCAGTTTGTGTTGCCGGTTGTTTCGACCCACAAACTTGAGTTAGAATACCAAGATTCCGTTTGATTTGCATTTGTAATGTTAACAAACAGCACTGCAAATTGCATGTTATACGCGGAAGTTGCTCCCTGAACAAAACGCACATACAACATCATGGTTGATGCCGTCGCTAGGCCACGTGACGACTTAAATAACACATAGCCATCATACGTTTCATGAATTGGCCCAGTAATTGTACCGGGATGCCAATCAGACTTGCCTGCTACCCCACCATTATGCGGAAAGTTAGATTTCGAAACGACTTCTGATCGCAACGCGGCGTCTCCCATATCCAACTTACCAACGTCTTCATTGATAAACAAAGGCGTATGCCAGATTACCTCAACCGCTTGTTTACCATTCACCCACAGTGGTTGTGTATGCGTCTCTGTCTGACTTGTTGTAAAATACGGTGATGCCACCTGCCAGAAGCAGACCTATCGTAACCTCGCTAAAGCGATTAAATGTCGCCATTTAAACATAATAAACACCTCCAAAATTTGTCTCTGTTTCGTGAGGCTAACCTCCTCACCACTTATTAAAGTATAGTTTCATTTTGTGAATAAAATATGAAAGTCTGATTTTTTTATATTCCATTTTTGAAACAAAAAAACACCCAGAACGAAAAGTTCCGAGCGTTTTGGGTCGTCATTATTCTTCAGACATGTTAGGCGCTTCAATATCTGCGTAAACAGGTGCCGTCAAACCAAGATCATCGACGATTTGGGCTTGTGCAACCGGTGTTGGTGCCTCAGTCATTGGCTCAGTGGCCTTTGAGTTCTTAGGGAATGCAATGACTTCGCGAATGTTGTCACGACCAGCCAATAACATGGCAAGACGGTCAAGTCCCAATGCAATACCACCCATTGGTGGGAAGCCATACTCCATTCCTTCAAGCAAGAAGCCAAAGGCATCGTGGGCAGCTTCCTTGGTAAAGCCAAGGGCTGACAACATCTTTTCTTGAATATCCATACGGTGAATACGAATTGAACCAGACCCCAATTCGTAACCATTCAAAACTAGATCGTATGATTGTGCGTGTGCTTGGTGCGCACCATCTGTCGTCTCCAACAATGGCAAATCTTCTTCATTTGGCATTGTGAATGGGTGGTGAGCTGCAATCCAGCGATCTTCTTCAGCTTGGTACTCAAACAATGGCCAGTTAACAACCCATGCAAAGGCCCACTTGGTGTCATCGATCAAGTCCATTTCCTTAGCAGTCATGCGACGCAAAGCATCCAATGTTGCTGAAACAATGTTTGCTGAATCTGCAGCGAACAAAATCAAATCGCCGACCTTTGCTTCAGTTTGTGCTAACAACGCATCACCCTTGGCCGTCAAGAACTTTGCGATTGGTCCCGTAATGCCTTCGTCAGTAATCTTCAACCACGCCAATCCCTTCGCACCGAAACGTTCGATGTATTGGGCCATCTTGTCGATATCCTTACGTGAGTAGTTATCGGCCCCACCAGGCACGACGATTGCCTTAACTTGACCGCCGTTCTTGACCGCATTTGCAAAGACACCAAATTCTGAGTCAGCCATCAAGTCTGACAAATCTTGCAATTCCATCCCGAAACGCATATCAGGCTTGTCAGTTCCGAAACGAGCTATGGCGTCAGCATAGTCCAATACTGGAATTTCGATCGTGTTCAACTCGACATCAACCGTCTCCTTCATGATTGCAGCAACCCACTCGTTAACCAAAGCCATGATTTCGTCTTGCGTCATAAATGACATTTCAACGTCAAGTTGGGTAAATTCTGGTTGACGGTCACCACGCAAGTCCTCATCACGGAAGGCACGAGCAACTTGGTAGTAACGGTCGAAGCCTGCACCCATCAACAATTGCTTAAACAATTGTGGTGATTGTGGCAAAGCATAGAATGAACCAGGGTAGACACGTGAAGGTACCAAATAATCACGCGCACCTTCTGGCGTTGACTTAGCCAAATAGGGCGTTTCAATATCGATAAAGCCATTGGCATCCAAGAATTCATGCGTGGCCGCCGTAATCTTGGAGCGGATACGCAAGTTCTTTTGCATCTCAGGACGACGCAAATCCAAGTAACGATACTTCAAACGCAATTCGTCAGAAACATTGATGTCATCTTCAATGTAGAAAGGCGTTGTCTTCGCTTCAGACAAAATAGTTGCCTTAGCCACTTGGACTTCAATTTTACCTGACTTCAAGTGATCATTAACGGCACCTTCTGCACGTGAACGAACTACTCCTTCAATTTCAATCACAAACTCTGAACGCATCTTTTCGGCAACCGCCAATGCTTCAGCGTTAATTTCTTCTGAAAATGCCAATTGTACGATTCCTTCGCGGTCACGCAAATCAACGAAAATCAACCCACCCAAATCGCGGCGCTTCTGCACCCATCCTTGTAACGTGACAGTTTGGTCAAGGTAGGCTTCATCAATCAAGCCTGCATAGTTTGTACGCTTCATATCTCTTAATCCTCTTCTGTAACTTCTTCGTCTTCAATAAATTCTGGCAGCCCGGTGTATAGTTCGGCCAACTTCACCATAATTTCCTTACCACTCGTCATGTTCTTCAAGTTAGCTGATTGTTCAGCCAACTCGCGCTCACCAATCGTAATCATAAAGCGGGCACCAAGTCGATCAGCTGACTTGAATTGCCCCTTTAACTTACGATCTTGGTAGTCGCGCTCAGCACTGTAGCCAAATGAACGAACCGCTTGTACCATTTGCATGGCAACCACATCAGTCCCGTCGCCGGTGTTGGCAACGTACACATCAAGCGGTGCTTGTTCAGGCAACGTTGCCCCATCTGATTCAAGCAGCAACATCAAACGTTCCAAACCGATTCCGAAGCCAACCCCCGGCATCTCTGGTCCGCCGAATTCTTCGACCAAACCGTTATAGCGACCACCTCCGGTAATCGTTGTCCAACCACGACCCAGCGCTTCAGATTGTGTCATCACTTCGAAGATCGTGTGATTGTAATAATCCAACCCACGAACCACGTTGGCATCCACTTCATAGTCAATTCCCATTGCCTCAAGGTATGTTTGCACCTTGTCCCAATGGGCTTGCGCTGATTCTGTCAAATAATCCAAAATCGATGGTGCATCCGCAACAATCGCTTGATCTTTGGCATCTTTAGAATCCAGTACACGCAATGGGTTCTTCTCCAAACGCGTTTGTGAATCAGTTGAAAGCTCATCAAAATGAGGCGTTAAGAAATTAATCAACGCTTGGCGATAGTTCTCACGAGACTCCTTATCACCCAATGAGTTAATCTTAACCTTCAAGTTCGTCACACCCAACGTTTGGAAGAAATCAACGGCCATTGCAATCACTTCAGCATCTAGTGCTGGTGAGTCTGACCCCAATGCTTCCACCCCAATCTGGTGGAATTGACGCATGCGCCCTGCCTGTGGCCGTTCATAACGGAACATTGGTCCGATATAAAACATCTTGTATGGCTTTTGATGCTCAGGTCCAAATAATTTATTTTCAACAAATGCCCGCACAACACCCGCGGTTCCTTCCGGACGCAAGGCAACGTGACGATCACCCTTGTCGTGGAAATCATACATTTCCTTCGTCACCACGTCAGATGTATCGCCAGCCGAACGTGCAAAGACATCAAAACTTTCAAAAATTGGTGTCCGTACTTCTGAATATTGGTAGTCACCAAACAACACACGCGCTGTTTCTTCAACGTAGTGCCACTTAAATGATTCACCGGGCAACAAATCTGATGTTCCCTTTGGCTTTTGGAATGATTGCTTAGCCATATCGTAATTCCTCTCAATTAATCCGATGGTGCAAAAACGGAAAAGGCGCCCTCGACGATACGCTCGTATCGTCAAGGGCGCCTTTTAAGCGCGGTACCACCTTGAATTTGGTCTCATGCCGTAACGTGGCAACACGCGCATTGCTGCGACCTAAAAAGTGTCCCCTTATCCTAACAATGACAGGCTCTCACCAAACCCTGCTCGCTAAACATGTCTAAAATAAGTTTGCTTTCTCATCGGTTCTATCTATGAAAGACATTATCTTATAGAAAGTAGTCAACGTCAAGTTACTGGGCATTTTTCGCCCGTTGATCAAGATAATTTTCCAGACCGATTAGAATTGCCTTGGCAATTTTTTCCTGTGTTTTCACGGACTTAATCTGTTTGAAGTCCGTATCTGAGTTAATGTACCCATTTTCAAGCAATACCGCAGGCACCGTATTATCTCGAATAACCAAGAAATCACCAAAGGCAACACCCTTATTAGTGAGTGGCATAGTCGGCGCCATGGCTTTATTCAAGGCTGTCGCAAGTTGCTTAGAACCATTTGTTTTGTGGTAATAATACGTCGTGTAGCCGCTCGCTTCGTTCGCTTCTGGGGATGAATCGAAGTGGAATGAAATAAACAAATCAGCATGGTTCTTTTCAACCACTTGCGGAATTTTTGACAGATACACGATTTTGTCCGAATCACGCGTCATAATCACCCGCGCCCCCGATTGACGTATCGTCTTAGCCACCCGCCGTGCCAATTGGAGAGTATAGGTCTTCTCAAATTTGCCAGTATTTGAGATTGCACCGGAATCCGACCCACCATGACCAGGATCCAAAACAATTGTCGATTCTGATAACGGCGTAATCTTATCTAAAGGCTCATTACGCTCTAATAGCCAGCCAGCTACCCAACCGGTCGACTCATCTTCACGGCGCACCTCATACCAACCATCATCCTTGGCTAAAATTTGTAAATGTTCGCCTTGCTTCAACACTGATATCGGCGTACCGGCAACTCCTTTCTTTTCTCGAATTGTAATATTCGGGATTTGTACTGTAATTTGTTGTTTGTATAGCATTACTGTGGTAACTGCGACTGCGACACCAAGCATCCCCATAGTAATGGCGAGTGGAATCCAAAATTTCACGAGCCACGCCAACAACAACCGGCCAATTTTTCGCATGAACAATACCCTCTCAAGTTCTGTTTCGTATCTGTTTAGTTTAGCACAGCGTTAATCAGTTCAATGGCCAATGCAAGAAAAAAACGGCTCCCACTTTGCTGTGAGTGCCGCTAACCACTGGTAGGCTTAACCAAATTAGAAACTCTTACCTTCCCATTCGTTCGCTGGCAAGGCATCAAAGTCGTACGTTGCAACTTCTGCAACGTCTGTAATAACAGCGTGAGCAGGAACTGACATCATTAAGTTGATGCCTCCCTCCTTCTCTTTCACCAAAATCACAGGCTTCTTGGCTGCTTCTGAGTAACCAATCTCCCAGGCAGTTCCTGGATCAACGTGTTCACCCTCGTAGTCGATTACCGCAATGACAACTTCGGCTGGATCAAGATGATCCTTGTCGCCCTTGTAAATTGCTTTTGCCCATTCCTTTGAACCAAATTCAAATTCATCGTGTTGTTCAGTTCGTGGACTGAAGAATTCGGAAACCGTTGGATTGGCTGCAAGTGCTTTTTCCATCCGTTCAATACGATCAATTTGGTCATCATCAAAAAATGGCCCGGCTAAGTAAACGCGTTTCATAATTTTCCCTCTTAACTAATTACAGATTTTTTTGTGTTACCCAGTTAGTTTAACCGACAAATACCGAACAATCAACCTTTCATTGATGGTAAATCTCGCTTATTCATGAACGGTTGCAAAGCCGTCTTGGCGACCCGTTGTTGTGTATGAAGTAATGCGACATTTTCACGAGTCAATTCCGGAATAAATAGGACTTCCATTTCATAATCGTTTGTGTCACAGCGAATCACTTTGCCGATAAACGGACAGTCAATCGCTGCTGAAGCATCACAATGGGCTATATCACCAATCTGTAGTTCATGTCGCTGCATAGGCACTCCCCCTGACTAGTCGTTTGCGATTAGTGTACCCAGTGCGTTTGATGAACCCTCGCACAATTATTGATTTTTTCGCGTTATTAGTGTGCTAAATACACGCGTTGTTGATGCTTCAAGCCAGCCAACACAAACTTGGCTGGATCCTTAGTGATATCAAATTCGCGATCAGCTGCACCGTGTAACCCGGCCATGAAGTTTTCCTCATAATCCGGAATCGTCATGTACTCACGTGAATCAAACAAGTGATCTATTTGACCGGTCACTAGACCATCGCGGAAGTTAGGTTGTAATTCAACTGAATAAAACTCACCTTCTGCACCTGAACCATAAGAAAAAATTCCCAAACGATCACCAGCCGTTAAGGTCGTTGAATTTTCTAACAGTGAATACAAGCTTAAGTAAACCGAACCCGTATATAAGTTTCCAATGCGTTTGTTGTAAACTCGGCTGGCTTCAAACTCCGTCAACAACAATGCTTGTTTCGCTTCGTCTGCTTCAGGCAAGATATCACGTAAGGCCTTCAACCCCATCTTAGTAAATGGCAAGTGGAATGCAAATGCCTTGAAGTCATCAATAGCTAAACCAGTCTTGTCCTTATAACGAGCCCACAAGTCACGGAAGAATTCACGATAAACTTCGGCTGAATACTTACCATCAACCAACGCTTCTTCGGCATAAACTGGGCGCCAGAAATCCATCACATCACGCGACATAAATTGGTTGTCCCGATTAATCGTTAAAAGGCGCGGATTCTCAGTCACCAACATGGCAACCGCACCAGCCCCTTGTGTAACTTCACCCGGGGTACGGAGACCATAACGGGCGATATCTGACGCCATGACCAGTACCTTAGCGCCCGGGTGCAAGGCAACGTAATCCCGTGCTTGCATCAAACCGTAAGTACCGGCATAGCACGCTTGCTTCATTTCAATTGTACGGACGTATGGGCTCAACCCCAACAACCGTTGTGCATAAACCGCGGCCGACTTTGAGTTATCAATGCCTGATTCAGTCGCAAAAATAATAGTGTCAATTTCTTCACGCTCAGCAGGGGTCAAAATTTGATCTGCCGCATTAACAGCCATCGTCACAACGTCTTGCGTTGGTGGCACCACCGCTTGCTGCGTCTGACCAATCCCAATCAAGTATTTACCAGGTTCCTCATTACGAGCGTTTGCCAACTCAGTCATATCAATATATTGATGCGGTGAGAAGAAGCTCATCTTATCAATTCCAATTTGTGCCATTTTTTAATCCTTTACCGCTTCTGTCACACGTCGCATAATTTCACGAGCCAATGCAATTTTCGTTTGCAAAGGCAAGGTCTCTGGTTTTGCATCTCGTGTCAAAATCGTCACTTGATTCGTATCATAACCAAAACCAACTTCGGCCTTTGAGACATCATTTGCAATCAGCATATCCGCATTCTTTTTTATTAGCTTTTGTTGCGCATAATTAATTAAATCCTGCGTCTCAGCTGCAAACCCAACCAAGTACTGATGGGTTTTATTCGCACCAAGGGTCGCCAGAATGTCCGGATTTTCAACCAATTCCAAAGTTAACCTCGGATTGGCCGCATCTTTTTTCATCTTTTGATCAGCTGGCGTTGCCACGCGATAGTCTGAAACAGCTGCCGCCATAATCACAGCATCTGCCGTATCAAACCGTTCGGTCATCGCTGCCAACAATTCACGGGCAGACTGAATATGAACCGTTTGTACACCTGCCGGAGCTGGCAAATCGGATGATGTCACAAGTGTCACGTTAGCCCCTTGCTCTGCTGCGGCTTGTGCAATCGTATACCCCATCTTCCCTGACGACCGGTTCGTAATAAAGCGAACCGGATCAATTGGTTCAATGGTCCCACCGGCCGAGACAAGGATCTCCTTGCCCGTTAGTCGACCCGCTCGCTGATGCATCGCTAATTCTGCCAAGGCTAATATCTCATCCGGTTCCGGCAAACGACCCTTACCAGCATAACCTTCAGCTAGAAGACCTTCAGCTGGTTCCAGTACAATCACCCCATCGTCACGCAACGTTGCTAAATTACGTTGTGTTGCCGGATTTTCATACATTTTAACGTTCATTGCCGGCGCCACAATAACTGGGGTATGCCGAGCTAATAGAACTGACGTTGCGGCATCATCACCAATGCCAGCCGCCATTTTTGCCAAAATATTAGCCGTCGCAGGGACCACGAAAATATAATCAGCCCAATCTGCCAAACTCACATGTGCAATGACGCTGTCATTGTGCGCATCGAACAAATCGGTCACAACCGGCTGCTGCGTCAAGGCTTCAAACGTCTTTGGCGTCACAAATTCAGTTGCGGCCTGTGTCATCACAATGCGAACGGCTGCCCCCGCCTTCATCAACAAGCGGGCAAAAATCGCTGACTTATAGGCCGCGACACCACCGCTGACAACTAACACAATCTTTTTATCGGTAAACATGCCGTGCTGCTCCTTCTAGCGTTTTACTTAAAAATAACCACATTAAGTTTACCATGAATAGAAATCTTACGGATTACATAAGTGGAAAACGAGAACCATCGTCTCCGACAGTCCTCGTTTCACTTCTCAATTAATTTTCCTCAGCCTCACGCTTACGGCGCGCTGCAAACAACATAACCAACATAACCAGATTACTTGCAAACAGGAAGACCACGATTGCTGTTAAATAACTCATCGTGTTTTGCCCAGTGTCCGGTAGCACCCGGTTAGCCGTATATGGCAGCATATCTGCCCTTGTATATGGTAAGTACCCACTCCGGATAGCTGTGTAGCCTGCCTGGACCGCTGTAGTTAACGTGGCATCGTCGGTTGATACGTAGCCCCCCAACGTTGCCAGTTTAGGATTTTTGTTGTGCTTGGCGCGTCTGTGGTCCACTCACAATACCATTATTTTGGCCGATAGCATCGGCTAGTGCCTTAGTAGTTGCAACAACGTCAGCCGTCGTTGCTTCGCCACGAGATGCTTTAGCCTGCAAATCCGCTAAGTGATTCCAAGCATCTTTAATCGTGTCAGACATGTCCGCCGGCACACTATTCTTTAAGGCCGTCGCACCAGTATCAGCTAGCACCTTTTCGAGTGCTGTCTGTGCGCTTTCACACCACTTTCATTGGAAACTGGCGCCGTGACCTTGTACGTGTAACCCGCCTTGGTCAAGCTACTATCTGAAATACTAATTTTGCCACCAGTCGTGCCCTTATACGTAGTCGTCCCACTAGCACCGTTACCGACCAATCCTGACGTCATCACCGTCGCTTCTTGTAAGGCCGATGCGTACACCAAAGTCAAACTTAGCGTTGTCCCTGACCCGACCTTAACCGTAATATCATTTGCTGAACTGATGTTATGCCCTGTAATCTTCGGTGCATCATAGCTATATGTATCACTTGAAGCTACAGGAGAAGCATTGTTAATTCCCACCGATTGACCGTCTCCAACCGCTAAAGTTGTCCCCGTCTTAAGGACGTTGTCAGCCGTATATTTATACGTCACTGACACTGTCATTGAGGCCTTTGTACCGGAAACTTGGGCAATCGATGACGTCATTTCAGTTGATTTATCACCTGCTGAACCGATCAAAGCAAATAACAAATAGGGCATCGTGGTCATATTGATTGTCATTGTTTTCGTGACCTTACCACCCAAAGAAAATGTCAACGTTTTATTGCTAACTGTGTATTTAATCGTCCAGGCAGCACCATCCCCACTGCCGATTCCGCTGGGCGCATTAGATGCAGGCACACTTGACACACCACTCCCTGAGGTCAAACTCGAATCACTGGTTGCTTGTGTTAAATTACCGGATGAGTTCGTCCTACAAATACCCACCATTGGGTACGTCCCACTGGCGTCTTTATAAGTCGTCCCGTTGTTATACATGTCAATTCCAAATGGAATGGCGTTCTTAATGCCTGTAATACCAAGGCCACCACATGTTCCGCTACCCAATGAATTTGGCAAAATAGATGACAGCAAAATACCACTATAGTCGGCAGTGCCAGAGCTAATTGGCCATATAAAAGGCACCACTAGCCGTAAAATCTTTTGAGGTATCCAACGCCGTGTTATAAACAACCAGCCCGGTTTGATTTTGACCGTTCGACAGTCCATACCACGTTGTCTTTCCAGATGAATTATTCCACTGGTAGTAAGCGCTTCCTTTAACTAGATAATCCGCTGTTTTGTCACCGGAAGACGTTGTTGTTCGGCTTGACACTTCTTTGGCATTATCAATCGTTACGCCGGAAACCGTTGCGGCCTCAGCGGGGGCGATTACCATTTGCAAAACAATTTGCACCAAATCATCGACCCGTTCAGTCACAGTTTCAGTTTGTGGCGCCGCGGCGATGCCACCAAGCATCGCCAGGGTTGCCGCCCCGTGAATCAACCATTCCTTGCCACCGCCATCTTTCGCAAACGTGCATCTGCCACAATATTTTCTTTCATAATTTTATCATCATCACATTAGTTCTTGCGCTATACCGTCAGTATAAAAAACGTTTGTGTGCTTACCCGGACAAAGGAGCGACAGATATGGTAGCTTTCGCTGAGTGAATTGTGACAATTGTTACAAAAATTAGAAATCTTTCGCAAACATTCTATTTGGGAATTGTGACTTTTGTTGTTAAAATATAAGTGTTCAAATATGGACATCAGGAAGTGCGAATAAAGGTTAAAAACCCACGAACTTTTTCCAGTTCGTGGGTTTTTAATCATTTCTTATTGCTTCTTTGTTTACTTTTGACGTCGCATTAACAACCATAGTAGCCAACCAATTAATGTAAGCAGGCCACCAATAATGATCAAAGCAAGTTTTAACCAAACCGGCCAATGCTTCACGACATCTTTCTGGCTCGTGATCGCCGCCATCGCATTCACCCGAACTCGGTTAGTAAACGTCCATCGACCTTTGTCTGTTGTTACCTGTGTTTCGACACGATAACGTCCAGGCTGCAATTGTCCCACCGACGTGCGATGGTCGTAACGACTACTAGGCGCAAATTGCAAGTTGCGTCGGGTCTCACTCGTCACTAACTGTTTGCCACGATAAACGCGGGTCTGAATCATCATTCCTTGGTGAAAAATTGGCGATTGATTACGTAGTCGTAGGACTAAAGCTGTTTGGCCATCCTGTCGTTTCAGTGTCATCCCGTCCGCACGCATATGGGCCGCAACATGTTTTTCATTATTTCGGACCAGCAACGCAACCGTGTATGAATATTCTTGCTTGATTTGCATCCCTGATGGATTTCTTTGCTGATTATTCGTTAACTCATAAAACGTCAAGCCACCCGCCCGCACACCTGGAAAAGTCGTTCCCGGCATCTTGATGGCAATCGAAACAACTTGCGAACTCTTTGGCGGTAATGTAACCGCATCCGCTACGTGAACCATACGTGTCCATTTTTTGTTCCGACTCGTCTCATAATCTACAACACCGTTTGCATTTGTGGTAGCCGCTGCTGTGCGAACCCCGACTTTCACTTGCCGATCAGTTGGATTCGTTAGCTGTACCTGAACATGCGTCTTTTGACGAGGCGCTAAAATCAAATCAAAATAGCCGGCCGTCGCGTGTCGTTGATTCTCAGACGTTTCGATTTGTACACCAAACGACAATTCATTCGCTGACATTTTTTCACTTGCACTAAATACAACACCGACCATCAGTGCAATGACGATCCGTAACCATTTTAATTTGTGCATCTCTATTCTCCTGTCGGTGCTGCTAACAACTTATATACAATCGTACTGTTGTAAATTCCTGATAATTTCTTCATTTGACCAGGCACGTGTAATGACACCTCGCCCAATGAAATCGCGGTCGTCCCATAACCATCACCTGGTTTTGCATGTGCCAAACGCATAAACGCCTGATTCAAATCCATTTTTTTCGTAGCTGTCAAAACAGTTGTATCGGTTACCGCACTTTTACTGGTCACCCGGTCAATTTGCAGTTTGGCGCCTTTCAATTCCACTCCCTTTCCGTGGACAAAAGGTGTCTTTTGGCGAACCTGCAAGTCCCAGCCATCCAATTGGCCACGTTGATCAGTTACCTGAACGTGATTTGCTACCGCTCGCCCAGCAAAAACATCTTGCTTGGCCGTATATGTTCGGTCAACTAAGCTCATTTTTTGCGTATCAAATTGCCAGCGTGATGCATAATCTAATGTCAGTGGCATTGGGGTTGTCCGTAAATTTGCCGGGGCGTGTGGATCCGTTTCGCGAGGCGATTCCGGATCAACGTGGCCAATGGCCACCGGTGTTTCTGTCCCTGCAAAGCCAACCAACGCTTGTGTTTCAACCTCAATGTTTTCTTCTGCAAAACCAACGCCCGCAGTTGTCAACCCCGTACAAACAGCCAAAATTCCTAAACTAAATTGTTTTTTCATCTTTTTTCCCCTTTTAATTTGTTGGTCCCGCGACCAAATTTAATGACACCTGTGCTTGATACGATCCCACTCGTACTAAGTCATAGGCCTCAAATTGTAGTGTTGCCCCTAAATCTCGTATACCAGTGCCACTACCTACTAATACGTTTTGATAATCCCCTGTCAAAACAACCTCGTTAAATCGCAACGCATTTGGTAATTGATACGCCGTGCTGATATGTGTCAGTGGCTGCTTTAAACGTGCTTGGACAACCCAAGATTTCAAGTTACTCCCCAGTAGCGTGATAATTCCTGAGCGTGGTTGTGCAGCGATTGCTAAAGCTTCACCGTATATTTTTTGATGGTTATCCCCAAAATTTGCAGCTTGAACCAACATTTTTACTGGTTCATACGCTAGTTTCGGCGAACTGGCTGTTAATGCTAAATCCGATACTTGTGCCAGCCAATCACTAGCCGGTCGCCCAATTTGCGCGTCAGTTATCCCTTTACCGCGACCTTTAATGCGAAATTGCGAGACGTCGGTATGCTGAAATTCCCCAATTTCAATGCCACGACCTCGTACATTAATTTGTTGTAAATCAATCATCGCTAACCCCCGTTGGAAAATTGGTTGTCCTGCGCGATTAGTCAATTGCACCGTTGCCGGCCGTAAAACTTTCAATAAGGTTGATTTTGGGAAGGCAATCAGCGCCGGTCCCTGACCGCTTACGTAAAAATTACTATCTGGCATAACCTGTACACCACCCCGACTGGTTCCATCAGCCGCCTTTTCAAGCACCGGAATTTGCCCAGTACTTGTTAAGCGAAGTGTCCCTTGATCCGTTACCCGCCACATTGCGTCATCACCAGCACTCCAATAGATGCCTGGCCCGATTGTATTCACTTCAACATGACCGCCCTGGATGGTTATTCGTTTAAAATTACTCGCAATTGGCGCACAAATTCGATCCGTCGTCGTTCGATTCATGACTGAAATGGACAAAACGGCCTCTGGTTCAACTAAGACTTCACCCTGTTGACTAGACGTCCGGAATACATGGGCATTCAATTGACCAAACGCTTCGACGAACGCTCCTGTTGCCAACACAATGCGATTGGCCGTAAACATATCACCACCCATTCCGTGCAATGCTAACTGTCCCTGAATTAAAATGTCATTCGCCTCGAACATTGTGCCATTCTGGCCCGGCGTAATCGCCACATTACTATCCGCTGATGTGATAATTTGATCAGCACGCACAAGCGGTTGATTACCAGGGCCTTTCAACCAAAAATCATGACTCAGCGTAACCGTTGCTGTGCTATGCAACGTCTTACGTTGCTGCGCTTCGCCAATTGGAGTCAATGATAATTCATGTCCATCCCCAACAATAGTGACCGACTGACGACGCGTGACAAGTACCGTCGATGTATCATTAAGCACATCACCATCAAGCCGAATGACTTGATTCGGTCTATCTTGATTCCATGCGGTTTCAAATTCCCGCATGGTTTCAACATTATCTTCATCTGCTGCCACGTACTCTACGATTGACAGTACACTCCATATTGTTATCACCACCTTATATAGCCAATTTAAAGTCATTCTCACGTCCCCCTTGTTTGCGTTTGGTTTCGTTGACATGTTTAACTTTATCGGATGTTAATTGTCCGCTCCACGTCATATTTTTCAAAAACGTTTAAAAAAATCTCGCTTACAAACGGTAGCCCTAGCGGTTACTGAAAGTACGCACAAAAATAAAATGCCAACTCAATGGCAGTTGGTATAAACCCTGTCATTGAGTTGGCATTACTCAGGCTAATCTGTTGCCGTCATCCGGTGGACAGTTAAGTCGATTGCTTTTTCAATAAACTTATTAAATTCGTTTTCATCTGGATAATGCGACCAAATGAACGGTGTCGCATTTTTCAAACCGGCGATTTCAATATCTGAGATATAAAAATCGGCCTGCAACATGGCTTCATGACTAACCACAATGTTTACCAATGGGGTCTGTTCCAGCCGGCTAACAATTAAGGCTTCCAAATTAGGTAGATTATTCATATCAACAATCACCTTAATTTTCGGCAACAATTTCGTAGTCGCTACCGTTTGAATCATAGCCGTTAAATACTCTTCAAACAAAACACTCAATAAAGCTTGTTCGGGAACACTGAGCACCACGGATAGCTTAGCGATGACCGTTAGAATGATTTGGGCCTGAAGTGGAAATCGTTGTTTCGCCCGGACGACATCTGGCATCGGTCGAAATCCCAAATGACTGAAATACAATAAACGTACATGCGTCGGTGATAGCAACGCCATCATTTTGCTTAAAGTCTCAAACTCAAGTGGCTGGTGCATTACCGTTTCAAATTCCGCTTGCATGATGGTCGTGAAGGGCTGTAATTTTCGTATTGCCGTCTCGGTCAACAAAGCCTCTGGAATCGGCCCTAAAAAACCAGCCACATACATTGAGGCAATCGCATACTCCGCTTCTCGTGCTAAGACCGCATTGGGTAAATCAACAAAATGACGCATCATCATAACCAATCCCGCGTGAATCTGCCGATGCTGTTCATCCCAGTTGGTAAACGGGACAAAGAGCAGTGGCATTTCTGTTGCCATAATGGCGTGGTGGTTAGCTAGTCGTGAGTACCAAATGGCAAATTGCATTCGAATGGCTTGTTTCGTTGTTTCACGTTCCGGCAATTGGTATAGCGCTAAAATTTCAGTGACCGCCGCTTCAGCTCTAATCCGCATCTCCGTCGGAAACGGAATCTCTTGATCAATATACGCTTCCCGCATGAGACCAAAGAAGAACACGCGAATAGTCGTTTCATCACCGATCAATGCATTGTGGCGCGTTAGTGTAATGCCCACCCGTGCCAAAACCAGCGCAATTTGCTTCTTGGTCGCCCTGGCAATCGGCACGGTTGTATGATGAGTTTCAGCAAACACTTCATATGAAACAAATGTTTCAGCAAAAATTTCACCTAACAACGCCCAAATTAACGATTGCTGCCGATACTCATGCGTTAATCGCTTAATGTCCAGCAACACACGATGATCAACTATGATGCCACGACGCGACGCATCTAATGCAAAAGCAGGTGGTTGATCCGGCCATAGCGTTTGCAAATCTTGTTGTAACCCCGCCAAAGCCTGGCCAAACCGATACCTTGTCCACCCCAATTCAGCTAAAAGATGTCGGATTGTCATAAAATCTGCCAGCTGATTTGTTAAAAATTGACATAGCCGTAATTTATCTTGATCTTGCTTCTCTAATACCCAACTTGCAGTCATCATACCCCTGTCCCCCGTCTATCTATCAGTGTACGGAAAGGGGCATGCCCTCGCAAGGGGGAGAGACTTATTGTTCGAAAATGAATTAATTTCGACTTTTTTGAAATTGGGTGTTGCACGTTATTTTGTCATCTGGTATATTATTATCTGTTGTTAAAGGCAGTACGCGTTTAACGAATTTCATGGCTCATTGGTCAAGCGGTTAAGACTCCGGTTTTTCACACCGGCATCCAGGGTTCG
>NZ_SDGK01000003.1 GCF_004521965.1 Weissella cibaria | reverse complement strand
CATCGAAACGATATTCAGTTTTCAATGACCTACGTCGTTGTCTCACTTGACAACTTATTCATCTTATCAGCTCATCGATTCGTTGTCAACAACTTATTTCAAACTGATTTCGATTCAATTGCAACAAGATGAACACCCCGTAACAACTTAATCTATAATACAGAAGCAAATATCAATTGTCAACAACTAATTTCAACTTCTTTAGTCTCATTTTTTGAGCGAAAACTGCTCATTGAAAAACTCAACTTGAATATAATACGACTATCATTCAAACTTTGCAATACTTTTTGTAAACAAAAAACGTGGATGAATAATCATCCACGTTTTTAATCGTTATTAACGCATCGTTGGGAACAACAATACATCACGAATCGTGTCCGTGTCAGTCAATAGCATGACCAAACGATCGATTCCAATTCCCAATCCGCCTGTAGGTGGCATACCGTATTCCAAAGCCTCAATAAAGTCTTCGTCAATACCTTCTGCCTCATCATTACCCGCATCGCGCTCAGCCGCTTGGGCCTCAAAACGCTCGCGTTGATCAATTGGGTCATTCAATTCTGTAAAGGCGTTACCATACTCTGCACCAACAATGAACAACTCGAAGCGATCCGTAAAGCGACCGTCCGTTTCGTTCTTCTTAGCCAAAGGTGATACTTCAACTGGGTGACCGTACACAAATGTTGGTTGGATCAGTGTATCCTCAACAAACTCCTCAAAGAATTCGTTAATGATGTGACCAACACCCCAGTATTGCTCATACTTAACGCCCTTTTCGTCAGCAATCGCACGAGCTTCTTCGATAGTCATTGGTTTCCAGAAATCAACACCAGTCGTCTCCTTGATCAAATCAACCATGTGCTTACGAGCAAATGGTTGTGCCAAATCAATATCGTGACCTTGGTAGGTTACCTTCAACTCATCAGTAACTGCAGCCGCGGCTGCCTTAATGATGTTCTCAGTTTCAACCATGACATCTTCAAAGTTCCAGTAAGCTGCATACGTCTCAATTACCGTAAACTCTGGATTGTGCTTAGGGTCCATTCCTTCATTACGGAAGACACGGCCAATTTCATAAACACGTTCCATGCCACCAACAATCAAACGCTTCAAATGCAACTCAAGCGCGATACGCATGTACAAATCAATATCCAACGCATTGTGGTGCGTGATAAATGGACGCGCAGAAGCACCACCCGCTTCGTTTTGTAGCATTGGTGTTTCAACTTCAATAAAGCCTTCGCCATCCAAATAGTGACGAATAGCCGCGATAATCTTTGAACGCTTTACAAAGCGTTCAAATGAATCTTCGTTTGAAATCAAGTCCAAATAACGTTGACGGTACTTAGTTTCCACGTCAGTCAAACCATGGAACTTGTCTGGCAAAGGACGCAATGCCTTCGTCAAGTGCGTCAAAGCCGTTACGTTAATTGACAATTCACCAGCGCGGGTCTTCATAACCGTTCCAGTGAAACCAAGAATGTCACCTAAGTCTGACTTCTTAAGCAAGTCGTATGCTTCTTCACCAACAACTGGCTTTTGCACAAAGACTTGGATACGACCTGAACGATCCTTGATGTCTGCAAAGCTAATCTTACCTGAACGACGCTTGGTCATCATACGACCTGCGATCGTTACTTCAATTGCTTGTGCTTCCAAATCTTCTGCTGTTGTATCATCATACAACTCGTGCAATTGTGCTGCAGTGTGTGTACGCTCAAAGCGGTGTCCGAATGGATCAATGCCCGCATCGCGCAACTCAGCCATCTTGTCACGACGTGCGATCATTTGGTCATTCAATGACACTTGTTGGTCAGCCATAATGTTGCCTCTTTTTCTTTCACTAATTTGTTATGACAGTGTTGTCACAGATAACTATAAGTTTGCCAATCTTAAGCACTTTTTGCAAGTGCTTAACCCAACTTTATAGTCCCTCAGCATCCTTCGCTGCAATAATCCCTGATAATTCTGCTTCATCAAACTGAATCTTCTTACCAGTAAACCGATCGACAATCTCAACACTGTGATCTTCCGCAAGCATTTCTTGCAAATCGTTCATTGGTAAGGTTGCCAACATACGCTCATAGTCGCGCTTAGAGATTTCAGGATACAAGGCCACTTCTGTCGTTGCCAACCTCTTCACATCGTCCTTGCCAAATAGGTTGAACAACAAATCCATTGGCGTATGTCCCTCAACCAATTGAGATGAAATTGATGGCAAGTTGGCAAGTTTGTCTTCCAGTGTCGTAATATCCTCATCTGACGCATCAGGCAAAGCTGAAATCATAAAGCCACCCGCTGCAGCCACCCTACCATCTGGGTCAACTAAAACCGACACTGCTACGGCTGAAGGAATTTGTTCTGACTTGGCCATGTAGTACGTCAAGTCATCCCCAATTTCCCCCGTCATCAATTCAACTTGACCCGTAAAGGAATCGCCTTCACCAATTTCCTTAGTAACTTGCAAGAATCCGTTAGAACCCACGGCACCAGCCACATCTTGCATTCCCTTAGCCGTTAAGGGCAACTCAACAGTTGGGTTCGTCACGTAACCGCGTACCTCACCTTGGGCTGATGCTTCCACGACAATTTTGCCAGCAGGTCCATCGCCATTGATAACCACCGCTAAACGCTCATCGCCCTTCAAAATGGCATTTGAAACCATCAGAGAGCCAAGTAATGCGCGACCCAAAACGGTCGTGCCAAGTTGTGAGGCCTCGTGGAACTTTGAGACTTCTGCCATCATTTCAGTCGCATCAATGGCAATCGCACGGAAATTTCCGTCAGTTGTCACTGCACGTACAAGTGTATCTGTCATATTATATGTGCCTCTTATTATTTGTTTATTTTAGTATCAGTTTAACAGAAAAACCCGCCCAGGTAGAACCTGAACGGGCTTTCTTTCAATCATTAATCTTCATCAGTATGACGTGGTTCCAAAACTTCTGGCTTAACTGCTGCCTCTGACGCATCTTCGTCATCAACCAACTTGTTATTAGCCGCTTGCTTGGCTTCCTCGTATGACATTGGCGTAACCGTATCATTTTGAACCTTCGTTGATTCTGGCATCTTACCAGTCTCAAACAAACTCAAAATTTGCTTCTCGTCCAATGTCTCGTACTCCAACAAAGCCTTTGCAATTGCATCATGCTTGTCCTTGTACTCTTCGATGATTTCGTGGGCCTTGTTGTAACCCTCAGTCGTGATACGACGAACTTCTTCGTCAATCAAACGCGCTGTCTCATCTGAATAAGCCGCTGTCTCACCGTATGAACGACCTAAGAATGGTTGACCACCATTCTCAAGCTGGACCATACCAAGCTTGTCAGACATACCGTACTCCGTCACCATTGAACGCGCAATGTTTGTTGCTTGCTCAAAGTCGTTTGAAGCACCTGATGACTGTTGGTCAAAGATAATCTCTTCGGCCGCACGTCCACCCATCAAACCAGCAATTTGGTCCATGGCATCCGTCTTATTCATCAACATCTGATCTTCACGAGGCAACATGATAGCGTATCCGCCGGCACGTCCACGTGGCACAATCGTTACCTTGTGGACAACACGTGCTTCGTTCAGTACCAAACCAACAATCGCGTGACCCGCTTCGTGGTAAGCAACCGTTTGGCGTTCCTTAGCAGAAATCACACGATCCTTCTTAGCTGGACCCGCAATAACACGGTCTTCAGCTTCGTCCACATCCTTGGCGTAAATCGTATCGTGGTTTTGACGAGCAGCCAACAACGCTGCTTCGTTCAACAAGTTTTCCAAATCAGCTCCAACGAAGCCAGGCGTTTGCTTAGCAATTTCCTTCAAGTCCACATCATCAGCCAATGGCTTATTCTTAGCGTGGACGTTCAAGATAGCCTCACGACCCTTAACGTCAGGACGACCAACCAAAATCTTACGGTCAAAACGACCTGGACGCAACAAGGCTGGGTCCAAGACATCTGAACGGTTGGTAGCGGCCATCACAATGACACCCTCACTACCTGAGAATCCGTCCATCTCAACCAACATTTGGTTCAATGTTTGCTCACGTTCATCGTGACCACCGCCCATGCCGGCACCACGTTGACGACCAACCGCATCAATTTCATCAATAAAGATGATTGATGGGGCAGCCTTCTTAGCATTGTCAAACAAATCACGGACACGACTAGCACCGACACCGACGAACATCTCCACGAAGTCAGAACCCGAAATCGAGAAGAACGGTACGCCAGCTTCACCGGCAACTGCACGGGCCAACAAAGTCTTACCAGTTCCTGGAGGTCCCTCAAGCAAAACACCCGATGGAATACGAGCGCCGAGCTTTAAGAACTTCTTAGGATCCTTCAAGAACTCAACAACTTCGACCAATTCTTGCTTTTCTTCTTCAGCTCCAGCAACATCCGCAAAGCGAACTTTGTTTTCTGAAGGATCAGCTGGCTTTGCCTTAGACTTGCCGAAGCCCATCATGTTACCACGACCACCTTGGCCACCTTGGCTCATGCCACCCATCATCAAGTAGAACAAACCAACCATCAACAAGATTGGCAACAACATCGTTGCCATGCTTCCCCAGAAGTTTGAAGGTTGCGGCTTCGTTGTTACTTCTGTCTTCGTCTTGTCAGCAGCCTTCTGCATTTCCTCAACAACTGGGTCATTACTAATCAATTGTGTCTCAAAACCAGTTACCTTAGCTGATGAACCACCAACTAATGATACAAGTGAATCAGACTTTGCGTCCTTATCAGTTTGTGCTTTGCGGTACTCACCCTTCACGTCGTAAACGCCGGCACCTGGTTGAATCGTGACATTCTTGATTTTTTTATCACGCAATTCCGTCATAAATTTCGACGTAGAAATAGTCTTCGTATTAGAAGTTTGCGATGGACCGGCTACCCAGTAAATCAACCCCATAATTCCGAGGACTACGATTACGTAGAACAAACTATTCCGGACGAAATTGCCGTTTCGTTGATTCTTCATCCATTCCTCCTACCGACAGCAACTGCTATCTGCGTTGTTTAATATATGTTATCCGAATTGGAAATTAATGCTCAGGTGTGATATCTACCGTGTCTACAACATCAGCATGGGCTGGGTCATAAACTTCGCGCTTCAAGACACCAACATATGGCAAGTTGCGGTAAAGTTGCTTGTAATCCAAGCCATAACCCACCACGAATGCCTTTGGCACATCAAAGCCGATGTAATCAACAGTTGCTTCTACAACACGACCTTCCTTCTTGTCTAGCAAGCTGGCCGTCTTAACAGACTTTGCACCACGTTCTATCAACAAGTCGATCATAAACTTCAATGAACGACCCGAATCAACGATGTCTTCCATGATGATAACGTCGCGTCCTGCGATATCTGTTTGCAAATCCGTTACAAGGTCAACTTCACCTGAAGAAGCAATCCCACCGTTGTAGCTAGAAACGTCAATAAATTCGACTTCAGCATATTGCATGTGGCGCATTACATCGACCGTCCAAAGTACGGCACCCTTCAAAACTGACAAAATGATTGGTGTACGTCCTTCATAATCGGCAGCCAATTGCTTACCAACACGTTCTGCTGCTTCGGCGATATCTTGCTCACTATAAAGTACGCGTTCGATATCGTTATTCATGTCCCATTGGTTCATGTCTGTTCAAATCTCCTAAATCTTAATTTCCCTACCGTTACATAGCATTAAGAATACCATGTTTGACGGTAAATGTTTAGTGCTACAAATAAAAGAAATGTGAACGCTTTAATGTTTTTGTGATAACAATAAATAGTTATCAAAGCGTTCTAGCTGTAATTGTCCACCTAAATCAATCAGCCCCGTCGACACGCTTGGATTGCGCATCAGTTGAATTGCCTGAGCGATTTGACTATCTTTGACGTTTAAGACGTGTTTTTTAGTCAGCCACGTTTGTATGATAATCGTCAAGACACTCTCATCTACCGTCCAATCCAGGTGTCCAGCCTCTAAAGCCTTAACGTGAACGTTAATCGCACCGCTCGCAAGCTTTTGTAGCGCCGCCAACTGAGTCGCAAACGTCACCACGTGTTCAGCTGCCTGATCATTGATGCTAGTCAAAGCTGGTAACACTGTTTGGCGCATGCGATTACGAGCAAACGTTTCGTCCGCATTGGTATAGTCTTCTACCCATTCAGTCAGTGACTGAATGACCAAATCTGCTAGGTCAGCTTTCGTTAAATTCAACAATGGCCGGGCTAAATCAATATCGCCACGTAATTGCTGCCGTGGCGCCATCCCCACTAACTGCGTCAAACGACTGCCACGGATCAGCTTATATAAAATAGTTTCAACTTGATCCCCTTGGTGATGGGCAGTCACGATAATATTGGCGCCTACTTCACGAGCCATTTTAATGAGTGCTTCGTATCGCTTCTCCCGAGCTTGTTCTTCAACTGCTACAGTTGGAATGGTCTCCCAAGTTAGCGTTTCTATCAAACCGTGGGCTAAATTCGGTGTAGCCGCAAATGTCCGACGAACCAGCGCTTCCTCTGCAGCGGCATCATCCCGCAACTGATGATTCACATAGCCGGCACTCACCGTTGGTTGCACGTCAGCCGGCAGCGTTCCTTCTGTTAACCAGCGCAACAAGCGCAAGGAATCTTGCCCACCCGAAACAGCCACCAACACGTGATCATGTTGATCAAATAGCCCTTGTTCCCGTATCTGTCGGGTTAAGTTCGCGCGTAATACTTTTGGTTGCATCGTTAACCTTCTTCCTCAATCACTCTTGGCTATTATTATAGCTTGCTTTGTATGAAAAAAAGGCAATCAGTGTCCTGATTACCTTTCTTTCATTCACTTCATTACTCACCTGGCAAATTGAAAACAATCTCGCCATCTTTGGTATACATGTACTTTTCACGCACTAGCTTTTCTAGATACGATTCATCATCCAAATCTTTGACTTCTTGCTTCAAATTTTGATGCGTGGTTTTCGCACTCGCTAACTGCGTTTGTGTTTTTTCTAAACTCGCCGAAGCGGTTGTATATTTATTATATTGCTGGTGAAAGCAAACCATAGCATAAATTACCGTGGCAATCATAAACGCTGCCAAGACGAAACGACGCCGTAAGTGCACCTTACGTTGGTAGGCTTCTTGTCGATTATTGAATTCAAGTGTTCGTGCCCCACCGGCGTTCAGCGGCCGGATGTTTGTTTTTGTGTTCATAGACATCATGCCGCTGACCCCCTACTGTCTGATTGGCAACGTTTTTGATAGACAATTCTTTTTCTCTATACCTTTACATTTTACACTGTACAGTACAAGTAGGCTTTTCTTAAGCGTAATTACCTTTCCTTAACATTTTCGTATCAAAACCTAACGGATAGTTATCAACAGAGTTATCCCACCTTAATCCACACACAGTTTAAACACAAAAAGCATCGCAAATGCGGTGCTTTTTTCTCACAGTTGTTAATTATGCTTCTTCGTTGAAGTTTTGTTCGTATGACTCTGACACAATGCTGTACATGTGTTCAGCTTCTTCCTTACGAACCGTCTCCTTGGTACTCTCAACCTTCATGATTGATGTCTTGTTACCAAAACGAATCGTCAATTCATCCCCAGACTTAACATCGCTTGATGACTTGGCCGTCTTGCCGTTGATATCAATACGACCTTGATCTGAGATTTCCTTCGCAACAGTACGACGCTTAATTAAACGTGATACCTTCAAATACTTATCTAAACGCATTATTCTTTCCTCGTTTCAAAATTGCATACAGGCGGTCACCCTTTGGCAACGCCTCCCACTCTTCCGCGGTTAACAAATCTGTCATTGTCACCATCGCCACGAAGGCAACAGCCCCAACGATAACGGCCACCACAGTCGTTACAACACTTGCCCCACGCGATACACCGAACAGGTTGTCACTGATCAGGGTTGCCATTTTTGCGAAGACGCCAGTAACCACTAACGTCCCCAACAATTTAAGCCACCAATTTTGCGGTAACCATTCTTGCCACAAGGCCCGTGGTAATCGTAGTAAAGCATACCCCAAAATCGGCAAAAGCGCGACTGTTGTGGCAATTGATGCACCAGTTATGCCCCAGTGCGGAATTAACCATACATTCAGGACATCCTTAACCGTCATCGTCACCCAGACAAGCCCAATAAGGCCTCGAGTGCGATCAAAACTTTGCAAGGCACTGGTTGCAATGGTCATCAACGTTGCCGGTACAATCGCCAACACAAACCATGCCAACGCAACACTACCTTCGCGGGAACCAAACAACAGTTGATTAACAGCGGGCATTACTGCAACTAAGCCAATCGCTGAGACCCCGGACAATATAATCGCCAAACGCATCGTTAACTGAAAATCATGACGTAACGCTACGTTATCTTGACGCACAAAATGTTGTCGGAGCGCCGGCAATAGCGACGTACTCAACCCGGTCGCTAGGACCATGCCCAATTGCACTAACGGTTGGCCACGATCGTAGACCCCTTTTGTATACTCGGCTTTAGCTGCCGATAGTCCAAACGATTCCAGTAAGGCCTTGGTCGAAAACGAATCAACCAATTGCAGTAACACCAACAGCGCCGCTAGCAATGCTAACAATCCGCCTTCAACCCATAAGCGTTTGAATAGGTGGCGCCAGGTAATCGTTTTATCTTGCTTAACAGTCGCCGTAATTGGCTGTTGCCACACATCTCGTAGCGTCCGTACCAAAAACAAGGTTGCCGCCAATCCCGCAACAGCGGCGCCAAACGTGGCCCACTCACCAATTCGGTAATCTGACCATCCCGTGTGGACACCCCACCAGGCAACCCCGATGATAATTGCCACACGAACAATCTGCTCAACCACCTGGGATGTGGCTGTTGGCATCATATTACGCTGTCCTTGCGCAAAACCACGACCAACTGCCAAAAACGGCATAAGCCAAAACATCCACGCAACCGCGCGAATTACTGGCGTTAGGCGAATATTGCCACCCATCGCCAAAGCCAACACTGGTGCACCACCAAAGACAATTGTAAAAAGCACCGCACTAATCCCGACTAACGACCAAAACAAACGCCGTGCCACTAATTGTTGATGCGCATCGTCTGGTTGTTCCGTAATAATTTTTGATATAAACAATGGCCAGCCACTCAGTGCTAAAACCATGCCAATACCATAAATTGGATACACTTGTTGATACACATAAAAGCCAGTATTACCAACCAAATTTTGAAACGGTACCCGGTAAATCGCGCTCAACACCTTAGCAACTAATCCAGCGGCTGCCAAGACACCGGCACCCGCCATTAAATTTTGACTATTTTTACTCATTTGTCACCGTCTCTTCTGGCGCTAACAAATTGAATAACGTCAACAAACCAAATAGCCAATCATCAACCTTTTGGTTTGGCTGAATCGGAATATCAGCTTGAACTGGCGCATCCTGCTTGACTTGCCCACGTACCTTCGCTAATGTCAGCGCCTTTTGGAAAGTATCTCCCGTCACTGACGCACGTGGATCGAAGTTCACTAACAACACATTTTGTCGTTTGAAGTCTCGACGCAACATTGCCAAGCCAGCTCGATCAGCAGCTGCCTTAACACGACCGACTAGCAACAAGCGTTGGGCTGCTTCAGGCAATTCACCGAAGCGATCTAGCAAATCATCTTCAATTTCTTCGAATTCAGCTGTTGTCTTGGCCTTGCGAATACGCTGATAGAGATCAATCTTTTGTGGTCCATCAGCTACATAATCAGTTGGCAAGTAGGCTTCAACCTGCACATCCAACTCAGCATCAAAACTCTTCTTGCGCTTACCCTGCTTCTCAGCGACCGCTTCGTTCAACATTTGCGTATACAAATCATACCCAACTGCATTAATAAAGCCGTGCTGTGACTGTCCAAGCAAATCACCAGCCCCGCGAATCGATAAATCACGCATCGCAATCTTAAAGCCTGAGCCTAACTCTGTGAAATCACGGATGGCAGTCAAACGCTTCTCCGACTCTTCATTCAACGAACGTGTACCAGGGTACGTAAAGTAGGCATACGCAATGTTGTTCGAACGTCCGACACGACCACGGAGCTGGTATAGTTGCGCCAAGCCCATGTGATCAGCGTTTTCAACAAACAACGTATTAGCGTTTGGAATATCAACCCCAGTTTCGATGATGGTCGTAGTCACCAGCACGTCGTACTCACGATTAATAAAATCAACCAAAATACCTTCCATTTGCGCTTCCGTCATTTGACCATGGATATAACCCACGCGCGCTTCAGGCACCAGCGATTCAATCATACCAGCCACCTGCGCAATGTCTTCAACACGATTATGCAAATAGTACGTTTGCCCACCACGAGACATCTCACGTTCAATCGCACTCGCCGTTACGCGTCCATTTTGCTCCATCACATACGTTTGAATTGGATAACGATTGGCCGGTGGCGTCTCAATAACAGACAAGTCACGCACACCGACCATCGCCATATTCAAAGTACGTGGGATTGGTGTGGCCGTTAACGTCAATACGTCGACGTTGGTCTGCAACGCCTTCAGTCGTTCTTTGTGCTTCACACCAAATCGTTGTTCCTCATCAATGATTAGCAAGCCCAAGTCAGCAAACGCCATATCCTTCGACAAAATCCGGTGAGTACCAACGACGATATCAATTGTGTGGTCTTTCAAGCCCGCCTTGGTTTCATCCATTTGTTTCTTGGTTTGGAAACGTGACATAATCGCCACGTTCACACCGAACCCGTCAAAGCGATTCAATATTGATTCATAGTGTTGTTGCGCCAAAATCGTCGTTGGCACCAACATGGCAACCTGTTTACCAGCGTGGGCTGCCTTAAAGGATGCTCGCAAAGCAACTTCCGTCTTTCCAAAACCAACGTCTCCAACCAACAATCGATCCATTGGGCGAGTCTTTTCCATATCCGCTTTGATTTCTTGAGTTGAACGAATTTGATCAGGTGTTTCGGGATATGGGAATGCATCTTCAAAGTCCCGAACCACGTCATCATCTTGGGGAAACGCGAACCCTTGCTTCAATTCACGCTCGGCATATAACTGAAGCAGCTCGTCCGCAATATCTTCAACCTTCTTAGCAACCTTAGCTTTCGCCTTTTGCCATTCGGTTCCCCCAAGTTTATTGATCTTGGGGGCCTTTTCAGCCGCACCGACATACTTTTGCACCAAGTCTAGTTGCGTGACCGGTATGAAAATTTTTGCATCTTGTTGGTATGCAATCGTGATGTAATCTTGCTTCACCCCACGATTTTCAATCGTCTGCATACCTTCATAGACACCGACACCGTGATTAATGTGAACCACATAATCGCCGGGTTTCAGTTCGTTATAACTCTTAATGCGTTCCGCGTTCGACAAAGTCTGGCGCTTAGGCGCACGCTTACGAACTTGTTGAAAAAGCTCACGTTCAGTTAACACAACCAAGTTTTGGGCCGGCAATTCGAACCCCGCACTCAACGGCAAGGTTGTAACCTGCGTCCGGCCAGGTGCCAAGGCATCTGGGGCAACATCATTCACCTTCACCCCAAAATCATTAAGCGTTTGGACCAACTTTTCCCGTCGGTCGGGTGTATTGGTTAAGAACAAAATTGTTTGGTTTTGCTTCTGCCAACGCGCAATTTCATTCTTTAGCAATGGCATTTGACCGAAAAATTGTTGCGCCGGGCGCACAGTCAAATTTGTCAAACTTGTTTGCCGTAATTGACCGATACCACGTTGCAAAGGTGAAAATACCAAACTGGTTTGGCGTACATCTCGAGCCAAATCGCTCAATTCCCAGCCAAAATCGGCCGTTGGCAAAACCAAATTATCAGCCAAGCGATCGGTCCACCAATTATTGTTATCCAATGCCATCTGCCCCGCGTTTTCAAGCGCACGGGGATAGTCATCAAACACTGCAATACCGTCTGCCGGCAAGTAATCTAACAGACTCACCGCATCAGGGTAAAGTAAGTGCAAATATTGGCGTACCTCGGGCAATAAATCCCCTTGAGCCATCGCCGTTAACAACGGATTGAGTGCTTCTGTTAAATGACGCTTAGCAGCGCCGTCTAACTTATCGCGTGTTTCCGTCATCGCAACTTCTAAGCGCGTCGTAGCTGCTTGCAAATCAGCGGCATCAATGACCAAATCCGTTGCGGGTAAAATCGTCACGTGTTCAAGATTTTCCAAACTGCGTTGCGTCTCTGCATCAAAACTACGTAATGAATCCAACGCCGTATCAAAGAAATCCAAGCGCACCGGATAATCAGCATCCAATGGGTAAATATCAACAATTGACCCACGGACCGCGAATTCACCTGGCTGTTCAACACTGCCATTCCGTTGATACCCCATTTGGTATAACGTTGCTTGCAACCCCGCTAATTCGTATTCATGATCAAAATCAATTTCAAGTGCCGCAGCGGCGAAGGTTGCCACCGGTGGCAAGTAGCGTTGCACCCCGGCAACACCGGTTACCACCACCGCCTGTGGATCCGTCAGCAACAAGTGCAATGCTTGCACACGCGCTAAACGAGTATCCAAAGAAGTCACGGCAATTTCCGCTGATAACGTCTCTTCCGTTGGGAAAACCGCCACGTGTTCGTCGCCAACCATTGCCGCTAAATCTTCAGCCAGCTGATCCGCGTGGAACTGACTGTCACCGACAATCACCATGGGGCGCTGAATGTTTTCATGCAGTGCTGCCAAATAAACGGTACGCGCAGTTCCCGAAATACCGGTCATCAAATGACGGCCACCTTTTTTCAGTCCATCTGTTAATGTTTGAAAATCTTTATCTTGCTGGAGTAACCCTACTAATTCCATCATTGCTCCTTTAGTTAAACTTGTTCATTAAAGTTGGCATATCGCTACCTGATGCAAAGGCTTCAAAAATATCCAACGCTTTATCGATACCGCCAAGCATCTCTGGTTCTTCATCCTTGCCAAACTTTCCTAACACAAAATCAACCACCGCCTTTTGCGTATGGGCTGGGTGACCCACCCCAAACTTCAAGCGGTTAAACGTTTGGGTATCAAGGTGTTGGGCAATACTCTTGATCCCGTTGTGACCACCCGCTGACCCCTTCTGGCGCAAGCGCAAACGGCCAAGTTCCATATCCATATCATCTTGCACAACCAACAAATCTGACATATCCAAGTCATAGTAGTCCATCAACGGACGGACAGCGCGACCTGAATCATTCATGTAAGTTGTTGGCTTAACCAACAACACTTTTTCACCGGCAATCCGAACATCCGCAACGAACGCATTGTGGGCACCATCTTGATTGAAGGTTGCATTGTGCTTGTCTGCCAAAGCATCTACCGTCATAAACCCGATATTGTGACGCGTTCGGTCATATTCTTTACCAATGTTTCCTAATCCAACAATCATCTTCATGGGGGGCTATTCTCCTATTTCAATTCCGCGTATTAACGCACGAAAGGGGCAGAGTCGCGATGACCCTACCCTGTTACATTTCTTATTTACACCATCTATTTTATCGCACTTTCAGCTATCGGTCACTTTTCGTGCACTTTTTATAAGAAAACAGCTAGGCCACACGTGTCTTCATCGTGCGACCCAGCTGTTTCATTTTCGTCTAATACTTAATGATTGATAGCCCCGTTTTACGGTTAAATTGAAGCATTTCGTGTTCGCCATTCTTCTGATAGGTATAAATCAATGTATCTGGATCAATGGCGTGGCATTCAAACCAATCCGATTGTTGCCACCACGGTTGCCGTGACTGGAGTAACCGTTGGAAATGATTGAAAATTTCCCCACGTGGTTGGTCCCACGGGAAATACGCTCCGTTATCCGGGTCCTTGCCGCCGGCCATGCCCATTTCATCACCATAATAAACGCACGGCACACCAGGCATCGTCAGCCATAACACAATGGCTCGCTTCGTTAATTCTTCATCTTCGTTTATTTCAGTAAACAAACGACGTGTATCGTGTGTCCCCATGTTAGTGAACGCGCCGAAAAAGGCGGACTTGGGATAATTTGCCTCTAACGTCATAATCATCGTCGTGAAAACCTTGGCATCAATTTCACCGAGCATAAAATCCCGAATCAAATTTCGTAATGGATAATGCATCGTTGCTTGCAGACCACCACCGAGCAAATATTTACGGCGCTGAGTATAGACGAATTTGTTAGCCGCATCTTCCCAGACTGCACCAATCAGGATTTGGTTCGTTGACAGTTGGTCACGAATTCCGGCAATGAAATCGTCTGGTAATTCATCCGCAACGTCCAACCGCCAATCATCAACACCAAATTTATTCCAGTGGTTAATAACTGAATCATCATCGGCATAAATGAAATTCCGGAAACTTGTCTCGCCTTTGTTCACAACTGGCAAATCTTTCACACTCCACCACGAATTATATTCATCGGGGAATTTTTCAAAATCAAACCAGTGGAAATACTTCGACGTTGGCCTTTGATAGGCCACCCGTTCAACAAATTAGTCATCTTTATTGAAGTAACGTGAAAATTGACCAACGTGATTAAAGACGCCGTCTAAGATAACGTGCATATCGCGTTTATGAATTTCATCGAGCAAATACTTAAAGTCGTCTGCCGTCCCCAAAATTGGATCTAATGCCATGTAATCCGAGGTGTCAGCAATCACACGAAAATTGGCGCCAAAAAATTCCCAGCGGGCAATTTCACTTGCCTTATCGCGCACATAAAACTGGCGATCATGCAAATCGACGTAGACAAAGGTGTTTGGCTTTGGCATGCGGCGCCCAAATGTGGAACGTTAGTTCAGCTTTATCCCGCGTAATCCCTAAAAAATTATCCGCGCGATATGACAGACCAGTATTGAATATGTACGCCGCTTGTAAATTTTCCTCTGGCACCTGTACTTGCAGCATAATAATTGCCCCTCTTTTATTTCCCCATGTAAATCTAAAATTTTTTAAGCGTTACGTTATGATACCGAAGAGATATGAAATTAATGTCCGAAAATATGTTGTGATTTTTTTATTTCTACGGTGCAAAATTCATGTTTTGTTCAACTTTGAGCATTTTTTGACGACACCTTGGTATCCGCGCACAAAAAATCCCGTAACACTTAATTTCGTTACGGAATTTTTTGGGATTCGTGTCATAAGATTTTTTGAATGGTTTCATCTTACAACATTGTCATTTGGTGATACACTGGCGTCGGTGTTTGCTCAGCTGCATACGCTGACTACCGGATATCTGCATCCGTGCCATTATTTTCTGTCGAAACAAAATTACCAATTCTTGCATCATAGACAACTTGTGAATAATCAATTGCGTTATCGTTCATTATTTCACCCTCCGTGACTCACGTGCTTGCGTTGTTGAGTTGATGTCTACATCTTAAGTCGCCTTGGTTAACAAAAACTTAGCGCCCGGTTAGTTGAAACTTAAATTCACGTTACGCCCTTTCAAACAAAACACCGACAGTCACATGACCGTCGGTGTTTTTAATCTCTTATTCTTCTCTCTGTATTTACTTAGCAGTCACGTCAGCCAACATACTATAGCGACGACGCTGACTCAAATAGTAAATCATCATTGCTGCAATTGATACAACAAAGATGCCAACCAATACCTCAACTTGCGGTGCGATAGAACCACCAATCATCACTGTTTCACGTAATCCATCAACCGTGTATGTCATTGGCAAGTATGGGTGCACCCACTCAAAGAACTTGTTTGACAATTGAATTGGGTAAGTTCCAGCTGAACCACTCAATTGGATAACCAACAAGACCATGGACACAAAAGCACCAGCCTTACCGAACCACATGTAAATTGCCGTAACCAACGCAGCGTCCATCACCGCAATCAAAATCATGAAGCCATATGTTGCACCTGGGTCGATTGGATCCATACCAAGTACAGCCAAACTCAATCCATACAAAACCGTCGCTGCAACAATGGCAATACCAAACAACATCGCCATCTTAGAACCAGCCCATGCCCACAATGATGAAATCTTTGTGCGTGGTGAAATCATATCAAGCATCAAATTCAATGCCATCATCCCCACGAACATTGCCACTGAGAACATGTATGGCACCATACCCGTACCATTATTAGCAACATGATCCTTTTCCTTGTGGCTAGCCTTTGCTGGCGTCGCCACTTGGTGATACGTTGACTTCGTAGCATTTAGCTTCTTGACCTTATCTGATGCGTCGCCCATCTTGTTAGCCAATGTTTGGTTACCATTCTGAACTTGGGTCAACGCAGGGCCAATTTGCTTTGACCCATCAGCCAGCTTTTGTGAGCCATCGCTAATTTGACCAGCGCCGCTTGCTAATTGAGCAGCACCGCTGTTCAATTCGTTATTCTTGCCAGCCAACGTGTCCAAACCACTCGTCAACGTATTTGCACCATTTGCCAATTGGCCAGCGCCGCTTGCTAGCTGGTCAGAACCGGCTAGCAATCGCTGGGTACCATTGTTCAATTCAGTCGACTTGCTGTCTAGCGTGTTGGCACCATCGACTAATTGGCCAACACCGCTGACCAATTCACCTGACTTCGCTTGTAGCTGTGACGTGCCATCATTCAACTCAGCTGACTTGCTGTCTAGCATATTTGCACCATCTGTCAGCTTATTGATGCCGTTGACCAGCGCACCTGATTTCGCTTGTAGTTGTGATGTACCATTATTCAACTCAGCTGACTTGCTGTTCAGTGCATTCGCACCATCAGTCAGCTTGTTGATACCGTTGACCAGCGCACCTGATTTCGCTTGTAGTTGTGATGTACCATCATTCAACTCAGCTGACTTGCTGTTCAGTGCATTCGCACCATCAGTCAATGTACTAATGCCTGATGTTAGCGTTGGTAACTCATTATTCAATGTTTGTGCGCCAGCATCTAACCGTTGCACAGCGGTTGGCAAAGTAGCTAACTGGCTCAGTTGATGCTTAGCGTCAGACAACGCGTTACCATTAGAAATGGCTGCATCCACTAATTGTTTGTTATCATCAACCATTTGCTGAATTGGTGCAACCTCTGCAGACAATATCTTATATTCATCCATCATATTTGCCATCAGCGCTGTAACTTGAGAGTTATCCTGTGTCTCCTGAACGGCCTTTGTCACGGCATCACGTTGCGCTTGTGACATCTGAGTGTCATCAAACACTTTTTGCAAATTAGCGGTCATCGCAGCCTTATCAGCATTTTGCGCATCTTGTATCTTTGCCGCATCAGCCTGCAAAATACCAACATGTTGTTGAATCCCTGCAACAACTTCTTGTCCGCTCTTACCTTGATAACTATTCTGTAGTTTCGTTACCGCTTGTTGAATTGTATCCAATGTTTGTTGCGCATTAGCAATTTTATTCGTTGCATCCGATTGCTGCAACGTACCATTCAACTCATCCAACCCTTGCGTTAACGTGGCGACACCTAATGTGAATGTTGGTAACTTCTTGTTAACTGCATTCAAATTACCAGTTAATTGAGCCACACCACCTGTATATCGATGCGTGCCATTATTAATATCTTTAATACCCTGCGTCAACGTTGGCGTTTGGCTATTTGCATCGTTTAAACCATTAGCAATTTTGGTAACACCGGTTGTATATTGGTGCGTGCCATCATTCAACTGCGTAATACCTTGTGTCAGCGTTGGCGTTTGATTATTCATCTGGTTCAACCCACCAGCTAATTGAGCTACACCACCTGTATATTGGTGCGTACCGTCATTCAGCTTCGCCACACCCTGCGTTAATGTTGGCATACTGCTGTTGGCACGGTTCAGACCACCTGCCAACTGGCTAACACCAGCTGTATATTGGTGTGTCCCGTCATTTAGCTTGGCTACGCCTTGCGTCAAAGTTGGTACCTGGCCATTCAATTTATTCAACCCGGCAGCCAGTTGTTGGCTACCCGAATCAGCTTGCGCAACTCCGGCTGTGTATTGTGACAAGCCGTTGGTCAACGTGTTCGTACCGTCCTTAAACGTTAGTGAACTTGACGCCAACTTTTCTAGGTTCGTGGTCACTTCATCACTACCCGACTTAATCTTAGTCGTTCCATCAGCCAACTTTTGATTGGCGTCGGCAGCTTGGGTAATCCCCTTACCCATTTTCTTTACTTGACCAAAAATCGTCTTTGCATAGGTTTCTGTCACTTGGGCTGAAACCTTAGCCGTAACCGCCTTGGCACCTGATTCTGACAGCTTTCCTGCGATAAAACTGTGACCAGAACTCGTTTCATAGTGCAACACCATCTTCTTAGGCTGCTTATCGAGCAGTGTCGTAGCGTTCTTAGAAAAGTTTTCCGGAATCGTAATGACCGTGTAGTACTTACCATCCTTCAAGCCTTTTTTTGCTGCGGCATCAGTTGGAAAACTGAAATCCATCGCCTTCGACTTTTCTAATTGCTTCTTTAAGTCTGATCCCACCGTCAGTTTCTTACCTTGGTATTTAACTGACTTATCATGATTTACTACCGCTACCGGCAGGTTTTTGACTTCCCCATAGGGATCCCACAATGAACTCAAAAACGTCACTGCGTATATTGATGGCACGAAAAACAACACGAAAATAACTAATAGATAGAATTTGTGCTGTTTTAGCCATGCCCATTCCGCTTTCAGCATGTTATATCTCTCCTACTTAATTAATATTCTCTCACATTTAACCAACCGGTTATTGAACAACTTGTTGATTAAATTATCTACTTGCATTATATTAAATCTGTGCAATAGAAACTACAATATACAATATTGAACAGTATGTTCAATAACTTTGGAGAGAAGCTATGAAACAAGCCGATCGTAATGCAAAAACGCAACAAATTATCAAAGAAGCATTCATTGATTTAATCAACGAAAAGGGATTCAACAATTTAACCGTGTCTGACATTACCCGGGCAGCCGGCGTCAGTCGTGGCACGTTCTACGTCCACTACACGGATAAGTACGAACTCCTCACTAAAATTGAAGACGAACTGGTCGCTAACATCACCCACGCGCTGAGCGAAAATTTGGATGAACCACTTACTAAACACATAGCTGAAGAAATTTCAGGTTCAACCTACCGTGTCTTTAACAAGGCGCTCAACTATGTCGACAGCGAGCGTATCACCATACGGGCACTCTTCTCACCAAATGGTCATCCCCAATTCTTCAACCGTATTAAAAATTTGGTTGACGTTTTATTTACCGATCAGCTAACAGCAAACCACGGTCGTTTTTCAGACGCACTACCGATTGACTACACCAAAGAAATTGCTCTCAACAGCCTGCTAAATATCGTGCGTCACTGGTTAAACAAGGATAACCCAGAAACACCAGATGAATTAGCGGATATTTTAATGCGGAGTCGTTTTATCGCGCCTCACGAACTCATTACCTTTGAATAGTAAAAAAGAAAGTGGGGCAAATGGCGTTAAATTAAGAGTTTAGCCTTTCAGAACACGTTTAAAAGCTGGCAATCCCCCGATTTTAAATCGAGGGAATGGTGGCTTTTTGTTTACATATATGATGTTTTTGATAAGTCCTCAAGCAACTCCAAGTGGAAGCCCTTGCGCGACAGCACGTTAATAATCTTTGACAGCATCCCTTCATTAACTGTGTCTGGTAACGTAAAGAGAATTCGCATCGTGCGGGGGTTATTGTCAGGATTCAAAGTCATTGATGATGCAATTTGCGTATAACGTGTGATAATTTTAGTGGCTTTTTCCAAGCTACCACGCTCTCCATCCGTCACAAGCGTCAATGTGTAGCGTCCTTCATCTGTCTGCCAAGAATCAGCCATCAGGCGCATCATGCGACTGTGTGTCACAATTCCCACAAAGTGATTTTCTTTGTCGAGCACTGAAATGAATGGCAAATCACGGAGCGTAAAGAACATTTCAAAGAACGTTGCTTCAAAGCCAACGAACTTCGTCATGTTACGCACGTAAGTCGTAACCGGCAAATCCATGCGTCCGCCATCTACCTGGTGTCGGTAAATGTGCATCTTATAAATGGCACCGCGGAACAACTGACCACTCTCATCCAAAATTGGAATAGCACGAAAATTTGAGTTATCAAAGATATCCAAGGCATCCTGTAATGTCGCATTTTCGCTGACCGTGGTCAATACATCACGTTGCTTAATTAAAGTTGCTAGCATTTTTGCCGACTCCCGTTTCTTAGTTTCTAATTCATTTATAATACCACGAATGCCTACCCACTGCACCTTTTTATCAAAACTGTCAACCTTTCTTCTAAAAAAATGAGAGTTAACTTTGAACCAGAAGTTAGTCCGCAGCAAAAAGCGGTGACACCAGCCATTGGTATCACCGCTTTCGTATTACATCTTTTAAGCTGGTTGCAGAGTAAACCCACGCCATGGCTCAATCAATGCCAACAACGTTAAATCTTCTGGATGAATATGGCCGACCACGTTAATACGACCATCATTCGGCAAATCACGCAACGCAATTTGCAATTCACCCTTATATTGACCGTAGTCATTGTTATCAATCAAGACAGCCCCACGCGTCACATCAACCGTGTTAAATGCTGGAAAATCTTCCTGCTTATATTTAACGCGTATCTGTGTTGAACGTAAAACATAATCTGAACGATCACCACGATACATTTGTGGTTACCGATATATTACTGTCTTCGACACGTCAGAAACAAGCGGTTCTTCGACAACACCCAAGCCAACCATCGTCCGATTAAAGGCTTCGCCGCTGCTTTCCAGTTGTCATCATCAGCGGACGCATCTGAGATGTGTGAACCAGTTGCCAAGAATCCAGAAATAGTTGATGGCAGCGTCCAAGGAATCACGACACCAACCGTTACGTGAACAATCCCTATTGCCATCGTAATATATGCGATGACGGCATTGATAACTGGTACAAAATAAATGGAATTAACAAGTAAACATTCAACACAACTGGTGTTCCAAACATAGTCGGTTCATTGATGTTGAACAATCCTGGTGGCGTAATCAACTTAGCCAACGTCTTAAATTCCTTACTCTTAGCTGTCAGCATCGTCGCACCAGCATTTTGTGAGCAAACCTTAGCATTTTCAGCCATCACACCAAGCCAAATTGGTGACATAATTACACCAGTAACGTTACCACCGTGCACCCCGATAAACCAGAACAGTGATGTAATGATTGATACAACAATCGCACCGCCCAATGAGCCACCGAATGCTGACCATGGTCCACCCAAAACTAATTGCAAAATACCATAAATTGATGCCATCGGCGTTGCAGCCAAACCGGCATAGATTGCACCCCAAAGCAACACGATACCGGCCCCTAGAATTAATGCCGCAAATGAATTTGCAACTGCTGGTGGCACACAGTCAGGCATCTTAATACGGATGTCTTTCTTCATGAACCAAGCAAAAACCTCGTTTGAGACCAATGCAATCAAAATAGCTGCGAACAAGCCTGAAGTTAATAGGAACCCTTCGCCCGCCTTGGCCATAATCGTTGGTATTGAAATCACATACCGCGACAAGGCATTAATTCCTGATGATACGCTATCCACCTTCAATTCTTGCGCATATTGTTAAGCAATTCCGAACACGGCAACCACACCCATTAGGCCAGATGTGCCGTTAGTAATCTTCACAAGCCAATCGAATGACCCATTATCAATTAACCACGTCTTAAACGCGTCAATTGAAAACCCGTTGGCAATTAACATCGTTAACGAACCAACAATAACCAATGGCATCGCGCATGCAATCCCATCACGAACAGCATTCAACGCCTTATTAGCAGTAAGCTTTGCCCAAATTGGCATCAAATAACGTTCCAGCAACTCTGTCACTTTCTTCATTGTGACGTCCCTTTGTCTAGTTGCCTAAATCGTATCTAAAAAGTAGGACGACCGCATGCGCCCTTTGTGAAATATCCTTGACCAGGCGTCAGATAATTCAAAAATTTAATGTCATTGCTAAAAACGGCATTATTTATCACAGCAGCTACTAAAAAACAGCCCCAATGCCTATGCATCAGTAGCTGTTTAGAACATCTTATTTACCTGTCTTGGTTTTAACGAAGCCAGCTAGCCAAACCAAGCTCAACCCCGCAATTACAGCACCTACCCAGAACATGTGACCCATGCCCGTAGCTGTTTCTTGCGCAATCACTTTGGCTGATGAGCCATCCGTCTTAATCAAGACTGCGGCAATTGCTGTACCAACAGCTCCGGCGAATTGTTGAATCGTGTTAAAGATGGCGTTCACGTCACCAGACACCTCACGTGGCACTTCTGCCACCCCAGCTGTCATGGCCGTAGTAAAGGCCAAGTTACGACCCAGTGTGAACAAGGCGTACATCACTGTCAACCCAATCGTCGTAATCGATGGCGCCATCACGGCAAATACAATCATCACAATAAAGAAGGCGATTGACCCAATCGTCAATGGCTTCGTTGCACCAGAACGGTCATAAAAGGCCCCATAAACCGGTGATGAAGCTGATCCCAACAATGATCCCGGCATCAAGACGAAGCCAGCTACCATTGTTGAAGCACCCAATGTTAATTGCGCATATTGCGGAATGTCAAAGTTCACGGCTAAATTAATCGCTTGTGACATTGCGTAAATCAACAATGCAAAAACCATTCCCTTGCTCTTAAATACAGACAAGTTTAACAACGTCTTCGATGAACGCAAGGCAATTCGAATAAAGGCAATCATAGCTAAAATCGCAATAACTACTAAGACAACGATTGAAACTGTTAGCTTACCCGCTTCAAGTTGGCCTAATGCCAGCAAAGCCGTGGTCAATGAAATACCTAATACAATGAATTGCATAAAATCAAAGCTTGCCGTTTGATTTGGCTTTTCATCAGACAAATTGCGCAATCCCAAGATCATCCCAATCAACACGATTGGCAAGACGATGATGAAGATAGCCCGCCATCCCCAAGCGTATGTGACCAGACCACCATACACTGGACCAAGGGCTGGTGCTAACGACAAGATTAATCCGCCAAAGCCCATGTACTTACCAATTTGCATTGTTGGCACACTCATCAAAATAACGTTGAAAACCAACGGCAAGGCGATACCTGTTCCAATCGCCATCACCAAACGGCCCGCTAGCAATAGCCAGAAGCCTGGTGCGACAATGGAAATCACATCACCAATCACAAACAAAGCCATCCCCCACATAAAAATCTTACGTGGACTCATAATTGCCTTTAAGAAGGCTGAGGTTGTCATCATCAAAGCGACAACAAGCAAATAAGCTGTGGTTAACCATTGCACGGTCCCCATTGGCGCGCCAAATTGCTTAATCAAATCAGGAAAAGTTACGTTCATTGACGTTTCTGTCAAAATCCCGACAAATCCCAAAATAGCGGTCGCAACAATCGACCAAATCACACGTGGTGATACTTTTTCTGTCATACTTAAAAATAATCTCCTTCAATATAGAAACGCTTGGAATAATTGCGTCACTAGCTATTGAAGCATACTTCGTACCCTCTTCGTAAGTACTTTTTTCAAAAAGACTATTTAAACAAAAAATACAGCTGTCAGACTCGATGGAGTCGTCAGTTATGTGTCATTATTATTGGCGTACTACCAGCGTTTGTCCCGCTAGGACACCATTCATATCAATCCCTGGATTCAAAGCCTGCAACTGGGCTAGCGTCAAACCATGTGACTTTGCAATGGCAAAAGCTGTCGTCCCCGCCTTAACGACCACTGTCGATGAAGCCGAGGCATCGGTAGCAACATCAGAGTCTGATGTTGTGCCACCAGTCGCAACACTCACTTCACTCTCAATCGCTTCAGACGCCGTATCAACATCTGCTGCCTTTTCAGTTGTGGCTGTCTCTGGGTCAACCTTACTTTCAGATTTTGTTGACGATGACTTTGCCGAAATCGTTTCTGTCGTCTCAGGACTCTTAAATACATCACCTACCGCATCAACAGCAACTGGTGCAAAGAATCCAACGGCAAACAAAATAACGTATCCAACCGCAATTACAGACCAGAATTGCAAACGTGTAGGTCGTTTAGGTTCCATATCTCTATACCCTTATCCATTTTACTTACTAATAGCGTATCATTATTACATCATTTAAAAAACTAGTATACCCACGTAACTACTATTTTTTAAGCACTATGGCGTTTTTGTGAATAACCTTGTTTGGTGTCATCGTCGCGTTGCGACGAGGCGCGGCAAAGAAAAAGGTATACAGCCATTTCTAATAGCCACTAACAACCTTATATTCCGTATACAACCCATTTGTTTGTGTAAATTGTTCAACTTCAAATTCACTATTAAATTTCAAAGCTGAACACTTATCACAAATGCCAACTAGCTACGTCTTCAACGTTATTTTTTGTAAGCGCGTTCAAAATTAGTGTAGACTAGTTCATGAACACAACGTTATAATTTGAATTTCTGCAATGCAAAGGAGAAATCGATGGCATATTTAAAAAACTTCACGACTTTCAACAAGTTTGGCTTGGGTACCAATAAGGTCGGTGGCCACAATTTATTCGATAACCTTGCTGACGAAGACGGCATCACCCTAGTTAAAGCCGCTTTGGATAGTGGCGTCACTTTGTTAGACACGGCATTTGCGTATGGCTTCGGTCGTTCAGAGGAACTTATCGGCCAAGTCATTAAAGATTATGACCGCTCACAGATAATCATCGCTACTAAAGCCGCCCACGATCCGGCGCAAAACTATGCCTTTAACAATTCACCTGAATTCTTACAAGCATCAGTTGAAAGCGCGTTGCAACGCTTAGATGTTGACTACATCGACATTTTTTACATCCACTTCCCAGACGAATCAACTGATAAGCGTCTGGCTGTCCAAGCTTTGCAAGAAATGAAAGAGGCGGGCAAAATTCGGGCCATCGGTCTTTCTAACTTTAACCTGGACCAAATTAAAGAAGCCAATCAGGATGGTTACGTCGACATCGTAGAAGACGCCTATAGCTTGGTTGACCGTACTGCTGAACAGACAACTTGGGCATATTTGCAAGAACATGATATCGAGTTCGTTCCATATTATCCACTTGCTTCTGGCTTATTAACTGGTAAGTACCCAAAGACACAAACCTTTACGAACGACGATTGGCAATCGCGCAATCCGAACTTCCAAGGTGCACGTTATCAAGCTATTTTGGCTGGGGTTGATATCTTGGCCGAAGTTGGTCAAGCTTATAACGCTAGTCCCTCACAGGTTGCGTTAGCTTGGTACCTCAAGAACCCTAACATCGCGGCCTTGATTCCAGGAGCCCGCATCGCAGCACAATTGCACGATAATTTGAAAGCGCTCGACGTTATCTTGAGCGACGAAGATTATCAAAAAATTGACGCCGCATTTAAGTAGTCCACTAGATACAAAAGAGGTTGCAAGCCATCTGACTTGCAACCTCTTTTTCATGTCATTACTTAGCTGAACAACGGAAGTCCAACAATTCGTGTGAGATTTCAGCAGTTACGCCGTAAACCTTCTTGTAAATTGCGTGAACTTCTTCGTAACGGGCAGCACGCTCTGGATCTGGCAAGTATTCCTTGTCAAATGAGTTCCAGGCAGTTGCCGCATCTTGCACTGTGTCAAACCAGCCCAAACCAGTAGCGGCCAAGATAGCTGCTCCCATTCCAGGACCTTGCTCGTTCTTCAATGACACAACCTTCTTGTTGAAGATGTCAGCTTGAATTTGCAACCACAATGGTGACTTAGCACCACCACCGATGGCAACAACTGTATCGAAGTTAGTACCAGCTTCTTCATAGATATCAAAGATGTCCTTGAATGAGAAGATAATACCTTCCAAAACTGAGCGCACGAAGTCAGACTTCTTGTGCGTACCGTCGATACCAGTCCATGATGCACGGATATCACCGTCAGCGTATGGTGTACGCTCACCAACCAAATATGGCGTGAACAACAAACCGTTAGCGCCAACCGTTGACTTACCAGCTGATTCAACCATTGCAGTAAAGTCTTCATCAGCAGCAAATGTCTTCTTGAACCATGATAAGGCGTAACCGGCAGCCAACGTCACACCCATTGAGTAGAACTTGCCTGGGATAGCATGGTTGAAGAAGTGTACTTGACCCTTGTAATCAACATCTGCGTTGTCTTCGCACTTCAACACAACACCCGATGTACCAATTGATGACATCACCATATTTGGTTGCAAGATAGCTGATCCAATTGCGCCAGCAGCGTTATCGGCAGCACCACCAAAGACCTTAGTATCAGTCGTCAAACCTGAGAAGGCAGCGTACTTTGGTGAGATGTTACCAGCAAACTCTGGTCCTTCGATAATCTCTGGGAAGAAGTCAGGCTTCAAACCAAAGGCTTCTTGGACTTCCTTTGACCATGTACGGTTTGCAACGTCCATCGCAACTGTACCAGCAGCGTCAGAAATTTCCATCGCCAACTTACCAGTCATACGGTAACGCACGTAATCCTTTGGCGTTACGAATGAAGAAGCCTGTGAGAAGATTTCTGGTTCGTTTTCCTTAACCCACAAAATCTTTGGCAATGTAAATCCTTCCAAAGCCTTGTTACGCGTGATATCGATGAATTCTTGACCCATCTTCTCAGCGATTTCCTTAGTTTGTGGCGTTGTACGTGTGTCATTCCACAAAATTGCTGGACGCAACACTTGGTTGTTGTCATCCAACAAAACCAACCCGTGCATTTGACCTGAGTATGAAATACCCGTAATGTCTTCTGGCTTAATACCATCATCCAAAATCAAACGAACGATTGCGACGGTCGTACCGTTAACCCAATCTTCTGGGTTTTGCTCGCTGTATCCTGGCTTTGGTTGTGATAGTGGGTAATCATATGATTGTTGTGCAACGATGTTACCTTGACGATCAACAGCAGAGATCTTTACTGATGACGTTCCTAGGTCAACACCCAATACGACTTCGCTCATGTTTATGTCCTCTTTCTTTGTTATGTATACAACGAGGGCTGGGCTAATTTAATGGCCCAGCCCTCGTT
>NZ_SDGK01000027.1 GCF_004521965.1 Weissella cibaria | reverse complement strand
TCAAAGATTGGTTTCTTGACGACTAACATTGAATACGGTTTGAACCACCCACAAACTGGTGAAGCCTTGAAGCAATACATCAAGGATTTGGCAAACACATTGAGCTGATGGCCTACTCTTTATAAGAAAATTTTGCTGATTTGTTCAATAACCGTGCTTCATAAGGAAACGTGATTTAGAGACGGCATAAAACGTAGAAACTACGTATGCAGGCGTATTGGGAATGAGAAAGGCTGGACATTCTAGTGAATTCTATTGATGTTTCGGTAATTGTACCTATTTATAATGCTGAACAGTACATATCAGATTTAATGGGTAACCTTCATGAACAAGTGTTTCAAAAAACAGAATTTATATTGGTTAATGATGGGTCAACAGACGGCACCCATGACATTATTTCTGAAAAACTCAGTCAGCTAAATGATGAACGTTTTAGATATTTTGAAAACGAAAACAAAGGCGTTTCGGCCGCAAGAAATTTTGGTATTTGGGTTGCCCGAGGTGAATATGTGATTTTCATTGATGGGGATGATGCCTTTACAAATGATTTGGTAGAAACGTATTATAATGCGATTGTTAAATCGAAAGCTGATATTGAATTTTTTAATATATCGGCCTTTAATCCGGTAGACGGTGTAACAATTTTAAACTACGTTTCAAATTTGAAAAATGGGTTTCATACCTTCCATGAGACTTTGAAAGATGTATTTAAATTTAAAATTCAGGGATACCCATTTACGTATATCTCAAAAAAAGAGTTATGGACTGAGGGTTTTCCAGAACAAGTGAGAATTGCTGAGGATCTATATGCGTTGGTGAAAATTTTAAAGTTAAATCCGAAAAGTGTTGCACATTACAATTCGTCTTCAAAATATGTGTATATGCTGAATGAAAAAAGTGCGTTGAGAAATAACCCTAATGCTGAATTTGAAGGTGTACAAACCACTCGGAAGATTTCCGATTTGTTTAGTAAGGGGACGACTGATAGAGCATGGGCTGATAATTTGACTGTCGGCTTGTATTTCGAGTTTTTACGTCATGCGTTGAAACGAAACGATAGGGCGGAAGTTAAAAGGTATCGTGAATTGATTTTCAAGAATTTCTTTCATACGCGCATGCCAGTTTTATCGAGACTAAAAAGAATTTTTATTTTAGTTACTAGTTTGCTAGCAATTAGGTGAAAACATTTAAAATATGAGGTGTTTAAATGGATCAGAAATATGTCGCAATACACACAATAAACGACGACACCAACTTTGGTAACCGACTACAAAATTTTGCCTTGCAAAAAGTTATAAGTGACCATGGTATTCCTGTGAAGACGCTACAAGATTCGATGGGGCAACAGAGTAAATACTATGGTATGTGGACCGAAATACGGTATTTACCTGGTTTGGTCCATTTGCGCGCACTCAAGAAATCAGTCTCGAATCAGGATAGCTCTTTCCGTAATGAATTATTGAAGCAGAAAAGGCAATCCGTATTTCAAAGCTTCACAAAAAAATACGTGCCGAAATTTGCTAATGGTTTAGTTGATTCGAAAAAATTAAGAAAGGTCGTGATTGGTAGCGACCAAATTTGGAACCCTTACTTTAGAAACAATTTGGTTGAAGATATTAGTATGCCAGACTTGCCGGTTGAAAAAGTTAGTTATGCAGCTAGCATTGGTATTAGTGATATTGATGAAAAATATGACGAAATTTTTAAATTTGGTATCGAAAAATTACAAGCGGTATCAGTTCGTGAAAATTCAGCCAAGAAGTATCTAAATAGCCTTTCAAACAAAAATGTTGAAGTTGTACTAGATCCGACCATGCTACTAGAAAAAAAGATTTGGACGCAGGTAGCGGATTTAAGCACGGTAACAATTAATGACGGATATGTTGTAACTTATTTTTTGGGGACACCTTCTTCAAAACAGCTTGATTATATTTATGAATACGCGACTAAACGTAATTTGAATGTGGTGAACTTGAATGATGTTAATTCTAAGTTATTTTCAAGTATTGGACCGTTAGAGTTTCTAAAGATAATACGAGATTCCGAGACAGTTTTCGCTGATTCGTTTCACGCAGCTGTCTTTTCTATAATATTTGAAAAAAACTTTGAGCTCTTTAACCGACAAGATAATTTAATTGTTCGAGATATGAATACACGAATGAAAACGCTGTTTGATGTATTCAATCTAGAAAGTAGATTACATTCCGAAGAGGTTAACGAGGATCTAGATGTTGTTGATTTTAGAGACATTCGTAATATTCTTGAAAATGAACGAAATCGTTCATTGAATTGGTTGCTATCCGCTCTTGGAGATTAGTAGTGATGAAGCAGATTAAAACAGGAGCGGTTCTGTCATATGTCAATATTATCCTTAAAAATTTAGTCAACATTTTTTACACTCCGTTGTTGATTCATCTTGCGGGGCAAAATAATTTTGGTATATATCAGTTGACAGCTCAAACAATTGCAACCTTGTCAATTCTTTCTATGGGCTTTTCGGGTGCATATATTCATTTTTTCTGGATTGAAAAGAAAAAAGGCGAGGAATTTGTTCGAAGGTTAAATGGTACGTATCTAAAAATGTTTGCCACGATTGCAATTCTATCTATAGTAATTGGTGCGTTGGTAACGATATTTAGTCCACTCTTTTTTGGCAATACTTTCAATTCGTCTGAACTGAAAATTGCAAAAATCATGTTAGGACTTATGTCTTTGAATATGGCCGTTACATTTATTTCAACTATTTTTGATTCGTTTATTTCAGCCAATCAAAGGTTTGTATTTCAACAGTCTAGAATATTAGCAACAACCATTATTCAGCCATTAATTGTTATTCCACTATTGATGATTGGATTTTCTGTTGTAACAGTGGCGATGGTTCAGTTGATAACGTCTATAACGTTATTACTTTTAAATATCCGCTTTGCAATTGTGAAGTTGAATATGGAGTTCGCCTTGAAGGAAAAAATGGGGCCAACGGCTAAACTTATTTTTGCGTTTTCAGGTTTTTTACTTATAAATGATATTGTGGATTTGATTAATAATAATCTACCAGGCGTGATAGTTGGTTCGTTGTTAGGTCCAGCGAGTGTTGCTGTGTATGCAATTGTCGTGCAGATTAGAAACATATTTTTTCAATTATCGTTAGCTTTATCAAACGTGTTTATTCCGAAGATAAACAAGATGTTTTCAGAATCTGCATCAAATGATGAGTTTTCTGATGTAATGGTGAAAGTTGGCCGTGTGCAACTTTTGATTTTGTTATTTGTCTACGGTGGATTTATTGTTGTTGGCAAGTTTTTTATCAAGATGTGGGCGGGGAATGGTTTTCAAGACGCGTATTGGATGCTGGTCATTACATTGTTTCCAGCGTTAGTTCCACTTTCTCAGAATGTGGGAATAGAGATACAACGAGCAAAAAATATGCATAAGTTCCGATCCCTAGCACTCGGGGCTTTGGCACTGGTTAATATTATTATTACTTACTACTCATTGAAAATTTTCGGTCTTACTGGATCTGTATTTGGTTATGTATTTAGTTTGGCAATCGGGAACGGGTTGTTAATTAATTTGTATAATCATTTTGTTGTTGGATTAGATATGGTGAAATTTTGGAAGTCGACTTTCAAATTATTTGTTGGAAGTGCACTTTCTATAGTTTTGGGATTAGCCTTGCAAATATTTATAAAGGTAGACAACGTTTTGTCGTTTAGTCTTGTTGGGATAATGTATGCAGGCATATTTTATTTGATTTGGTACCTTTGGTCCTCAGATGATAATGAAAAAATATTTTTAAAGGAATATATCAAGAAATAAGGTCTAACAAATGGAAAATTATAGTAAATTGATACCGGATGTCGAAGAAGATGTCTGGCTGCGAGAGCGGACTCATACAAAAACGGGTGGTAAAGTTCCGTATATTTTTTATCCACGTAATTTAGATGAACTAAAGAAAGTGGTCACAACTTTAAAATCAGACAATGTGTATTTTGAAGTTCTTGGTGAAATGACCAATATTGCGGTTAGTGAAGATGATCTTGATTTTGTGATTGTTAACATGATGCGCTATGAGAATGAAGCAGAGCCTGTGTGGGATGGAAATCGATTTTTAACAGTGTCTGCCAGTATGAAAATGAAGCAACTTGCAATATGGGCATTTAATTCAAACATCAAAGGATTAGCATGGATGGAAGGAATCCCAGGTACGGTCGGAGCTGGAATATTCATGAATGCAGGGTTCTTGGTTGGTCAAGATATGGAAACGTATTTGGTCAGTGCTGAGTATTTAGATTTGGATGACTTGCAAGTTAAAACTGTTCAAAATCAAGGCTTAGACTTTAGATACCGATATTCCAAATTTCACGATATGAACGCAATTGTTTTGCAAGGTACGTTCATGGTTTATCCATTAAAGCGTGACTGGAAGCTACCACTTCGTAAATATAAGCTCAAAACACAGATGAATGAATATCACGTACGCAGGGCCAAAAATCAACCTCTAGAGCTTCCTTCTGCGGGTACGGTGTTTGTTCCTCCAATGCCGTGGCATGTGGGTGGAATGATGCGAGAACTAAATTTAGTAGGTCATCAAATTGGCGGCGCACAAATATCGCCAAAATCGCCAGGGTTTATCGTTAATGTTGGCGGTATGACAGGGGAAGATTATTTTGATTTAGTAGATTTTATGCAAAATAAAGTATACGAGAATTACAATCTAAGAATAGTTCCTGAGGTGCGACTAATTAAGCGTAATGGGGATCCGAGACGCCAACACTGAGTTTCATGTCCAGCGTAAAATAAAAGGTAATTTTTACAATTAGTTTTTCGTTAAAACGTTAAGCATATCCCGAAATGATATTATTAATTCGGTTTAAATGAAAAGTGTGCCAATTATTGGCATATTTCAATTCCTTTGACCTTAAGCAGCCGGTTTCACAATGTTGAAATCGGCTGCTTTTTTTGTGGAAAGGATTGTTTATATTCACTTGTTTGCATCTATTTAATATAGAACAAAAAAGGTACTGAAAACCATCATAAGTTATGAGTGGTTTTCAGTACCTAATTTTTTGTATATTAGTTTGTGGCATTCAATGCATTTTCAATTTCGTTATGAACGCGTTGGAACTCAGAATCCGAAATAATTTGGTATGAAACGCCATTATCCATTTCACCGGTACCCTTGATTTGATCACGGTTAATGGTTTGTGCAGAATCACGATACTTAGTGGCTAAGTTACGTAATGATGTAAGTGAAATGTTTGAACGAACATTGTCAGATACTGCATTTAGGAAATCATTTGATAGAACGCTAGAAGGATCATCTTTCAGCTTATTAATGACTGATTCAATCACGAGTTGTTGGCGAATTTGGCGACCGTAGTCTCCTTGTGGATCGTCGTAACGCATGCGTGAGAATTGCAATGCTTGTGCACCATCCATGTGGTACGTTTGACCTTCTGTGAATGAATAACCTGCATAGTCAAATGTTAATGGTGACTTTACATCGACACCACCAACGGCGTTAACGAGCTGCTTCAAACCATTCATGTTAACCAGGAGGTAACCATCTAGCTTGATATTAAGTAACTTATCGACCGTGTTTACTGCAGCTTCAGCGTTACCGTATGCGTACGCCGAATTAAGCTTTGCATCGACACCGTCGATTTGAATCTTTGTGTCACGTTCAATCGAAATCATTGTTGTGGTTTTTGAAGTTGGGTTAACAACCATAACCATCATCGTATCGGTACGACCTTTATAATCTCGGCCTAGTGCGCCGGTATCCGTACCTAGAAGGAGGTAAGCTACGGACTTTCCAGATTTTGTTTTTGTGTCTGAAGATTTACTCAATGTGCTGTCCATCGAGTGAATCTTCGAAGTTGTATTGTGTAGCGCCAATGCGGCAACACCACCACCAATCACGATAAGGATAACTGCGATACCCAAAATCCAAAGTAGTACCTTTTTAATCATGGTAAAAACTCCTTAAAATGTATTCAAAACATGAATAATTATATAACAATCCGTGAATATTTAGGGTATAGTCAAAGAAAAAAGGTTTAGGGAGACGGAAATGATCGATATTCACAGTCACTTATTACCCGGTATTGACGATGGGTCAGAGAGCCTTGACGTTTCGTTGCAAATGGCGTGCGATGCGGTTGCGGACGGCGTGACGCACGCACTTATGACGCCACACCACATGAACGGACGTTATGTAAATCATGCATCAGACGTGATTAAGTTAACGGCTGATTTTCAAACTGAATTGAACAATGCGAATATTCCATTGACGGTTTTCCCGTCTCAAGAAGTTCGCATCAATGGTGGCTTGTTATCAGCGTTGGATGACGGGGACATTCTCACAACGGATGAGCAGGGAACCTACATCTTAATTGAATTACCTTCTAATGATGTACCAGCATTTACGATGGATATGTTGTTCCAAATCCAACAACGCGGTTTGGTGCCAATCATTGTGCACCCAGAACGTAACACGCGTCTAATGAAGGAACCACAATTGTTGTATGACATGGTGTCACGTGGGGCATACGCACAATTGACCGCTAGTTCATATGTTGGTACATTTGGTAAAGCGGTGACGGCCTTTAGTGAAGACATTATTGCTAATGGGTTGGCGCACTTGTTTGCATCAGATGCACACCATATTCCAGGCCGTAAATATGAAATGACAGCTGCGTTCGATAAACTAAAAGCAACATATGGTTCTGACCTAGCAAAGCAATTTGATGATAATGCTAAGGCTCTGGTTAACGGTGAACGATTGTCTCGTCGGCACCAAACGCCCATTAAGAAAAAGCGCTTCTTTTCAGCGTATTAAAAAAATTCTCTTCCAAACAGAGTGAAAGACGGTTCAAAGTCAAATGGTACTGATGACCGGTAAAATTTAATATTTTGAACCTTGCTTAGGCAGCTGACTTGACATTGTTGAGATCAGCTGCCTTTTGCTTATAGTTCATTGAGTAGAAGCTATTCTTGAATGAGATGAGAATACGTAGACGGAATTTTTTGAAACTACGGAACCCGTATGCCGTGCGCTCAATGGCTTTGATTTTATTGTTTGAACCTTCGATCACTTCTTTATCAGTTAAATAGGCATGCTTAAAATTGACTCGACTTTTTCGGGTCGTGTAATCGAGTGCGGTTCCGTGCTTCATAAGTAGTTTCCAGAACCGTTTTAGTTGGCGATACTCTTTGCTATCTGATCCGAATTGCTTCATAACGCTGATTCGAACCTTATTGA
>NZ_SDGK01000026.1 GCF_004521965.1 Weissella cibaria | reverse complement strand
AGATATGCCAGCCCGGGTTTTTGATTACCTTTGATTAGTCTTGTTTGTGTAGCTTAGTGATAAGTGGGCTTGTTGAGAGGCGTTAGTAATTGTTGTTGTTGCTTCATTAAATAACCAGTTTGATTGATTCATGATAAACTCGCTTTCTTAAGATATTGTCCTCATTATAGGACTGAGACGTTTGTAATAAATAAATGGTGCTGAAAGTGAAACAAATATACTGTTTTTTCAAAAATGTCCCGTATCCTAGTAATTAAGGAAGTTCACGATTGGGGGAAACGCGGATGACACAGACATTGGCTGAAAGAATTAATGAAATAAGATGCAACAAACAGGTGTCGGTTCAAACAATTATGGTGAACGGTATTTCAAAGAGTAAATATTTTGCCTACATGCGTGGTAAGCGTGATTTACCGATTCACGATTTATAAATTCTAATGAACCTACTGACGGTATCCTTTGCGGAGTTAGTGATTGATACAGATGTCCATTCTAGAACCCTATAACTTAAGTTTATTGCGTGCCCGTAATTTGACCGTTGGATCAGTGGAAAACGTTTCGGGATATGCTACAAGCTAAATATGCCCAGTCTAATTTAGCGGCACATCAACAGTGTGGTCTGGCCTTTAATTACTTGGTGGTCTACAAAATCGATGCCAATTGTAAACTGGATGTGACGGTACTCTGTGATGAGCTTAAAATATCGGGTCTTCACGTACTTTGAGATGCAACTATTTTCGTTGATTGCCGAATCATTAACCCCAAGCGGTTTTGTCGGCTTTATGAAATTTTTGTGCAAAGTATCGGGCTGTTTAGTGGCTACATGCCAATGGCGATTTATCTCACCATTTTGCGGATTCATTATTATGCCTTGGTTCATCTAACACGTCTTTCGTTGAAATCTTGGCCAACCATGTTATTTGTTTTAGAGGCAATTGAAAATCAACCTGCGCGTCCGTCAAATATTGAATTGTTTATGTTCCGCGAATTCGCCAAGATGTTGAAGGCTTACTACACAGTTGATAGTCCGGCAGCGCAACAGCAATTCCGAAGTTGGTTAAATGTTGCGATTGCGCGAGAAGTAGTTGAAAACGACACGTTATCGTTTCCTGGTTTATGGCAAGCCTTGACGATGAAGCGGTCACACATGGCCGTTAATGGTAAGTCGATGTTTACGACAGATTATGATCATATTCAGTCAGCGCAGTTAGCATATAACTTTGGCGATGCGCTCCAAATTTTTTTGAAAGGGAAACGAATTACCGGGAGCGAGTTCGAACAATATGGCATCACGCGATAGAAGTTATATCGTATTATGCATCAAGACGTGGTCATTCGATTAAATGGTTTGTTTGAAATGATGACCTACTTACGGTTGTTACCAGCTGATTTAACGGTGTTCTTCTTTAAGAATCCGACGAACATTGTGCAATTAGACTTAGCACGTACAATTACGGATTACTTATTAAAACTTGATGAGTGGCATGAAGCGGAGCATCGGCTGGTGATGTATTCATTCATCGACATTGATGATGTTGAGATGGTGATTAAACGCTTGCGTTGCGGCTTGCAGATGAGTACATGCACCACTGTAATGTGTTTCGAGCGCCGATTAGTTCAGTTCTGAATAATGTCGAATACTCTTTGATGAAGGCCCTCATTTTAAACCAACGGGCAAACCGCTGTTCCCCAAAAACAGGAGTTTTATTGCTGATACATTGAAGCATCACTTTGCGACGGTTTTAAAAGGAGCAAATGCCCCGACAAAATGACAATGCATAGAACCATTAGCTTGACAGGCTGAACAAAACGGCGAAATTTGTGTCGTTTTTGGTACTTTTTGGCTGAAATGGCAGGGTATACTTTAATCTAGGTACATAGTAAAACGAGAAACAGGATATGCTTAGAAAAGAGAGGTAAGGGACATGAATTGGATTCCAGAGATGATGAAGCGCGCAGCCAAGTATGGCGATGATTTAGACCATCCAGAAGTGGTTGCTTAGGTACACGAGCAATGGCAAAATGCAGCAAATGAATGGTGTTATGAAGTCGATGGTGAACAACGATTCAGGCCCCAAGCTGAACTGGTAATTTATTTGCTCGTTGGTAAGATGTAACTAACAAAGTTTATTTCACAAGGCGTGGAAGAATTCCAATTAGGGGCCACCGTATCCGAGATAATGATGATGTTTATATGGCCCGTGAACCACAAATTAGCTAATTGATAACCACTTGATGACCGATCAGGTGGTTTTTTATTTTGTAATGAAAATGTAAAGTAAAAGGTAAAGCGTGATAGAACAATACGTAAAACGTTTAAATTTGTTAACTAATAAAATCAGTATTGTTTACCATTTTACTTGCGAGTGCTATATTTAATGCAACAACAAATAACCTTTTAAAAAGTAGTCCAGTGAGGCTATGAAGGGTTGCCGTTGGTTAGGGGAATTTAAGGGGATAACTGTATCAGTCCGCTAAAAACTAACCAGAAGCAAAACCTCGTGAATCACTGATTCACGAGGTTTTTTTGTGCACAGAAAGGGAGTCACCATGCAAAACTTTGTTAACTTGAACGAGTTGTCGCTCACGACAATTCAAGACATGATTGCTGAAGCACTAGCCTACAAACAGGGCAAGCGTCAACCGATGCAAACCCCAAAATTAGTGGCCAACCTATTCTTCGAAAATTCAACTCGGACACACACTAGTTTTCAGGTTGCAGAGACAAAACTAGGCTGGCAACGGATTGCAATTGATCCACAAACGAGTTCCACACAAAAGGGTGAAACCTTGTCGGATACGTTAAAGACATTAGGGTCTGTTGGTGTTGATGTGGTTGTTCTACGCCACCATATCAATGACTGGTATCAACCGCTGATCGCTGAGCAATCAGAGCGGATGCCACAACTGGTCAATGCCGGTGATGGTAGTGGACAGCATCCGTCACAAAGTTTGTTGGACTTGGTGACAATCTATGAGAATTTTGGTCATTTTGAAGGATTAAATATCCTTATCGTTGGTGACTTAGCGCATTCACGCGTTGCTCGGTCAAACGCAGCGGTTCTGCAACGCCTAGGCGCAACGGTATCGTTTGGTGGACCCAAGGCATGGTATCCAAGCGAATTTGAAACCTATGGCGCGTACACGGGGCTTGATACAGAACTAGAAAAGGTCGATGTGTTGATGCTTTTACGTGTTCAGCACGAACGCTTAGATACAGATGAAAATACGAACTTTTCAGCCGCTAGCTACCACGCTTTACATGGGTTAACACGTGAACGATATGGACGGTTGAAGGAACAGGCAATTATCATGCACCCTGCGCCAGTTAACCGGGGCGTTGAAATTGCTGATGAGTTGGTGGAAGCACCGAAATCACGTATTTTTGAACAAATGACCAATGGTGTATATGCACGCATGGCAATTTTGGCGGCAATCGCACGAGGGGGAGAATAATGACAACACTTTTGCTTAAGCAGGCTCAAATTTTAGAAGCTGAGCAACTGGTTACGCGAGATGTCTTGGTGACTGACGATACGATTACGGCAGTTGCCCCACAACTTGATGTGACGGCTGACCGCGTTATTCAAGCGACGGGCCAATTATTAACACCTGGTTTGGTTGATATTCACGTCCATTTTCGCGAACCAGGTTTTGAATACAAAGAAACGATTGCAACGGGATCCCGCGCAGCAGCCCGTGGCGGCTTTACAACCGTGGCGGCGATGCCTAATTTGAACCCCGTACCAGCTACTTTATCAGCGTTTGAAACTGTCCAAGCACGTAATCAAGCATCAGGTGTTGTCCACATTGCGCAGTATGGTGCGATTTCTGAAGGACTAACCGCTGACGAAATTGGTGATTTGCCAGCGCTGGCTGCGACGGGTGCAATCGCCTTTACTAATGATGGTAAAGGGGTGCAAACTGCAGCCACCATGTTTGATGCGATGGTGGCCGCAGCCAAGGTGAATCGGCCACTAGTAGCGCACGTTGAAGATGAATCGTTAGTCAAAGGTGGGGTAATGAATTTAGGCGCACGGTCGACTGAACTGGGCTTGCCGGGCATTAACCCACTTGCTGAATCGGCCCAACTTGCGCGTGATCTCATGTTGGCGCAAGCAACTGGCGTCCATTATCACGTTGCACATTTATCAACGAAAGAATCTGTCGCCTTGGTGCGATTAGCTAAACAAAACGGGATTCACGTCACAGCCGAAGTTTCACCACACCACTTATTGTTGGATGAAACTGATATTACTGGAGATGATGCCTTGTTCAAGATGAATCCACCGCTACGTGCACCGGTAGATCGTGCGGCGGTTATTGCCGGGTTATTGGATGGCACCATTGATATGGTGGCTACGGATCACGCACCACACGGTGTGGCTGAGAAGGAACGGTCATTTATCGGGGCTGCATTTGGCATTACTGGGATTGAAACCAGTTTTCAGTTGTTGTATACGCATTTGGTTAAACCTGGCATTGCGACGCTAGCCCAATTATTAACTTGGATGAACGCAGCGCCGATTGATGCTTTTAGGTTAGAGGCACCAAAACAGGTTGCTGTCGGTGAACGAGCGGACTTGGCGTTGTTTGATTTAGAAAAACCATATCAAATTAATGTGCAAGATTTCTTGTCTAAGGGTGTGAATACACCATTCATTGGGGAAGTTGTCTATGGGCAGACGCGACTAACGTTAGTTGCCGGTCAGATTGCCTATCAAGCAGAGGGGGAGTTATGAAGCGCTACTTAGTTTTAGCAAACGGATCAGTTTATGCGGGGGAAGGGTTTGGATCAAGCAAGCCAGTCACTGGGGAAGTTGTTTTTAATACGGGAATGTCAGGGTATCAAGAATCACTGACAGATTTGTCATACCATGGCCAAATCTTGACTTTCACATACCCTTTGATTGGAAACTACGGCATCAACCGGGATGATTTTGAGTCGCTGCGTCCGGCTGCGAGTGCAATTGTGGCTCATGAAATTGCTCGACGCCCGTCAAATTGGCGTTCTCAAATGTCATTGGCGGAGTGGGCTGAAAAAATGGATTTGCCAGGAATAACCGGCATTGATACGCGAGCGTTGACCAAGGAAATTCGCGAGCATGGTGTCATGAAGGCTATGATTGTCGATGAAGTGACGCCGGACGTACTGACAATTTTAGCGGATACGACTTTGTCAGATCGACAGGTTGCTGAGGTAACGACGCAAACAACGTACGTTAACCCAACGGATGGCGTGTCAATTGCGATGATTGATTTTGGGTTGAAGAACTCAATTTTGCGCACGCTAGCCAAGCGCGACGTCAATGTGACGGTATTCCCAGCGACAGTAGATGCCCAAACAATTTTGGATACTAACCCAGACGGGGTGCTACTCTCAAATGGACCGGGTGACCCTGAATCCGTCGAAGGGGTATTGCCGGTTATTCGTACGTTGCAGGATTGCTTGCCATTGATGGGCATTTGCTTGGGTCACCAATTGTTTGCCTTGGCCAATGGGGCAGAAACTTACAAATTAACGTTTGGTCACCGTGGCTTTAACCACGCGGTTCGCAATTTGAACACCGGGCGAATCGATTTTACGTCGCAGAATCATGGTTATGCGGTTGATGCAGCATCGATTGTTGATACCAAGTTAGAGATAACCCACGAAGAAATTAATGACCACACGGTTGAGGGATTACATTTGACGAACCGCCCAGCCTTCTCGGTACAATTCCACCCAGATGCAGCACCAGGTCCTCACGATGCTGAGTATTTATTTGATGATTTTTTGCAGATGATTGCCAACGAAAAGCAAGGAGTACAACATGCCTAAGCGTACAGACATTCGAAAGATTTTAGTGATTGGTTCAGGCCCCATTGTAATTGGTCAAGCAGCCGAGTTTGATTATTCTGGTACGCAGGCAGCGATGTCTTTGAAAGAGGAAGGCTATGAGGTTGTCTTGGTAAACTCGAACCCCGCCACTATTATGACGGAAGCGGAAATGGCTGACCGTGTTTATATCGAACCGCTAACGTTGGCGTTTTTGGAGCGTATCATTCGGAAAGAACGACCAGATGCCATTTTGCCAACCTTGGGTGGTCAAACAGGGCTGAACTTAGCCAAAGATTTGTCTGAAACAGGTATTTTGGCTGAAATGGGTATCGAGTTACTCGGTACAAAACTAACGGCGATTGAAGAAGCGGAAGACCGGGAAGCGTTTAAAGATTTGATGGGTCGGCTTCATGAGCCAGTCCCTGAGTCGACAATTGCCACGACGGTCGATGATGCTTTAACATTTGCGACAACGCATGGGTATCCGGTGATTGTGCGCCCAGCGTACACTCTTGGCGGCACTGGTGGTGGTATTGCGGCCACACCAACTGAATTGGCTGAGATTACGGCAAATGGTTTGGAATTATCACCAGTGACGCAAGTATTGATTGAAAAATCAATTGCTGGCTTTAAGGAAATTGAGTTCGAAGTAATGCGCGATGCCGCTGGCAACGCCTTGATTGTGGCATCGATGGAAAACTTTGACCCAGTTGGTATTCACACGGGTGATTCGATTGTAGTCGCACCGGTGCAAACCTTATCGGATCGTGAACTGCAAATGATGCGTGATGCAGCTTTGAAAATCATCCGAGCGCTCAAGATTGAGGGTGGTGTGAATATTCAAATGGCACTGAACCCAGAATCATTCCAGTACTATATTATTGAAGTTAACCCGCGTGTGTCGCGCTCATCAGCCTTAGCTTCAAAGGCAACCGGTTATCCAATCGCCAAGATGGCTGCCAAGATTGCGATTGGGCTCACATTGGATGAAATTATTAACCCAGTTACTGGGACAACCATGGCACAATTTGAACCAGCCCTCGACTACGTTATCGTTAAAATTCCGCGTTGGCCATTCGACAAATTTGCTAACGCTGACCGTCGTTTAGGGACGCAGATGAAGGCAACTGGTGAAGTCATGGCGATTGGCCGTAACCTCGAAGAGGCCATGAATAAGGCGATTCGCTCATTGGAAATTGGGACGCTCAGTTTGCGTGACATTCGGTTTGAAAACCTGGCAACTGCCGACTTAGTGGATATGTTAATGCCGGCACGTGATGATCGGTTGTTTATGATTGGTGAATTATTCCGTCGAGGTATTACGCTGACTGAATTGCATGCGGCGACTCAAATCGATGAATTTTTCTTAGACAAAGTGCTGCATTTGATTGAGATTGAGACACAACTGACGCATGAAGTTGGCGATGCTGATACGTTAGCATTGGCTAAGCGGAATGGGTTTGCTGATCAAACGATTGCGGACATTTGGGGGATGACGACGGATGACATTCGTCAACGACGCCAACAGTTACAGTTGCAGTCAGTCTATAAGATGGTCGATACAGTGGCGGCCGAATTTGCCTCGCAAACGCCATATTATTATGCAACTTTTGAACAGGAAGACGAGTCAGCTGTTAGTGAGAAGCCAAGTGTGTTGGTATTGGGTTCCGGCCCAATTCGCATTGGACAAGGTGTTGAGTTTGACTATGCCACGGTGCATGCGGTGAAGGCGATTCAAGCAGCTGGGTATGAGGCAATTATCATGAACTCAAACCCTGAAACAGTGTCAACAGACTTTTCAGTCTCGGACAAGTTGTACTTTGAACCGCTGACGCTAGAAGATGTTCTGAACGTAATCGACCATGAACAACCGCTTGGGGTGGTTGTTCAGTTCGGTGGGCAAACGGCGATTAACCTAGCTGCACCATTAGCGGCGCGTGGTGTTAACATTCTGGGGACAACGGTTGAAAATCTGGATCGTGCGGAAGATCGGGAAGCCTTTGATCAAGTGATTAAGGCTTTGCAACTGCCACAACCGGTTGGTAAAACAGCCACGACAGTACCAGGCGCTTTGGCAGCAGCTGAAGAAGTTGGCTATCCCGTCTTGGTTCGACCTTCATACGTGTTGGGTGGTCGTGCAATGGAAATTGTGATCAATGCGGCTGAACTAACCGACTACATGGGACGTGCGGTGAAGGTCTCTAATGATCACCCTGTCTTAATCGATTCTTACTTAGTGGGAGCCGAAGCTGAAGTAGATGTATTATCTGATGGTGAGACGGTTGTGATTCCAGGCATTATGGAGCACATCGAACGCGCCGGGGTTCACTCTGGTGATTCGATGTCGGTTTACCCAAGTCAGACACTGAGCCAAAAGGTCAAGGATGAAATGGTGGCAGCGTCAATCGCGTTGGCTAAGTCGCTACAGACTGTTGGGTTGATGAACGTCCAATTTGTTATTCATGATAATACGGCGTATGTCATCGAAGTGAATCCACGCGCCTCACGAACAGTGCCCTTTATTTCGAAGGTCACGCATTTGCAGTTGGCACAGTTGGCAACACAAGTGATGCTAGGTCAACGTCTAGCAGATCTTGGTTTAACAACTGGCTTAGTACCTGAACCAACGACAGTTCACGTTAAAGCACCGATTTTCTCATTCACCAAGCTGCCTGAAGTTGACTCGTTGCTGGGACCTGAAATGAAGTCAACTGGGGAAGTAATGGGATCCGACACGACGTTTGAAAAGGCACTATATAAGGCGTTTGAAGCTTCAAACACCAAGGTGCCAACGTTTGGTAACGTGCTCTTGACGGTTGCTGATGAAGATAAGGAAGAGGCCCTCGCGTTGGCCAAACGTTTTGCCGACTTAGGCTTCCAATTGGTAGCGACGGCGGGGACGGGTGCATATCTACGCGCTAATCAGTTAGCTGTGGAGGTTCTTGATAAGATCAGTGAATCTGATAATAATGCGGTATCGGCATTGCGAAACGGTCACCTACAAATTGCGATTAATACAACGCGTCAAGATGGTACCACGATTAGTGATGGCCAACGGATTCGACATGCGGCTATCGAAAATGCAGTCCCACTCTTTACGGCCTTCGACACGGTGGGGGCGTTGCTTCGCGTCTTGGAATCACAAGGGTTTGCGGTTACAGCAATGTCCTAGACAGTTATTTGGGGAGAATTAACATGGAAGAAACACGTTATTCAGTATCGTTACCAGGATTGGAGCTAAAGAATCCCTTTATGCCTTCATCAGGTGCATTTATGTATGGTTTAGATCATTTGCAAGATTTTGACTTAAATGAAATGGGCGCTTTGGTCTTAAAAACGACGACGCTCGAAGCGCGTCGTGGGAATCCGAAGCCCTGGGTCATTGGCGTAGATAGTGGCATTATGAACTCAGTCGGTTTAGCTAATCCAGGAATGGCATCGGTTGCGAATGAGGTGCTGCCTGAACTGGCGAGAACCTTATCAGACCTCCCAGTGATGATTTCGGTAGCTGGTGAGACGGTCTTAGAGTATCAAACGTTAGCTAAGCTGTTTGATCGGATTGATTATATCAAGGCACTGGAACTTAATCTGTCATGCCCAAACGTCGACAAAGGTGGGATGGAATTTGGTGTTGATCCGGAAACGGCGGCTGAAGTAGTTGCCGCAGTTCGTGAGGTGACGGACAAACCATTGTATGCTAAATTATCACCAAATGTGACGGATATAAAGCCGATTGCTAAAGCGGCTGCTGATGCAGGGGCGGATGGATTAGTGCTGATTAATACGGTGGTTGGGATGAGTCTTGATTTGACCACGCGTCAACCACGCTTGTACCGTGGCACTGGTGGTATGTCAGGGGCAGCCATCCACCCAATCGCTGTGCGAATGATCTGGGAAGCTGCTTCGGTGGTCGATATTCCAATCATTGGGGTCGGCGGGGTTGACTCAATTGATGCGGCCCTTGAATTAATGCTTGCCGGTGCGTCTGCTGTGCAGATTGGAACGAAAACAGCCGAAGATAAGCAGTTTATTCCTAAGTTAATCAAGGCTTTGCCAGCGGCCCTTGATAAATATAATTTTGACACGGTGCGTGATGTTACTGGGGCAGTGGTAAAGTTCCCACTACCCGTTACGGCTTGGGAAGCAATGCATTAGGAGAGATGATGGCAAAACCAGTATTTATTGCGTTAGATTTTTCCGACGCGCAGGAAACAATGGCCTTTTTAGATCGGTTTCCGACTGATATCCGGCCAGCGGTAAAAGTGGGGATGGCGTTGTTTTATCGTGAAGGGCCAGCGATTGTTCGCCAATTAAAAGCGGCTGGCTTCACTGTGTTTTTGGATTTGAAGTTATACGATATTCCAAACACCGTGGCTCAAGCGACAAATCATTTGGCCCAGCTGGGAGTTGACTATTTGACGATTCACGCAGCCGGTGGTGTTCGTATGATGACGGCTGCTCATCAGGGGGCCACAGCCGGTGCCGCATTGGTTAACGGCCAGGTGCCCAAATTATTAGCAATCACGCAGTTAACGTCTTTTTCAGAACAAGAGATGCAAGAGACACAACTTGTGACGGCACCGTTATTAACGAGTGTAGTTCACTTAGCGCAACTGGCTGCGACAGCTGGATTTGCAGGAACAATCTCGTCAGCGTTCGAATCACGAGCAATCCATGAAGCAACACCAACTGACTTTTTGTCGATTACACCAGGGATTCGCTTAGCAGGTGATGCAGTCGGCGATCAAAATCGCGTTGTGACACCAGCGCGTGCGCGTGAAATGGGGGCGAACGGTATTGTTGTCGGGCGGCCGATTACACAAGCGGCAGATCCAGTTGCAGCATATCAGCGCGTGGTCGCTGAATTTCAGGGGGAATAGTGATGACAGATTATCAAACAGAAGTTGCCACGGCATTGCTTATAATTGAAGCGGTCAAGCTTCAGCCGACGGCACCGTTTACCTGGGCTTCGGGCATTTTGAGCCCGATTTATACTGACAATCGTAAGACAATCAGCTTTCCGGCTGTTCGTCGGTTGATTGCACAAGGATTGGCAGAGTTGATTAAACGTGAATATCCAGATGTACAGGTGATTGGCGGAGTGGCAACTGCTGGTATTCCGCATGCGGCCTGGGTGGCAGAAGTGTTAGATTTGCCAATGGTTTATGTTCGGTCAAATCCCAAGGATCACGGGGCTGGTCAACAAATTGAGGGCGTTGTGCTACCTGGACACAAGGTCGTCTTGATTGATGATTTGATTTCAACAGGCGGATCAGCGCTGGACGCAGTTAAAGCGACGCGAGTGGCCGGTGCGGAAGTATTAGGCGTTAGCGCTATCTTCAGCTACGAACTGCCAGCAGCAATGCAAAACTTTGGCGAAGCACAAACCCCGTTTAAGGCGTTAACGAATTACACGACATTGTTAACCGTGGCGCAGCAAACAGGGACTATTCAAACATCGGATTTGGCAACGCTCCAAGAGTGGCGTCAAGATCCACAAGCTTGGCAACCAAACAATTAAACATAAAAAACCAGTTACAGTGCGGACTGGTTTTTTATTTTGTTGGGGCGCTTATTTTCCCCCAGTTAATATTTAGCTAAGGCTAGCGGTGAAATGTCCCCAAAATTGGTCTTTGTTGATAAAATGGAACGTAAGACTATTTGCGAAAGGTGACCAACTATGAATATCGGATTATTCACGGACACTTATTTCCCACAGGTTTCTGGTGTTGCAACGTCAATTCAAACGTTGCGCCGTCAATTAGAAGCCAACGGACATAAAGTGTATATTTTTACGTCTACCGATCCGAAGGTAAAAAAAGGTACCCTGGAACCTAACGTATATCGGTTTGCGAGTCTGCCTTTTGTGGGCTTTAAGGATCGGCGCATTACGTATCGTGGGGCCATTCAAGCGGTACAGTTAGCGAAAAAATTAGCATTAGACTTAGTGCATACACAAACTGAATTTTCATTGGGTGTCATTGGTAAGTTTGTTGCTCGCCAGTTGAAGATTCCGGTCGTACATACGTTTCATACAAATTACGAGGATTATTTGCACTATATTGCTAATGGTAAAATCATTCGGCCCGGTAGTGTTGCCGTGATTGCTCGGAATTTCATGGCGGGAATGACAGGAATTATCTCACCATCACGTCAAACTTACGACACATTAACCAAGTACAAGGTAAAAGCACCAATCGAAATCATTCCGACCGGCGTAAATGTGCTACACAGTGCTAATGAAGACACAAGCGATAAACTACGGGTAGAGTTAGGCTTGACGCCAGATACACCGGTTGTCTTATCGCTTGGGCGCGTTGCGTTTGAAAAGAATTTAGATGACGCCTTATCGGTTTTTGCGGAAGCACTAGAAACAGTGCCTGAAGCAAAATTCGTAATTGTCGGTGGTGGCCCAGCCATGGAAGCCCTCCAGGAACACGTGTTGGCTTTGGAAATTACAGATCATGTCATTTTTACCGGTGAAGTTAATCATAATGACGTTTATGGCTACTATAAAATGGGAGACGTCTTTGTCTCAGCTTCAGTATCGGAAACGCAAGGTTTGACGTTTATTGAAGCTATGACGGCTGATACGCCGGTTGTTGCCATTCATAGTCCGTACTTGGACACGATTGTGACCGATAAAAATATTGGACAACTGGTTGACGATAGCTTTCAATTATTAGAACCGATGGTCTCATACATGCAGGCAAAGAAGATGGGGACAGTTATTGGTAATCCGGACGCCCGCCAACAAGTACTGCATGAAATTGATGAACGGACCTTCGGTAAGCGGGTGATTGATTTTTACGCAGAAGCATTGGCAGTCTACCATGAAGAGGAGGATACGGAAGCAGCTGAAGCAAATGATGTTGAGTACTCAAAGACATTCTTGCTTCGCAATCCCTTCCGGCGTGATAACTCATGATTAAAATAACGATGTTTTCATCAGCTGAAACCGTTCCAGGCCAAGGGGTGGGTTCAGCGTACCGCGAGTTGGTTAATTTACTAACGGCCCGTTTTAAAGACAGCTTTAAATTACGCTTTAATTCATTGGCGCCAGCTGACGTGAGTCATTATCATACAATTGATTTTTGGTTCTATCTGAACACCTTCTTGCCAGGACGTGGTCAAAAGGTTGGATACGTACACTTCTTACCTGAAACATTGGACGGGTCAATCTTATTGCATTGGCCGGTTAAAAATATTTTCTACTGGTATGTGATGGCGTTTTACAAGCGCATGGATCACATTGTTGTCGTTAATCCAACGTTCATTGAGAAGCTGGTGGCATTAGGCGTTAAGCGGGACAAAATTACCTATATTCCGAATTTTGTAACCAAAACGCAATTTCATCCGTTGCCACTGGATCAAAAGCAGACGTTACGTCAGCAGTTTGGCATCGGCCAAGATGCATTTGTGGTGTTGGGGGTTGGCCAAATTCAAGAACGCAAAGGGATTTGGGACTTCATTGCACTGGCGCGAGAAAATCCACAGTGGACCTTTGTCTGGGTAGGGGGCTTTTCGTTTGGCTCAATTACAGCAGGTTATGATGAATTGAAAAAGGTCCTCGCTGCCCCACCAGCTAATCTAAAATTCCCAGGGATTGTGGATCGCGCAGACATTAACGGGTATTACAACGTTGCTGACGTTTTCTTATTACCAAGTTATTCTGAATTGTTCCCAATGTCAGCGCTGGAAGCGTTTAGTACAGGGACGCCGACAGTCTTGCGTGACTTGGATTTGTACAGGGCGATTATTGCCGGCTACTATTTGCCGGCTAAAGATAAAGCTGATATGCAACAAGAGCTTGCAACCTTAGCAGCCGATTCAGATTTGCGCCAACGTTTGTCAGAACAGGCATTTGCGGCTTCAGAGCGTTATTCAGCCGACTATGTCGCGGATATCTGGCAAAAGTTCTACACGGAACAGGCTGCATTAGGAAAGAGGTAGCTAGATGACAAAACGTAACGGGATTGTTTTTGTTATTATGCTGTTAATCGGCTCAGGTATTTTTTACTGGTCATTTCGTACGGTGAATTTGCATGAGTTTGCTCAGGATTTACGGCAGACTAACTGGTGGTGGCTCCTGGTTGCCGTCGGCGCTATGGTGATCTATTTGTTGCTTGAGGCAGTGGTTGTCAAGGTATTTGTTAACGATGCACACGAGAAATTAAGCTGGAAGGATGCTATTCGGGTGCCATTGGTTGAACAGTTTGGTAATGGGATTACACCGTTTGCCACCGGCGGTCAGCCAATGCAGATGATTACAATGGCACAGGCCGGCATCGATCCCGGGCGTGCCGGTTCAATTCTATTAATGAAATTTGTTGTTTATCAAGGCATGATTGTCGTGAACTTTATCTTGGCATTGGTAATTGGTTACCAATATATAGCGGATAAGCTTCATGCTTGGGCAATATTTGTGATTTTAGGATTTTTGGTGCATTTGGCAGTTATCGTTGGTTTGTTGTTAGTCATGTATTGGCCAGCGCTAACTAATACGTTGGTGCAGTGGCTGTTTAAGCCGGTTCAACGGTTTAAACCGGATAAAGCGACTACCTGGCGGAAAACGGTTGATGCCAAAATTGTAAATTTCCATCAAGAAAGTGTCCGGATGAGTCATGATTGGACGGCTTTGTGGCGGGCCATCGTGGTAACGTTCTTCCAAATGCTGGTTTATTACCTAATTCCGTACTTCATCCTGTTAGGGTTAGGCGTACCACATGTTAACGTTATCTTGGTAACGGCTTTTCATATTCTGATTGTCATGGTTATTTCGCTGTTTCCGATTCCAGGTGGAACGGGTGGCGCCGAGGCTGGTTTTGCGATGTTATTCGCACAGTTCTTGCCGAATGCGGCGTTACTTGTATTTGCCATGGCAATTTGGCGCCTGATTACCTACTATATGGGGATGTTTGCGGGCATCCTAGCCTTCAGCTTAAGTGCTGATAAGATAGAAAGAGGAAAAGAGTGAGTCGAGAAAGTGATTTGGTACAAATCGCTCAACGTATTCGTGCCATGATGGTCGATGACCGTGATGATGTGCAAATAAGACATTTTGATGCATTCGGGGTCACGGTTGTTACAGTCATGTATGATCGGCCATCACAAACATTTGCAGTTGAGGGACTACGTGATAATAACCGACGTTTTGCGTTTGATGACGCAGATTTGGTTGCAATCGATATCTATGAAGCGTTGCAGGACTTTAAGGAGACCTTTTAAAACAGTGATGAAAAGTTGGTATCATTAAGTCTCTTTTATGTTTCGTTAATGGAACAGCTGTATACTGAAAAAATATAATTTAAGAACGGATTATCGTTCGAAATAAAATGGAGCGTAATAAAATGCAACGAGTAATTTCAGCTATCAAAAAATGGTGGCCGGACTTTAACTCAACGGTTGGCTTCTTCTTGTTGTCCGTGTTTTTGGTTTGGTTGAAAACCTACTGGGCATATAAGACGAAATTTTCACTGGGAGTTAGCGGATCTTTGCAAGAGTTCTTGCTATTTTTGAATCCAATTCCAACAGCAATTATTTTGCTGGGGATTGCGCTTTACTTCCGTGGGCGAATTGCCTACTGGTTGATGTTGTTGATCAATTTAGTACAGACGATTTGGCTGTTTGCTAATATCCTGTATTATCGTGAGTTTTCCGACTTTTTGTCGTTGAATATCATTAATTCTGGTGGCTCAGTCGAAAATAACTTGAGCAAGTCAATCGCAGGTATTATTCAAGGATCAGATTTCCTTATCTTTTTGGATATTGTTGTGCTGATTGTTTTGTTATTGACGAAGGTTATTAAAGTCGACAAGACGGCTGTACAAAAGCGATTTGCCGCATTGACAACTGTGTTTGGTATCTTATTGATGCTGGTTGGCTATGGTATCTCATCAAAAGATCGATCAGGCCTACTGACGCGAACGTTTGATAACAACTACATTGTTAAGTATTTGGGCTTGAACGAATACGCGGCCTACAACGTCTTTAAGACGAAGCAAACGGCAGATGTTAAGAAGGAAGCGAAAGCCTCTGACTTGGATAAGATTAAGCAATTCGTGAAGAACAATAATACATTGCAGAATTCTGTTTACTTTGGTAAGGAGAAGGGCAAGAATGTAATTATGTTCCACTTGGAATCATTCCAGCAATTCTTGATTGATTACAAAGTTAACGGGGTAGAGGTGACACCTAACCTTAATAAGTTCTACCATGATCAAAACACATTAGCATTTGATAATTTCTATAATGAAGTTGGTCAAGGAAAGACAGCTGATGCTGAAATGATGTTGGAGACCGGGCTGTTTGGAACTGCTTCAGGGTCAGCGATGGTTAACTATGGTACGTCAAACACGTTTCAAGCAGTACCGGCATGGCTTGACCAGCAGGGCTATACAACGGCTGCCTTCCACGGTGACGTCGCTTCATTCTGGAATCGTGATAATACCTATAAGTCATGGGGGTATGATTACTTCTTTAGTAAGCCATATTACAAGGATGCTGATAATGCCAACTACAACATTGGCTATGGTATGAAGGATAAAATCTTCTTGCAAGATGCAGCTAAGTACGTTGAACAGTTACCACAACCGTTCTATGCGAAGTTGATTACGGTTACTAACCACTATCCATATGACTTGGATAAGCAGAACATTTCAATTGAAAAGACAACGACAGGTGACAAGACAGTCGACGGGTATGTGCAAACGGCCCGCTACCTAGACCAATCATTTGCTGAGTTCTTAACTTGGATGAAGAAATCTGGATTGTATGATAAGTCGATGATTGTTTTGTATGGTGATCACTATGGTATTTCTGAAAACCACCCAGCTGCAATTGCTAAGTTGATGGGTAAGAGTTCAGTTAACAAGTATGACCTTGCGAACTGGCAAAAGGTGCCATTTATTGTGCACGCACCTGGTTTGCAGGGCGGTGTGAACCACACGTATGGTGGTGAAATTGACGTCATGCCAACATTATTGCACCTATTAGGGATATCAACGGCCAATGATGTGCAATTTGGCCAGGACTTATTAGCAACAAACCGTAAGCAAGTTGTGCCCTTCCGAAACGGTGATTGGGTATCAGCAGAGTATGTAAAGTATGGTGGCAATTACTATGTCACAACGACTGGTACGAAAATCAATCCAAAGGAAGATCCACGTGCCAAGGAGATTATTGAACAGACGCAGAAGTACGTTGACAAGATGTTAACGTACTCAGACAACGTCCAAACAGGAGACCTGCTACGCTTCTACACACCCGAAGGCTTCAAGAAGGTCAAAAAGTCTGATTATTCATATAAGAAGTCAGATGGATTGAAGTTGCTGAAGCAGATGGACAAGAAGCAGGATACATCGTTGAAGGATCAACATGATCAGAAGTCGACCATGGCTGACTATGTCACGGATGCACCAGAACTTGGTGGCCAACCACAGACAATTCAACAAGCGTCAAGTAGTAGTGCATCTCACGACGGCACAGCGACTGATAGCGCTACTGTTGATGATAGCGGTGCTGCAACGGATAGTACGGCAGTGGGACAGTAATAACATCACAAAAAAGCACGCAGATTTAGGTCTGACGTGTTTTTTTATTGTTCGGAATTAATTGATGAATTAAAGTGGTTGACGAACGTTCGCGAATGCGATATATTGTTTAAGCACTCAAAAGCGGAAACGTTTATGTCGTGAAACTTGAATAAAACAAAGTGTTGACATCGTGTTGATTGCTTGGTAAGATATTTAAGTTATCTCTGAGAGATATGTAAATCTAATGTGATTAATATTGAAGTTGTTGAAATAAGTTGTTGACAATTTATTTTCAATTCTGTAATATAGATTAGGTCGTCGAGGCGGCTGGGTAGATCATTGAAAACTGAATATCGTTTCGATGAAACAAATGTGTAGGGTCATCAAGCAAG
>NZ_SDGK01000025.1 GCF_004521965.1 Weissella cibaria | reverse complement strand
TGATATACATGGGTTTGCGCCTGATTTTATTTTATAATAATGGTAAAAAAGAAAGAAGGAGAGGAAATACACCGGATTTTCTTCTCCTTCTTCATTTTCAGCTAGAACTGTTCTGGCACAGCCTCTTGTTTGGTTCATCTGATATTAAAAGTTATTCATTATTAGCAATAGGTTATGACATACAATAGTCACATGGAGGGCGATATCTATGACAATTAATCATACGACTGATACAACGCGCTGTCCCGATTTGCGTGCTAAAACTGCAGTTGTGCCTGGTAGATCGTCAGGTATCGGTGAAGCGATCGCACGTCACATGGGGTCAGAAGCAATGGATGTGGTCAATTAACTACATGAGTGCTGATGAAAAGGTAATCGACGGGCTGATCTACCTAATTGAACAATCAGGCGGACACGCCGTTGGTATCCGGGCTGACGTGGGAACAGAAGCCGGCGTACAAACAATTTATGATAAGGCAATTGAAGCGTTTGGTGATATTGACGTGTGGGTCAATAATGCAGGCTTCGAGATTCAATCAGCTGCGCACGAGACTTAATATGAGGACTGGCAACGTGTACTGCACGTCGATTTAGATGGCGTATTCTTGGGGACTAAAATTGCTGTACAACATTTTTTGAAGCACAATAAGCAAAGTAGCATTCTAAACACGTCGTCAATTCACGACATTATTCCTTGGCCTATCTAGGCGTCATACCCAACGGCTAAGGCTGGTGTGCTGATGTTTACTAAAACAATGGCTTTGGAATATGCTGAGTAGAGTATTCGGATTAAAACAATTTCACCAGGTGCCCTAAAAACGTAGATTAAAGCGCAACGATTTGCAGATCCTGCCGTTCGAGCTGACACAGAAAGTATGATTTCAATGAACAAAGTCGGTGACCCGGTTCACGTTGCGAATGCGGGCTGTTTGGTTGATTTCGAATGAAGCTTCTTACATTACCGGTACAACGTTTTAGATTGATGGGGAATTACCCTCTATAACGAATTCCTAGGTGGCCGTGTCTAAAGTCATGATCGATCGGTTGATGCTAACCGTGACTTTTGAACTTGTCACGGTTTTTTTCGTTATTTTTAACCGATTAAGCAAATTTTTGGTACACTTAAAACAATACGGCCGGTTAGTCTTGTGCCTTAATTTGGACAAGGGGTAACTGATTGCCACATGATAATTTATTCAGATTGGGGATTGTGCCATGACAGAACACACAATGGCCACGCGGGTGATTGAAAAAATTCGACTTCGCGATTTCATCATATTTACAATTGGAACCAGCATGTATGGATGGGGCCTAGTTAACGTTAATATTCCAAGCCACTTGGCGGAAGGTGGCGTGACCGGAATTACGCTGATTTTTAGAGCGCTATTCCATATTAATCCGGCCCTATCAACCTTGTTCTTGAATATTCCCTTATTGCTACTCGGTTTACGAATGTTAGGGAAGCGGGCCTTAATTTATACGTTGTACGGTATCGTCGCCTTATCATTTTGGCTCTGGTTTTGGCAACTGTATCCTATGAATTTAGATCTACATCATGATTTGCTTATTTCAGCCATTTTAGCCGGCTTCTTTGGTGGCCTTGGTTCCGGCTTGATTTATCGTTTTGGTGGCACAACGGGCGGTACAGACGTCATTGCGCGTATTCTAGAACAAAAGTTAAACATTCCGATGGGGAAAACATTGTTTGCATTAGATGTGGTGGTCTTAACGGTCTCGCTAGTCTACGTTAACGTTGTGGAAATGATGTACACACTGATTGCGGCGTTTGTGTTCGCCCAACTTGTTAACTTTACCCAAAAGGGCGCTTATGCAGCTCGGGCATTCCTGATTTTCACAAATTACCCCGAAGAAATTTCGCATGCTATTATGCAAGAACTTGAACGGGGCACGTCACTGTTGCATGCAGAGGGGGGCTTTACACATAATGAACGGAAAGTTGTCTATGCCGTCGTCGATCCTTCAGAGATGAACATTGTACGTCGGTTAGTCAATGATATTGACCCGCAAGCCTTTGTGACTGTGATGGATACACAGGAAACATTCGGTGAAGGGTTCAGTTACGCGCAACCCAAGAAGCGCCGGTTCAACCTTTTACCTTAAACTAAAAAGACGAGATAACCTCAAATTGGTTATCTCGTCTTTTTAGTTAACTAGCACAACAATAATTATAGGTTTGCGTGTTGCGCATCAGTCATTTCTGTTGCAATCCGTGCCATCTCAGGTACTGATTCATGCATCCCCGTAGCGATCCAGCGAATAGCTAATGCCAACATGCCAGATGCCGTAAAGTCAGAAACGTAATCGATAGATGTCGAATGGTTTGCTTGGCTGCGGAACAATTCTGCGTACAACCCATGCAAAATATCGCGCAAAGGTGGGTAAAATTGCTCTCGCAATCCAGCGTTCAACAAAACGGCAATCGCCATTCCATTTGCTTGGATAAAGCCAAAGAAGGCACTTGCAATTTGTTCACTTTCCAAAGGCAGAGCAGCAGCTTCCTTCGCAAAGTCATCTGTTAATTGTTCAACAATAGTCTTGATTACCGCTTCCTTTGTGCCAAAGTGACGATAGAAAGCCATCCGTGACACGCCTGCCATGCGGGTAATTTCAGTAACCGCAAGTTGGTCATAGGACTGGCTTTGCAACAAAGTCAGCGTTGCATCAATGATTTGATCGTCAGTCTGCTGACGAATACTCTCCGTTAACATGTTCTTCATGCTTCCAATATACCGACTTTTAAGGTTGAACGGGGTGGGTTCTCGATAATCGCAAGCTGACCTTTAACGCCTTTAACAATCATTTAACTTTGCCACTGAAATTTAAGACTAACCCAATAAAAAAATCCCAAAACAATACCAATTGATTGCTTTGCGATTAAAGACTTTGTTTACCGACGTTGATCGATATAGTTTTTCAACTCGGGTGATAAGACTGTTTGTACGTGCTGTAAGTCAGCTTGCTGTTCAGCACCAACCATCGCGTAAAGCTTTGCGAGATGCTTTTGCCAACGCTGAATTTCAGTGATGACGCCATCAGTTCCCTCGTTCAAGACCGTGTGTAGGAAATGTCCTGCGACACCGACCGCTTTTGCACCCAAAACTTGAGCTTTCAAAACGTCAAGTGGGTCTTGAATACCGCCAGTGGCGAGGATTGTTGGCGCATCTGCGACTAGTTGCGCTTCTAACAAACTTTCAGCAGTTGTTTGACCCCAGTCATACAAATAGCCGTGCTCAGCCGTCATCACCCGATTACGACGATCTTCGATGACGGTGAAGTTTGTCCCTGAACGGCCACCAAGATTGATATATTGGGCACCTAAATCATGTAATTGGCCAATGGTTTCCTTAGCCATGCCAAAGCCGACTTCTTTGATAATCACGGGGACGGAAACCGTCTGAATAATATTGGCTAACTCGTCTTGCCAAATATATTCACGATCACCCTCAGGCATGACAACTTCTTGGGCAACATTAATATGAACTTCTAAGGCATTTGCGCCAATCATATCAACAACTTCTTGGGCATGAGCCACGGTATGACCGGCACCGATGTTGGCCATAACAAAGCCATCGGGGTTGATTTCTCGAACAACTTTAAATGTGTCGATCGCATTTTCGTCCTTTAAGGCCACGCTTTGTGAACCAACAGCCATCGCTAAACCAGTCTCTTTGGCAGCAGTTGCTAACTGAGCATTAATCTTACCGGTTTTTTGGCTACCACCGGTCATCGCTTCAATATAGAAAGGGGTTTTGAAGTTAAAAATTGGATCATCAACCGTTAAATCAACATTAGAGACTTTCGTTTCAGGTAACCCTTGGTGAATAATCCGAACCTGGTGCAAAGATGACACTGGCGCATGGCGCCGGAATTCGGCTTCTGCCAATGACAAGTGTTCATCTTTACGATGTGCGTGTGCAGATTCCATAATACTTTCTCCTAATTAAATGCAATTGCTAAAGGTAACGGCGTAATGCCGGCGCGTTGCCAGGCGTCTCTGATTGCAGTTGCAACTGTCTCATCATTTGTTAGGGCGATACCATTGTCACCACCGCCAGCTCCTGATATTTTAGCACCTGCACCAGCTTCTATGGCGATTGATAGGAGTGATAGGAGTGCAGGTGTGACATAGGCGAGTCCAACGCGACTGGCGTAGGCAAATAATTGTTCCTGGCTCAAATGCATGGCTGCACGAATTTTATCAAAATCAGCTTGGCGCAATCCAGTTTCTATCATACCCACTAAGGGGGCGGTGTTCTGTGCTAAGAGTTGTTTAGCAGCATCCCGATTGGTTTGGTCACCACTTGCCAGTAGAGCTTGTGTATCCGCAGGCGATCCAGTCCAACCAACCAAGAGTGACCAATCGCCTGGTAGTGCTAAGGGTTCAATTACCAAATCAGGCCAGGTTGCTGCTAACATTTCAGAAACATAGCGACGTTGGTCAAGCCAATCGAATATAACGGGCGATGCGAATTTTTGGTAGCGAATAATGCCACCAAATGTCGCAGCAGCCAAATCTCCCATAGACCCCGCCTTAAAATTAGGGGTCGTTAAGGTAACCAATACACCTAGCTTATACTGTTGTAGTGGCGACATTGGTAACTCGCTGAGCGCAACATAAGCCTTAATCAAAGCCATCGTAACGGCTGCTGATGAACCAAGACCTAATTTTTGTCCGGCCATGGTTAGTTGACTATCAATAGAAACGGTCAACCCAGTAAAAGGTTGACCGTTTTCTATGGCGTACGTCTGGATTAATTGCAAGGTGCGAAGGACTAGACGCCAGTCATCATCCAAAGCGACCGTCAACAATTCAGAGCTTGATAATTCACGGTGGCCAAGTAAATTACTCGTCACACTGATTAATGTATCTGTTCGTGGGTCAAGATTGACCGTGACAAACCGGTCGACTGCCATGATAATGCTAGGTTGTCCAGGTAGTGTGACTGCATATTCACCGGCTAAGTACAATTTGCCGGGGGCTTTTGCCATAACCATTAAATCTGATCTCCTTCAACGATTTTGATACTTGGACCTGGCGTTGCAGCGCGAACGACGACGCCAGGAATTGCCTCAGCTAAAGCTGCTGTGATGACCTCAGTATCAGCTGGTCGTGAAATTAACTTGACGTTTGGTCCAGCGTCCATTGTCGCGTAGACGGAGATGCCACGTTCACGAAGCGTGGTTGCTAGGTTAATTACCTGCCACGAGGAATCAGTCAAGTAATTAAACGCTGGCTGGGCAGTGGCGTTTGTTGCATGCATTTGTAGCGCATTGGCTTCCGCCAATTGACCAATTTGATCAATATCGTGGTTCGCAATAGCTGTTTGCATAACGGGTACCAAGGCATTCGACCGGTTAACCCAATCATCATAGAAGGGTGAGGTTGCTTTTGCATGTTGCATACCACCACGTGAATCTATTTTTTTAGGCCGATCGTCAATAATCACTGTTAACAATTGTATTGGCCAGTCAATTGTCTCGACCAACGGCTTAGCAACTGAAGTTAGGTCATCATGACCGCGATCCCATTGGGCGAAACCGCCAAAAATCGAGCGCGCCGCTGACCCAGACCCAAGACGCGCTAATCGTGACAGTTCAGCCGGTGATAATGTTAAGCCGGCTGCGCGACTAGCTGCACCAGCTAAGGCAGCAAACGCAGAAGCCGAAGACGCCAAACCGGCTGCCGTTGGGACGTGATTGGACGAATGAACATGAGCATAGTGTGTTTCGCCAGCCGTTTCACGGACCAAATCTAAGAATCGGGTGACTTTGTCGTAACCTTTACCGGTCATTACCGCATCATCAAGCATTACGTCATCCGCGACCAAATCTGCGTCAAACCAAACAGTGGTATCGGTATAAAATTCATCCAGGGTTAGCGAAATTGACGTTGTTGTGGGTAGCATGAGCGTTGTATCTGCTTTACCCCAATACTTCAGTAGGGCAATATTCGTGTGTGCACGTGCTGTGTAATGTGTCATAACTGCCTCCTAGATTTGCGGGTACTGTTGTGACCATACTTCTTGTGCACCAGCCGCTTCCAATGCCAACATGATACGTTGGGCATCAGAATCATCCTTGGCTAGTGCTAACATAGCACCACCAACGCCACCACCAGTTAGCTTTGCTCCTAAAGCCCCAGCTTCACGAGCTGCTTGCACAAGGACTTCAAGCTGTGGGTGTGAAACGCCGAGTGCTGCCAGACGTTGGTGGGCCGCATTCATGTGGTTACCCAGGGCAACGATGTCATCGTGAGCTAAATCCTCACGTGTATCACGGGCAATGACCCCTAATGCATCAATATGGGCCTGCGTTTCAACAGGCTCATTGGCTAATTGTTCACGAACAACTGAAACCGCCAGACCGGTTTGGCCATGAACGCCCGTATCAGCAATGATCAAGGTGCCATGCAGCGCCATTGACATGGGTTGAGGAACCGAACCTTTTACAAACCAAACCGGCACATCATGGGCCGTTGTTGCCGCATCGATGCCGGAAGGTGAACCGTGGGTAATAGCCTCTTCAACATTAGCCCAGCGCTGCAATTCTTCATCTGGTAAGGGCGTATCAAAAAATGCGAAAAACGCCCTAATAATGGCGATTGCCGATGCAGCAGAAGACCCCATTCCGCGTTCTTGGGGGATGTTTGATTGAATTCGCAAAGTAAACGGCGTATCTGGTACGTCGAAATGACGCAGGAGGCGCAGAATTAATTGTCGAACGCCTTCATATACTTCAGCCATCGCTGCCAAAGGTCCTTGATACCCTTGTGCAATCACGACTTGTCCAGCTTCTCGAGCTTCGATTGTTGCTGTCATTGCCAAATCCGGTAATGGGAGGGCAATGGCAGGTTGGCCATAAACGACCGCGTGTTCGCCAAGCAAGATCACTTTGGCGTGGCTAGAACCACTCGCTAGCTTTTCCACTATTAGAAACCACCAATCCATTCTCATTTTTGTTTTTAAACTGCTACTATCATACCAAACCCGCCTATAAATAGGGAAATGAATCAGTAAAACGTATGGTATAATTTAAATATTATAAAAGAAGGTCGTGGTACGCTCTGATGCTAAATAGAGACATCTATGCGGTTGTAGACTTAGAAACAACCCGTACAACGAGCGAAACGGGCCGTATTATTCAGATTGCGGTCGCATTCGTACAAAACAAAAAAATCATCAATCAATTTTCAACATTGGTTAATCCAGGCGAGCAAATTCCCCGCAATATTACACAATTGACTGGTATCAATCAAAATATGGTAAAAGGGGCACCGTTCTTTGAAGACGTCGCAATGACACTTCATGCGATGCTACAAGGCACAATCTTCGTTGCGCATAATGTCAATTTTGATTTGCCATTTTTAAATGCGGAGTTCGAACGTGTTGGGTTAACCACGCTTAAAAGTACTGCTCTGGATACAGTGCCACTTAGTCAAATTCTTTGGCCGACAGCACCAGGTTACCGATTAGTTGACATGACAAATTACCTGTCACTCGAACATGATCATCCGCACCAGGCTGATAGCGATGCATTAGCAACCGGTGAGTTGTTAATTGCCATCTTAAAAAGGGCCGAAGGGTTACCGATGATTACGCTTCAGGCATTAGCTGATTTGCCATTAGTCCTACCGCGTGACACGAAAACCGTATTTGAAAAAGCGTTAGCGAAAAATCAAGCAGAGCCACAACCATTGCCTGGTCACTTACAAGTGATCGATAGTTTAGCGTTACGTCGTTTTTCAGAACCAGCACCTTTGGTTACTGGTAAGGCAACGAGCTATCCTGCGAAAAAGGCTGCGAAGGAGCAACTTTACGGCAAGACGTTGACGTACCGTGAACAGCAAGCTAAGTTGATGAATGCCATTTACACGCATTACACCGAGGCTGAACTGTCAGAAACACCAGGAGAAACGGCCTTTGTTTCGGAAGCACCGACGGGGATGGGGAAAACATTAGCTTATTTGTTGCCATACGCATACCTAGCTGATGAACAGCACAAGCAAGTGGTCGTCGCAGTTCCAACAATTACGTTACAACAGCAAGTGACCGAAACAATCAATACAACGTTGAAGGATATTCTGCCGTTTGAAGTTCGTGGTGCCAGTTTGAAGGGGCGCACACATTACTTGAACTTGCAGAGCTTCAAGCGCGCACTTCGCGTTGATGAAGGATCAACATCCCTCCAATTTATTAAGGCACAAATCCTAGTTTGGTTAACCGAAACGTTAACTGGCGATTTTGACGAGTTGAACTTAATTAACCCGCAAGCTGATTTTATGGCGAAATTAGCCCAACCGGCCAATAATCCAGCAGGATCACCTTATTACGGTCACGAGTTTAGTGAACGGCAACACGTCTTGGCCTTGGCACAAAACGCCCAATTCTTGGTTGTTAACCACGCCTACTTAGCAGAATATGCCGCTGAATTGGGCGATAGTATTGATACACCATATTTAATTATTGATGAAGCGCAAAATTTGCCAAATGCAGTCTTAGAACAAAGTCGCCATCAATTACCATTTCAGGTTTGGCTGACACGAGTTCAGAACGCGTCAAATTTGGTTTTGCGCGATAACGAACCTTCAATTGGGATTATTTTGAACCGGTTAGTTGGTGGGCAACAGCTCAAGTCACGTTTTCTGCAAAGTCTTGAAGCATTGTCTTCAGAATTGCCCAAATTACAAGTGGCATTCTACCGTCGTTTCTTGCTAAACGGACACACACCGGCAACAGAGGGTCATTATGAGGTTGAGCTACCAATCTCTGATTTAGCACAATTTTGGGTTGATCAAACACATCGTTTGCAAAGCATGCGACAGGCCGTACGTGATCTAGCAGATTCTTTGGATTATTTGTTAGCCCAATTTAGCAACACAAAGAACGCCTTCTCACTTAGCGAACGCCAACATCTGGCTGATTTTCGCCGGTTACTTGAAAGTATTGCGAAATACGAACAACGTCTGACCAGTTTCCAACAGGATTTGGTCGATTTCCCAGATGCAAGTGTGTTCTGGTTAACTGAAAATCAAAATCACGACAACAGTAATCTGAAGTTGAGTGGCGGGTTGTTACACACGCTTGATTTCTTTAAAGACAAGGTTTATCCGCATTTCATGCCGCCAACTGTGATTGGTGCAACTTTGTTTACCTCAACAAAATCGGGCTACCTATATGATCGGTTAAATATCGATCGTGAGACGGTTTTTGCCCGGCGTTACCCCGAAGTCTTCGATTTCGCGCACCAAGCTGAATTAGTGATGGTTAAAAATGCACCATCGCCAACTGATAGCGGCTACGTTAGCTACTTAGCGAAGCAGCTGGTTCAGTTAACTACTACGGTGCAAGAGAACACGCTGGTATTGTTTAACTCATTAGAAACGATTCAACAGGTTTATAATCACATGCAGTCAAACCAAACTTGGCAGCAGGGCAATATGACCTTGTTGGCGCAGGGAATGACAGGTACGCGTAGCAAAATTATGAAGCGCATGGCCAATGAATCACATTTGGTTGTGCTTGGTGCGAATAGTTTCTGGGAAGGTATTGATCTGCCGGGTAACCAATTACGTTTGGTCGTGATTGCCCGCTTGCCATTCGATCAACCTAATACCGTCCTCCAACGTGCTGAAGAGGCCGTTTTGATGGCGCATGGTAAACAGCCGTTCTACCAGAGTACCTTACCCAAAGCTGTCTTACGGCTTCGTCAGGGAGTGGGGCGCTTAATTCGCAAGCCGGATGACTTTGGTGCGGTCGTCATCTATGACCCACGCATCTTAACAAAGTCGTACGGGAAGACCCTGCGAAATATGATGCCAGATCAAATGACACAGCACGTTTCGCAAGACCGAGATGTTGTCCCTGAATTGAAGAAATTCTTTGACCAACATCGCTAATATTGGTAAAGTAATAGATGATTTTGTTTTGCATTGACAAAACAGCTAAAGGAGCCACGTAAGATGGAGATGCGTACAATGTCCCGTTCTCGGCGTCGTGGTCACGGTCGACGTTGGCTGATTGGCTTAATCGTTGTTCTGGTGCTTATCGCAGGTGGTGCAACTGTTGCGTCGATTGCGCTACGTCCCGTGAATACTGCGCGGGAACGTGTGACGGAATTGGCGATGAAGCGAAATAAGATCACCTCAGCAACTCAATTTTTCCGAGTTTCTCGACAGCATACGTACTACAGTGTGATTGGGGAAAATAAGAAGCATCAAGAAATTGGTGTCATTGTTAAGGATAAGTCGAAAAAGATAACAACCGTTCAAATGAAGAATGGCTTATCTGCTGCTGAGGTGCGCAATCTCGTTAAATCAAAATATCAGCCGAAGCGAATTACCAGTTTGGGCCTTGCCATTTATGAGCAGGTCCCGGTCTGGGAAGTAACCTTTACTGATAAGCAAGGTAATCTTAATTTAATTACCTTCCAATTCTCGGATGGAAAAGCAGTTCGAACCATCCAACACTTATAAGTTGATATTAATTAAGGGAGTTCATAGAGATGGATACAATTCGCATTGAAGACGCGAAAAACTATGTCGACCAAGAAGTTCGTCTAGGCGCTTGGCTACGTAACAAGCGTGGTTCAGGTAAGATGCAATTCTTGCAATTACGTGATGGTACGGCCTTCTTCCAAGGTGTTGTTTCAAAGGAAGCAGTTGGCGAAGAAGTCTTCGCCAAGGCGAAGGCTTTGACACAAGAAACAAGCATGTATTTGATTGGAACAATTCGTGAAGACGAACGTTCACCATTCGGATACGAAATGCAGGTTAAGGATTTGACAGTGGTTGGTGAATCTGATGGTTATCCAATCACGCCGAAGGAGCACGGTACTGATTTCTTGATGGATCACCGTCACTTGTACCTACGTCACATCCAGCCATTTGCAGTTTTGCGTATTCGTAACACAATCATTGCTGCAACTTATGAATTCTTCAACAAGGAGGGCTTCGTCAAGATTGATTCACCAATTTTGACAGGTTCAGCTCCTGAAGGTACAACCGAATTGTTCCACACGGAATACTTCGATACGGATGCCTACATGTCACAAACTGGTCAATTGTACGCTGAAGCAGGCGCGATGGCCTTTGGACGTGTCTTCACATTTGGACCAACGTTCCGTGCCGAGAAGTCAAAGACACGTCGTCACTTAACTGAGTTCTGGATGATTGAGCCTGAAATGGCTTGGATGACACAAGATGACTCATTGGAAGTGCAAGAACGCTACATCGCCTACTTGATTCAAGCTGTTTTGGATCGTAACCAATACGAATTGGACTTGCTAGGCCGTGACAAGGAGTTGTTGCAATCATACACACAGCTCCCTTATCCACGCGTTTCATATGATGACGCCATCAAGCTTTTGCAAGAAAACGACTTTGATGTTGAGTGGGGTGTTGACTTTGGCTCACCTGAAGAAACATTCTTGGCTAATCACTTTGCAAAGCCAGTCTTTGTCACAAACTTCCCTAAGGAAATTAAGGCCTTCTACATGAAGCGCCACCCTGATCGTGACGACGTCGTTATTTCAGCTGACCTTTTGGCACCTGAAGGATACGGAGAAATCATTGGTGGTTCTGAGCGTGATACAGACTACGATTACCTTGAGCAACGCATCAAGGAACAAGGCTTGGATTTGAAAGAATACTCATGGTACTTGGACTTGCGTAAGTATGGTTCAGTGCCACACTCAGGCTTCGGTCTTGGTCTAGAACGTGCTGTCACTTGGATTACTGGTGAAGAGCACATTCGTGAGGCAATTCCATTCCCACGAACAATGAACCGTTTGTGGCCATAAGCTGAAAATAAACTTAAAAAGCCGGTACAATAACTGTATCGGTTTTTTAATCACAAATATTACTGCATAAAACGCGAAAGGAGACCGTTAATGACATCAGAACTAAACTGGACGGCCTACCTAAAAGCTGGTCAGACCACAATTAGTAACTATCTATTGCAACATTATCGCGACCTTGGAATGAGTAACGATGAATTTTTAGTTTTCGTACAAACTAAAGCCGGAATCGACCATGGCGAATTAGAACCTAGTACAACAAAAATTGGCGAAGCACTTGGATGGGACCCGCAATTTGTATTTGGCCATCTGGAATCATTACGGATAAAAGGCTTAGTTAAATTCGTGAGTGTTCGCGACGGTAGTGGGCGAGTGACAACCGAACTTGATTTTGAACCTTTATATACACAATTAATGCGTATTTCAAGTGGGGCAAAACAAGCAGCTGCACAACGGGTTGAAACTCAAGGTGAACCGGCCCAAAGTAAAGATGATTTGAGCCGAGCAACTATTTACAACCTTATTGAGCAAGAGTTTGGCCGACCATTAAGTCAAATAGAAATGGAAACAGTTAAAAATTGGTTTGATGTTGATCATTTCCAGCCGGAATTCATCAAAGCGGCCGTGCAGGAAGCCGTTTTGAATGCAGCGTTAAACCTACGTTACATCGAAACTATTTTAGTTGCTTGGCAAAAAAAGAATTATCATTCAGTTAAAGCGGTTCGCCAAGAACGACAGAAACGCTCCCAATTCAAACAGCTTAGTCAAGAAGAACGCGTCACCATTCCAACTGACGTTGATATTCTTAATACTGATTGGTCGCAATTTAAGTAGCAGAAAAGCCCTTTGGAATTTGCGGTGTACCCCGAAAGTTAAAGTAACTTTCGGGGTTTTATTATGCTTGAATTTACAATTCAAGTGCAACACTAAGCTAAATAAAAACTGACTCATAATGAACCAGCGTAAAATGTAGTTTGTCTAGAACATACAGAACGCGAGGAAACATTATGAGTCATTATCATCAGCTTACCGCATTTGATCGCGGACGTATAGAAGTTTTACTCAGAGAAGGGTTGTCAATGCGTAGCATTGCAAAAGAAATTGGTAGAAGCGCTTCGACAATCTCTCGTGAGATTGCCCGCTGTGTTGGCTCAACTTATGAAGCTGAGGATGCCGATCAAAAGCACATGCTTGCTCGAACGAAGTCGCATAAACGCCGAAAGTTAGATAACACTGAACTGCGAGAACTAGTTATATATGGAATCAATCAAAAACATTGGTCGCCTGAACAGATAGCTGGTCGACTAAAGATTTCAAGAGGTCATACGATTATTAGCGCAAATACAATCTACCGAGCGATTTATAGAGATAACTTGGGCCAGCCGGTGAAAAGTCACAAAGCTCGGGGCATTGCTCGTGCGCTTCGGCATAGAGGAAAAACTCGACATACTAAAGGTCATGTCGAACGTCGAGGTAAGATTAGAATTCCAAATACGATTGACGAGCGACCTGCAGAAGCAGGTTGTCGCTCTCGAATTGGAGATTGGGAACTGGACACTGTTATTGGCCGTAAAGGCGGTCAAGTATTGGTCACAATGGTTGATAGGAAGACCAGAATATTACTTTCAAAACGAGCGGCATCAAAGAAGACCGTCGATGTTATGAGAATCATAGGTTCAATGCTAGATTCCCTTCCAACCAGTCAGATACAGACTTTAACTCCAGACCGCGGAAATGAATTCAGTGCGCAAGATGAGATAACAAAGAAATTCGATGTCCAGTTTTACTTTCCTGATCCCCACGCTCCATGGCAACGCGGGACCAACGAAAATACAAATGGGCTAATCCGTGAGTACGTCCCTAAAGGGACTGCAATCGAAGATTATTCAGACGAATACATTGAACAAATGGTTGAGCAAATTAATAGCCGACCTCGAAAGCTTTTCGGCTGGAGATCGGCTAAAGAATATTATTTATCTCAAGTGTTCCGGTTGAATTGACAATTCACCTACGATTTAAAAAACAAAACTCGTCCTCACAATTGTAGCTAACTTACTACAACCGTAAAGACGAGTTTTTGTGTTTGAATTTTAGAATGTCGTTACTAGAAAATCACGCGACCAACATAATTCCCTGCAATACCGTCAAAAATCTCTTCATCATCAACTTTGACTTCGGCTTGTTCTGACAAACCCATGAAGATAACCATCGTGGTTGCAAGCTTGCCGGCAGCCTTAACCGCAGCAATGTCCATTGTCGCAAGCAAGTCACCGTGCTTGATTTTATCACCTACGGCCACCTTGATATCAAATGGTTCACCGTTTAGTTCAACAGTGTTGATTCCCATGTGCACCAAGATTTCCAAACCGCTTTCCGTCCGTAAGCCGATAGCGTGCTTGGTTGGTGAAACCATCGTGACCTCGGCGTCAATTGGTGCCAAGATATTGTCGTCAGCGGGTTCAATAGCAAAACCGTCACCCATCATTTTTGAGGCAAACGTCTCATCCTGGACGTGTTCCAGGTGAAGTAGGGCACCGTTAGCAACCGTAAAGAAGTTTTCTTCCTTGCCAGCTGGTGCTTCATCAACTGCCTTCACCTCATCAGCAGACAATGGCTTCTCCAACTTAGATGACAACTCACCGTTATAAATCTTTTCAACGTTGTCGGCCACGAACTGAACATCAGGGCCAATGACAATGTGGATTTGGTGAGCGTCCAAAACGTTAACGCCCATGACACCAGGCGTCTTCTTCAACGCATCCACATCGGCAAGTGACGTATCTGTCATCTTGTAACGCAAACGCGTCGTGCAGTTGTACAAGTACGTCAAATTATCCTTGGCAGCTGCGTCGCCACCTAACGCTGACCATACCATTCGGGCTGTGCGGAGGTACTTATCCTCCCCACCAACCGTTGCAGCTTTACCAACTTGGACATCGTTAGCCGCGTCATCGTCATCCTTAGGATCACGACCAGGCGTCATCAAGTTAAACTTCTTAATTGCGAAGGTAAAGATACTGTAGTACAAGACCGCAAATACGAGGCCTTGTACTATCAACATGTATGGCTTATTCGCCAATGGCATTGAATAACTCAGAATGTAATCGACTAAACCACCCGAGAACGTAAATCCTGACGTCCAGTGGAAGAAGGCCGCGATGGCCAATGACAAGCCCATCAAAACAGCGTGAATCACATACAATGGCCAAGCCACAAACATGAATGAGAACTCAAGCGGCTCAGTGACCCCCGTGAAGAAGGCCGCAATGCCAGCTGCTAGCATCAATGACCCAATCCGCTTTTTTTGCGCGGGACGTGCTTGCCGATAAATAGCATAAGCACCAGCCGGTAACCCAAACATCATAATTGGGAAGAAGCCGGCTTGGTACATACCTGTTACACCTTTAACGCCAGTTGAGTTCCAGTAATTACCAATATCGTTAATACCGGCAATATTAAACCAAAAGACTGAATTCAACGCGTGGTGCAAACCAGTTGGAATCAACATGCGGTTGAAAAAACCGTACAGCCCGGCTCCTTCCCAGCCAAGACCAGAAATCAACTTCGCAAACGTAACCAATACGGTATAAACTGGTGGCCATACCAATAATAATACAACCGAAACCAACAACATTAGGACTGCTGTAATAATCGGCACTGAACGCTTACCGCTAAAGAAGGCTAAAGCAGCTGGTAACCGTACTTCGCTAAAGCGATTATACATTGCTGCCGCTAGCAAACCTGAAATAATACCAAGCAACACATTATTTGTCACCAAAGCATCAAACGCAGGGTTTACGGCGCTAAGCTTGATGTTCATCAGCGCTGCGATGTTCTTTGGTGCTAATAAGTTAACAGGTAATTCGTACGCCACAACAGCTGCTAGGGAAACTGCGCCAGCTTCCTTCTTCTGCACCATACCCAAGGCCAACCCGACTGCAAACAGCAAGGCCAACTGGCCCAACAAGCCATTACCGGCAAAGGCCAAAAAATTTCCAATCGATTGCGCGACACCACCCGGTAAACGCAAAATCCAATTACCAATACCAACAAGTAACGCTGCTGCTGGCAATACGGAAACTGGCAACATCAACGAACGACCCATTCGTTGTAGATAATCCTTCATTTTCACAATTCCCCTAAAAAATAATTAACAGTATGAATAATTTCCTATACCAATGTTTTTATTTTGCACTTAAACCATTGATTTGACAATGATTCCTTATGAAAAAAGGTCTATACCAACATTCGTTTGGTATAGACCTTTAACTATTCTTTAACTTTATAACAACGACTTGTAATCCTGCCCCCAAATCATCCCCATGGATTTTTCGCCCGTGTGGACGCCAATGTAAGGCCCAATGATGCTACGTTCGACAACCACATCCGGGAACGCTGCTTGCAATTCAATCGCCCAGCTATCTGCCAAATCTGGATGGTTACCATCAACAATAGCAACGCGTAATGAATAAGTAGCAACATCGTGGATTGCTGTAAAATCAGCCATCATTTTCTTCCAAGCCCGCTTCATGGCGCGTTCCTTACCAATTGCAATGATTTTGCCATCTTCAAAGGTCAACATTGGCTTGATATTTAGCAATGATCCCAGCATTGCCTGCCCACCTGAAATTCGGCCCGTACGTTGCAAATGACGAATATCATCTACTGCAAAATACACGTTGGTCGTTCCACGCAGCATTGTCAACGCTGTCAAAATTGCTGGTACATCATGGCCAGCTTGCACCATTTCGGCCGCTAACTTAGCCTGATTGCCGGCTCCAGCTGCGGCAATTTGTGAATCCCAAGCATGGATGTTAATGTTATCCATCGTTTGTGACAATGATTGGACTGATGAATAGGTACCTGAAATACCGCTCGACAAAACCACGGCAATCACGTCGGTATAACCTGCTACAGCCAAGTCATTAAAATCCGTCATGAAGACGCCTATTTCTGGCTGTGAGGTTGTAAAAGGCGTTGCTGCTGTCCGGGCCATTTCATAAAATTCAGCCGACGTTTGCCAATCCTCATTCTCATGAAATACTTGTGTGCCCATCATAATAGGATTGTTAATTTGCTTAATATTTAAAGCTTCTAAAGCTTCGGGTGAATATAACTTGAACTATCCACCAAAACCGCGATCTTGCTCATCTTCTCTTATTTTTCTCCAAATAGTTTACGTCGTGTATTAGATTTACCACGTTCCCAATCAAAAGTGCGCCCCTAACCACGCGCCTATCAATAATACTGGGACGCCGCCCACAAACGCCAGTAGGGTTTGGCCGATAATGTTAACCCGTTCACCGGTATTTTGCAGCCCATTTGCCAAGGCAACAATTGGCGTTGAAAAGGTTGAATAACCACCCAAAACACCAGTCGCCCAGAACGTATTTTGCATAACCGGTAACTGCATGCCGTACGCAAAACCGATTAACAATGCGGCTGACAGATTGATAACCATCACCATCCAAAAACTTGCCTTACCAAATACTTTTGGCGCCAACTCTAACAAACTGAACCGAGCCATTGATCCGAAAATCGCGCCCAGGCCTGCAACGACAATCTGTATCATACTGCCACCACCTTTTCAGCTAAATAACGCCCCAGATAGACGACTACGGCACCGCCAACAACACTCACAAGGATATACAGACCGCCAATTAACCAACCGTGTTTCACCATATCTAAGATGGCTGTTGAGTATGTGGTATATGCACCGAGTACGCCGACCATGATAAAGTCAGCAACCGGTTGCGCAAGTCTCACTTTTTTTGACCAAATGACGACTAGAAAAGCCGACAAGAAAGTACCAGTCAAATTAATAATTAGCGTTGCTAGCGGAAAAGCCGTAACATTAACCAGCAGCGCGACTGCTTCACGAAGACTTCCGCCAAAGAAACCACCAATACCAACCGCCATTAAACGCTGCCAAAAAAGTTTTGTCATCTCTAACGATCCTCCCGATTCAAGGCTTGCATAATATCCCAAACCTTACCAAACTGCGCTTCATCAGTTAACAAGATCAACTCATCGCCCACCCGCAGGATAAAATCACCATTGGGCAACTGTTCTTCCGCGCCACGTCGAATCCGTTGAATAAGGACACCTTTAGGCAATTGTAATTGACGAACTTCCGCATCTTCCAATGCACTCCCCGGTGCAACAACAATCGTCATTTCTTCAAGGCGTCCCCGTAATTCCGTCAGCTGATCAGATAAACGTAACCGGGCCCACAAGGACTCATAAATGGGTTCACCACCCAAAAAGTCGACCACAAGATACGCAAGCAACGCGACCATTGCCATGGCGACCAAGTGACTCATCGAACCAACCATTTCAGCAATCAGAACGATGGCTGTAAATGGGGCCTTAGAGATGCTGGCAAAATAGCCAGCCATACCCAAAATCATCATGTCCAATACATAAATTGGTTGCAACCAGCCAAAGTGCATCAATATTGCGCCATATAAGGCACCGGCAACAGCACCAAGTGTTAAAATAGGCAAGAAAATACCACCTGGAACGCCAGACCCAAAGGCTAAGGTTGAATAAGCAAACCGAATGACTAAAATAAGACCTAATAAACCAATTGAAGCGGTTGCTGTCGTTGGGTTCAAAATTAACCCGGCCCCACCACCAAGCAAGTGAGGCAACCAAATCCCGATTGGGAGCATCAATATAAAGACCACAATAAAGTGATAATGACGTGGTAGCCACGTTAAACTAGCAAATAACTTAGGCGCTGCCAACGTTGCCCGTTGATAAACATAACCAAACAACCCGAGTAAAATCCCGAATAATGGCAACCAGGCATAATCAATCAAAGGTAATGCATGCAAATTGGCCATGTGTAACACAGGTGTTAATCCAAACACGTTCACACTCACCATATCAGCCACAACGGCACTCGTTAAAGCCCCTAACCAAACCAACATCGAAAAGGTCCGATAAACCTCCTCTAATACAAACAATGTACCAGCTACGGGTGCACCAAACGCTGCTGATAAACCAGCTGCTGCCCCCATCGCAATCATTAATTTTGTATCACGGGCGTCATACCCCCGCTTTTCACCATATAACTGTGCCACGGCAGATCCCAATTGAATGGATGGCCCTTCACGGCCCAACATCGCACCAGATCCAATTGTGATTAAGCCCGCCGTGAACTTACGCCACAGCACAGAAAATGGGTTAACCGTCATCTGTCCGGCCAATTGACCTTCAACTTGTGGAATTCCTGATCCGTTGACATTTGGGTCACCTTTAATAATAAGGCCCACCAAAATGGTCAATCCAATCATCCCAACAATTGTGCCAGATAACCAAATTGGCCAGTTCGCAGCATGACCAATTTGATGGTAGATATAGCGCCACTGTTCTAACATGGCTTCCACTAGCCAGCGGAAAGCACTCACAATAATACCAACTAATATTCCCACGATTACTGCACGACCGACAACAAGCAGTCTTGTGCGATCAATTTTCATACCATACCTCCAGCAAAAAAACTCACCCTCTAATTTACCACTTATTCAGCCTTTTAGGAAAACATCAGGTTAAGTCTCTAGCTCACAACAAAAAAGCACTCAAACGCGAGCGCTTTTTGTTAATAACGATTAAAGTATTCAAGCAAATCCGGCACCGCCAATTTTGTCTTATCCGCACCAGCAACATCTAACGATACTTTTCCAGCAGACATAATAATTAGTCGGTTACCATACTGAATTGCATCTTCAAGATGATGTGTAATCATCAACGCTGTTAATTCGTCTTCCCGAATTCGTTGGTCCGTGACGCGCATCAGCTGCTCACTGGTCTTGGGATCAAGCGCCGCCGTGTGCTCATCAAGCAACAGTAACTCAGGTCGTAGCCTTGTCGCCATGAGAAATGACAAGGCTTGTCGCTGTCCACCCGATAGGTCACCAGTCGCGACATGCAAACGTGCATCAAGCCCATTTCCCATCATTGCGGCAACCGTCGCAAACTCAGCCAGTTTTTCTTTGGTCAGCCCCCGCCACTTTAGACGACGTGACACTCCCCGCCGTTCAGCAAACAATAAGTTCTCAGCAACCGTCATGCGGGGCGCAGTACCCAGCTTAGGATCTTGAAACACGCGGGCCAAGAACTTCGTCCGTTGCGTTTCAGTTAGGCGTGTCACGTCTTGATCACCAAGATACACATGACCGGTGGTTAACATCAGGGACCCTGCAATCACATTGAACAAGGTTGATTTACCTGCCCCGTTTGAACCCAACACCGTAACGAAATCACCTTCGTTAAGCGTCAATGAGACGTTATCTAAAATCGTCTTTTCCTCAGGTGTGCCTTGATTCACAACCACCGTTGCATTTTCTAACCTTAAACTCGTCTTAGTCATGTGAGGCGACCCCCTTACGTAATACACTACCTAACTTGAAGTGCTTGCGTAGCTGTGGCAAAATCAACGCCAATCCAAGTACAACAGCACTAAAGAGATTCAAATCATTCGCGTTAAAGCCAAGATACAAAACGATGACCAAAACAAAACGATAAAGTACTGAACCAATCGCAACCGTAATCAACCGGTCCGTCAGTGACATTTGATCAGTAAAAATAACTTCACCAATGATAATAGAAGCCAACGCTACCACGATAACCCCAATCCCCATATTTACATCGGCAAACCCGTTATTTTGTGCGACTAAAGCACCCCCAAGGCCGATTAAGGCATTCGATACCATCAGTCCCATAATGGTCATATTATCTGTATTGACCCCTAATGAACGTGCCATTGCACGATTATCACCAGTCACAATAAACGCCTGTCCTAATTCCGTTTGCAAAAATGCCGCTGTGGCACCTGTCACAGCAATGATAATGAGCAACCCCACCATAACCGTTGGAAAACTCTTAGGCAAGAAGTCTAAGAAAGGCGCCGTAAACAACGTTTCTTTCCCCAGTAGTGACCGGTTCGCTTGACCCATGACACGCAAATTAATCGAATAAATGGCAGTCATTGTTAAAATACCAGCTAGCAAAATAGGAACCTTACCCTTGGTATAAATCAAACCGGTAACCAGACCAGCTAACGCACCGGCTAACGCAGCAGTCAAACTAGCTAACGCTGGGTTCATGCCGTTTGCAATCAATGTGACTGTCACGGCTGCCCCCAGTGGAAACGTTCCTTCAACAGTCATATCCGGAAAATCTAAAATTCGAAATGTTAAGAACAACCCAATACCGAGTGTCGCCCACAATAACCCTTGCCCAATGGCTGAAACTAAAATGCTCATCTGTGTGTCCTCCTTACTTTACAAGCTTTGCGTCTGCATACCCACGTGGTAATGTCAGACCAAGTTTATCTAATTGTACTTTGTTCACGACTAATTCGCCGGCCTTGGTAAAATCAACTGGCACTGACTTTGGGTCAGACCCCTTCAAAATCTTGGCTACCATTTTTCCAGTCATGACACCCAATTTCGTTTGGTTAATTGATTCAGCTGCCACGCCACCATCTGCCACCATCGTGTCAACCGTTGGGAAGACTGGCACCTTGGCCGCGTCTGTATTCTTGAGAAGCGTCGTCATGGCACCAGCAATGGTGTTATCCGTTGGGACGAATACTGCATCGACTTGATGCCCTGCTACCATTTGCAACGACGTTTGATTTAAATCATTTGAAGAAGCAATTGTATAGGTTTTAACCTTTAATCCTGCCTGCTTGGCTAAAGTAATCATCTTGCGGGCCTCAGTCGTCGCCGAGTCATCAGAGGAGGTATAAATCACCCCCAATATCTTAAGACTGGGGACAAATGCACGCATCATCTTTAGTTGTGCTGACAAAGGGGCTTGATCAGACACACCTGTCACGTTACCACCGGGTTTCTGGTAACTCTTCACCAACTTAGCGCCAATCGGGTTTGTAGAAGCTGAAAACACCACCGGTTGCGTCTTAATTGAGTTTGCCAACGCTACTGCGGCTGGGGTTGCAATCCCAACCGATACGGCATCATTAGCATCCGCAAATTTCGTTGCCATCGTTTTCAGATTAGATTGGTCACCCTGCGCGTTTTGAAAATCAATTTTGACATCCCGGCCAATTTGATAACCACTCTCAGTCAGTCCCGCGTGAATACCTTTATTAATTGCATCCAAAGCTGGGTGAGACATAAATTGTAAAATGCCAACCGTTGGAACTTTCGCTGCCCGTTGCTCACTAACTGACTCTTGCACGCCGGCCGCCACTAACACTGCCACGAGTAGCCCTAACGCTACCATCACTTTCTTATTCATATCGCTATCCTCTTACTATCATGACAAAATAAAACCGCAAAAGGGTCTCCTGGCAAAACCCTCTTGCGGTAAAAAGAAAGGCCTGCTCGGTAACCCGTGCAGACCTTTCGTTAACGGAAATCAGTCGGCACAGACTCAATACGCTCTAAAAGAGCACGTACCGAATCTGTTAATCAAGAATTCGGACGCGTTAGCTGCGCCACCAACCATTTAATTTTGCCATCGCAATTCGCATACCTGTTTCCACCTAACTTTTATCTTGCAATTATGATAGCATTTTAATTTTTTAAATGCAACCTAATCCAAACCAATGTTATAATCACCGTCTTCCATGACTTCGACCTGGCCCAAACGGTAACCATTTCCAACTTGTGAAAAGAAATCGTGATTAGATGTAGTCGTTGAAATACCATTCATAACAATTGGATTAACATCTTCAGCGCCATCTGGGAACAACGGATCTTGCCCAAGATTCATTAACGCTTTGTTTGCGTTATAGCGTAAGAACGTCAACACTGATTCTGTCCAACCAATCCCATCATACAAGTGCTTAGTATATTGCTCTTCGTTATTATAAAGGTCTAGCAACAAATCATACATCCACATCTTCATTTCGCTTTGTTGGTCTTCTGTCAAATCATTGAATCCTAGCTGGAACTTGTAACCAATGTAAGTACCGTGCACGGATTCATCACGCAAAATTAGCTTGATAATTTCCGCCACATTATTCAACTTGTTGTGGCCCAAGTACCACAACGGTGTATAAAATCCCGAATAGAATAAGAATGTTTCCAAGAATACCGAAGCAACCTTCTTTTGCAAATCATCCCCAGTTTGGTAGATTTGATTAATTCGTTGCGCCTTATATTGTAGGAAATCATTGGTATTTGTCCATGAAAAAATTTCATCGATTTCAGCGGGCGTATTCAGTGTTTCAAAAATTGATGAATATGACTTCGCGTGTACTGACTCCATGAACTCGATATTATTCAAAACTGCTTCTTCATGTTGTGTACGCACTGAACGCTTCAATGACGCCATACCATCTTGTGACTGCAACGTATCCAATAACGTTAATCCGCCAAATACGTGGCCAACCAGATAATGTTCTTCTTCAGTCATCTTACGCCAGTCATCCAAGTCATTTGATAACGGAATACGTGTATCTAGCCAAAATTGTTCAGTTAATTTTTCCCATGTTGCTTTATCAATCGCATCCTCAACTTCATTCCAGTTGATGGCAACGTATCCTTCAGTCATAACAATCCCCTATCACTTACACATTGAAACGGTCAGAGTTTTTAAGACCCTGACCGTTTCTTAAATCATAGCTAGATTATACTAGCTTTTTGCTTATTATTTCACAATTCGCTAGATTGAGCAGCTTTCGCACTCATTCACCCCGAATTCTTCCATATCGTCTGTATACGTTCGTACATAATAAATTGACTTAACGCCCTTGTGGTAAGCATACATCCGTAAAATATTTAAGTCACGGGTGGTCATTTTATCCGTCCGGCCATTTTTCCATTCATACAAACCAGATGGGACTGTCGAACGCATAAACAGCGTCAAGGCCATACCCTGATCAATGTGCTGTTGTGCTGTTGCATATACGTCAATAACTTTACGCATATCCAAATTGTAAGCTGATTCATAATATGGCAACGTGTCCGTGCCAAGATATGGTGCTGGGTAATAAATCTTACCAATCTTCTTTTCTTGCCGCTCTTCAATCTTATTAATGATTGGGTGCAAAGATGCCGTTGAATCATTCACGTATGAAATTGATCCCGTTGGCGCGATTGCCAACCGATAAGCATTGTACAAGCCGTGCTTCTGCACAGATTCTTTTAGCATTGCCCAGTCATGCTTAGTTGGGAAGTGATGTTGTTCAAAAATTTCCTGAACCTTTGCTGTCTTTGGTGACCAATCAGCCATCAAATACTTATTAAAGTACGAACCATCCGCATAGGCAGACTTTTCAAATTCATAGAATGACTCGCCACGTTCCTTAGCAATCTTATTTGACGCCAACAATGTATAGTAGTTCAGCATCAAGAAATACGCATTCGTAAAGTCCAATGCTTCTTCATCACCATAATACATGTGGTTCTTCGCAAAGAAAGCATGCAAGCCCATGGCACCAAGTCCAACCGCGTGTAATTCACGATTACCATTTTGGACAGATGGTACAATATCCAGATCTGAATTATCAGATACGAACGTCAAGGCACGCATCATCGTTTCAACAGAACGGGCAAAGTCAGTGGTCGCCATCATGTTCACGATGTTGGTTGAGCCTAAGTTACAAGAAACATCAGATCCCATCGTGACGTATTGTTGCTCATTATCGATCTCAGAGGCCTTTTGAACCTGCAAAATTTCTGAACACAAATTTGATGAAATCACCTTACCGTGGATTGGATTGGCAGCATTGACCGTGTCAATGTTAATCACGTATGGGTAACCTGACTCTTGTTGCATCTTAGAAATTTCGTTTTCCAAATCGCGAGCTCGAATCTTGTACTTTTTAATCTTAGGGTTTGCAACCATGTTGTCGTATTCAGCCGTAATATCAATGTAGTTAAATGGCTCACCATATTCACGTTCAACATCATAAGGAGAGAACAAGAACATATCCGCATTTGAGCGAATCAAGTCATAGAACTTATCTGGGACCGTCACCCCAAGCGACAACGTCTTCACGCGAACTTTTTCATCAGCATTTTCTTTTTTGGTTGCTAAGAAACTCATGATATCCGGGTGGAAGACAGATAGGTAAGTCACCCCTGCACCGTTACGCTGTCCCATTTGGTTTGAGTAAGAGAAAGAATCTTCCAACAACTTCATGACTGGCACAACCCCTGAAGCAGCATTGCTAATGCCCTTAATCGGCGCACCAGCTTCACGCAAATTAGAAAGATTGATACCGACACCACCACCAATTTTTGAAAGTTGTAGGGCTGAATTAATCACACGACCGATAGCATTCATATCATCCGTTGTTTGTAGGATAAAACATGACACCAATTCACCACGTCGTGAACGACCGGCATTCAAAAATGATGGTGTTGCTGGTTGGTATCGTTGATGAACCATCTCATCAGCCAAATTCATAGCTAATTCTTCATTACCCGCACCGTAGAACAATGCGTTCATCGCAACACGATCAATATAGCTTTCAACATAATATTCGCTATCGTTGGTCTTTACTGCATACTGTGCGTAAAACTTGTACGCGGCCATGAATGACTTGAATTGGAAATCCTGAGACTTTAAATAGTCATGCAGTTGCGTGATGAAATTGAAACTATACTGTTGCAACATTTTTTGGTCAACAAAATCATGTGCAATTAAATAATCAAAGCGGTCACGCAAACTGTCAAACTGTAGCGTGTTTGGGACGACGTTTTCACGAATAAACGCGTCTAGTGCTTCCTTATCTTTTCCAAGTTGGATACTGTTATCCTTTGGAATGTTTAATTCATTATTTAGATCAAAGTATGATACTTTATCTAAATCGAGCGTTCCTAGTGCCATAAATTATTCCCCCTGTGCTACCGAACGTAAAGCGGAACCCGTTATGGCTGCACCGACGTTTGAGTAGCATGTGTGTACGACTAATGAAGCGGTTGTTTAAATTGCCTTGGCAACTTCCGCCAACAAATCAGGTCGGAAGCCTTTGATTGGTTCGGCTGTATTAGAGAACACAACTGGTACCGCTTGATAACCTTGATCCTTCAAGAAAGCCATGGCAGTTGGGTCTTCCTCAACATTCTTCTCAACATAGCTGACCCCATATTGAGATAGCGTCTTCTTCGTCATCATGCACTGAATACAGTTATTCTTCGTATATACGGTAACGTTTTGCATATCATTCACCACCATCTTTCGTTTTTTGAATTAGTGACATTAGTTAATATCTGCTTTTGAGTATAGCGACGAACCTAACAGAATGCAAGGGACTAATATCGAACAAAAAAGGGCTTAACAACGGCATTCACCGCCACATTAGGCTTCGACGTGAATGTTACAAAAATATTATAAAATAACTTTCCGTTATGCGAAAATTTGCAAAGAGGAGTTGAATCAACTACTGTATAGGAATAGTATTAGAAAAAAACATATATGAGGAATACATCATGAAAGTTCGTCTTTTATATACGTCGATTTCCGGCAATACGCGATCTTTTGTCAATCATTTCGTGACATATGCCACGAAACACACTGATTTGACGTTTGAAGCCGTCGAGATTTCTGACGCCAGTTTCGATCAAGATGAAACGGCACCATTTTTCGCATTTGTACCAACTTACCTCGATGGTGGTAACGGCATCGATAACGGTGTGAAAGAAATTATGACCAATGCCCTGGCTGATCAAATTTCATATGGAGATAATCGCCAGCATTTATTAGGGATTATCGGCTCAGGTAATAAAAATTTCAACGCCCAATACATCTTAACTGCCCGCCGGTATGCCGTTTCCTTTCAGGCACCTGTGATTGCAAGCTATGAATTGCGCGGGACGCCACGCGATGTTGAGACAGTCTACGCCGCTATTTCACAACGCCTACTTGAGGCGGGCTACTAATAACGCGTATAATGGTTACCATGTATTTTGACTAGAAAGGTCGTGTCAAACATGGCAACGCACGCAAAGTCGTCAAAAGTCGCCCTGACACGGGAACGACGACAAGAAACTTGGCATAATTTAACGTCAGAGCAGCAAGAAGTGTTGAAAAAGCATATTCGTTATCAGCACACTTCGCTTTTTGTTGATCAAAATTTAATCGGGCACGGCAGTACCTGGCAGTTTGTCGCCTATAATTACAACGATAGTTATGATGCGAATAACGGACCACAACTCTATTGTGACTGTGGTCGTCGCTTGAAGCACCAGTACGTCCTTCAAAATGAAGACGGTACACTTATCAAACTTGGCATTACACATTTTGCGGATCACATTGGGATTCCCGAAGCTGTCATGCGCCAGTTACAAACCAAAATTCACCATTTGGATTTCGGCTTGGATGAGTTGCTTCAACGTATCCGGCGTCATGCCGGGCTGAATAGCGAGATGCGCCAATGGTTCATTGACAACCACACGGCCTACCCAGATTTACCGGTTGATGCCATTGATTTTATTGCCCATTCCCTGCCACTAGAAAAGGATATCCAGTCTGAAATCGTCCGGCAGTATAAAAAAGCAACCTATACGCCTAAACCACGACAGCCACGACGCAAAAAGCCGAAGCTCAACAAAGCCGCCTGGCAAGAATTATTCCGTGACATGTAAAAAATTTGGAGAAATTTATGACACGTTTAGTAAAACTTGCAGATGATACCCTTGGCGAAGGTATTCTAATTGATGATGACCGACAGTTGGTCTCGCAAATTTTAGTACCAAGCCGTTATCAAACTGATCACATCACAGACACGACCATTATGGCCACCCCCACAGATGTTTACAGTCTACAAATGCAATTGATCGCAAATCAAAAGTATTGGATGTGGCCCGTCACAGGATCCGTGCTAGCCTTTCCTGACGGCGCAAAAAGCCATCAAGTTAACTAAAAAGGCGCTTAGCGAACAGTGTGTTCGTTAAGCGCTTTTGTGTTACCGATTAATTATTATCTGGTTAAATCTTACCACCAACCGTTATCTGCACGGAAGGCAATGGCGTTGTCAACTGAACCGTAACGTGACGTTGCATAGTTCAACATACCTGAGGTTTGCTCAGAAACTGATCCGTAACCCCATGATTGGTTAGTCTGACCCAATCCGTGGTATTGTCCGTTTGAGGCATCAACGTTACCACCTGATTCAGGCATAACAATAGCTGTCCACATAGCGTCAGTTCCACCAGCGGCAATAAATTGATCATAGGTTGAACCTGAAGCAGCAGCCGTAGTAGTTGTCGTCGCAACTGGGGTTGTGGCAACAGGCGCTGTGTAAGCAGTCGTATCTTCAGCTGACGTTGCTGCAACAACTGGTTCTGCTGAAGCAACAACCGTAGCTGGTACTGACGTTGCAACTGGCTCTGCCGAGGCAACAACTGCTTCCGTTGCAGCTGGCGCTTGTGACGCAACAACTGGTGCGACGTAAGCTTGCGTTGCATCATATGACGCGTTTGAAGCACCTGCATCAATTTCCAATTGCTCGCCAACATAAATCACGTTAGCGTTCGCAATAGCATTGTTTGCGACCAATGTATCGATCGTTGTGCTGTGGTTTGCTGCGATTTGTGACAACGTATCACCTGATTGTACCGTGTATGTGTCAGCTGATGCATCAGCAGTCAAAGCGAACGTAGCCATACCAGCAACAGCCAATGCAGTAATCATCTTCTTATTCATGGGGAATATGTCTCCTTCTTGGTTAAAACTCTATATCTATAAATGTACAAATGTGTTCGAACTGTCGCGGCCAAATTGCTCTGCGACTGTGACACGTGTACCTCTCAACAACAGATATTAGTTTACCAACCTGAGTGCGCGTACTGTTACAAATAAAAGTCGTTGCGTTACGTCTCTATCTCAAAAGCCTGTTTTTAGGTCACTTTGATGCAACAGTGCACGAATTGTTAGTCGAAATCATTGTTCTAATCACTTTTCTACAAAAATGATTAACCAGTTAAAAAACCAGATAATTTATGTCCAAAGTGCGAATTTTTACATGATTTTACCTTAAAATTCGGTTTAATTGAACCTTTTGTGACGTTAATATTACAAAAGATAAGTTGTGTTTTATAGAATAGCGTAACTTTTAGTTATCCCTTCTCCTTGCAAATGCCCAAATATCAATATTTTCTTTAAGTTCTGGATAAATAAAAACGCAATGGCGCCATCCTTAGCCATTGCGTTTTCTTATTATTCAGCAAATAAAATTTCACGTTCAACCAGTTCGTTTAAGTAGAAACGATAGAGTTCAATCATTTCAGCGTTATCTTTGCGGTTGAAAATGTTCACCGTGGCTGCCCCGTTAGGATTAACCGTTTTAATTTTCACACCAGATAAATCCTTATCAACGACAACCTTAAGCTTAATAGCCTTTGCCAATCCCTTAGCTGGTTCGAGTGAACGTTGCATCACGTACGCACCTGCATTATTAGTGACAAAGCCTGTATCACCGAGCGCATATTTCTTTAATTGTGGGTTGAAGCGATACGTTACTGGATCGCCTACCACCTTAACTGTTGTTTCAAATGCCATCGTGACATCTCCCTTTACTAGTAACTTTCCGTACCATTTAAGCAGCCGCTTATGTGAATAATTTTACTAGTCTTCGGGCAACTTGGCTACCTCATCTTCATCTTCAGCCGGTTCACCATCTGGGTAGTGCCAATCATGATCATCCTCTTTGTGGTGGTGGTCATGACCGTGTTCATCCTTACCATACATCATTGAAGCTGGCCACTCTGGCTCATCATCCACATCGAGTAAGTCATTTGCATCAAGCCAAAGCTTCGCTGCTTGCATTTCAGGTTGCGACATCGTGTGTGACGTCTTAATCGCAAATGTCGACAATAGTGTGCCACCTTTGTGCAAATCTTCCGTCAGCATATCGAAGTTGGTCTCCGAGATAATTGGATCAAATTCACCAAATGATGCGAAGACGCGCGTATCCGTCAAATCTTGAATCTCTTCCAATCGTTCAACCGACATCGCGTGGAAGAGCAACGCTGCCTTCCATGGCGTGTCTTCACGAGCCATCATCGCATGAGCCCCAATATTTGCCCCGTTTGAGAAGCCCATCATAATCATGGCCTCTTCATGAAGCTCATAACGCTTAGCCAGTTCATGAACCGCATCAACTAACCAATCTGTTTCTGCGTGCAAAGATTCAAGATTAAACTCTCCCTCTCCATAACGCTCAAAATAACGATTCATACCATTTTCGCTAACTCGGCCACGAATCGAAATCTTAGGATTTTCGGGCGCCAAGAATTCAGCAATTTCAAGCAAGTCGGTTTCATTACCACCAGTTCCGTGTAGTAACAAAATTGGTGCTAAATCAGGGTCACCTGATACATAGGCATGCCGAATGGTGTTTTTATACTTTTTCTTAGCCATTATTTATTCTCCGTTCGAGTAAGTGTCTCTATTATATCTACTTTAACTAACTTTTAACAAGTGAAAAGCAACCTCTTTTCCGTACTTTTAGTGTACCTAATTTATAAAAAAAGCAGGAACCAAGTTTCAACTTGTTCCTGCTTCAGATTAATCATTAGTTTTCTGCGTTATCAGAAACGTTCTTCTTGAACACCTCTGGTGAAGGCAAATCATCGTTTGATGAGTTGAATGGAATCAATCCAGCTTCAATTTCATCACGCATGTTCTCCAAGAATGGTGGCAACTCCAAGTGGTGACCAGCCTCTTCGTACGTCTCGTCTTGCAAGAATCCCGGTCCGTTCGTAGCAATTTCGAACAAGATTCCTGGCGTTGGACGGAAGTACTCTGACTTGAAGTAGAAACGATCCACGAATCCAGAGTCTTGGAAGCCCAATTGACGCAAACGGTTGATCCAGAAGTTCAAAGCCGTCTCATCATCGACTGCCAAGGCAAAGTGATGCGCGTTTCCATAACCTTGCAAACCACGTGGCAACAAACGTACCAAACGCGTGTGGACTTGACCACCGAATCCGGCATTGTCGAACTCGTACAACACATCATCGCCATCACGGGCGACTTCCTTAGCGCCCAAAACAGAAGTCAAAACCATGTGCATAGCGTTTTCATTGTTAATCGTCAACAATTGTGCACCCAAACCAAGTACAGCGTGCTGTGGCTCAACTGATGAATATTGCCATGGCGTACCTTCAGCCCAAGTACCGGTGTTCTTTTCGTTTGACTCCAAAGCGTACAATTGTCCGTCGAAGTCCTCAAAGTCCAAGTACTTTACACCAAACTCTTCGTGAGTCTCTGCGTCGTGCTTAACACCGAATTCGTCAAAACGCTTAATCCAGTAATCGAATGAAGCGTCTGAAGGAATACGGAACGCCGTACGCGTAATTTCATCCGTACCGTGGATGGCCTTATTGATACCTGGGAAGTCGAAGAACGTCAAAACCGTTCCAGCTGATCCCATATCATCAGTAAAGTACAAATGGTACGTACGTACGTCATCTTGGTTGACGGTCTTCTTAATCAAGTGAAGACCCAAAACTCCTGAAAAGAAATCAAAAATCTTTGGTGAATCTGACGTAATCGTCGTCAAGTGGTGAATTCCACGGATAGTCATATTCGGATGCTCCTTCGTTTCATGTAATTCTCTTAATGAATGATATTAGAATAACAGAACTATTTTTGAAATGGAAATAAAAAGGTGTACTTTTTGTAAGTTGATATGCTTAACAACTATTGCAACCAGTTATGACACGCTATGTAGGGTCGCAGAATTGTAATCATCTAAAAAAGCAACGTTGCATCATCCTGCAACGTTGCTTTCTAACCATTAATATTTATCACAGCAGCTATTGGTCACGTCGGCGGTATAAAACCTCCGAGATTCCTAGTCTGCTTTATTGCTTGTTGAAGAAATCGATCAAAACCTGCGCTGATTGCTTACCAGCATCGACGATAAATTCATCAAATGTTGGGCCAGCCTCACCGTTTGCATTATCTGAGATGGCGCGAACAACGGTAAATGGGACATCGAAGTAATGCGCCACTTGGGCAATTGATGCTCCTTCCATCTCAGCAGATTGTGCGTCAGCAAAATCTGCCAAAATGGTTTGTTTTTGCTCTTCACCAGAGATAAACGAATCACTCGTCACGATTAAGCCACGAACCAAACGAGCGTCAGTCACATCACCATATACATCTGCCAAGCCTGCTGATAGGTCTTCATCCGTCACAAAGCGTGCTGGTTGTTGTGGTACTTGCCCGTAGACATAACCAAATGCACGGGCATCTGCGTCGGCGTAAGCCAATTCTGACGCTACCACTACATCCCCAATGCGTAAGTCAGCACCCAATGCGCCAGCTGATCCAGAATTAATCACGGCATCAACCGCAAAGTTTGTAATTAACAAAGTTGTCGTCAATGCTGACGCAACCTTCCCAATTCCTGACTCAACCACTACAACGTCAACGTTACCAATCTTACCATGGTGAAAAAGTTTGCCGGCAATCGTCGTCTGCTTTTCGTCCGTCATTGCTGTTACCAAGGCTGCTTTTTCTTCAGCCATGGCATTAATAATTCCATAACGCATGTTCGTTAAACTCTCACTTTCAAAATCACTCTACTACAACAAAAATAATATTAAATAAGTTACAACGATTAATACCCCTAACACAATAATCGCGATATTAAGTCGATGCTTTAAACGGGCAGATTTTCCAACCGGCGTCAGTTCATGCGTTATCGGGTCGAGTTCATAACGCCCCTTACCCGATAAACGATACTCTCGCCGCGTTAAATGATCGTTTACTTGTTCAGGTTGCGACTGTAACGGTACACTACCTAGCCCATCATCATTGCCATCGGTCGTATAATCAGCTGGGCCTTGAGGTGTCTTTTCCTTCTGCCAAAACATATCACTTACCTGCCAAACGAAGTGTCTTCCAGTACAAATAAGCCATTGCGGTCTTACCGTCATCAAGTTCGCCCGCTTCAAACAAACGTGTTGCCTCAGCAAAGTCCACGGTCACCAAATCGATTTGCTCATCGTCATCTTGTGGCAGTTCGGTTCCGACTGGCACCAAATCGGTCGCTAAATAAAGCGTCATGAATTCATCTGCAAACCCAATCGACGTATAAAAGCCGGCGATCTTTTCGACATGGCCCGCTTGTAACCGCGTTTCTTCATTTAACTCACGATTAACCGTATCTAACGGATCCGTATCGCGTTCATCCATTTTACCGGCCGGTATTTCCAGTGTCACTTTTTTGACCGGTGCACGCCATTGACGTTCCAGAATCATTTCATCATCGGCGGTCAATGCTAATACACCAATGGCATCGGCATGATAAACAACATCACGCTTAGCTTGGCGACCGTCTGGTAAGATAACAGTCTGCTCGGTTACCCGAACGATATGACCGTCATATTGTTCCTCTTCAGAAATAACGCGCTCACGAAACTTATCGTCATATTGTGACGCCATGTTATGCCTCCCCAGTCACTTTAACCTCAACAGCCGCTGCTTGTGGACCACGAACGCCCTGTACGACAACCAGCTTAACCGGTTCACCAACTTCTAAATCACGAACACGTGGTGTTTCAATTGCTGAAAAGTGGACGAATACGTCCTCTTCGCCCTTCAATTCAATAAAACCAAATCCATTATCAGCATTCCAGGTCTTAACGTAACCTTCAATTTTCTCCATAATTATTATCTCTTTCTATTTCGTCACAACAAAAGCAAAGATTGCCATTGCAATCATTACTACAAAACTGCCCAGACCAACAACGCGCCACCACATAATCCAGAATTTGCGCGTCTCAAATGTTTCGCGCACAAAACCTTGATACAGAGCAATACCAATGCCCCAGAGGACAAACATCAATAAAATTGGCGCTAAAATTGATTGATGCCAAATTTGAAACGCCATCGATTCAATACTCCACCACGTTACAAAAGTTGCTAAATCAATTGACCGCATATGCTTCGGCCAGCTATACAGGAAGACCGTGCGTTGACCAATCCACAGGAAACCCCACATAACAAAAACCAGGGCGGCTGTAATGGGCCAGTTAAAAACCGTCAGCATGGTTGTCCTCCTACACTAATTTTAACAACTGCCTAATAGTCGTTCTACTTGTCTATTCTATCATATCGTCAAATGGTACAATAGAATTAATCAGCAATCAAAAAGGAAATCATATGGCTAAGAAAAAAGAAAAGTCAACGATGCAAAAGATTATTCAAGGCTTCGTTATTTTTATGTTATTACTCTCATTGGCAGGTGTGTTCATCACGCTGTTCCAAGTTATGATGGGTTAAAAAAACTACCTTGAACTGAAACCCAAAAATTGGAGTGAAGTTTAAGCGGCTAACTGGTCGGAAAGATTTCGGTATTGAACCGGAGTTTTTCCGGCCAATTTTGTTTTAATCCGCTTATTGTTGTAGTAATAGACATAGTTGGTTATGGCGGACTTCAGTCCGTCATAACTTTGGTAGTGGTTGTTGTGTACCGTTCCTACCTTTACGATGTGAAAGATACTTTCGGCCATTGCGTTATCTCAGCATGTCGCTTTGCGACTCATGCTCTGGAACACACGGTTATTCTTTAACCGTGATACATACTCATAATTTTGATACTGAAAACCTTGGTCAGAGTGAATTGTCATTCGATAATTTAACTCTGGCCTATTTTGTAGTAGTTCGTCTAATGGCTTAGTAACGAACTCTACCGCTGGATATAAATCAATATTCCAGGTGAGTATTTCACCGCTATAAACATCAATAATATACAGTGAAATAAGTCTGTTCTGTCACCGTGCCTGATCCCCAGCGGATTTCTGTGATGTCGGTGAGAACCTTCTGATATGGTCGACCTGTTGTGAACCGACGGTTTACACGGTTCGGTGCGATATGACCAACAGTGCCGACGTACGAATTGTACTTCCGCGTCAAACGATTGAAAGCAGTACAGAGAAGCCCATTCATCTTCATGATTTCCAACACAACCTTATGGTTGGTGTTGAATCCACGATTGCGAAGCTCTTGTGTGACACGACGATAACCGTAATCCGGATTGCCATCACGAATTGATATGATCGTATCAATCAACTCACGCGGATACTCCTTGTACGCACGTTTGCACGCGTCATGATAACTGCTACTAGACATTTCAGCTACTTGAAGAAGTAGCTTCAACTTACACTTCAACTCTTGCCTTAGCACAGCGATTACTACCGCTTTGTCTTGGTTTGTAATTTCTTCTTTTCCTGAGCTAAGGCTTCGAGTTTTTCCAGGTAGACCGCCTTGATGCGAAGCAGTTCATTCTCTTCTTCTAGCTTCTTGAGTTTATCTTGTTCTTGCTTGTTCATGGTTCGTTTCCGCCTTCGTTTGTCAGGTTTTAGACGACCGACCAGACTCCAATGCACGTTCCCACTGCCAAATCAACGAAGGGCTAGTCACCCTGAACTTTCTCGCTGCTACAGGATAAGATGCGTGATGTGTAAGTCGCCAATTAATTACCTTGATTTTAAAGGAATACGGATAACTTGTCTGCTTTCTATGGGAATCTTTAATTCCATATATTCCGTCACGCTTTATGGATTCTACCCAGATTCCAAGCATTGCTGATCCCTTAATTCCGAATTTCTTGCGTATTTCAACAGTTGGTACACCTTTGAGATACAGAGAAACCGCTTCTATTTGAATTTCTTTTGAAAACATACAAAAACCCCATGAGTTAGATTTACTCCAACTCATGGGGCTCAGTTCACCTTTAGGGCGTACGTAAAGGTATTTTTTTATTTGATAATGTTAATCGGCAAACTGCCAAACACCGGCCACGTGCAATTGATTAAACAACAACGTCACTGAAGGACCACAAGCTAAGACATACCCTGCTGTCCCAGTTGTATCAGGAAAACGGTAAAAATAAATCTGCCAATTAGCTTGAATTTCCCAATGACGCATCAATGCCGGCACTTGTTCAGTTGTAAACGGCATATAGATTGCTGCCTGATTAATTAAAATGTCTGACAGTGCTTGTCCCGTAATAGCCCGCACGTGTTGCTCAGCAACAGATACATTGGTTGTTGCTGTATAAACGGCAGCTGTTTCTTGCACACCCGCTGCAATATCACGAATATAAAGGTTACCCGTACTACTGTAGAAGAATGCCACGTTATAAGCACCAATGTACTGCAAAGCTCCACCGACTTGCTCTGTTACGCCCAACATAACCGTCATTAAATCATCGGCGATGTCTCCAATAGTCCACGCACGTCGCATGTGATCTGTCGCAACCGCAGTTTGTCGCAATGGGTAAATTTTAATGTCCCCTGTGGCGCCGCGAACTGCCGTCATGGTAAATTCTTGGACATCATCGAGCCACGTCTCAACAATCAACGTGCCACCATCAATCATTGGTGCAACAAGGCCCAAATCCCAATCGCCTCGCAGAATAACGGTATCATCGTGATGCTTGTGTTTAAAAATTGGTTTAACCACCACCGGGTAACCAAGGTCCGTGGCTGCATGTGCAACCTCGTCCAATGAGCTCACTGTTTCATACGGCAAAATATTTAATGACTGACTTTCGGCAAATGCTCGTCCCAGAGCGTGATCATCGGTCAGTTGTAATAAATCCGTACCCTGTGGTAACCGTGATTCAGCCAATGCGTCGATAACTTTGGCCGGTAACCATGATGACGTATAAGTCACCATTGATGATAGCGCCAAAAAATTTTGCAGCGCTGTTAGATCACCGGCTGTTTCAACGAAACGATAGTCCGCTTCAGACAACACTGGCGCCTCAGGGCTCGTACTATATGCCGCCACATTATAACCCATATTATGGGCAACTTGAGCGACATACTGGCTCATCATATCATCGCCTAAAATACCAATTGTTGATCCTGGTAAAAATTCAAGACTCATACTTTTTCTCACTTCGTTTCGTAACTCTAATTAACATCATATTGATTTAAATGGTACGTTTCAATCATTTGCACGATTTTTGTCGCATAACCTGGATCAGTCGCATAACCACCACTAACTAGCGCCTGCGCCGCCGCTTTATAATCGACTGCATAAATCACGCCTGCATAACGTTTGGCATTATCCGTCGTCCCGTGGGCCAAGAGGTACGCGTGGTCATCCATCGACGTACGCCAATCTTGATACGTTCTGAAACTTGCATTGATGGTCACCCATTCGTCATTAACATATTCTTTAGTAGCCAGTGTCACGCTCGGCATACCGGGTGAAGCCTTCACCCCAAAGAAATTATTATATTTTGCAGCAAGCTCCGATCGTCCCCAATCTGATTCTAAAGCGGCTTGCGCAATACTAATTGAGGCACGTACACCATACTCCGCCTGCAAATTTTGGGCTTCTGGGGCAAGACGGTCAATGAATTGTTCCCGGGTTAATTGATTTAACGGTAAATCAGCCGTCGGCGTCTGCGCGACAGCCTCATGATGTTGCATATCAGTTTGCCAAACAGCCACGCCTAGAATAAGCACAGCTAATACAATCACCCGCGACCATTGCAGTCGCCCTTTTTTAACGAAAAAATGTGACAACTGAAAATTGCGTTTTGGCCGTCCTGACCGACGCTTTTTTCTTTTTGCCATCACCTTCCCCTCCTATTCCGACATTAAATCGCCATGATCCAGAGCCAGCAGGCGCTGGAAACGACGCTCAGTGGTCGTTAACTTAGCTGGTGTACCCGCCATCGCAATTTGCTGATTCTCTATAAAAATAACCTTATCAACGAGCTCGATTCCGGTCAAGTGGTGGGTAACCCAAATCACAGTTTTATCATGTAATGTTTTAAAAATTGTCTGCAATACGGCCAATTCCGTAATTGGATCTAGCGCAACTGTTGGTTCATCTAAAATTACAATCGGTGTATCTTGCAATAAGATACGGGCCAACGCGAATCGTTGTCGTTCACCACCGGAGAAACGACTCCCCATCTCACTCATTGGTGTGGCTAGGCCATCAGGTAATTGTACCACGAGTTTATTTAGATTAACCTGTTCTAACACGTCCCATAACTCTGCATCAGTCGCGTCAAGTTTCCCCAACCGCAAATTATTAGCGACCGTACTAGCAAATAGGTACGGTTGTTGATCTAACACCGCAATTAATGTCGACCGTTGGCTACTCAAATCAGCCACTGCCGTCCCACCAATGGTAACTTTACCAGCTAAGGGCATTTCGTCACCAAGTAATAGTTTCAAAAGGGTTGTCTTTCCTGCACCAGATTGACCAAGAATCGCGATTTTTTGTCCATCTGGAATCGTCAGAGATAGGTCCTGTAGTACCGGTGTTTGATCATAACCAAACGTCACCTGATTGAGCACAATTGTCGAATTGCCTGGCAGTGCATCCTGCTGTGCCGTTTGTAACTGTGCCTCAGCTTGCGCCTGTTCATCCATCTCATTTAACCGTGTAATCGAATTTTGATAACGCGGCCATTCACCTACCCCAGTGCTAATCGAGGTCAAGGCATCTTCGGCCGGAAAAATAGCTAACACAAATGCTGCAATCCAATTAACCCCTAAACTTGTGCTCCCAAAGTGACGCGTTGCAAAAACTAGCAAGACAATTGCCGTAAAGCCAATTATTATCGCACCACTAAAATCACGCCACCAATTAAAATGCGCCTGTTTAGACTTCAACTGATTAATGGCATTAAAGTCAGCTTGTTGTCGCTCAGCCAATTCTGCTGTTCGGCCAGCTAAAATCCAATCTTGCAAGCCCATGACCGTATCAGTTAAGTCTGTATATAATTCGGCTTCTAGTTGCTGTTGTTTAAAGTCACGTGCCCCATTGACGGCTAGCGTAATCATCGGCGCTAAAATGGTGCTCATCCCCAATATCAAGAAGATTGCCAAGGCAAATCTCCAGTTAAATACGCCAACACCAATCGCAATTAGTACGTAGATGACTGACCCAATTACGGTTGGAAACAGGGTCCGCAAGTAAAAGTTTTCAATCTTAAACAAGTCATTTGCTAAAACATTTAAAACCTCACCCGTTTGCGTTTTCGCATAAACCGATTTTGTTCCCGTTTCAACTAATTCATATAACCGCCGACGGAAAGTAGACACAATTTTAAGTACCCAATTGTGTGACACGAGTCGCTCGGCGTAGCGGAATGATGGTCGTCCAATTCCGAATGCACGTGTCAACACGATGGGAACATATACCATCAAAATATTTTCAGGAATCTGTGCCGAACGTGAAATCAGGAACCCTGAGGTAAACATCAAAGCCGCCCCAGAAAACGTTGTCATAAATCCTAAGAAAATAATCAAGGCTAATAATTTTTTATATGACCTGAGGTATGGAAATACCCAGGTGTCTCGTTTGATCAGTGATACCATTTTACGCATGTGTCGTTCCTCGCATCGCTGCTTGTAAGGTCACGAAGTAGCCGTTATTCGCAATTAAGTCAGCCAGTGTTCCTTGTTCAACTATTTCACCATCTCGCATCACAATAATCCAATCCATTTGGCGCAACCAGTGTAAACGATGCGTGGCAAAAATAACTAATCGATTGTCGAAAACCGGTAACATCGTTTCTTTTAGTAACGCTTCAGTTTCGATATCCAAGTGTGCAGTCGGTTCATCCAGCAGAAGAACACGACGCTCTTCGTCGAGCATAATCCGTGCTAACCCAATCCGTTGTGCTTGACCACCGGACGTTTGCATTGCCCCTTCACCAATTAACGTATCCAGTCCATCAGCTAGACTGGCAAACCAATCGGCGAGTCCGACTCGTTGTAGCACTGCAACCAGATCTTCGTCACGCTGATTGGGTGCATAAAATGCCAGGTTAGCTCGTAGTGTGTCATGAAAAATATACGGATGTTGTGGCAACACCTGAATTTGCTCTTGCCATTGACGCTGTTGTAGGTGTGGCAATGCTTGTTCATTAATCTTTACATCACCCTCGCCAACTAAGAATCCACCTAACAAATTGAGCAAAGTCGATTTTCCTGACCCAGAAGTGCCAATTAAGGCCACTTTAGTATGACCTGTCAAGGATAAGTTAATCTGCTGAAGTGCTGGTCGGTCAGCATTGGGATAGCTAAATGATACCTGGTCTAAAGTCAACGTATCCGTTGCTTGCCAACGTTGACTCTGTCGCACATATCGATTTGTTTCCGGCGCAACCGGTTGTTCTAACAAAGTCATGATATCTGCTAAAGCGTTCTTCCCATTTAGCGTGGCATGATAATCATTAGCAAAGTTACGAATTGGCAAAAAATATTCGGGCGCCAAAACTAAAATCGTTAAGGCTGGCAATAAATGTGTTGCTCCATCCATTAAGCCCAACCCCAAGAACAAGGCAACGACCGCAATCGATAACGTTGTAAAAAAATCCAGCGCAAACGTTGATAAGATAGCAATCTTGAGCGTACTCATCGTCGCTTTACGATGGTCTTCAGAAACATCGTAAATATTTTGCGCATATTGCTTGGCTAACCCCAATTGTTTCAACGTTGTTAGGCCTCGGAGTGAATCAACGAAATGATTTGATAAACGGTTAAACGTTTCATACTCTCGGTCAGCCTTTGCTTGGGCTGCCAATCCCAGCACAATCATAAAAATCACAATCACTGGATAAATGACAAATAAAAATACCGCCTGTTTGAAATTAATGGTCGCAATATACAACAAAATGAGCCATGGGGTGATGCTCATATCAAATAATTTCACCAACACCAAAGTTAAATAATCATGAACTTGGTCAATTCCTTCAACTGCTAACGTCACTGACTTACCAGTACCTTGATTGGCCACCGTTCGAGGACCTAAAGCCGCATATTTCTGTGTTACCTGTGTCTGCAAACTAGCCGTCGTTTTGTCGGCGAATGGGGCTAACGCATATTGCTTAGCGACCCCCATTACTTCTCGCAACAAGTAAGCCAACATAAACCAAACAATCACCATGCCAATTGATGTTAATTGGTTGCCACCCCACAAATCTGTAATGGCGACACTTAGAAACCGTCCTTGACCAATAATAGCAATCGCCTGAATCAACGTTAGTAGTGATAACATGCCGAGCGCTTGCCGGGCACCCGGAAATTTAAACAATCGTTTATCTAACATGACAAACTCTCCATTTTCTCGATATGTACAAAAGGGACCAAGTTAACCTTGACCCCCTTCCATGTCCGCACGCGACGGGCATTATTACTTCTTAACAACAATACGCTGACGGAAGATATAGAAACTCCAAATTTGGTATGCCAAGACAATTGGCAAAGCCGTCAACGAAATAATTGTCATCCACTTCAGTGTGTATGCTGATGATGTTGCATTCTTCAACAGCAATGACATGCTTGGTACATCCCCAACAATCACACGTGGGAATAAACCGGTAAATAGTAGTAGTACGACTGCAATAATGGCCAATCCCAACGTGATAAATGACCAAACATTACGACGCTTCAAACCGGTCAGCCACGCAATGACTGTCAATAGGACAATCACAGCTAGAAACGCTACTGTAATCAATGGCTTCTTAGCAAAGAAGTCGGTGAACAAGAACAAGCCTACCGCAAAAGCAACTTCACCAACCAACAAAACTGGATACAATACCTTGATTTGGGTTTGAACTCGGTCGTGTAGGACGCCCGTCTCTACCTTCAAGCGGAGGTAATTCAAACCATGGACATATGACAGCAACGCCACTGCAACACCCCCAATAATGGAGAAGACGTTGAAGTAGTCAAAGAACTTTGCTGACATGTCGCCGGCTTTATCCAACGGCATTCCCTGCACAACATCTGCAAACAAAACACCGAATAGGAATGGTACAAAGAACGACGTAACCGCCGAAATGGTTGTCCACAAATTGCGATATTTGGCTGTCTTCATTTGTTCACGAAACTCAAATGAAACACCACGATAGATTAACCCTAGCAAAATCGCAAATAAGATTAAGTAGAAGCCAGAAAATAGTGATGCATACCAAAATGGCAATGCTGCGAACATGGCACCACCGGCAGTAATCAACCATACTTCATTACCATCCCAGTGAGGACCAATTGATGCAATCAACGCATCTTCTTCATGTTCTGTTTTCGCAACACCTTTCAATGCCATTCCAATTCCGAAATCAAATCCCTCTAGAAAGAAAAATCCAGCAAATAGAATGGCAATCAAAACAAACCATAAAATTTGAAAATCTGTCATGCTTAAACCTCCTTGCCAGCTTCAAATGCTTTTGCGGAGAATGGATCAACCAATTCTTCGTCCACACGTTCTTCAGAATCAGGCCCGAAAATCATCACTCGTCGTGACAACATCACCATCAAACCACCCAAAACAGCAAACGTTAGGAAGTACAAAATATTTGATGTTAGTAGTGAAGCAAATGACACATTTGGTGACACGGCATCAGCAATTGTCAAAACACCGTAAACCACCCACGGTGCTCGTCCTAATTCTGTAACCAGCCAACCAGCCGTAATGGCAACGAATGGCAAGTACATTGCTAGTCCGAAAATCCACAATGCCCACTTGTATTTCGTAATATCAAGCTTAGACTTCTTACGAACAGCCCATAAAGCAACGACTGATAGTAGGCCAAAAGCCCCAGCTGACATAGCCATAATACGGAATGCATAGTAAATCGTATTGTTTGGTAGGTAGTAGTTCATATCCTTACCAAATTTAAGATCATACTTTTCGTGTAATTCTTTATTAATTTCTGCCCAACCTTGACTTCCACCAACAAGCGAGTGATGCGCCAAAATTGACAACACGTATGGCACGTCCAATGACCATTCAATTTCGTGAGTTTTTGGATTCGTGTAAGCAACGACCGACCAAGGTGCCGATTCGTTCTTACCACCAACGTTTTTATCAAGGCCCTCGGTTGCAGCGAACTTCATTGGTTGGTCATCTTGCAAGTACAATGAGTGACGATCACCGGTCAGGCCAATTCCTACCGTTCCAACCAATGCCACAATTGCCGCAATCTTAATTGACTTCTTAAAGAAATCTAGTTCATGTGTTGGCTTACGCAACAATGACCAAGCAGACACTCCCATCACAACAAATGATCCTGCCAAGAACGTCCCAAAGATAACGTGTGGGAATTCTAGCCACAACTGGTGATTCTGTAGCAATGCTGGAAAATCGACTAAAACGGCGCGGTCAAACTTATGATCCACCTTGAAACCGATTGGATTTTGCATAAATGAGTTAGCTGCCAAAATCCACAAAGAAGAAAAGGCTGACCCGATCGTGGTAATCCAGATAAACGCCAAGTGAAGTCCCTTATTGAAACGCTCCCATCCGAACATCCACAAACCCAAGAAAGTCGATTCCATGAAGAACGCTACCAACGCCTCAACGGCCAAAGCTGGTCCAAAGATGTCCCCGACATAGCGTGAATATCGTGACCAGTTCATCCCAAATTGGAATTCCTGAACGATACCTGTAACAACACCCACTGCAAAACTAAGTAAGAAAATCTTACCCCAGAACTTCGTCATGCGTTTGTATTGCTCATCTTTTTTGATGACATACATCGTCTCCATGATTGCAACAACCAAACCTAGTCCGATTGACAGCGGTACGAAGAAGAAGTGAAATACAGTTGTCATGGCAAATTGCACACGTGCCAAGTCTAAAATAGACAACCCTATTGTCAAATCCATACTGTTTGCCTCCTATAAAAATATTAAATTATCCCTAAACAATGAATAAATGCTTACATAGTTATAATTGTACAGAGTATGTCCTATTTTTACCACTTTATTTATACCGCTTTAGAATTTATTCATACAAATCACCCTTTTCGGACATTTGTCGCAAAAAATCCCAGCTTCACGAATGAAACTGGGATTTATCACGGCAGCTATTGGCCTAAGGCCAAGTTGCTCTTATCTAAAAAATATGACTTACTCTGCTCGACGCAACACCGTCAAAACAGGTACGCCAATCAAGGGCACCAAAATAGCTGACACAATAATTTCAAAAATACCATTGAATCCAGCAATACTGACGATCAACCACCCAAGCAAGCCGGTTTGTGGAATGCCGGTAAAGGTCGTGTGCATCACCGTAAAGCCAATCCAGGTGAAACCAAGTACAAAGAACGTGTTAATAAAAGCTGATAATGCACCAAGACCAACAAGCCAAATTGTTTGTTGCCCAAGTGAACGGTTCCTTACAAAACGCCAATATAGGTAGCCAATAATCAACCCGACCAGAATACGTGGTACAAGCGCTGTAATTGGATTACGGAAAATAAATCCACCGATTACAGGCGCGTGCGTCCAAGCATTCCATAGCGCATACGCTCCCCAAGCAAAGCCAAGCAGTGCACCTCGCGCTGGACCAAGAATAAGCGCACCGATCGCAACCGTCACACTAATAATTTGTACAGCTGCACCCACGGCAAAAGCACCAAGTGGTAAATAACCCAACCATGGAATGATTGATTGTACTAAAATAATTGCAATGAATAGCGCCGTCAATACCATGTGACGAGTCTTCAAGCGTGTATTTGTCATTTCCAATAACCTCTAAATTTATTAATGCGGTTATTTTAACAGGCTATCTTTGCAAACAGTGGAGAAAAGGGAATACACTATTAATAGACGAACTCCTGTAAATAACATACACTTATCGTAAGCAACCCAAATCAAGGAGGAATTTATTATGTCACGCTTACTCTTAGAAGTTACAAAATTGCAACCGCAAGACATCGCCGTCTTACATGATCTCGACATTACTGTTGTAACACCTGACACAGTCACTGCGGCTGATATCAGCGAAATTGAAATTAGTTACGGCTGGTCAACGGAAATCGGTGAGAAAATACTTGCTGATCCAACTAGCAGGCTTCGATGGGTTCAAACCATGTCGGCCGGTGTCGATTACATGCCCTTAGCAGAGCTTTCTGCTCGACAAGTGATGTTAACGAACGCCAGTGGTTTGAAGTCCGTCCCAATTGCTCAATCCGTAATCAGTTATATCCTGCATTTTGCTCGGGGGTTAAATGTTTATCAAACCCAAACCCGCTGGCAAGAATTCACTGATCAATATACAATTAGCGAGCTACCTACCGTTATCTTTGGAACCGGCAACATCGGACGCCAAATTGCTCGGTATCTTAAGGCATTTGGTGGACGTGTCTATGGTGTCAACACCTCTGGTCATCCAGTTGAAGACTTTGATGACGTTGTCGCTATCGACAATCTAGATGCACTACCTGATGATATTGCTGTTGTCGTTGACGTCTTGCCAGGCACTGACACAACGGTTAACTTTTTCAACGCTGAACGTTTTGCAACCCTTGGCAACTTGTATTTGTTCATCAATGTTGGTCGTGGCACGACTGTCAACCAGAGTGATTTAATCACGGCATTGGAAACAGGGGCTATCCGTCAGGCAGCATTGGATGTCACGTTGCCTGAACCATTACCTGATGATTCACCCTTGTGGCAACACCCAAACCTCCTGCTAACACAACATACAACATGGGCAGAACATTCTAGTGCAGGACGTGCTGGCAACCTGTTCCCACTATTTATGAAGAACTTACCAAGTTACTTGGCAAATGAGCCGCTATCGGTTAATGTCGTAGATTTAACACGTGGTTACTAATGCTTAAACCCCCAGCAAAATTTTTGCCGGGGGCTTTTAGTATTCATTACTAGCTATACCTCTTCAGGCATAACTGGTGTCAAATATTGCTTCACATCGTCTTGCAATTTGGCATCCTTAGAAAATTCAGCTGCTGCATATACCAGCATCTTCGCGTTGGCTGCTTCTTCTTCTAATGATAACGCATCTGCACAACGTGACCGTAACATTTGTAGTTCTACCATTTCATGATAGTCTGTCACTTCAGGCGCAGGTAAGATATCAATCGCCTCCGTAATCCGTTCCATCGCTCGTTGTGGGTCTCCAACAGCCAAATACATCTCCGCTCGATGACGGTTCGTATGCGCAATAACACGTGCCATACCGAGTTGCACATCCCGTGGCAATCGATGGATAATACCTCGCGCCCGTTCGAAACACTCTGATGCGTTAATATGTTCACCTTGCGCTAACCAAGTCGCACCCATCTCCGTAAAAATTTCGACCGTCAATTCATACTGATGCTTTTCGACATCTCCCAACGCTAACTGCAATAATTGCATGGCGTCCGCAATTCGATTTTCCGCTAATGCAACCCGGGCTGACAAAACATTGTATTCAGGATAAGCAAAGACTGGAATACGACTCATTAACCCTGGATTTTCCAGCGCTTCTGCTGCCTGCTCAATTTCGCGACGCTCAATCAATTGTCGCACGACACTTAGCGTCGTCAACATACGGTTGTCCATGCGTGCGACGTCCGATACCGTTAGCTGTAGACGATCACATAGCTTTTGTAACACTGTGATATTCGACACTTCATCTAGTCGTTCAATCCGTGATAGTAACGACTGATGACAAATACCTTCCGCAGCCTCTGCTTGAGAAATCCCCAATTGTTCACGCCGACGCTTTAGTGCACCACTTAATACCTTCATTACATAATCTCCCAATAATCCATAAGATATTCCTATCTTAACGGGGTGAAAATCAACTTACAAGCGCACCCTGTTAACTGTTAACAGGTACGCTAATTAATTTCATAAACAATTACGACAGGTATCATTGCACGAATATAATGTACATCAGCATTGGTTCCTAACCTTACCCCTTCAGTACGGTGACTACATTAAATTTGAATATGCAAGAACTTCATCTCATAACAAAACATGGCGACTATACCTGCCTGGGACGTTGTCTCATCATGGCACATACCACTTAATCGATTAAAGTCAAAAACGGTTCTATTCTTTTTGGCGTTGGTGATTAATCACCAACGCTTTTTTTGCATTTATC
>NZ_SDGK01000024.1 GCF_004521965.1 Weissella cibaria | reverse complement strand
TGTCGATAATTGGCAAAACAACACTTCTACCGCGCAAAACTAATGTTTTGCCAGCAACACCGCCGCTCGTTTTAAAATTTCATTTTCCTCTTTTAAGATTGCGAGTTCTTTGCGCAATTTTTTGAGCTCATTGGCTGAAACTGACTGGCCACTAACGTCTACGGGGGCGTACTTCTTAACCCAATTTCGAATCGAATCAGCTGACGGCCCGTATTCCGTCGCTAGTTCATCGGGCAGACGGCCCACTTTAACCATTTCAACGATGGACTTTTTTAAAGCCCTCTTCATAACGTGTAACCATAAATAAAAATGCCCCTATGATGATATTTTACCAAACTAGAAAAACTAGTCCGGAATCTCATCATAAGAGCAGGTATTATTAAACGTGTTTTTTGCGAGGAAAGTAACAGCACCTGATCAGTTGAAAATTCTACCGGATATGCGGATTACCTACATTAGGCTTGAAGCAGCGCCTGAATATACCGCTGTGAGTTATGACAATGTAACAACGAAAAATAATAGCAACGTTATTTCGGGTGCAATTGGTGCGAAGGGCTATTATTTAGACTCACCGGTTGATTTAGCAGTTTTTAATACTGAACGGATTATCTTTAAGCACTGTATTCGTATCAATCAGAGCTTTAAGTTTAATTTATCTGAGAAACTAAATAAGGATGCTCGAATAAGGTTCGAATTATTAGATCCACATGGGAACATTTTAAATAAATCAAGTGATTTTCAACTTGCTGCATGGCACGTCCTGACATCAGTATTGCAGCCGCTAAAGAAGAGCTTTGGGGACATATCATTTGGTAACAGTCGGCTTGATATTAAGAATTTCAAAATTGTAAATACGCCTAAGACAGGCTTGTCGTTTACAAACAAAATTGCGTATCAAACGACATTACCAATGCAAATGAATCGTTCTGATAATGACGAAACAAATGTTATTACCGCTCGGCCTAATTCGATTCGATCAATTACAAAGTTTGAAACTATTTGTTGTTACCAACCAAAACAACGAATTTGGTGAATTGGGTTAGTCCGCAAGGTAGTATGATCCATGGCGATAAATTATATATTGTTTACGAGAGTAACACCAAAAAGAAGTATGGCCGTGTTGTGATGTTTGACTTAAAAAATTCGGCAGAGCAGGCGTAATTGGTGGCGGCAAAAATAGATTGCGTGAATTAGAAAAGCTAGTTAATGGTCAAAGGTTTGTAGCAACGAAGATGTTGCAGGCGCTTGATTCAGTGCAGGTCGGACCTGAAATTTATACAGTCCATGGTCAGGCACTGTCGTTTGATTCCAAATCTAAGCGATTATGGTTAATGGCTGAATGGGACGACGCCTATAAGCAGTCATTGACACAAGCTGATTTGAAAAAACTTGCGCCTGTAGAAAGTGCGGATTTTTCATTTACTGATCCGCGGTCGCATGACAAAATAAATAGTGAACGTAATTTTGCGATTGATAAAACTGGAAACATGTATATTGTATCTGTCGTCACAAATAAGACAAAAAAAGATACTAATCTACAGAATGGGGATGTGAGGTTGTATCACGGTAGGATGGTTGACGGTAAACCTAAGTTTTCGGTAACGCCGACGGTTATTCGTAGCAAACCTGGATATTATACACAGCTTTTGTCGTTTAATGAAAAGGACCAGAAGCTATATTACATTACAGATGGTGCTTACTCAACCATTCCAATGACGAAATGGCTAGTCGGCAGTCTAACTTATCCAGATTTTGATATAGGTGTTTATGCGACGCAGGATGGTGGTACACGCGAATTTGAAGCGATGGACTGGGGTCCGTCGCTTCAGTCATACTTAGTTGTTAATTGCGGTGCAGAATTAATGAAGGGCCAATAAGGCATTAGGAGTAGGCGTTATGTTTAAAAAGGTTAATTGGCAGGTAATACTTGTGGTATTGATAGTGCCATTGTTGATTATGAGTCCCATTTTATTTAATGGTACGGCGCTATTAGGTGTAGATGGTTATTTTCATTACAATCGTATTTTCGAAGCAGCAATGCAGCTGCGAGATCGTAATTTGAGTTTTTTGAATTTATATACATTTCAACAAGCTGGTCGTATTGTAAACCAAGTTTATAGTCCGTTTGTAACTTATTTCTTCGGCGCATTACTGTTGATTGCAGGCACTTGGTATAAATTTCAAATTTTAACGTTATACATTGTTTACGCATTGGGAATTTTGACGATGTATTTTGCAGCCACAAAGATTGGATTAACAAAACGTTGGGCGTTAAGCTTGGGTGCCTTATATACATCTTCCGCTGCCGTGTATGGCTTTGTTTTTGGAGCAACATGGAAGTCAATTGCTTTAGCAATTGTGCCACTGGTCATTCCAAGTTTGGTGCACTTGTTTGAAGGCCGTTTTAATTGGCGTCAAACGGTGTACTTGGGTGTCGTCGTCGCTTTGTTGGCACAATTCCAAGTGTTAACAGTAGCGATTGTTTTACCAATGTTGTTGCCGTTCTTTGCTCATGGTGTCTGGGTCGCACAAGCTAAGTTGCGATTTTTAGGACGGATAGTATTAGCTTCGATATTGGCGATTGTATTAAGTTTGAACACGATTATGCCGTTAGCTGAGGTATATCGAAATACTTTGATTTCTCCTGTTGCGATGAACATGATGCCGCAAACAAGCCCAATTTTTCAGCCGACGTATACGGGAGTTAATTCGAATAGTGACATCGTGATTTCTGTCATGGCCTTTCTATTGTTAGGTATGACAATTGCTTTTTGGAAAAAATTGAGTGTATTAACTCGATTTATGGCCATTCTCGCCATTGTTTATTTGGTGGTGGGGACTTCACTTGTACCGTGGCACTTGTTGGAAACTAATTATCCAGGATTACGATCATTCTTGCAGATGCCGCGTCGAATTAGCTTGACGGGATATGCGCTAACTATTGTCGTAGTTGGTAATGTATTTATGGAAGTACGTCCGGACAATAACGTTGTGCGTAGCCTTACGCCAGTAATTCTTGCAGTAGTATCCGTGCTCCTTCTGACTCAGAAGGTTGCGAACAATGTCTACTATGTTCAAAATGAGAAGACACCACTGTACGCTGGATTGCAGGCAACGTCTCGCAATGTTTATTCACCAGACATTCATAAGTTTGTGCAGCTTCAACCGCTATTCCATGATGGGGATATGGGTAAGTTGATTTATCATGTTGATCGTACGACACCAGATTATGTGCCAGTTGATTCGACAATTGAAACGCATCAACCGACCTATGATGCCTACATGAACTCATTTTCAAAGCAATGGCGTCCTTACCAACACATTGTTAATGTGGATGGGACGATGACATTACAGTGGAAGAGCAATGTTGCTAACAAAAAGCGATTAATCCCTGTCGTTGCCTACGAACGCACAAAAGTAGTGCTTAACGGACAATTTTTAAATGTAAATAGGCTTAAGCGGAATACAGTCGGTGCCTTATATGTCGCCGATAGAAGAGGTGTTAATAGGCTTGTACTTTCGTATAGCCCTGCCACAATCACTAAATTGGGAATGTACTTGAGCATAATGGGGTGGGGACTAACGGTCGCTGTTATTACATTTAATTTTTTTAAAAAATATGACAGATAAAATAAAGGTCTCTTATTTATAAATTAAGGCTCTATGCCAAATAGCGTTGGTCGACAATAAAATTGAAAAGTAACGCGATTTGAAGAGTCGCAAAAGTGGTGATGACAGAAATGTTGTCACCACTTTTTTTAGAATTTTCCATACTTCATTTGGATACGGATGCGTCGCATGTAATTACCGAGGTTTTGATAACCGTATGCGGTACGAGCTATTTGCTTAAGGCGACGGTTGATGCCTTCGATTTTACCGTTTGACCATGGGCAACGAAGACTTTCGAGGATGCCTTTTAAATTGCGCTTAAAAGTACCGATGGTCACGTCCATGGCGGAACCCACCGGTTTGTAAGTGCTGATCAATGCATGAATTAGCTCGGGGCTACGCTTGTCCATTGCTTCTAAAGCTTCTTGGTACACTAAATAAGCCGCCTCGAGAACCGGAAATGATTTGAACACTAGCGTGAGAGCTTCTTCTTCCGTGATATATTCGTTCAAGCCTCGCATATATTTACGATGGGTAGTTTCTAAGTTGCTGTATTTTTTGAGGAAAAGGCGCCAGCCGTTTTTCATTATTTTGTATTCACGAGAGTGCTTATCAAGTAGATGCTGAATGCCTGTGCGAATAGTGTTGATGGCACGGGTCATTAGTTGAACGATATGGAATCGATCAATGACAATTTGGGCATTAGGAAATAGTTCCGGCACGAGGGTAGCGTAGCTAGCGTTCATGTCCATGACGACGTGCGTGACTGCCTGGCGTTGCTTCAAAGAGAAGCCATAGAAATAACTTCGGATTGTGTTTAAATCACGACTTGGCAATATCTCCATAAAGTTGTCAGGTGATGCATACACGAAAGCGTATGATCTGCTAATTCGAATTTCATCGAAGCTTAGAACTGCTGGTAAATGACTGTAGTCATAACGATAATCCTGGAGTTCGTCGTTGATAACACGGTGAACTGTTGAGTGTGAAAGACGCAAAATAAAACCGATAACTTTCTCTGAAATATCCTCCATAGCCAGTCGAATAACTTGAAGGCGTAGGGGTTTAGAGATGTTTCGGGCTTCTTCTAAATCGGGTGATGACACAACTACGGAAGCGTTGCACTCATGGCAGTAATAGCGCTGCTTACGCAGGCGTAGGCGGTTGTCGAAACCGTTAGTTGCGGGTAGCTTTACTTCGGTGGGTTTGCTGAAACCATTTTTGGTTAATATGCTCTCTTGGCCACACAACGTGCATCGATCCATATCACCGTGTAGTGCAGCTTCATAAACGATAGTTTTATGATTATCTTTTCCACGATATGAGATGTGGTTGAATTCACCGTTATCATCCATTAAAAATTCGAAATTTGGGTCTGTTAATCCGACGCTACGTAGGATAGAATCATTTAAAGACATCAATAGCTCTCCTTGTATTTTGGTCTTAGACGACTTTAGGATACACCGAGCTATTGGTGTTTTTATTGTTGTTCTGAGAATGATTGATAAATGCAAAAAAGCGTTGGCGATTAACCACCAACGCCAAAAAGAATAGAACCCTTTTTTGTTAACGCTTTAGTTGTTCTTCGTCCTTCTTACCCAAGAAACGATCCTTATTATCGTCTTTGACATCAGGCATGACAAATAAATCGTCAAATTGCTTGCTTAGTTTATCAGTTCGCTTTGTTTGCAATGGCATAGTAGCACCCCCGGTTAAAATGTTACCTCTAGTATAACACGTTAACTTAATTGGGACTTTATGGATGCCAAAGAACGACTTTTCACAAAAATGATAACGGTTACAAATTCATAATTCAATCATACTCGCCCTGTAATATAAGTTTTGCAAAGTGATGATTATATAAGAAAAGGACTAACAACATAATGAAGATTGTACAAAAGATGGCACTAACAATGGGCGCGATGATTACTGGCGTGTGGGGGTTGACTGAACAAGGGCTTGCCGCAAGCACTGCTGCAATGCCCACGCCAAGCAAGACAGATATGTTAATTGCCATGGCTGGTGTTTTACTTACGGTTGCTGCAATCAGTGTTTACGTTTATTGAACAAAATAATAAAGAAAGCGCATGTCCGGAACAAGGATGTGCTTTTTTTGTCTAAAATGTCTGGGGTTAAATTAAACCGAATGTCAGCGTATAATAAGAAAGGAATATTTGTCGAAAGGAAAAGCGAATGGCGTCAGAACATATTGAACAAAAGTTAGCCTTGCTACCGGACTTGCCGGGTTCATATCAAATGAAAGATATCAACGGCAAAATCATTTACGTTGGTAAGGCGAAGAATTTAAAAAATCGTGTGCGGTCGTATTTTAAGAGCGAACACACTGGCAAAACGGCGCAGTTGGTTGAGAATATCGCGGATTTTGATTTTATAGTGACAAGCTCTGAAAAAGAGTCCTTGCTCCTTGAAATCACCTTGATTCAAAAGTACCAACCTTATTACAACATTCGTTTGAAGCGCGGGACGGGGTACCCTTACATTAAAATTACCCATGAGGCCGATCCAAAATTGGAGTTGGCAAATGATGTTATGGAGGATGGCGCCCAGTACTTTGGTCCGTATCCCAACGTTTACGCTGCCCAGGAAACGTTACACTTCCTGCAAAAGGTGTACCCGCTCCGACGTTGTAACGGTTATCAAGGTCGCCCTTGCTTGTACGCTAATATGGGACAATGCTTGGGTGCATGCTATCGTCAGGTGCCATTTACGGAGTATTTAGAGCAAATTAAAAAGATCCAACACTTCTTGGATGGTGATACAAAAGAAGTGACAAAAGTCCTGAACGAGAAGATGAATACGGCTTCGGAAAATTTGGAATTCGAACGGGCGGCTGATTTACGCGATCAGTTGAAGTTTATCGAAACAACGGTTGAAAAACAAAAGATTATTTCCAAGGACGGTACACCACGAGACCTGTTTAATTTTTATATGGATAAGGGTTGGCTGTCCGTCCAGGTATTCTTCGTACGGCAAGCGCGACTGATGAAACGTGAGAAGCGTACATTTGCAATTGTGGAGTCAGCTGAAGAAGAAATGACTAGTTTTATTTTGCAGTTCTATAATCGGAAAAATGCCGTGTTACCAAAAGAAATATTAGTGCCAGCCGGAGTTGACAAAGCGATGATTTCGGACGTGCTGCACGTGCCAGTGCGGACACCGCAACGTAGTGAAAAGCGTGATTTATTAGATTTGGCCGAGAAAAACGCAAAGATTGTGTTGGATGAGAAGTTCCGTTTGATGGAAATGAATGAGTCGAAGACAAGTGGTGCTATGCAAGAAATCGCGGATGCATTGGGTATTCCTGAAATCCATCGCATTGAGGCGTTCGATCACTCACACACGCAAGGGGCCGAAATGGTATCTGCGATGGTCGTCTTTGAGGATGGAGTCCCTAATAAAAATAAGTACCGGAAGTACAAAAATAAGACGGTCGAGCATGCGGATGAGCGAGCTGAAACGATGGAAGTTATTCGCCGTCGATATACCCGTTTGCTTAAGGAACATGCTGAAATGCCAGATTTGATTTTGATGGACGGTGGCGTCATTCAGCTGAATGCTGCTCGTGAGGTCATCGAGGATGAATTGGGCCTTGATATTCCAGTTGCAGCCATGGTGAAAAACGATCAGCATAAAACAGCAGACTTGTTGCGTGAAGAGGGTGAGCCCCACGTGAACTTGGATCCGAAGTCACAAGGCTTCTTCTTGTTGCAGCGGATTCAGGACGAAGTGCACCGATTTGTGATTACGTTCCACCGGCAATTACGTTCTAAGAGCTCTTTGGGATCAAAATTGGATGGAATTGCTGGCGTTGGTCCAAAGACGCGTCAGAAGTTGTTGGCTAAGTTTGGCTCATTAAATAAGATTGCGAACGCCTCAATAGCGGACTTGCGAGAAGTGGGCGTATCTGAAAAAGTGGCTAATGCAATCAAAATTTCGTTGCAAGCAATTCAGCATGCTGATGATTAAAGGTGGTCAAACCCGTTTAATTACTGTAAAATGATAAGCGATAAAATACGCCTGTCACCACGGAATTTGTGTTTGGCGTGCCAGCTTGTCCTGTTCGCATGAATCGATCTGATGAGCTGGCTTATCATAGAGTGAGAGCTTAAAAAAGAAAGTGAGGTCATAAACCATGGCGTTTGTCGACCAAGTTAAAATTTTTGTGAAGGCCGGTAAGGGCGGCGATGGTGCCGTTTCTTTCCGTCATGAAAAGTATATTAATATGGGTGGTCCATTTGGTGGTGACGGTGGTCACGGTGGATCAGTTGTAATGGAAGTTGATGAAGGGTTGCGTACGTTGATGGATTTCCGTTACAAGCGCCACTTTAAGGCGACTCCTGGTGGCAACGGAGCCACTAAGGGGATGACGGGTAAGTCATCTGATGATTTGATTATTAAGGTACCTCAAGGAACGACGATTACTGAAGCTGAAACAGGTCGCGTCATTGGCGATTTGACCGAGCAAGGTCAACGTTTGGTGGTTGCTCAAGGTGGCCGTGGTGGTCGTGGTAACATGCGTTTCGCCTCGTCAACAAATCCAGCACCTGAAATCGCCGAAAACGGTGAGCCTGGTGAAGAATTGGATATCGCCCTTGAATTGAAGGTGCTAGCTGATGTTGGTCTTGTTGGATTTCCATCTGTTGGAAAGTCAACGTTGTTGTCAGTTGTGACGGCGGCGAAGCCAAAGGTTGCAGCGTACCACTTTACGACGTTGGTTCCTAACTTGGGAATGGTTCGTTTGGAAGATGGTCGTGACTTTGTTATGGCTGACTTGCCTGGGTTGATTGAGGGTGCATCACAAGGTGTCGGTTTGGGAATTCAATTCCTACGTCACGTTGAGCGTACGCGTGTTATTTTGCACATGATCGACATGTCAGGTATCGATCCAGAAGAAGATCCCTATGAAAACTTCTTGAAGATCAATAATGAATTGGCAGAGTATGATCCAGCCTTGTTGGAGCGACCACAGATTATCGTCCCAACGAAGATGGATATGCCTGATGCCGAAGAAACATTGGCGACATTCAAAGAAAAGCTAGCTGCGGATCCAAATGTGCCAGACGATGTTGAAATTATGCCAATTTCATCATTGACGCGCCAAGGATTGGAACCGCTCATGCAACGAACAGCCGACTTGTTGGATGAGACACCAGCCTTTATTCCTAAGGGGATGGAGCCTGACGACACAGAGTCAGCTTTGTACGAATTCTCTGAGGAACGGACGCCATTCGAAATCGATCGTGATGAAGATGGTGTTTGGGTACTTTACGGTGATGAAATTGAGCGCTTATTCAAGCGTACGAATACCAACTACACGGAATCAATGATGCGTTTTGCTCGTCAATTGCGCTTTATGGGTGTTGATGAAGCATTGCGTGATGCTGGTGCTCGTGGTGGTGACACCGTTCAAATCTTGGACTTCCAGTTCGAATTTGAAGAGTAAGTTAATTAAAAAGTCAGATGCCGGCATCTGGCTTTTTATTGTTTAATAACGAGGTAATCATTATGGCAGGAAATCAGACTGAACATATTGTGAATACAGATCAATACATTACCATTGCTACGTCAGAATATACGTGGGAACAAACGATTAAAAAGTCGCGCTTCATTGTTAACATGGCTCGTGTTGAAACGGAAGAGGACGCCCGCACATTTATTGATCGCATTAACAAAGAACATAATAAGGCCACACACAATGTTTGGTCGTATATGTTGGGTAACCGTGACCAAGTACAACGCTACTCTGATGATGGTGAGCCGGCTGGTACGGCTGGGGTGCCAATGCTTGAAGTATTTAAAAATAATGAGGTGCATGGTATTGTGGCGGTCGTGACTCGCTATTTTGGTGGCATCAAATTAGGGGCTGGTGGCCTTGTCCGCGCATATGCTGGTACGGTGGCTGGTGGCATTGCCGAGTTGGGATTAGTGGAACGCATTCAACGACACAAAATGTCAATTCGGGTTGACTATAAGAATTATGAGCCGCTCAAGTATTGGCTTGAACAGCATGAGTTTACCATCTTGGATACGCAGTATGATACTGGGGTAACATTGACTGTGCCAGTTGCTGATGACGCGACGGACGCATTTGAGGCGTCAGTGCAAGATTTGTTGGCTGGTCAAGCGGATCTAACAGTTGGTGAAGTTGATTTGTTCGAAGTGCCATACGATAAACGGGTGACGGCGCAAACATCTTCGTTGAAGTAAGCGATTAATTCCCTATATCGAATTTAAGCTAGCTGACGTATAATAATTTTCATGAGGTAATTCATGAGGTGGTGAACGTGTTGAAGCGGAATATTTTGGAAATCCATGTGCTGGTAGTAGCTTTTATGCTGGTTGTTTGGTACTTTCCGACAAACTTTAATTTTCTAATATGGAACGTCTTTTTGGCCATTGTGCCATTTGATTTGGCGTTATGGATTTGCGCAACAAAATCAACACGTTGGCTGAAATGGGGATTGACGGCAGCATGGGTGGTTTTCTTCCCGAATACGATGTATATGGTGACTGATTTTAGTCACTTGTCGTCAATTGGAACTGGTTTAATGACGGAAACGCAATTCTTTAACTATGCAATCTTGGCCAGTGGTGTTTTGATGGGAATGCTGTTTGGCATGTCGTCAGCTCACGCAGTGGCAATTGCGTATTTTGGCGAGAAAATGCCATTGCAGACGTTGACTTTTTATGCAGGTTTATCTTTATTATCTGCCTTTGGTATTTATTTGGGTCGTTTCCTACGATTAAATTCTTGGGAGTTAGTGACGGATATGCATGGTGTTCTAACACAGGTCGCCCAGGCGTTTACCATGCATAGTTTGGTCTTCGTGGTGTCATTTGGTGCGTTACAGTTGGCTATTTTGTTGATGTATCACGTCTTACGAAAAATGTAAGTTATTCAAAAACCGCTCGAGCAAAAACTCGAGCGGTTTTTTGGGTTAACTTAGTCATCTAGACTGCCACCGGCGCGAAGGAAACGCGTACGGATAAAGAATAGGATGGCATTCAGTACAATTAAGAACGCGCTGAAAATAAAAATACCATTATAATCTAGTACACTTGCAATCACCGTGCCCAGCATTGGTCCAGCAACGGCCCCTAATGATTGGAACGACTGGTTATAGGCGAAAATACGTGATGTAATTTCACGCGGGGTTGATTTCGTTAACATAGTTTGCACCGCTGGCAACATGGTAGCATCAGAGATACCAATCATGAAACGCATGATTGCGAGCTGCCAGACGGTTGTGACAAATCCGGTTGGCAGCATAAAGATAAATGCCAAGACGAAACCAATCATAATCATGCGGTGTGTGCCGATGCGATCTCCGATGCGACCAAATCGCGGTGCAGCAATCATGGTTGCGATACCAGGCATGGCTGCGACAACACCTGCTAGGAAGGTTGTACTACCAGCACCGTGATTTAACTCACGTACAAAAAGGGCAACAATTGGACTGATTGACAGATTAACTGTTTGGATAATGAAAGTTGTGGTAAATAAACCAACTGTCAGTTTAGGGAAGGGGAGTAGTTTGAAAACTTCTTTGCGCGATGGTGAAGCACCACGTTCAATAGGTGTAAACTCCTCTTTGACGAGAGTTAACGTTAAGGTGAAAACAAGTAAGAAAATAATACCAGTGATAAAAAATGAAACGCGATAGCTTACCACGGATGCTAAGATACCACCGATGAATGGGCCAAGTAATTGACCACCGGTTACCCCGGTCACTAACATACCAAGGGCGTACCCTGAACGTTCTTTAGGAGTCTGAGTTGCGATCATGGCATTTGCGTTAGAAATGAAACCACCAAATAATCCCTGCAAAGCCCGCAGGAAAACTAATTGCCAAATGTTTTGGGCGAACCCCATCAGCAGAAATACGATAGCCATTCCAAGCGAGGCGCGCAGTAGCATTAACTTACGTCCTTTGCTATCTGCTAACTTACCCCAAAAAGGGGATACAAGCGCTGTCATCAAAAAGGTGATGGCAAAAGCGAGGCCACTATAAAAAGTGAGCTGATTTTTACTGAAGTTACCAAGCGTATCAACGTACAGTGATAAGAATGGCAAGACTTCACTAAATCCGATACCGGTCATAAAGACACCGAACCATAAAACGAATAGGTTACGTTGCCAAGTTGGGAGACCGGCTAGTTTCTTGGTCATAAAGAAGTCTCCTTTGTCCACAGTTATTTAATTCCAAAAAACAATTGTACGCTTATTTTTCGGAAGATGCACCCCGAACGTCCAATGTAAAACTGTTAACCGAACTTAAAATGTAAGTTAAATGATTTTATTCGGTATCAGCACTTGCAATCCTTCATAAGACGTGTAATATATTGAACAATAACTTTTACACAAAAATCATTTTTGCACTTGCAGATTTAATTGCTGGAAAATGGCCAGCGAGTTTCTACCGCCTACCGAAAGTGGCGACAATCCGCAAATGACTGAATAAGAGACTCTCTTTGCAAGCATTTGTGGATCACTGTATCCAGAAATGCTTTTTTGTTATAAAAATTTTGGAGGGTTTTATGTCTCAGTTTAGTGTAACCAACAAATTTATTCCAATGGGGTTGACCTTTGAGGACGTGCAAGTGTTAACGACGAACGCGCAGGTTGTGCCTGCCAATGATGTCTCGTTAGCAACCAACCTAACACCGTCATTGCAGTTGCATACGCCAGCCTTATCTGCCGCGATGGACACGGTGACGGAAGCTCGTTTGGCAACCCAAATTGCCTTGCTTGGTGGTATGGGTGTGGTACACAAGAATATGGTCATTGCAGACCAAGCAGCTGAGGTCCAAAAAGTTAAGCAAGCAGTTGTTGATCCGGCTCGGTACCCGCAAGCAGCGGTTGATTTTAATGGTCATCTATTGGTTGCTGGTGCGGTTGGGGTGACTTCAGATACGGTCAAGCGCGTGGGTGCGTTGGTGGAAACTGGAGCTGACGCAATTATCCTTGACTCAGCCCATGGTCATTCCGAAGGGGTGTTGCGCAAAGTACGAGAAGTCCGCGATGCCTTTCCGACGTTGAACATTATTGCTGGTAACATTGCGACGGCAGCCGGTGCGGCAGCGTTGTACGACGCTGGAGCCGATGTGGTTAAGGTTGGCATCGGGCCGGGTTCAATTTGCACGACCCGCGTAGTTGCTGGCGTGGGTGTACCGCAAGTCTCAGCCATTGCGGCGGCAGCTGAAGTAGCCAAGCAATACGGTAAGACAATTATTGCGGATGGTGGTATCAAAGACGCCAATGATATTGTGAAGGCGTTGGTTTCAGGTGGTAATGCGGTCATGCTGGGTTCAATGTTGGCCGGTACGCTTGAATCACCAGGCGAGGTGTTTACTGATGAACACACTGGGTACCAATACAAGTCATACCGTGGGATGGGGTCAATTGCTGCCATGGAAAACGGTTCAAAAGATCGTTATTTCCAAGGCGAAGTGAATGAAGCAACTAAAATGGTTCCTGAAGGGATTGAAGCACGTACGGCATACAAGGGTGCGCTGACGGATGTCCTAAATCAAGTGATGGTCGATGTTCGCCGTGGTCTTGGCGCTGCAGGTGTTAATTCAATTCGTCAGGCAGCCACAGCCGGTTATATCCGCAACGACAAGGCTGATATTGATTATACACATTTACCACAAGTTGCACGCATCCTGGCACAACAATAGGAAGGGAACATCAAAATGACGACAGAAACGGTTACGACAGGGTTAAGTTTGGATCAAGTATTGTTGGTGCCTCGCGCATCTGACGTCTTACCAAATTCAGTTGGATTGGGCACGCAGCTGTCATCAACTGTTGCCTTGGCATTGCCAGTGATTGGGGCACCGGTAATGACTGATAAGCAAGTTGCACATCAATTTTCAGAAAACGGTGCACTGGCAATTTTGCCAGCGGGGGAAACGCAACTAAAAGATGTTCAAGACTTACGAGCTGCTGATGAGGCGATGACGATTGGGGTAGCTGTCCGTAATGCGCCGGACGCGTTTGAAACAGCTGTGACGTTACACGCGGCTGGCGCGAGCGTCATCTATTATGAATTGGATGATCAACTTGATTTGGCTATCGAATCACTCAAGTTACTGGCGCAACAAGTGCCACCGTTGACAATTTTAGTCGGTCCAGTCGCTGATGAAACGATTGCCCGTCAGGTATTGGCAACAGGGATTGATGCACTAGTTGTGGCGCCTACGCCAGTCCAACCAGTTTATACAGTGACAACAACACTGGCATTTGCTGAATTGGCTGCCGAATTCGATGCCGCCGTCATCTTGGGTGCTGGTATTCGTTACTCAGGTGATATTGTTAAAGCCATTGCAGCTGGGGCGATTGCCACGATGGTTAATGGCCAAATCATGACGGGTGACTTGGCAGATAATCTTTTCCAAATTGCTGGCGGGTTGCGTTCTGGTATGGGTTACACAGGAGCAGCGACAATTAATCAACTTCGTGTAGAAGCACAATTTGTGCAAATCACGGCAGCTGGTCTAGCTGAGAGTCATCCTCACGACGTGGAGTTGACTAAAGCTGCGCCAAACTACGCTAAAAATTAAGTGACGTTTAGCGCGGTGGTGACACCGCGCTTTACTGTATATAATGAAGAAAAGAT
>NZ_SDGK01000023.1 GCF_004521965.1 Weissella cibaria | reverse complement strand
TGCTATTAGTTTACAGGGCAGAGAAAAATCTGTCCGTAAATCTAGCATAAGAGCAAACTGCCTTTTATTAATTAGTAGAAATATAAATTCCGCGTAATTACGCAACGGGTGTTTAAAAACAGTTATCTATCATACGGGTGGGAAAATTATAATTTATAAACACACTGCTAACAACTATTGTTTTAATAAAGTATTTCAAGTTATTATCCGGAATTTGACATAAAGCATTTAAATATAGAGTTGTACTTTATTTTAATTATAGGGCAGAAATGAATACGCAATTATGTTGATTGACAATGACAAGAGATATAATTACAATTATTGACAAGGTGTCATTGACATTGTGTCAACGAAAGGAGTGCTATATGCCTAAAGAAATGCTTAGTAAGATAAGTTTTGAGAAAAAAAGTAACTTAAAAAAGGCGTTAATAGATGAATTCTCACACTATAGTGTGTCGGATTCTCAAGTTGCCAGAATTGTCCAACAGGCTAACATATCAAGAGGTTCCTTCTATACTTACTTTGAAGACTTGTATGACTCGTATGAATGGGTTTTTGAACAAGTTATGTCCGATGTTCATCAGGAAAAACTTGACACACGATTAGATACAGCCATTTATTTTATTGAACATGTACAAGATAATCCATATCGTGAGTTTCTTAAGAAATATTATGAAGTAAATAAAAGTTTACTTAGTTCATATAACTCCCATAAGGAATCAAGCAGTTGCCTAAATTATCGAACAGGAAAATATGATGCACTGTCCTGGGTTGAAAAAATAGTTATCCATGAATCAATTAAAGAAGCTTTTATTACAGGCACAGATAGTAATAATGAAATAATTAGCAGACTTAAATATATTGAACAGTGGCTTAAGGATAAAGAGGTTTAATCATGTTTTTGGCTCTTAAAGAAATGGGTTATGAAAAATTAAGATATAGTCTTATAGTGATAGTAATTAGTTTAATTAGTTTTCTAATTTTTATTTTAAGTGCTTTAGCTCTAGGACTGGCAAATGGCAACACAGCAGCAATTGATTCATGGGAAACGAAAAGCGCTCTTATGAATAAGGATTCCAATGGAAATATGGGGCAGTCATTGTTGACAAAGGAACAAGTGGATAGTCTTAATCACAATAGAGATACGGCAGTAGTTGGTGTAACACCTACTAATATTAAATATAATGATGGTTCAGAATCTCAGTCTGTACAATTTATTGGTCTTCAACCATCTCAGTATATTTTTAAAAATCTTGTATTATCATCTGGTACGAAGCCAATAAATAGTGATCAAGTTATGGTTTCTGATAAATTAACTACCCTTAAATTGGGAACAAAAATAAAAATTGGCTTGGATAATAAGGTTTATACAATTGTTGGAAAAGTTAGAAATGCGCAATATAATATGGCGTCTGTAGTTTATGGTGATATCAGAAATTGGTTTACCATCAAGGGTGTTGGAGAAAATTATTCAGCGAGTGGATTTATTTCAAAAAGAACCAATGCTCTAAATGTAAAAGATAGTACATTGGTAAGTTATTCCAAAAAAGAATACTTAAACAAGTTGCCCGGATACGCAGCACAGAACAATACATTTCTCTTTATGATAATTTTTCTCGTACTCATATCTTTGGTAATTATCACGATATTCTTGTATATACTAACTATTCAAAAATTACCGAGTCTATCAGTTTTGAGAGCGCAAGGCATTCCTAGTGCATATCTTATTAAAAATACATTTAGCGAAGCTGCCTTGATTTTGAGTATCTCAATTTCACTTGGTCTACTAGTCACGGTATTAATTTCTTTTGTAATACCTAGTACTGTACCAATGTATTTTGACATAGGGTTAATTACAGGTGTAGCCAGCGGAATATTGGTAACTGGCCTTATCGGCGCAATTATACCTATGAGAATTATTTCCAAGATTGATCCCGTGACAGCTATTGGAGGATAATATGGCAACTTTAGAATTAAAGAAGGTTAATAAAACTTTCGGTAGTGGAACAAATGCTGTACAAGCTCTAACAGAAATAGATTTCGAAGCAAATGAAAATGAATTGACTCTGATACTTGGACCATCAGGATCGGGTAAAAGTACTCTATTAACTATTCTTGGGGGATTACAAACACCTACGAATGGAGATATTATTTTAAATTCTGCATCTATGAGTTCCTTAAATAATCGAGAGAGAGAAGAAATTAGGTTACATCAAATTGGGTTTGTTTTACAAAGATACAGTTTAGTTCCTTTTTTAAAAGTTCAGGATCAATTTTTACTGGTAAACAAAGTAAAGCCAAATAACAATTTAAATAGCAGCGAATTCGATAAAATATTAAATCAACTCGGTATAAAATCATTATTAAATAAGTACCCAAATCAATTATCAGGTGGGCAGTCGCAAAGAGTAGCTATCGCGCGCGCGTTATATACTAATCCTAAAATAATTTTAGCTGATGAACCCACTGCAGCATTAGATACCGATCGTGTGGAAGTAGTGGGTAAGTTACTACAATCCATTGCGCATGAACAAAATAAAGCAATTGTTACAGTTACACATGATCTACGATTAAAGAAATTTGCTGATCATGTTTATGAGCTAGTAGATGGTAAATTGTCTAAATCTTATTAGTCAATTACTGTATACACTATGGATACAGTAATTATCTAAGTAGGTAGTAACTGAAAAAGGCTTCACCTTTGATTAAGGTGAAGCCTTTTTATACAGAATTAATTGTGTATCTTTTTACCTAATTTGTCTCCAGCAGTATCAATCTCTTTTGCCGTAAAAACTGTGGCTGCAACAACAATACCACTCAATACAAGTGATGTTACAGCAGCGACTTTTAATATAGTGTTAACCATTAATCAATGCCCCTTTCTTCCCTATTAAGATAACAGGTGTAGTTATTGTACTCGAGCATCATCTGAATCGGTAACAGATTTTACCTTATCAATTCCTACCGTGGCTTTATCTTGAACTGATTTTCCAGCATCAGTTACGCGATCCTGTATTGTTACTTGTGATTCTTCGAATTCTGATTTTGTCTGAATATCGATCACTTCAACATTCAGCTCCACTAGAGTAAGACTTGTTGCTTCTTCTATCTGTTTTGCTACAACCTTACTGATTTCTTTATAGACATCATGTGCGTTATGGCCAAACTCCATCACAATATTCAAATCAACAGCTACTTGCTCTTTACCAACCTCTACATTAATTCCATCAGTTGGATTATCACTATTAACGATTTTATTCTTAATATTAGCTACAAAGCCGCCATCTACGCCTAGCAATCCTGATACATTTTCAATTGCATAACCAACAATCTTTTGGATTACTTTATCATCAAACGTCAATTGTCCTTTAGGAGCTACAGTCTCCTGCGTTACTGTCTTATTTTCCGTAGTCATAAATTTATCCTCCGCATTATTTATTAAAAATGTCATGTAACAATTTACTTAATTGGATACGATTATTATCAAACAAAAGGCCTAATAAACCGAACATTCCTGTTATAAAAACTACTAGTATCGTTTTTATAAAGCCAAATTGAATTAATAAAATAGTAATTACAAAACCAATTAAGCTACTTAAAAAAACTACTGTCTGTTTACGATCCATACTCGATAAACTCCTAAAATTAAATAACTCGCGATGCTTTATTATTACGCTTATTAGATTGATTTACCTTTATATTTACTCGAATAGGTGATTTATCAACCCCAGATAGTAAGTTTCTCAAGCTATCAGTTAAGTTTTTTTCTACTCGTGGCAAATCAGATATAATCGATTTTTTATATTCAGAATCGGCGGTAACGTTGAAACGCTTAATATGTTTAGTGTTTTTGATATTGACTTGAATATTACTTAATCCTTCGCCAGATAACTGTGTCTTAATAAAACTGCTAATTCCCTCATTTCCCAAAGATAGTGTGCCTTTCCCTGAGTTAATTAACAAAATAGATTTTCTTTGCCGAGGCAACGCAATTACAACAATTAAAATTACACTAGTTAATCCTAGAATAAATAGCTCATTATATCTAAGTAACATTTGTTCGCTTAGCGAACTGTGTAAATTAATATGATCTAAAAATGAAAGTATTTTGGTAATTATATCGGGCCAGATTATCGTAGAAATACTAACTAAGTAGATTAGAAGAATAATAACAAGTAACACCTTGTACAATCTCTTCATAGCATGCCCCCTCAGTACGATATAGTGCTACTTTTTTGCCTTAATGCCAAAAATTGCAGACACAATCAAAACTAAAATAACTGCTCCAATAATTGATGGGAAAATTGCCATTCCAGCTAAGCTAGGGCCCCAACGTCCCAAAACACCTTGTCCAATTGAAGAACCAATCAAACCAGCTAGAATATTACTGATCCACCCCATTGACTCTCCACGATTTGTAATAGCTCCAGCTACAGCTCCAATTACAGCACCAACAATTAGTGACCAAATCATGATGTATCCCCCCTGAAATATAAAGATTGAAACTTTCTGTATAAGTTTCTTGCTTAAAGAGTATCACCATTTTCAAAATATACAAACTAATATGCCTTGTGTGTTCAAACTTTATCTATAAAGGTACTAAAAGCCAATCCTATGTATTTTATTCGGTCAAGTTAATCAGCATATGATAACGGTAATCATTAAGACAACGATCACTTTTAGCGAATCTATATCTATTGGTTACTACGGTTGAGATATGGAACCTATTTATGTCTATATCCGCTGATCAGAAGTTAAAATATTTATCCATATGAGTAAATTTGTGCAACAAGTTGATTATTTATATTGATTGCTTTTAAATAAATATTCCAACTAGTTCTAGGGGCGCCTGGACCTTCCGTATGATTATAGTGGACCAGTGTACATTCAATACATAAATCATACCTAAGATGGTTTTTTCGTATCATAATTTCAGGCGCGTATTATGTATTGTATTTATTATGATGATGTGAAGGACATTTAGAGACAAAAACCGATGAGGCCCATGCATGAGTAATTAACTATGCTGCAATCAAGAAACTCTTACCTCCAATTAAGATAAAATCTCTTTGCCTACGTTCATATAAAGAGCGCTCTGTTTCAACTTTGGATCCATGTACTTTTCTATACTGTTTAAAATTTTAAATCATATTTTTAGAACACCTTTAATTGAGTCGGCCTGTAGTAGCTAACCATGTATACAAAGGAACGATATGTTATATTACGTCATCGAAAATGGTGTCCTTAGGGAGTTACTTTTAGTGGTTACCAACACGCCTGCTGACAAAAAACACTTTTTTGTAAAGAAAACCCCAAACAGGTGAGTACATCTGTTTGGGGATATCTAGAAAGACGCTCTATGGTCGAGAAAAGTGAGATGGTGTAGAACTTAATATACTGTACACACAAAGCGAGTTGAATTGGTTAAGGTTGAAGATCACTAAAGGTATCTAAGGAACAAAGGTGAAACAAAAAGTATTAGCATTGGAAAGTGAATTACAGCAAGATTAAGTTGTGTCAGAATCCAACGCCAACGGCGCTAAGAATAAAAAATTTTTTGGCCTCGTATATTTAGATAGTCGGCTATTTTAACTCGTAAGATCTAGCCAAGATTTCATTGCACCAGTCAACCTTGTGCTGACAATGTGAACTTATGCCCTTGACACCTGTCAAGAGTAGTTTGCCAAGGATTTCATCCTTGATTTTTACTTGTATCAGAAGGCTAACGCCAACAATTAATTAATCACATTATGCAGGATCCAATGGCTATAAGATAAGTGGGCGCTCATCGTAATTAACCATGGGTGATTCACCTCGAAAATTTGAATTTCCGTTTCTAAGTACAGGAGTGTTTTACCATGATTAAAAGTTAAAATTGGTGCTGGGAAATCGGGTCTGGTCGCAACCTGATGTACGCTTTGCCGTGAGTTCATCTCCCAACGGTCTTTTAAGTCTTCTCGTGATAAAGTTTTGGCAACTGTTCTTTCTTAACTAACACTTGTTTTGTGAGTTGTGCCGTTAATTCTTCCTTAGCCGCATTGGGATGCCAATCATTTAAAATATCATATGCGTTATTACCTAAATCTAATTCCATGAATAGTCCTCCTAATGTGGCATGGTTACAAGATAAATATTCACCGCGGATAGTAAACTTTACTATCATCGCCATGAAATACTTCAACGCTTAGATGGTAATAATTATCATAGATACCAGCTTGATACATCGCTTCCGTGATGTTGTGTAGCATAGGCGGTTCTAAGATACGTTCACGTAACAACCAGAAATGTTCATTATCATTTTGAATAAACACACAGCACCGTTTATCTTTCACATTAAACACACGGATTTCACGGCCGTCATCATAGCGAATAATAGCTTGTAAGGCTAAATTAGTATTGGTCATATATTCATCAAAATTAGTCATGATTCATCACCAAAATAATGATCCAGTAATAGATAACCCAGTAAGTCAGTATCGCAGGTGTTATCCATGGTTGCATCAAAGGCGTCTGCAAAATAAGTCTGGCTAGCTGTATCAGGACCTTGTTTATCTGACGCTGTAATGATGCTATCTAATTGTGCCTTAGTAATCCTAGTCATTAAAAATACCTCCATGGTGGCGTCAAAATGAGCAAATACGGGCTAATTTCAGGAGAATAGTTGGCGATATTACCCAAAATCAATTTAATCTAACATTGTTTCGCGACTTGCTTGATCTACCCCAAGATAAGTCGGTGTCATAGCCTCACTCGAATGATTCAATAAGTGCACGACTAAGCCAATATTATAATATTTTTACTTATTTAGAACTATTTCATAAACTTGATGGACGTCAAGTTTATATCTCCCCAAAGCTAATACACTTTAGTTGAACTAAAATTAAGGGAGAAATCATATGCAACATAATATTCTTAAACATAAAAATAAAGTTACTAGTATCAGTGGCTTACTCATTGCTTTAGCACTAATCGCACACTTTATTTTTGCCAATACAACAATTTCTAATAGTGCTTTTATTATAGCTTCGATATTAGGCGTTACCCCCATTTCTTTACAAGCTTATCAGGCTATGAAAGTAAAAGTAGTAAGTATTGATGTTTTAGTAACGATAGCGGTCATTGGTGCTCTCTTTATTCAAAATTATGAAGAATCAGCAATTGTTACTTTTTTATTTTTATTTGGATCATATTTAGAACAACGAACACTTAACCAAACACGATCAGCTATTAAAGAGTTGACGGAAATGGCTCCAGAAACTGCTTTTAAGCAATTGACAGGGGGACAATTTGCAGAAGTAGATATTGATGAAGTAGAAGAAGGGGATATTCTCCTAGTAAAGACTGGTTCCAAGATTCCCGTAGATGGTAGGGTAACTACTGGAAAAGGATATGTAAATGAGGCTAATATCACAGGTGAATCTTTACCCTTAAAGAAAGAAAAAGACGATGAAGTATTTGCCGGTACTATTATGGACAACGGTACTATTCAAATAGTGGCTGATAGAGTAGGGGAAGATTCTACATTTGGAAAAATTATTGAGTTGGTAGAAGAAGCACAGGATTCTAAATCAGAAGCAGAACGATTCATTGACCAGTTTTCTCGCTGGTATACACCTGCAGTACTTACAATTGGGCTGTTGGTTTGGGTATTAACCAAAGATACAGAACTTGCGATTACCGTATTAGTACTTGGTTGCCCAGGAGCCTTGGTAATTGGTGTACCTGTTTCAAATGTTGCAGGGATAGGAAATGGCGCAAAAAATGGTGTTTTATTTAAAGGTTCTGAAGTGATTAGTCATTTTGCCAATGCAGATACAGTGTTATTCGATAAAACAGGTACCTTAACTGAAGGAAAGCCTGAAGTGAGCGATATTATTTATTATGGAAGTAATCAGGAGGAGGATTTATCTCTATTGCTTTCAGTTGAAAGTGAGTCTGATCACCCATTAGCTGTCGCTATTGTAAATAAATTAGCACAATATAAAGTAAGGCCTATAGAAAATACACAGGTTGTAAAAGGTGGGGGCGTAATTGCTCACGTAGATGGGCACGTTGTTTCAGTAGGAAATAAAACCTTAATGAAACAAGAAAGTATACCGCTATCTGATGATGTTCTTAAACAATTGAATAAATTAGAAAGAACCGGTAATTCAATTGTATTAACGGCAGTTGATCATAAGTTAATCATGTTAATGGGTATCCGCGACAAAGTTCGACCAGGTGTTAAGCAGGACTTACAAAAATTAAAATCACTCGGTATTAAAAATCTTATTGTATTATCAGGTGATAACCAAGGTACAGTTAATTTAGTTAAAAAGGAACTAGGTTTAACGGAAGCCCATGGTGATATGCTACCAGAGGACAAACAAGCATTTCTAAAAAGACGACAGGACTCGGGTGAAATAGTTGTTTTTATCGGTGACGGCGTTAATGACAGTCCCTCTCTGACTACTGCAGAGGTAGGTATAGCTATGGGGAATGGAACAGATGTCGCAATTGAAAGTTCAGATATTGTTTTAATGAATTCTAACTTTAACCGCCTTCCTCATGCTTTAGGCCTAGCAAAAGTAACATATGCGAATATGCGACAAAATATTCTAATTGCTGTTGGCGTCGTGATAATACTATTGGTTAGTTTAATATTTAGTGAATGGATGTCTATGTCAATTGGGATGTTGGTTCATGAGGCCAGTATTTTAGTAGTTATTTTAAATGCAATGAGACTAAGAGGTTATCAATTAAGATAATTGATCTATATCAAGTATCTTAAAAAGAATGGCCTATATAATTTATTTAAAGGAGTGATAGATATGACTAAAGCAATATTAAAATTAGAAACATTAACTTGTCCATCATGTTTACAAAAAATCGAACGTGGCTTAAAACAGACTGCTGGTGTAAAAAAAGATTCTGTAAAAGTACTTTTCAATGCGAGTAAGGTAAAAGTGGATTTTGATGAAAATCAGGTCAATTTGAATACAATTGAAAAAGCAATTGAAGACTTAGGATACCCAGTAATTAGTTCAAAAGTAAAGGAAGGTGCATAAAATGACGACAGTAAATGAAAGGCAAGAAAAATTAGCCGTCGAACAAGCATATAAAGAACACATTCATCATACTAAGATTAATTCTGCAGCTGTTACAGATCATATACTTGCTAATATTCATACATTACATGTAAAGTTGCATCAATATCATTGGTATGTAAAAGGCAAAAACTTCTATGCATTGCATAATGTTTTTGAAAATTTATATAACGAGAATGAGGCATGGTTTGATAAAATTGCAGAACGCTTACTAGCTTCAGGATTTAAGCCAGCATCAACAACTACTGAATTTCAAGAATTTACAACGATTTCTGAAGATTCTTCGGAAAAATATTACACTGCTGATGAGATGGTCCTACAGATAGTAGAAGATTTTAGATCTAATCGTGAATTTACTATTCGTGCAATTCGCTTAGCACAAGAAGAAGGAAATGATGCTTTGGAAGATTCACTAATTAGTTATAAAGCTTATTTAGACGTAAATATTTGGCAACTTCAAGCATTTATTAATAAGGATGCCTTAGAAGACGATGACTATATAGATAACGATTAATTAGGAGAAAAACGGAATGGCATACCATAATCATCATAGTCATGTAGATTGTATACGTTTAGTGCCGATTTTTAATCATCTCAATGATGAACAAATGCATCTAATTGCTCAATCAGCGAATGAAGTACAATACGTAAAGAATGAGCTATTATTTAGGTTTGGTGATAAAGATGACACATTATATATCATAAACAATGGACGTGTACGTATTTATAGCCTAAGTGAGTCTGGTCGTGAGCAAACCATACGTATCCTACATCCGGGTGATTTTATGGGGGAATTTGCTGTTTTACAGACTGAAGGTTATCATTCGAATTATGCTGAAGCAATATCGGAATCAAGTATTTGTAGGATTCATAAAAAGGATTTAGATCAATATCTAGATCGCTATCCAGAAATCATGCGACGAATGTTATCGGATATTACAAAACGGCTACAGTTATCAGAAAAACAAACTGTGCAAGTCAGTATTGAGCCTGTTGAAGCTCGGATTATTGATTTTCTATCAGAAAATGTTGAGGATGAAAAAAATCATACTTATGTGACTTTACCCATGTCAAAAAAAGATTTGGCTACTTACTTGGGGACAACTCCAGAAACAATAAGCCGTAAGTTCTCATCATTGGAAGAGAGAGGTCTAATTAAACGGCACACCCAAAAATGTGTTGAGATATTTGATTTAGATGAATTATTATTTGTATCAAGTTAAGTCGATTTATACTTAAAAATAAGGATATTGATTTGAATGCATACCAAGCATTAATTGAAGTCCAAGCAGCCATTGGTTGATATATCAATTTTTATAATCGCAATCGCATCTCAATTATCACTAAGTAACTGGATAAAAATGGTCCAATTATTCAGTATGCTTTTGATGTAATTATCCAAAATCAATTTGATCTAACATCGTCTCGCGACTAGCTTGATCTAAACCAAGGTAAGTCAGTGTCATGGCTTCGCTTGAGTGATTCAATAAGTGCACGACTAAACCAATATTGTAACTTGACTGTGTATAGACACGATAAGCGCCTGTTTTACGCATGGTGTGCGTGCCTAAATAGTTGATACCTAGTAGATCACCAACACGCGCCATCACTTTATAAAACTGTTTCTCGGTGATATGGCGATCATGATGGGCTGTCGAGGGGAATAACCACTCAGAATTGATGTTTTCTTTTACCAGCCAATCATGATATTGCAACAAGTCTTGCTGAACAGGCTTTAAATATAACGTGTTTGCTTTACCGGTCTTTGTATCATGAATAAAGGCTGTATTTTTGACAGAGCCGTCTGGATTATAGACATCTGATTTTTTTAATGTCATGACATCACTCACACGTAGTAGCGTGGCCTTACCAACTTGAAAAACGGTGTAATTTCGGCGACCAGCACGGAAACTATCGAGAAGTGTATCTTGTACCATCTTTAAAACGTTGGAGTCTTTGATGGGTAGGACAATTTGTTGCGCCATGATTCATATATACCTTTCTGAAATTAAATAATTAAATAAATAATTATGTTTATTTATTGATGACCAGGACCATATTTCTAAACTTTTTATGGTTTATTATATCACTTAACAAAAAAACAACCCCCATTATCTAACTAGTAGATAATGGGGGTTGTTTTAATAAGGTTTCATAGGGGCGATATTATAGATAGACCCTGTAAAATTTAGAATTAATCAGTGTATACATTAAATAAATCAATCAATTTCATGCTGAGAAATCGTAAGCGGCATTCGTTTAATAATGTACTCCCGATTAATGAGTAAATCTCATGGAAAGTTGTTTTTTTACCATTCTGAATTCCAGATATTGGAACTGGAATTAGCTATTTTTTGACATAACATATCAGAATAATTTTCTGTATGATGTGAAACAAGCCTTAATCGCTCTGACCATGTTTCAATAAAACCAACGTTAGGCTCTCTTAGTTACGTAAAGGGCACTATTACGCTAATGTCCACATCGCAAGGGTCACTCGTTACTCAAAATGACAGAAATACAATATTATTTCTCACATGAATCACATGCTCCCTTATCAATCGGAAGTGTAAAGGTAAAAGTACTACCCTTGCTTTCTTGACTCTTCACGGAAATATTACCACCTAACTGCTCCACAAGTTCTTTAGCAATATACAATCCTAGTCCATGTCCTCCCGTTGTAGAATTTCTTGATTCATCAACTCTATATAATCTTTGGAATACATTTTCCAAATTACTGCTATTTATTCCTTTTCCAAAATCCGTCACGTCAAATCTTAATTTATTTTCTTCAATTGCTGCATTGATAATTATTTCTGTTCCATCATTAGAATACTTGATGGCATTATTAACTAAATTAAACAATATGCGATACACTTGCTCTTTTTTGGTATATATGCTCGCCCCATTTGGATTAACATTAATCTTAACTTCTCGATGTTCTTTTCGTAACTGTACCTCAAATTCCGATAAAACATCAATAATTAATTGATCAACAAATACATTCTCAAATAAATCTGTTTTTCGACTATTACTGTAGGTAATATACGTTAATTCTTCCACTAATGAATTTAAACGTTCTGTTTGATGATTCATTATATTTAAATGATGTCTAACCTCATTTTTTGGAATAATACCATCTAAAATAGCTTCAATAGTTGTATTAATTGAGGTAATCGGTGTCTTAATATCATGTGATAATTGTTCGATCATGCTATTTTTCTCTTGTTCACTCTCATGCAAAGATTTAAATGTACGATTAAGTTTTTTTGACATATCATTGATATCTTTTGACAATTCTTTTAATTCAGAAGGGAAAGTAATACTATCAATAATTTCAAATTCATTATTTGCAATTTTATTTGTTTGATCTCGAATATATGTTAAAGATTTAAAAACAGGTCTTAAGAGAAGTAGATTAACACAAATTCCTAACACACTTGCTGCTAGTATCAGCAAAACAATTAAGTATCCTGTTTTTTCGTTAATATACATTTTATTTATTGCTATAAAAATCAAAAATGTTGTTACAAAAACAGAGGCACTATATCCACATATAATTATGCTTTTTAACTTAATAATTACACCTCCATTTTATATCCAAGACCCCAAACGGTACTAATTTTTGGAGTTTTATTCGAGCCGTATTTTGAGAGTTTTGATCGCAAGTCATGAATATGCACACTAAGTGTATTGGCATCTATATTTTGATTATATTCTTCATGCCAGACCTTTTGATATATCTCAGATTTTGAAAAAGCTCTATTTGGTTCATTAACTAATATCCATAATAATTCAAATTCTTTAACAGTAACATCAATTTTATGACCGTTAACGCTCACTTCATGGGTACGATTATCTACTTTTAAATCTTCCAAGAGACCTACTTCTGAATTATCTGAGTCACTATAAATTCTCCTTAAAATATTTTGCACTCTTAAAACCAACTCGCGTGGACTAAATGGCTTGCTAATAAAATCATCTGCCCCTAAACTTAATGAAAATATTTTATCTTGATCTGATGACTTAGCTGTAATGAATAAGAATGGTTGATCTGGATTAATCATCTGAATATTATCCATTAATTCATATCCATCCATTTCAGGCATCATGATATCACTAATTACTAAATCAAAGCTCTTTTCCTTATACCTTTCAAGCGCTTCTTTTCCATTAAAAGCGACTACTATTTCGTATCCTGCTTTTATCAAATACCGCCTATTTATTTCAGTTATATCTAACTCATCATCTATTAATAATATAGTTGCTGCCATTATATCGGTCTCCTTCCCACAATTATTTATTTGAATAATATTTAACATATCATATAAAAGTAAAGAGGTCATTCCCTAGAATGGCCTCTTTACTTTTATAATTACTTATTTTGATTAACTAATTGTAACAAATCATCACGGTGGCCACTAGTAGCTAATTCACTTAATTGTTTTGAAGGTTTGTGATCGAATCCCTCATTTTTAGTGGAAGAGACTTGCCATACTCCTGATGAGAAAGGTGTCTTATAATCCTTTTTAGACATATTCTTAATTTTCACAACATACTGATCATCTTTAACCTTTACTTTAGCAGACAAATATTTATCAGTTGGTTCAAACTTCAACTTACCATCATTCTCTTTTACTTTATTAACCGTGTCCTTATCAGGGGCCGCATATAAACTGATTTTATTGGTAATATCTTTTGTTGAATCAGATTTCATGCTCTTGTTATTCAATTCGACTCCATCACTAGATTTAGGTGCAAAATACCATCCTTTATCCCCCGAGGCCGCATGCATGAATGCAAAATGAAGATATGTTTTGTTCGTTTTAGTCATAGGTACAGTAAATGTAACGTCTTTTCCTGGCAATGTTGCGCCGACAACTGTTTTATCTTTACTATTGTAATCCCCAACAATTGAACCTGACATTTTCATTTCTGATTTATTTGAGTTAGAATTTGCAGAAATTGAATTATCAAAAAAACCAAATAAACTTACTGGAATAGATAGCAATGTGGCGCTCAATAATACCTTATTTTTCATAATTTTATATCTCCTTTTGCTTTTTAAAAAGTTATACCCTTCACAGTCAAATAGTAATATGTAAGCACCAATTTTGTCAAAAAAAATAAACTTACAAATATTGATTATTTATATATTTAAAGTCAGTTAAAAGTATTGATTGGGCATTTATTTTTCTGGAATTAATAGAAAAATAATGATTGGTTAATTAATTTTAAACATCAAATTAAATATATATCTAATTTTATTTAGACCGAGTTAAAGTTGAATTCAAGAGTCTTGTTGTACAGCTACTTGATATTTTATTAATGTGTTTCGAGTGTAAGGCCATTTGAATATTTTAATTGAGCAAAAAGGCCTCCTATCAAATACAGAAAAGGATAGTCAGGATAAACATTAGGATTTAACAAACCTCTGACATTTAATGTAGGCGCCTAGTTGCTTGACTGAAGTATTCTTAACGATTTTAAAAATTGACGGTCAAAAGTCAGAGGACGACTTTGGACTACACACGCGTTGAGACGCAGACCACTTTGCATACATGGTTGTTAAAAACGCTAAGTTTCATGAGACTGACCGTGATCTATTCTACGAGAACGAAATCAAAACTGTTACGGTCGATGGACATACTGGTCAAGAAAATGACCTAATTGTGAACCGCACAGAACTAGAACGTCGTGTTAATGCAACCCTAAATTGGCTGTTTAACTATTTTGCTGAAATTCAATTTGCTCACGGCATTGAGAATGCAGAGTTTAACGCGGAGTATTACAATAAGCCAGAGAAAAAGGCTGTCATGCCAGCTGATAAGTTTGTAGCCGCTAAGTTTGCAAATATGAGCGAACTATTGTGGGCAAAACTTGATTACGTCTATAATGCCATTGCAAAAGATGACTGGTTCGATGAATTTGAAAATTCACGAGTTCTTGATGGTACATCATTTGACTCATGGATGTGTATTATGCAACTAATCATTCGGGCATTCGTCGCAAGTGATAAAGCAGAGGGTGACAAGTCTATCAGTTTTGACATCTGGTGGTAAGAGAAGAAAGGATATTCTTAAGCCAAAAGACTATACGACATTCGAGAAGATTAAACATTGATGGAAGTAAGGAAAAGTATTACAATATAGGTAAGGAAAAGTATTACCAGGAGGTGCTTACAATGGCTCAAACTGTATCAATGACTTCAAAAGGTCAAGTAACAATTCCACGGTACGTTCGAAAAGATATCGGTGCCAATGAAGCAGGCACGCAAATTGAATTCGTAAAAAACGATAATGGTCAATATGTTGTACAAGTTGTTGCGTCTGAACCCGAAAACCTATTTGCACAATTAGCACCCGGTGAAGGCTATCAAATGATTCAAGAATTTGGATTTGCTGATACATCTGTCGGTGTAGAAGGAAAGATTGCTTTCTAATGGAAATCAAACAAGGCGACATATTTTGGGTAGATTCAGAACCACACGCGGGTAGTGAGTTTGGAGGACACAATGCAAAAGCAAACAACATTCGTCGACCAGTTGTAGTTGTTAGTGGCAATATGTACAATCGGGCACAGGCGCCCTTTGTAGTAGTTGTCCCGGTAACTTCCGGATCATCTTCTCAAGAAGCGCAAAATCGTTTGGAAAACGATCCACTAGCGTTGCCAATCTTAGTTAAGAATGGCGCCGATGAAACGCACGGGTTTATGTTCTTGCATCAACTGTTGGGTTACGACCTAGAAGCACGTAATGCTGAATACGTTGGACAAATTGACGCAACCACGCTACGCGTTTCACTTAAAATTATCACTAAGCAAATTTTTGCGTAATAAGCAAATCTCTTACCAGACAAATGCGCTAGGTAAGTGGTTATTTTTTCAAAGACAAAACACTTTGCGTGATAGTGGGTGATTCTCACCCACAGAGGCTGCTTTTCAAGCACAAGAAAATTGATGAATAAAATTATCAATTGTACTTGGAGGTACTAATCATGACTGAACTACAAACACCTGAAGAAATACTTGCATCTGCCAAAGTGCCAAAGTTAGACATCGTGCGAAAAACCGCTGAAGAAGGTAAGGTAGCTGTGGCGCTTAAGAAGGCTCGTGACCATGCGCAAGACATCGCCAACAGCCGTAACAAAGTAGGTGCGTTGATTGACGAAGCTGCTAAGGCAGGCGACGATTTCGTTGTCGTGCGATACTCTGACGCAAGATTGCACGACGACAAAGAGTATCGTCAAATGCTTGAGTCAGAAGGATTCGAACTGGAAAGTGACTACTTCGACGCAGATAAAGTCAACTACGTCATTAAGTGGTAATCGTTATTTGATAAACACGGCTCGTCCCCACAAAATATCATCTTATAAATAATTAATCCCTTATTCGCTGACATGGTGAATAGGTGATTCTTTTACTATTCGTGAAAAGAATAGAACCGTTATTCTGCGACAAAATAAATAACAGTGAAAAAGGCACCGTGCGATGAATCCCATCGAGCGGTGCCTTTAACTTGAGATTATAAAATGGCGCCAGTCCACTTCTTCATGGCGATGTTGGTAAAGTTAAACTTTTCCAAAGCAGCAAAACCTTCTGTTGCAAGGTCAACATTTGAAACGGCCCCGTATGACAACATCAAGTTAACTGGGTGTTCGTTACGATCACCGACCGTGACCAAAATAGCAGGCTTGTTTGAAGCAGTCATGTAACCAACTTCAAACGCCGTGCCTGAATCTGGGTCAGTCGCATCGATAAAGGCCACAATCAAATCGGCGTTGTTCATCGCCGTGATATCAGCCTTGTAAGTCATCGTCCCCCATTCGAAGTCAGGTTCAAAATCACCTTCAGATTCGATAACTTGTCCACCGTATTGGTTAAGGAGGGGAACATAGATATCGTTAATTGTTGGGTTAGCCTTCAACGCTTGGTAACCTTGCATCAAGATATTTTGTTGGTCCTCGTTGAACCAACCTGCGCCAAGATAGATGTTGCGAGTGCGTTGACCAACAACTTCGCTGGCCTCAGCAATTTGCGCAAGCTCAGAAATCAATTGGTGTTCAGTAAGCATTAAAAATTCCCCTTATCGTATAATTATTAATAGTATAGCAATATTTTTAGAAGATATTTTGGTGCTCAACCAGTTTTAAACAGCGAAATGCCCACGCCTGTAAGGACGACGGCTAACGCGAATCTTTTAAATTGTTTTGAAAAATAAGATGTCGAATATAAAGGGCGGTCAGGATATCTTGAAAGTTAATTTTAACCGTGGTATATTAGGTTTAACTTAACGGGAGCGGGTGAACAACATGGCAGATAAACAAACGGAATATCGCATGTGGCACGGTCGGTTGGCTGCGCTACTTGCGAGTGAAATTGAAGATATTAGATATGACGCTTTTAACGAATTTGATGCCAAAGTAAATGGTGGCTTAATTCCGGTTGTCGCGTTTAAAACGATGCAACGTGATTTTGTATTGCCAATTATTCAAACGCACAACCTAGACATGAGTGATTTTTACGATGCAGAGGCAAGCGTCTTGGGGAGTGTTTCATTAGCTGATATTAAGTTTTGGGCGAAGTTAGCGACCCGAATTGGTGTGAGTGCTGCTAATGGCAATTGGCGGGCCCGCGATAAGAAAATGTACGTCTAGTCTTGGTGGGTAACCGCAATTTCCAACGTCACATCAATCTCACTACCAAGCGCATCACAATGCCCATACGTCGAATAAGTGGCGAGAAAGCCAATCGCGGGTTCTTCTGATTGCTGCGCTAAATCGGCAATGAGTTGGCAGGTTTTTGCTTCATCAAATGGGATGTTGCGAATGTCTGCATCAAGTTCAACGCCGGCTAAAAATAGGTCTAAGTCGTCATTGCTGAAGAGTGGTTCGCGTTCGTAAAGTAGGACGTATTGCATATCATGACCTGCTGGGAATCATGCTATTAAGATAGTACTTATTATAAGAGGACACCCGGGGTGTGTGCTATGATTATGGTACAAACTACTTAGGATAGGGGGATAACAATTATGGTTGAAGCACAACATCAAGAGGCAATTGAGCAGGTTATTTTGAATTTGAAAGCTCAGGCTGCCGGGTTGAATCAACAAATTGCAGTGTTGTCGAAGTTATTAGAAGTTAAGCATGAAGACGTTAATATTGACGATGTACCAGGTCAATTGAAGCGTGCAACGACGAAAGTCATGAACAATGATCATTTGAAGATGATTTTGGTTCGTGGTGAGAACTACGAATTCCGTGAACGCTTGATTAACCAGGCGTTCGATACCGATGTGACCATTGTTGAAGTTGAGCAATTCATGGAAGACTATGAAGCTGGACAACGTGGTGGTCAAGTTGGGGCGCAAAAGTTCAAGGATTGTTATGACGATTACGATGTTCTTGTGATTGAAAACTTGGAGCAATTGGCCGGTAATCGTACTAAATTGCAAGAAGAATTATTTGACCGCGTATATGCCCGTTCACACGCCGGAAAGTTGACGGTGCTTTCAGGTAATGCGGCCTTTATTATTGGTGGTGAATCTGAAGAGTACTTGCAAATGTTGAGTTTGGGTAAGAATATTTTTGTGGGCTAACAATAGCCAAAAAGCCGGTGAGCCTTTGTATCTCACCGGCTTTTTTAGACTGTCGTGGCTCCGTGTAGTAGATTTGGTGCGACGTAAACTGACGTTACCGTTTCGCCAGCCAATTGTTTCATGAGCAAAGCGACCATACGTTGGGCAATGGTTGCAAGTGGTTGCTGAATTGTCGTAAGTGGTAACTCCGCTAGTTGATGGATGTAGATACCATCGAAACCAACAATCCCTAAATCAGTAGGTACCGTTAGTCCCTGACTGTGGCCAGCCCGTAATGCCCCTAATGCCAACCGATCCGTGGCGGCCACGATACCGGTATTGCCGCGCAGATTCAAATCAGCTAAAAAGGCTTGGGCTACGTGCTCATCATTTGGCAGATGATAAATTTCAGTTGTCCGACCAGCTGTTAACATCGCGTCACGGTAACCAACCTCACGATTAATAGCAAATGGTTCAGACATATCGATACTAAGATAAATCAGGCGCGCATAACCAGCGTCGATCAGGGCGTTGGTCGCCAATTGTGTGCCAGCTTTATTGTCGATATCCACCGACGGAATCCCCGGCTCAGTACCATAAATGACGACAGGGACGGTTAAACTTTGTAAGAGTTTAAAGTCCGAGCCTCGTGCGCCACTGACTAAAAAACCATCCACATTCGTTAAATCAAAATTACGATCGTGTCGCATTTCCAATGTGTAACCAGCATGGCGTAATTCATCCGTTAAATGCATCAATAAATGCGCATAATATGGTTCGATTTCATTGATATCATCTAATAAGATGAAGGCGATATTATACTGCCGATTGTTGGCCAGCGCTCGACCAGCCCGATTTTGGACATATCCCAATTCGGCAATCACTTGCTGGACGTCAGCAATAATCTCGGGTGATACCTGATCGGGGTGGTTGAGAACGCGTGAAACGGTCATTTTCGAAACGTGAGCAGCCTGTGCTACGTCTAATAGTGAAACCATGATAATTCTCCTCAAAAATAATGAAAACGTTTTTGAAACACTCAATTTAAATCATAACACTAAAATATGAACGAGATAAGGTCACTCTTGAAAAGCGAAGATGTTACCGGTAACATAAAGAAAACGCTTTCATTTAATTTTGTGGCCGGCTATAGTTGAACTTGTAAATAAAGCGCTTACATTTGCAAACAAAATGGATTTTATAAGGGGAACGAAAATGACAAATGAGGGGACTCGTCAAAAGCTACCAACGTTACCATTACATACCATTTGGATGTTGAGTTTCGCATTCTTTGGGGTACAAATGGGGTTCTCATTGCAGAGCTCAAACTTGGGGCGACTATTACAAACACTGGGAGCTGATCCGCATTCGCTGGGATGGTTCTTTATCCTACCACCGACTGCCGGCTTGTTCGTGCAACCAATTATTGGTCGTTTATCAGATAAGACATGGAATCGATTTGGTCGTCGCATGCCTTATCTGATTGTCGGAACGGTTGTGTCAGCCATCGTGATGTTTTTATTGCCTAACGCAGGAAACTTGGGCTTTAAAGCAACAATCGCGTTGATTTTTGGTGCCATCACCATCATGTTTATGGATACATCATTCAACATGGCGATGCAACCAATCAAAATGGTCGTTGGTGACACGGTTAACGAAAAACAAAAGGGATATGCTTATTCAGTGCAATCATTCTTGGCTAACGCTGGTTCAGTATTAGCATCAGTTTTCCCATTCGTATTGACGGCGATGGGCGTGGCCAACACGGCTAAGCCAGGAGTCATTCCTGATTCAGTGGCGATTTCATTCTATGTTGGTGCGATTGTTTTGGTAATTACGACCATCATCGCGGTGATTAACGTCAAGGAATATGATCCAGAAACATATGCCAAGTATCACGGTATTCAAGAAGAAGGGCCAAAAGAAAGTGTGATGCATTTGTTGACGCACGCACCAAGTATTTTCTGGAAGCTGACAGTTGTGCAATTCTTTAGCTGGGTAGCTTTCCAATACCTTTGGACGTATGGAACTGGGGCAATTGCTGATACAGTTTGGCATGTTACGGATGCTCATTCAGCCGGCTATCAAGCTGCTGGTAACTGGTTCGGTGTGTTGAGTGCTGTGCAATCAATCGGCGCCGTACTTTGGGCTTTGGTTTTGACGAAGGTGAAGCCAGCGCAAGAGTTCTTCGCTTATGGCGGTAGTTTGCTACTTGGAGCCATTGGGTTTGGCTCAATTTTGTTCATCCATAACCAATGGGCTTTGCTAGCGTCATTCATGTTAATCGGCTTTGCCTGGTCATCAATTTTGGCTTATCCATTCACATTTTTGACGAATGCATTGGATGGTAAGAATAACGGCACATATTTGGGTCTATTCAACGGGGCCATCACGATTCCACAAATTGTGGCGTCAGTTGCCTCATTTGGCTTGTTCCCATTGTTGGGTTCATCAATGCCACACATGTTGTTAGTTTCTGCAATTGCTTTGCTCATTGCAGCATTGTCAGCGGTGCGTTTGCTCCGTGGTCACGTTTAAAAATAATAGGAGAATATCATGAAGCGGATTTTTGAAGTTAATCCTTGGACAATTACCTCGCATGAGTTGCAACCAGCGGACAAGCGTTTGCAAGAATCAATGACGTCACTTGGAAATGAGTATATGGGGATGCGGGGTATGTTTGAAGAAACGTATTCTGGCGACTCTTTGCAGGGCGTTTACATTGGGGGCGTTTGGTTTCCTGACAAGACGCGTGTTGGTTGGTGGAAAATCGGATACCCAGAGTACTTCGGAAAGGCGATTAACGCGTTGAATTTTGTGAAAGCAATTATTCAAGTTGATGGGATCACGGTTGATTTAGCAACGGTACCTTACACTGATTTTGAGGTCTCTTTGGATATGCAAGCAGGTGTCTTGCATCGTCAATTTACGGTTAACGGGGTGCAGGTGCAAATCGATCGCTTCATCTCGGTTACGACGAAGGAATTGGCTGATTTGCGTTGGTCATTCACCGCTATTGATGGGCAGACCCACGATGTGCAGTTGACGGCATTGATTGATGGCGACGTCGTCAATGAGGATTCGAATTATGATGAAAAATTCTGGGACGTGCTTGATGCAGAAGCAACCAACGACACGGCGTTATTAATGACGCGAACTGTACCAAATCCATTTGGCGTGCCCCAATTTACCGTGGCGGCCCGGCAACGATTTTTGTCAGATTTGCCAGCAATTGATGTCGTGCAAGAAGACAAACAAGTTGGAAATGTTTTTGCGGGTCAAGTTGGTGCGGCGACACAGCGCATTGAAAAGCGTGTGATTGTCACGACTTCACGTGATTATGCAGATGATACGGCTGTTAAGAATGCGACTGACACGATTTTTGCTAGCATTGCATCAGCAACCTATGACGACTTGTATGATGCACACGTGGCTGGCTGGGCGGCACGTTGGGAAAAGGCCGACGTTCAGATTACAGGTGACGAAGCGGCCCAACAAGGCATTCGCTTCAACCTATTCCAATTGTTTGCCACGTATTACGGTAACGATGCTCGCTTAAATATTGGGCCAAAGGGCTTTACCGGTGAAAAGTACGGTGGGGCAACTTATTGGGATACCGAAGCATTCGCGATTCCGGTTTATCTGGGCGTGACCGATCCAGCCGTGGTGAAGTCATTGTTGCAGTATCGTTATCAACAATTACCTGGGGCCTATCACAATGCTCAACAACAAGACTTAGCCGGTGCTTTGTTCCCAATGGTGACCTTTGATGGTATCGAATCACACAACGAGTGGGAAATTACGTTTGAAGAAATCCACCGTAATTCGTCGATCGCCTATGCCATCTACAACTACACGCACTTGACGGGTGACCGTTCATGGCTTGAAAACGAGGGTAGTGAAGTGTTGATTGGTATCGCACGCTTCTGGGCTGACCGTGTGCACTATTCAGCACGCAACGATGCGTACATGATTCACGGTGTTACCGGACCAAACGAGTACGAGAACAACATCAACAACAACTACTACACTAACTGGATGGCTAAGTGGGTCTTGTCATACGCTTTGGAAAACATCGACACGGTTGCACCAGAGTTCCAAACGAAGTTGAACGTTACAGCTGAAGAACGCAAGCACTGGCAAGAAATTGTCGACAAGATGTACTTGCCTGAAGCGGACGTTACTGACGTCAATGGTGTGCCACGTCACGTCTTTGTTGCGCACGACACATTCTTGGACAAGGAATTGGTACCAGTCCGTGATTTGGATCCAAAGCACTTGCCAATTAACCAACACTGGTCATGGGACCGTATCTTGCGTTCACCATACATCAAGCAATCAGATACATTGCACGCGATGTACTACTTCCCAGATGCCTTTACGGAACAACAAAAGCGTGACAACTATGAATTCTATGAGCCATTCACGGTGCACGAGTCATCATTGTCACCATCTGTTCACTCAATTATCGCTGCTGACTTGAAGATGGACGATAAGAGTGTCGAGTTCTACGAGCGTACAGCACGTCTTGACTTGGATAACTACAACAACGACACGTCAGACGGGTTGCACATCACGTCAATGACGGGTGCCTGGCTATCAATCGTGCAAGGATTTGCTGGCATGCGTGTGCGTGATGAACAATTGCACTTTGACCCATTCTTGCCAGCTGAGTGGGACGGCTATAAGTTCCGATTCATGTTCCGTGAGCGTTTGCTTGAAGTGGCCGTCGATCACGACGGTGCGCAAGTAACGTTAATTTCTGGTGATCCATTGACGATTGATGTCTCAGGCGAAACTGTCGCATTGGAGGTGCAATAAGATGACTAAATTTGCAGACATTAAGGGGTTTGCGTTTGATTTGGACGGTGTCATTACGGACACGGCTAAATTTCATACGATTGCCTGGCGTCGTTTGGCGGAACAGCTAGAAGTGACTTGGACGCCGGAGCTGCAAGAATCGTTGAAGGGTATTGATCGCATGGGCAGTCTCGAAATGATTTTGCAAGCCGGCGGTAAGGAAAATGCGTATACGCAAGCAGAGAAAGAAGGCTTTGCTGTTTGGAAGAACGAACACTATGTTGAGCTCATCTCTGATTTAACACCGGATGATATCTTGCCAGGAATTGCCGCTTTTATTCAGGAACTTAACGATAAGGGCTATCGGGCGAGTGTAGCGTCAGCTTCAAAGAACGCACCGTTTATCTTGGATCGACTGGGCTTAACGGATAGCTTTGTCGGGATTGTTGACCCAGCGACGCTACATGCTGGTAAGCCTGACCCAGAAATTTTTGTTCGCGCAGCTGAAATTTTGAACTTGCCACCAGACCAAGTCATTGGTTTAGAAGATGCAGCAGCAGGAATTGCGTCAATCAACGGGGCCGGTGAAGTTTCGTTGGGGATTGGGGATGCGACCGTACTTGAGGCGGCGGACCTTAATTTCGCTAGCACGGCTGAGGTCACTTTAGCCAATATTGCGGCAAAACTTGATTAACTCACAACGGTGAATAATCTCAAAAAATAAACCACTCAAATAAGTTTTGCCACTAAAAAGGCCGTCGGTTTCCATTGCGGAGACTGACGGCCTTTTACTGTGATGTTAAAAATAATCAGGATAACTAGGTTACATCAGTTGCTTGTTCAGGGACTTGTAAGTCAACGGTGGCTGTGGCAACATTTGCTGTTGGTGTCATTTTAGAAAAGGGCGGTTACATTGATGGTGAAACAACCCAAAGCATCGCCACTCAAAACACAATTGCCGGTGTCTTGGTGATTAGAACGGGTGGGCTATTGGTGATCGCAGGTGCGTTTGCGATGACATTGCAATTGAACTGTGAAACGCACAGTACTATCGTTTACGAAATTGATCGTTTGAAGGCTGGCGGTGTGAAATCAGACGCCACGCCAAAGGTTTGTGCTGTGGTTGAAGCACTAACTGGTTTTGATTATGACGATGTTTGGGATGACAAAAATGTTCCAACAGTGGAAACAGCACAGGCTCGCGTAGACATTGAGGAAGATTAAATCATGAAACTAATTGATAACTATATGACAGAACGAGACACGCTTAATGAGATGGGCATTGATGTGCGAACGTTTAACCAGGCTGATTTGGTAAAGACAGCCAAAGTTACCCCAACTTGGGTGCACTTTGGGGGTGGAATTTATTCCGTGGTTTTCACTCAGAAGTGGCCCAGGAATTAGTGGCTGCAGGTGAATTGCCGGCCGGCGTAATTGTTGCCGAAACCTACGATGATGCCGTGATTTAAGATGTGTATCGACGTTTTGATAATCGCCACTTGAACGTCACGATGAAGGCGGACGGCTCATTGAAGCGTGAGCTAATTGCCTCAGTTTCGGGGAGCTATACTTTTAATCGCGATTATAAGGCTGACTGGCGAACGATGATGAATATTTTTGCCAAGCAATTGGCAACGTTCTCGATTACGGAAAAAGGCTACAATTTACGCCAACCAGATGGATATTTTACTAATCAAGTTTTGGCTGATTTGGCGACAAATCCACATATCGATTGTTGGCGCTCGATTTAGTAACACAAACTACGCAAATCGTCTTTGACGCCAATGCAACGTTACAATTCCCACGCGCTGAAAAGTATGTCTTCAGTAGTGAGGATGGCTCGCCAATGGATGGTTGGTTCTTGGTGGCGCAACGTGATGCACCGTCACCGGTTGTGTTGTACGTGCATGGCGGACCGCACGAGGCTTAGGGGGATGCCTTTTTCTGGGAATTCCAGCGTTTTACCGAAGCGGGTTATAACGTGGCATTCACGAACCACATGGTTCAACCACGTATGGCCAGGACTTTATCAACGCCGTGCTTAACCACTATGGCGAACAAGACTTCCGTGATATATTTGGCGGTTTGGATGTCACATTGCAACGCTTTGGTGAGTACATCGATGCCAGTCAGCAAATCATTATCGGTGGTTCGTATGGTGGCTTTATGACCACTTGGGCGATCGGTCACACCGGTCGATTCGAAGCGGTTATTTCACAACGGCCGGTCACCGAGTGGTTACACCTGACCGGTGCCGGTGATATTGGCTACAATTTTGTGCAAGACGAAATGGGCGCCAATCCCTACACGCCAGGTGGCCGTGAGGAATTGATTAAGCGTTCACCAATTACGTATGCGGCGCAAGTGAAAACACCATTGCTCATGTTGCATGGTGAGTATTACCTTCGAACGCCAATTGCACAAACCGAGATGTATTATACCGCCATCAAAACGTTGACGGATACGCCGGTTGAAATGGTGCGGTTCCCACAAGCATGGCATGGGTGTCACGAAATGGCTTACCAACCTTACGTGAGACACGTTTGACTGTGATGTTTGATTGGCTAGAAAAGATACTAGCATAGCAATAATATAAACACCGCCTCCGCACAAGCAGTGTGCAGAGGCGGTGTTTTTCGTTATATAACTGTATATATTTATGCGAATATGAATTTCTGTCCTTATATATATTGGCGTAGGGTATAATAGAGGAAATATTCGGAAATGAGGCCACTTATATGGCAAAAGTAAATCCGTTTTCACCTAATTTTAGGAAACTACCCAATGTGTTTTTGGGTCAGGAAACGTTAATGAGGTCTTTATTAGATGCTGTTAAAAATAGCAATAGCCCTTGGCGCACCACGTTATTGACTGGTGCAAGGGGAACTGGTAAAACAGCTGTGCAAAAAGTTGGCGACTTTTTATGGTAAAGCCACCCCAATAATTCAGCGATTGATGAAGTACAGACTGATGTCGAGGCGTGGATTGAATTTGCCAAGGCTTATCAACTTTGGGTTTGAGATGGTTATAACGTCATGCTGGTTATGGCGGGATTGTCATTCTATATGGACGACCTATTGCATAATAAAGCGGTGACATTTTTACGTCGGTCACAGCAATATAAATTACGCCCCGTATCGACCCCTAAAGAAATTGCCGCAACGTACATCACTGAGTTACAGAAAACGGGATAACGCTGTCGCAGCAACATGCGTTGTACTTGGCGAAAGAAACCCGGGGCTATCCATATTTGATTCAATTATTTGGTGCTAAATTGTGGGATTTAGGTGTAAAGGTGATTGATGATGAGGTAATTAGTGCCGTTGAGAATTATGCGAAGGATATGATGTTCAGCAATGTTCACCGGTTAATTTTGCATGAATTGTCAGCACAAAGGTCGCTATATGCACAAACCATGGCAAAATTGATGGGTGATAGCAATATTGTAACGACAAGTGCAATTGCTGAGAGTATGGGAAAAACAACGTCAGCACTCAGTCAGGTACGCGAGGCGCTTTTGAATTTTGGCTTAATTGCTAGTCCGAAGCGTGGGGAAGTTATTTTTACTATTCCGTACACGAAGGAATTCTTTCTAGGCGAATTATCTGAATTGCATGACGATTAGGACTACACGATGTGGTTATAAGGATTGAAAAACGTGAGTTAATGAGAGATATGAAAATAACGAAAAATACGGTCATTCTGGGAATTGCGACAATCGCAGTGCTAGTTGTCGCGATGCTGGGTGTCGCAAAGGGGACCAAACATGAATCAACGGCGACAAAACATGTGGCGGCAAGCCTGTCAGCAGCTAAATTACCAAGCAGTAGTCAATCGATTGCCTCGTCACAATCAACGAGTAGTCAGGCTGATGACGTATCAGCCTCATCAGCAACCTCGGTGACAACAGCCACGGCGACGAATGATGCTAAGCCAACGGACGCCGATCAAAGTTACGCGGATGCTGTGGCGTTAGCAACACGTGAGGCTCGTCAAACTGTTACGTCAGACCGTTACCGCTTTGTGGGACCAAAGGGTGGTCGTAATACGGATAAAGAAATTAAGATTGGTTTCCAGAAAATTAGTAACAACCAAGATAGCGCACAGGGTTATGCCTTTTTGGTTTATGATCGCGCGGGAAAATTATTACGTCGCGAAGGATTCTAAGATATTGCTAGCATCTGTTAGATTTGTATGCGAAACTGGCAGTATGGAGGGGTAGCTTATGACATTACCAAAGTTAATCGCCGTCGATTTGGACGGCACACTTTTTGATGACCACCAGCAAGTTAACGCTGCCAAGTTTACGGCGTTATTGGATCGTTTAGATGCAGCTGGTGGCCATTTTGTTGCAGCAACGGGGAATAGCCGCAACGTGGTGGATCATTTTTTAGCACCGTTTGTCGGTCGATTTGACTATGTTATCCAGAATGGTGGCCAGGTTGTCACCAAGGACAATGAGACGTTAGACTTACACGGCTTAGATCAACGACAATTGGAACTCGTTAAGGCGACGGTTGAGGCCGACGATTTGGCGCCGCGCCACGGGAACGTTTATAGCACGGCAACGGATGGTTACATGATGCGTGCCGACAAAGGTAAGGGTGAATTGTATCAGAATATGGTGATGGAATTTCCAAACTTGATTTTTATCGATGATTTATCAGAAATTCCTGACCCAGTAATCAAGATTATTTTGAACTGGCCCGAGTCTGAAGCAACACCATTTATGGCCAAGTTAAACGCCGAACTCGCAGGTACGGCGCACGTCACAACATCTGGCTTCGGCATGATTGATGTGGTGGCACCGAATGTTAACAAGGCGGTTGGATTGCAGACGTTGGCGAATCACTATGGGGTGACATTTGCGGACATGATGGCCTTTGGGGACGGTGCTAATGACATCGAGATGTTGCAGGCGGTTGGTCAGCCATTTGCAATGACCAACGCAGCGCCTGACTTGCTTGAGCAGTTCCCTCAGACAGTCGCCGACAACAATCATGACGGTGTATTAGACACAATTGCGACATTCTAGGCGGTTCATTTCGTTAGTAAAGGTATCGGGCCTGATAATAACGACATGGAGGTACGGGAATGAAAGGATTTGAATTGGTATTTGAGACAAACGTTGTGAACCTTGCAACAGCCACCTTACGACTACGATCGGTGACGAAAGTTGAGAAGACAGGGTTCAAGTCTGAAGCAAATAAGTAAACTAATCGTTTCTCCATTTAAGGTATCACTGATAAAATGATCGTACAAACAAGATTGGAGGAACGAATGTCATGACATCATCACTATATATGTTGTTCAATCAAACGACAGGGACTCCGGAATTGGGGGCCTACTTCGTGACTGAACTAGACGCCATAAAGTATATGTATGCTCACGGCATGCAAGGTTACACAGTTGTAAAGCCAGCACGATTGACTTTTGACAAGCCAACTCGTAAGCGTGCATAAAATCAGAATGATGGAGGACCTAGGTAACTGGGCCCTCTTTTATTTTGCCTGCAAGGTGGTTGGGGTGGGACAGATCGATTTGCCTGGGTAAATCACAAGTTCGGCCGACTGCCGGTTAGATAAGGTGATAACCGGTGCTCGCACCGAGGGAGTTTGCCCAGGTAAATCTTTGACGGAGTCACACCCCAACCGCCATGTCTCGTGCGGTAGCACGACACGCGATACAAAACCGAATACCCGCCGTTTGTGTTAATCAGGCTACTCGCGTTATAATTGTAAGGATAATAAGTAACTGTTGAGAAGTTAGAAACGAGAGTAGTATGTTAACAGTCATCAAACAGCACGAAGATGAAAATGTGATTGTTTACGATTACTACATCGAAGGGCGACAAGATGTTTACGAAGATACCGGCCACATTATCATTGAGTCGATGGGTGGTTCTGCGACTTGGCGCGCCGTAAACGATGATACAGAAAAGTATCTCAAGCAAGCCATCACCGCGTTGATCATGAAACGCAACGAAAACGGTGGTGTGTACCCAGATAACTTAAAGGTTGTGCAGGGTTAACAAAATTGAATAAGAGAGTCGGCAAGAGACACAAAGACCGCTCGCACGGTAAACAGATGATGTTTATAATGCCAGCGGTTTTTTTATTAGCTATTTTCGAATATTATTAATAATAATCACTAAAAACAACGATAAAGTTTGTAACGGGGAGAATGATTGGGAATATAAAATTACTAAACATGCGTTTTTACGCCTTTAATGGTGTGTATGCGGAAGAAAAACGGTTGGGGCAATAGTTGAGCGTGGATGTGGGCGTGCATTATCCCATTGAGCGCCTGGTGCAGGGGGATGACTTAGCAACGACGATTTCCTATAGTGCGGTGTATCGCACTGTTGAACGCGTTGTGACGACGACTCAATTTGATTTAATTGAGTCTGTTGCATTATTAGTCATGAGGACCTTGCAAACTGAATTTCCACAAGCAATGCAGGTCGATGTTGCCGTTACCAAGCACGCCTAACCAGTGCCAGGTATCTATGATCCATTTACCGTTTCCATATCGACGGCAGAAGAATAACGCATGACCACAGCATATCTGAGTATCGGCAGTAACCTTGGTGACCGCCAGCGGCACTTACCAACGACACCTGAAAATCGGCAATTAGCCTTATCACAAGTGACGCTATTTGGTCGGTTAACGGTGACTGGACGGGTGATTTATGATGGTGCGCATAACCCAGCGGGTGCTCAGCAGTTAGCTAATGAATTGAATCGCTGGGTGTTACGGGGACACGTTATTTTAATTCTGGGGATGCTAGCCGATAAAGATACCGCGGCAATTCAAGCAGCGTTAACACCATTAGCGCGCCAAGTGATAAGGCTAATTGCCGATAATCAACGGGCTACGTTAGGTGAAACGATGACACAGGTAAAACAACTCGCAACAGCGGCGGATTGGATTGTTGTTGCTGGTTCGTTTTATACGATTAAGGGAGTAATGACACATGGCGATTTGGCAAGTGAACACGACGCGTTTATCTGATGACGCCGGGTTAATTATTGGCATTTTAAATACCAGCCCGGAATCGTTTTACGACGGTTGTAGCGCTAATTGCGATTTCAAATACTGTGGGTCGCTTCGCAATCGGGACATTGTCGGATCGTTTTGGCCGTAAGCCGATGCTGATGCTGACATACAGCGCAACGTTGATTGCCGTTTTAGTGTTGACCTTTAGCAGTCATATTGCTGTACCAATGTTCTATGCCATGATGATGGTCGGTTTCTTCTTTGGTGGGACGATTACAGTCTTGCCGTCGCTAGTTGGTGACTACTTTGGTCTGCAAAATCACAGCCAAAATTATGCGATGATTTATCAGGGGTTTGGTTTTGGTAGTTTAGCTGGGGGCAATCTTGCCGTCGTCTTTTACACCTATATTGTGCTATTGATTGTGTCATTAATCATTTGGTTGACAATCAAAACACCTAAATATGTGGAATCAAGGTAATGACTGGATGAGAGCTACTAGAAAATGATGTGAAGCGCGAGGACAACTCGCGTTTTTTTGATTAACCGATCTATGAAGCATAGGCTAAATACCTTGGCTGAGTAATGGAGAAAATAACATGGCAGAAATATCAAAGGATTTGATTCGCGGGCACATGGATACGATTGTAATTAACATTTTGGCTCAGGGAGATTCATACGGTTACCGTATCGTACAAGATATCAAGACGATGTCGGGCGGACAGTATGAAATTAACGAAGCCAAGTTGTATACCGTGTTCCGGCGCCTACAAAAGGCCGAGTACGTGACGCCATATTACGGCAATGAAACGTAAGGTGGTCGGTGCAAGTACTATGCCATTACAGATGCTGGTAAACAAGCGTTGGTCGAAGCACAGGTGGCAAAAGTTGTCATCGATCAACTCATGGCCGGTCTGACTATTTGGTAAAGGCACAAGTGAAGTCTGGTAATGTCAAAATGATGTAAATTAAACGGCGCAATCATGATGGTTGTGCCGTTTTTATTAAGCGGCATCAGACAAAATCCCATAATCGTCAGACAAAACAGTGATTAATTGCAAGATGCTTAAATAATCTGTAAATGGTGGTGATGCCAAGCGCTTTCGTGCATGATAGTTCAGTCTCACAAAACTGGTGAGACTAATTTTTTGATGTGGGGGCGTACTGATGACAACAACTATTGTCATTAATAAGCAGGGTTATGCAGTGAAAGACCTGCATGTATTTGGGGAGACGGTGACGATTTCGCCGGAACGAACGGTCATGATTGTGGCCTGCCAAGTCAATGGGATGACGACGGCTGCCGTGGTGTACCAAGCAGATGGCACTTTCATGGGTATTGCGCAATCGAGCAATACGTTGATGCAACAGTTAGAACACGCGTCGGGTTATTTTCGCCGCCGCCAAGTCCAAACGATGCAACGCTTGTTACCGAACACGTTAGATCCTGAGGCAAAGTCATTACCGTGGGTGAAGGGACAACACGCATTTATGCCGATTACCTGTTACACCGATGGACCGACAACGTGGGTGAATACGGCCTTTTTGACAGCAATCGAAACGCAGGGGTTTCAAACGCGATTAGTCATGGATGGGGCACCAGATATCGTGACAAGCAAGGGACGGAACAAGTTTATTAAGCAGCTGACGGCCATTAAAATCATCAGTTTGTGGATGTGCCAAGACCTGTATGGCCGCGGGTCGCAGTTAGAACGGGCGATTTTGCCAATGATTAATTGGCCGGATAATGCCCCAATCAATGTGGACCAGGCAGCTTTACAGGCCTCACGTGATTTAACGTGTTTAACCACCCTTGGCGAAAGGCTAAAATTACCTGTCGATGAAGAAACTACTTTAGCAGATCTACAGCGACAGGCGCGTCTAAATATTTGTCAACGTGGTATGAAAACGTTTTAACGGTAAAAATTATCGTTTTAGAATAAAAACGGGGGTAAGCATACAGAGAGTGGATAGAAAAGATGTACGTGATTAAATGTTCAGATAGTTACTTAATGGGCGCAGCTGTTAACCATACGTGGCAAACGGCTACCAGTGCTGATTTGGCAAAGAGATTTGAAGCAAAGTCAGATGCTGAAGCCTTTTTAGCAAAGTAAGAGTTAGCTGAAGTTGGTAAGACTGTAAAACTGTAGTGATTAGTTAATGCGTTGACGCGAAACCGTCGGCGCATTATTTGTCTCATTTGGATTAAATGCTATACTTTGAATTATCACAATCTGAAAAGAGGATGTTCTTCAATGGCAAATGAAGAGAAATTGAATATCAATGACATTGCAGAACGGGCAGGGGTCAGTATTGCCACAGTGTCACGATATCTCCATGGCCGACTTGAGAAAATGTCGGATAAAACCGCGAATCGCATTAAGCAAATCATCGAAGAAACTGGCTACGTGCCTAATGCCTCAGCGGTCCAATTGATGACGCAACGCAGTGGTCTGATTGCCATCGTGGCTGCGGATGTGGATGATTATTTTTCAACGGAATTCTTCAAAGGGGCCTCATCGATTCTTGAAGCAGAATCGTATACCGGGGTGCTTTTTGACACGAATTCATCAGTTAAGCGGGAAGCATCATTACTTGATCGCATCAGCCAACAAAATTTTGATGGTGTGATTATGCAACCAATCTCGGCTGATAACGAAGTTCTACAAAAGCACATTAGAAAGAATTTACCGGTCGTGTTGGTTGACCGTGAGACAACGGGTGGCGACTATGATATGGTCGTGACGGATAATGAGCAAGCTGCAAAACGGGCGGCGCAACACTATCGTGACCAAGGCTTTGCGAATGTTGTTGTGATTTCTGAGCCAATTGCTAACGTGTCAACACGTACGGCGCGTTGGCGTGGGGTGCAAGCAGTTTATCCAGATGCTCAAATGATTGAAATTACGCATCCGGGGATCATTGGCGCAGAACAGGTGCAAACGATTATTAGTCAATTGCCAACGGATGCCCCGACCGTTGTATTCTTCTTTAAGGAACGGTTGATGTTGGAAATCTTGCCGCACATGATTCGTGAAAATGTCTTGACTGCGCAACTACGAGTGACTGGTTTTTCAGACACAAAACTCGCGCGCGACCTTAATCCAAACGTGAAGCTAATCCAGCAAAACCCTTTTCTGATGGGGGCTTCAGCGGCTGAGTTGCTCTTGCGTCGGTTGGATAAAAAGACGGCCAAAACACAAACTGAAAAAATCGTCATTGCGGCGACTTATGAATAGACTGTTTACAACACCCAACTTGGGTGTTATTCTTGTCACGTAAGGTTAAGCGCTTACCTAACTTTGTGAGTAAGCAAGATTAGGTAGTGACTTAATTTTAACGGGCCATTGTGCCCATATATTTTTGGATATTGGTTAAGCGCTTAACCTAAAATGATGACGGATATTTTAGAGATTAGGTGAGCAATGGTGCGGTTTGACGAAATGGTGCCACTGTTCTTAGGGGTATGACATGGCAAAGCTATTTTTGAACACATGGATTTTTGAGGATGCGGTGAAGCAAGGACGTACGCAAGCTGAGTTAATTGCTCAAGTTAAGGAATTGGGGGCCGACGGCATTGAAGTTCGGCGCGAATACTTCCACGATTTGGCAACAGAACTCGCAGCGGTGCACGAAGCGGCTGCGACAGCAGAGTTGGCTGTTGCATTGAGCATCCCGGATGAATTGTTTGTCAACGGGTTAGTTAATGAAAAGTTACCGCAGTACATTGCGGAGCTACAAACACTAGGCGCAGTTAAAGCGAAGTTCAATTTGGGTGATTACGCCAACTTTACTGGTGACCTGGCGACAGCCTTTAAGGATTGGCCAGCTGATATCACCATTAATATTGAAAATGATCAAACGGCATTAAGTGGTCACCTTGAACCGATTCATGCCTTCTTGCAAGACGCAAAGTCAGCGGGAGTTGAGATTGGGTATGTTTACGACCTTGGTAACTGGGCATTCACGAAGGGGGATGCGGTAAAAAGTGCTGAGCGATTGGCACCTTATACCGATTACGTGCACTTTAAGAATGCAGCTGACACGGACAATGGGTTGATTGTGACAACTGATTTGGCTGAAGGCTTGTTTGATTGGGAAGCCATTTACAAGCTATTCGACAAAAACGTTGATGTTGCCCTGGAATTCCCAATGGCAACTAACGAACAAATTGCCGTGCAAGTGACGATGTTACGTCACGCAATGGAGGCTCGTTAATCATGGTTAACACGATTATTGCAATTTTGTTGTTGCTGACATTTGTCGGTTTTATCTTCTACATCTTCAAGGGTGGTAACTTGATGGTTGGGTTCTTCGTGATGGCAATCCTTTGGTCTGTCATCGGGCTAGTGCCATTTGATGTCGCCATTAAGAAAGTCTTCGCTGAGCCAGCGTTAAATTATGGACCAACGATTATCTACATTGCGTTCGGATCATGGTTTGGTCGTGTTTTGGTTGACTCAGGTATTGCACCCGCCATTTCACAACGCACGGCGAAGGCAGGTAAGAAGAATGTGATGTTGGCCGCCATTTTGGTTATCTTGGTTACGGCGTTGATTTTCATTAGTGCGTACGGTGTTGGTTCAGTTATCGCGATCGGAGTTATCTTGTTGCCGATTCTATTGTCACTTGGTATTCCACGTAAGATTGCCTTGCCAGTCTTCTTGATGTCGGTTGGTGCACCAATGTACTTGAATCTGGTGCTTTTCAACCAAATCAAGGCCTTCTTCCCAAAGGCTGACTATAGTGGCAAGTATTTGATTTTCGGTATCACAGCCATGACTGTGCAACTGTTGGCGGTTATCATTTACCTCTTTATTCACCGCAAGTCATTTGATGCCTCAAAGGCGGACGAGAACTTGAAGCTAGTTGGTGCTGAAGTCTCAACAGAAGAAATTAAGATTCCATGGCCTGCCTTTATTGTGCCGGTTGTCCCAGTCTTTATGAATTTGGCGTTTAAGTGGGATGCCGTACCATCATTGATTTTGGCAACCTTGTTGGCGATGTTGTTAACGGGTAAGATGCGCCACTGGAAAGCATTTAACGACTTCCTGAACGATACCATTAAAACAGCAATTTCAGATATTGCTGGATTGATTATGTTCTTGATGGCACTGATCATGTTCTCCGGCGCTGCCCAAATTAATGCAGCTCGTTTCCAAACGTTATTGACGTCAATTTTGCCATCAAACATTTGGATGTTGGCCTTGGCACTTGGAATTGCCGCACCATTGGCGTTGTTCCGTGGTCCGTTGCACGTTTGGGGCGCAGGAGCTGCCACCGCTGCCGTTTTGGCGGGAGCGCACATTTTCCCAGATACCTTGTTGTTGCCTTTGATGTATGTGCCTAGTTTGATGGCGGTGTCGACTGACTTGACGCAATCATGGAACGTTTGGGCCTTGAAGTACATGAAGGTCGACAGTCGTGAACTGTTGAAGCAGGGTGTGCCGGTAATGTGGATTGTTTCAATCATTAACGTTATTTTGGCCGTTTTGATTATCAAGTAAGAGATTGAAGGATTATAATCATGAGTGAATTTTTAACGATTGGTGAGCCAGTTGTGACGTTCATGTCGAAGGACGCGGACGCTAGCTTGGTTGACACCATTAATTACTTTAAGTTGCTGGGTGGCGCAGAGTTAAACGTGGCTATTGGGGTACAGCGTTTGGGTCACACAACGGAATATGTGAGTCGCTTAGGTGCTGATCCGTTAGGTGGGTACGCCAAAAAGCAAATCCTTGAACATGGGGTTGGAACGACTTTCGTGACCGAAGATGCAGATAACTGGACGGGATTCCAATTGAAGCAGATGGTGACGACGGGGGATCCACAAACGTTTAACTACCGGACAGGGTCAGCTGCAGCACACTTGTCAGCAGATGTGTTGGATGACGTGAAATTGGACGACGTGAAAATTGCCCACATGTCAGGGATTTTCCCAGCGTTGTCAGAGACCTCAAACAAGGCCTTCCGTCACTTGATGGATCGCTTGGTCGCAGCCGACAAGTTGATCACGTTTGACCCTAACTTACGTCCAGCCCTTTGGAACGACGATGCCCGTATGATTCGTGAAATTAACGAATTTGCAAAGTCTGCAGATATCATTTTGCCAGGTAACAACGAAGGTAAGATCTTGATGGGCAGTGAAGACCCTAAGGATATTGCGGACTTCTACTTGAATCAAAGTGAGCGGACGAAGGTTGTCATCGTGAAGGTTGGGCCTGCCGGAGCATACGTGCAAACACGCGATACAGAAGGCTTTATGGTACCCGGCTTTAAGGTCGCTAATGTAGTTGATACAGTAGGTGCTGGTGACGGTTTTGCTCTTGGTGTGATTACGGCCTTGCTAGAAGACAAGTCATTGCGCGCTGCCACCATGCGTGGAAACGCAGTTGGGGCCTTGCAAGTGCAAACACCTGGTGATAATGATGGTTATCCAACATCAGCGCAATTGGCAGCATTTTATGCCACAGAAGGAGTAAGTGAAGACTAATGAAGTTACAAGTAGCAATTGATCGTGTGTCATTAGCACATGCCATTGCATTGGCGAAGGACCTTGATGGTATCGCTGATGTGATTGAACTCGGTACATCTTTGGTAAAGGACTATGGCTTGATTGCCTTGTCAGATATCAAGGCAGAAATTAAGCATTCAGAATTGTTGATGGACTTGAAGGCCATCGACGAAGGTGTTTATGAATTTAACAAGGGTTTTGAAGCCAACGCCGACATTTTGACGGTCATGGGGTCAGCCGACTTATCAACGATCAGTGCCGTATATGAGGTGACGGAAAAGGCGGGCAAGACAATGTTGATTGACTTGTTGAACATGACGGATGAGGAGATTGCACCATTGATGACGTTTGACCACGCCATCTTTGGATTGCACCACTCACACGATAATGCCACCAACTTCGATGCAGCCGGGTCAGTTAAGCACTTCCATGAACAATTCCCAGCTGCAAAGCGCATTGCCGTGGCCGGTGGGATTGATTTGGACCAAGTGAAGAAGCTGTCAGCGGATGGTATTGCTGAAATTGCCATTGTTGGTGGAAAGATTGCCGGTGCAGCTGATCCAGTTGCAGCCGGTCGTGAATTTAAGGAGGCGCTATAATGGCTTTAGTAAATGAGGTATTGTCAGAAATTCAAGAAGTGATGACACAAGTAGATGATGCTCAACTGGACGTTGCTGAAAACATCATCACGAAGGACAAGCGTATCTTCGTATTGGGCGCTGGCCGTTCAGGTTTGATGGTGAAGGGCTTTGCCATGCGTTTGATGCACATCGGATACACGGTGTTCGTCATTGGCGAGACGATTACGCCTTCAATTGCTGAAGGCGATGTCTTGGTTGCGGTCTCAGGTTCTGGGACAACCGGCTCAGTTGTTGGCCCTGCGCAAAAGGCAGCTGACAATGGTGTCCACGTGATTGGTGTGACGTCAAACCCAACCTCACCATTGGCAGCCTTGGGCGAGGCCACGATTGTGGTACCTGGTGCTACTAAGGCTGGTGACGGAGTGAAGTCAATTCAATTGTTGAGCACGTTGTTTGATCAAAGTGTGCACATTACGTTGGATATCTTGACGTTGATGATTAGCCGTCGTGACCACGTGTCAAACGACACTGCCAAGGCCACGCACTCAAACATGGAATAGTATTACATTAAGTTTCAAACCTTTACTCAAAAAAATCTCACTGAAAAAATAAAGCGGCTCCCTGGTGATGCGAGGGGCCGCTTTTTTTGCAGACCTCAAAACCAGTAATTACCAGATAAGAGGTGTAAGATTGATATGACAATTTTTGAAATGGGGTTCATGAAGATGTATGCGATTGAATATTATGGCGGGTACGTTAGGGACGTAGTGAATGGACAAATTCAGAGGACATTTAGTCCGTTTACAGCTAAGCAGTTTTGGTCTGAGATAGATGCACAGAACTTTATGTATCAACATGGCATTGCGTTTGTGGGGAAGATTGTACGGCGGTAGTTTGGTACTAATTTCATAAAGTCAGCCGAAAGATAGCTATTTAGTAAATGGTTTTACAGGTATAATGATAACCATACTAGATTGTGGAAGGAGACTGATCGTGATGAAAAAAGCGTCGATTAAAGATGTGGCAAATTTAGCAGGTGTGTCACCGACAACGGTCTCACAAGTGCTGAATAAACGAAATGATCATTTTCCACAGGAAACGATTGATAAAGTGCTTGCTGCACAGAAAGAACTGGGCTACGTGCCAAATCAAAGTGCGAAGACCTTACGTGGTAATGCGAATCCCTTGATTGGGGTGTTGGTACCCAGTTTACGGAATCCGTTCTTTTCAGATTTGATGCAAAGTATGCAAGAACACGCACATGGCATGGCTGACCTGGCATTTTTTTCAGCGACAGATGACGAGATTGATCAAGCTATTTTGACGCTGATTGGGCGTGGCGTTAATGGCTTGGTAATCGCACGCATGTTGCCATATGTGCAAGATGTGAACACCTATCTCAATAAGCAGAAGCTGCCATACGTAGTTTTGGACCAAACAAATGCTGATACTGATGCTGATTCCGTGAAGACGAATGAATATCAAGGCGGGGTGACGGTTGCTGAACATTTGCTACAATTGGGCCACCGTGATGTTGCGTTAATTCTACCTGACCATCTAACAGAAAATTTGCGTGAGCGTATTCAAGGCTTTGAGAAGACGGTCAACCAGACGGAAAACACCAGTATTACACACTTTGAAACGTCGATGTCAAAACACGGCGGCTTAGCAATTGCCTCCCGTGTTAAGCGAGCAAACGTGACAGCGGCCTTTGCCCTAAACGATGAATTAGCTATTGGCTTATTACGTGGTTTGAAAAATGCCGGCGTAGACGTGCCCAAAACATTTAGTGTGGTTGGTTATGACAATACGGATTATTCAGAATTTATGGTACCTTCAGTAACTACGGTCACGCAGCCGGTTTGGCGAATGGGGCAGATTGCTTTGGATATGGTATTAGCTCGGATTAATGATCCGAGCATCGCCAAGCAAACGGAAATTTTAGATACTCATTTAATTATTAGAGAATCAACAGATTCGATTTAATATCATTGATATGATGCCAATCAAGCATTAAAAACGACGTGTTTTTAGTGCTTGATTTTTTTATTTGGGCAAATGTAAGGGTTTACATTTTGTTTATTCGGTGTATATTAAAACTTGTAAAACGATTTACAAAAACGATTTACATGGAAAGTATAACGTTTGTTTGGGGGACATTCATCATGAAGAAGGTTGGAATTTTAAATTCTGAGCTAGCATACACGGTAGCTCAAATGGGACATAAGGATACGTTAGCGATTGGGGATGCTGGTTTGCCGGTACCAGCTGGAACAAAGAAGATTGACCTGGCCGTGACGTTCCAAACGCCAGATTTCCAAACGGTACTTGAAAATGTTTTGACGGAAATGCAGGTTGAAGCCATCACGTTAGCCGAGGAAATCAAGACGGAAAATCCAGATCAATTAGCGGCAATCTTAGCAGTTTTGCCGAATGTTGACGTGACGTTTGTACCGCATGAAGAATTTAAGCAACAATTGGGGGCCACACGGGCAGTGGTTCGAACGGGTGAATCACATCCGTTCGCTAATATTATTTTGCGTAGTGGCGTGGCATTTTAGTCGAAGGGGATAAATCATGGAAAACATGGGGGCAAAGGTTGTACGACCTTTTACAAAGCATATTGATGAATTGTCGGATGGGTATTTAACGAAGACGCCGTTATTCCAATTCATTGTAATTTCGCTAATCTTCCCAATGTGGGGGGCAGCGGCTAGTCTGAATGACATCTTAATCACGCAGTTTAAGACAGTCTTTCAACTGAATGATGCCTCAACCGCATTCGTGCAGTCAGCGTTTTACGGTGGGTATTTCTTAATTGCGATTCCGGCATCATTGGTTATCAAGAAAACATCTTATAAGTTTGCGATTATGTTGGGGCTGATTGCTTACATTATTGGCGCAGGATTATTCTTCCCGGCTTCACGTGTTGCAACGTACTCAATGTTCTTATTTGCCATTTTTGCTATCGCGATTGGGTTGTCGTTCTTGGAAACAGCCAGTGATACCTATAGTTCGATGCTTGGACCTAAGAAGTATGCGAACTTGCGTTTGAACATCTCAGCCGCATTGACGCCATTGGGAGATATTGCTGGAATTCTACTTGGAAAGTACATGATTTTTAGCACAGGTGGTAATTTGGCGACCAAGATGGCGGGGATGCATGGTGCTGAACGAATTGCCTATGGTGAAAAGATGTTGCAATTAACCTTGCAACCATACAAGTACATCATTGGTGTCCTGATTATTATGTTGTTGATCTTGGCTGTGACCAAGATGCCAAGCGCTAAGCCAAAGGTTGAAACACTGGCTGGTCAAGAGACCACTGAAAAAGCCACTTTGGGTGAAACCATCAAGTACTTGTTGGGAAACTTCCGTTACAAGAAAGGCATCCTCGCCCAATTCGTTTACGTTGGGATGCAAACAACGGTTTGGTCATTTACGATTCGTTTGGCCTTGGATTTGAATAAGCAAATTAGTGATGCGGATGCCACAACCTTTATGGTCTATTCATATGCGATGTGGTTCGTCGGTAAAGTGGTTGCAACCTGGTTCTTGGGCCGTTATAAGGTCGCAACCGTGTTGAGTATCTACTCAGTGTTGGGAACTATTACGTTACTGGTCACGACATTCGGCCAAGGCATGATTGCCGTGTACGCGGCTGTGTTTGTGAGCTTCTTCTTTGGCCCACAGTGGCCAACGATTTACGCCCACACATTGGATAATGTCGCAGATAAGAAGTATACCGAAACGGCCGGTGCCATTTTGGTAATGGCGATTGTTGGTGGTGCAGTATGGCCACTATTCCAAGGGTTGGTATCTGACTGGTCTGGTTCAATGCAATTGTCATTCATTGTGCCAACCATCGCATTTATGATCGTGTCATGGTACTTCATCTCTGAAATGAAGTATGCAAAGGAAGAAAAGTAGGTGATTGTGATGAATAAGATTGTTGTCATTGGTAGTTTGAATTTGGACATTATTCAAAACATTTCGCGTTTACCATTGCAGGGTGAGACGCTGCGAGTTGATTCGCGTGGCACGAATCTAGGTGGTAAGGGTGCGAACCAGGCTGTTGCGGCAGCCCGCCAAGGTGCCGACGTGAGTTTCATTGGGGCCATTGGTCAGGATGCAGCAGGTGTGCAATTCAGAAATTTGCTTGAAGATGAAGGTATTAACACAGCTGGCCTGGTTGAAAAAGAAGACGCTACGGGTACCGCAACGATTTTGCTAGAAGAAGATGGCCACAATACGATTTTGGTGTATGGTGGTGCGAACATGAAGCTGACAGCAGACGATGTGGTGAAGTCAGAACAACTTATTGCGGAAGCTGATTTTGTGATTGCACAGTTTGAAGTTGCCCAAGAGGCGGTTGCGAAGGGCTTCTATCTCGCCAAGAAATACGGTGTCACGACAGTGCTTAACCCAGCACCGGTCTTGAATTACAAAGATATTGATCCAGCAATTCTTGCCGCAACGGACATTATTGTACCAAACGAAACAGAAGCAGCGGCTTTGCTAAATTGCGAACCATCAACTGATTTCGATGACTTATTGGATATCAGTGAGCAATTTGCGGACCTCTCAATTACGGGCACGATTGTGACTTTGGGTGAAGATGGGGTTTACTACAAGTTAGCTGGCCAAGATGCACGCACCCAACCCATTTTTAAAGTGAAGGCGGTCGATACAACCGCTGCGGGTGACACATTTATTGGAGCAACGTTTGCGTACCTAAATGCTGATTGCACGAATATTTATGACGCAATTCAATATGCATCCAAGGCGTCGTCAATTGCGGTTTCACATTCAGGGGCTATTCGGTCAATCCCAACGAAAAAGGCTGTGTTGGCATCATTAAATTTGGTACATGCATAGTTGGAGGTGATCTGATGAACACATTAGAACAAAAGCGCGCGGCTGGAAAGTACGCTGCGACGTTAATTGAAAATGGCATGGTTGTCGGTCTTGGCACAGGTTCAACGGTTAAGTTTTTCGTCGAAGAACTGGGGCGCCATGTCAATGAAGAAGGATTAGACATTGTCGGGGTGACAACATCGACGCGTACAGCCGAACAGGCTCGGACGTTAGGGATTACTTTGGCAGATGTAGATGATGTAGACCACATCGATATTACCGTCGATGGCGCGGATGTTGTTGATGCACAATTGAACGGGATTAAAGGTGGTGGTGCGGCACTGTTGTACGAAAAGGTTGTCGCTAAAAACTCCTGCCGGAATGTTTGGATTGTTGACGAATCAAAGGTGCACGAGGAACTAGGTCATTTCCCATTGCCGGTTGAAGTTGTCACTTATGGTGCTGAGCAGCTGTGCCGGGTCTTTGATAACCATGGCTTGCACCCGGTGCTACGTCGTACGGCTGATGGGGAGCCGGTGAAGACGGATAATGGGAATGAAATCGTTGATTTACATTTAGATACGATTCCGTTTCCAAGTGAATTAGCAAATTGGTTAGCTAATCAAGTGGGTGTGATTGAGCATGGGTTGTTCCTGAATGTTGCTGATGAAGTGATTGTTGGTGGGGATGAAATTCAGGTGCTGAAGTCGCCAGCTTTGATGTATTAGATGGTAGAAAGTCTGTTGAGATATGCTCGACGGACTTTTTTGTGAATATAGCTAAATGATGCAATAAATCAAAGTTATAAAGCTTGTTGTTAATAAGTTGATCCATTTAAAAAAGTGATCAACAATTAAGATCCAATTTGACGAGACAGAGGATCACGCGCATGCTTAACCAACCAACCAACCAACCAACCAACCAACCAACCAACCAACCAACCAACCAACCAACTAGGTGAGATCCGTCCATTTATCAAATGGGTCGGTGGAAAAAAGCAGCTTCTGCCAGAATTGGCTAAGTACGTTCCAAAGCAATTTGGGACGTATTTTGAGCCGTTTCTGGGAGGAGGTGCCTTTTTGTTGTCTTTGGAACCCCATGATGCGGTTGTGAATGACTTTAATCCGGAATTAGCAAACGTTTGGCGCATTGTGCGTGATCGACCAGATGAACTATTAGAAAAATTGGTAGAACACCAGGCTAATAATTCAAAAGAATATTACTTGGATTTGCGATTGACTGATCGTGATGGTCGTCTTGAAGAAATGACAGAGGTTGAACGAGCAGCGCGATTCATTTATATGATTAAGGTTGGTTTTAACGGTTTGTGGCGTGTAAACAGTAAGGGGCAAAATAACGTACCTTATGGGAAATACAAAAATCCAAAGATTGCAGATGAGCCAACAATTCGACGCGTTTCCGAGTATTTGAATAACGCGAATGTAGACGTTATGACTGGTGATTTTGCAAAAGCGGTCGAAAAGGCACAGACAGGGGACTTTGTGTATTTTGATCCGCCCTATATTCCAGCTAGCGAGACGGCTAGTTTCACAAGTTACTCAAGTGAATTTGGTTATGACGAACAAGTGCGGTTACGTGACTTGTTTAAAGAGTTAAAAGATCGTGGTGTGTTCGTACTGCTATCAAATAATGATGTGCCACTGCTTCATGAACTATATGAGGGGATTGGTGTAATCGAAACAGTAGAAGCGCATCGTTTCGTTGCTGCAAAAGCAAGTAGTCGAGCCAAAGTTTCTGAAGTGCTTGTGCGGAGTTGGGAGTAAGATGAATGGCAAAAGCAAGAACTAGAAAGCAAGATATCGCCTGGCGTTATTTATTTGACCGCTTTGATATACCAAAACAAATTGAGCAAAACGGGGCGTATGAAATTACCAGTAGTGACATTAATAAATACGTACGTGAATATTATGCCGATCGACCTGATAATGCGCCTGACGCTCGAAACTTATTGAAGTTTGATTTTAGTAGTGACTTGCCAGAAGTTTTTAAAGATTCGGTCGATAAGAATATTTTTGGTAAAAGCGCACAGTTTACGTTAATGCCAAAGGGACGGGATCGGTATGTTATTTCTGACTTTAAGACGTTTGAGAGTTTGAAGTATGAAGTACTCGAACCAGTTCGAATGACCTTTCCAAAGTGGATTTCAGGTATTCGCCCAGAAAGTCCGGAAACAATTAATAGTGAGGCTGTTGCACAATCTGTCGCTGAAATGAGTGGCATGCTGAAATATGTGATGGATGATTTAAATGCTGATGTTGTGACAACGTTAAGTGGTAAGAAGGGAACAGGACTGATTGATTTTCAAATCAGTCATTACCGTAATGGCCAAACTAATTTTGTGATTGACGGATGGCAGTCTGAAATTGATGGTGTTTATGAGTCGCCAAGTCGTGTCTTGATTGTCGAATCGAAAAAGAAACGACCTGAGGATTTTAATATTCGTCAGTTGTATATACCAACGCGTATTTATCATGATCAGATGAAGTTTCCTAAGGAAATTTATTCAGCGTACTTTACATATACTGATGATGTATTTTCATTTCACGTTTATCAGTTTACGGATATTGATGATTTTAATTCGTTAAAGAAAATTCGTGAGTATGAATTTGTATTTGAAGAAGAATCGCAGCAAGTAACGCGTGAAACTTTGAAAGTTTTATTGGCACAGCAAAAAGTTTCGGTAGAGCCAAGACGTTTGGATGGTGAATTAGTACCGTTTATTCAAGCTAATGATCCTGAAAAAATCTTTGAAATACCAGTTGTACTTAGTGGTAAACCGCTTACGAGTGAACAAGGGGATGTATTTGAGATAGGTACGAAGGAGTTTTTCGCGGAAGCGTTCAAGTTTGATGTGAGACAATCAGATTATTATGCAAACGCGGCCGAATATTTTAGCTTAGCTCAGAAAGTAGATGGGAGATTTAAAGTCTCTCAATTAGGACGCGTGTTTATTGATGCAGACTATAATACGAAGATTGGGCTATTTGCTAAAGAGTTGGTGCAACGGCCAATTTTTAGAGCGATGATTGAAATTTGGGTGGCTACGGGACATTTACCTGACAATAAAACAGTCGGTGAATTAATCAAACTACATCGACCGGACATTGGTGGAAGCACAGTTCCTCGTCGGGCAAGTTCGGTGAATGCGGTGATGAATTGGTTTGTGATGAGAATTGAATAGGGTGAGAAGCACGGGATAACTAATTTCCGTGCTTTTTCGTAGCCACCTTGTAAATAATGTGATCTAATTAAATGTATATATTATTTACAAAAATGGGAGTATTGAAATGGCTGAAATGAGTTTTGAACGAGTGACGATTGGCACTTTATTTTCTGATAATAAAAATTTAGCTGTGCCAACCTATCAACGTGGCTACGCATGGACAAATCAGGAGTGGGAAGATTTTTGGAACGATTTAGTCGAGGTCTTAGATGAGAATGAAGATGATCATTTTTTAGGACAAGTCGTTACTAATAAGCTTGATGGCAATGATTATGTGGTTGATGGGCAGCAACGAGTGACGACATCAACAATATTTTTAGCCGTCTTACGAGATAGTTTTAATAGTTTGGATTCAGAACGAGCCCGTATGCGTGCGCAAGACCTTCAAAAGAAGTTTATTGTTCGCCGAGGAAACTATAACTTTACACAAGCTGAACAAGTTGCTGATTTTTTTAGTCGATTGATTCAAAATGAAGCGTTCTCTTTTAGCGAGGTAAAGGGGCAAGCTAGCCAAGACAGTGAGCGCAATTTTGTGAAAGCTTACGATTATTTGTACAAGCGTGTGGGTGAACGACTAAAGGATTTTAAGACGGTTGACGATAGGGTTGAATTTTTAGAAGATTTGCAGGATGCATTTCTTGATCACATGTTTGTTATGAAGATTTCAACGCCAGATGAAGCAAGTGCCTTTGTTATCTTTGAAACGTTGAATGCTCGTGGTCGTGACTTGAATAGTTCCGACCTCTTGAAAAATCATCTATTCCGCAAAGCTAGTGGCGATCCCGACATACAGCGCCATTGGGAAGAAATGATGACTCCATTAGATTTCAATTCTGATCGTGCTACGAAGTTCATTCGTGCATACTGGAATGGAACACATGACTTCGTTACTGAGAAGAAGTTGTATCGTGCTTTGAATCGAAGTGTGGAGACTAAGAGCGATGCAACGCGATTGGTTCAGAAGCTTTCAGATTTGTCAGATGAATTTGCCTCTATGCTAGATCCAAAGAACCAAATTTCGTTTCATGATGAAACATTGATTAATAACTTGTATGTACTTAATCAATTGGGAGCAAAGACTTTTTATCCGCTAATTCTTGTTATGGTTGAAAAAGACTTTGACGAAGCAGAAATCACACAAGTGTTGCATAAGATTATTTCGTTTACGATTAGAAACTTTACTATTGGTGGTCTAGTAGCCAATAAGTTTGAAAAATCGTTTGCAACAATTGCGAGAAAGCTAAGCGATGGCGAAATTAGTACTGTTAAGGATATTAATGGTTGCTCTTATGCTAGATTTACGGACAGATTTTTCTCTGCCCTGTAAACTAATAGCA
>NZ_SDGK01000101.1 GCF_004521965.1 Weissella cibaria | reverse complement strand
GCGATGTTTTGTGGTAGGTAATGGCAATTTGTTTTGTTGTAAACGAATAAGCCTTCGGCTGCGCGCATGACAGTTTGCGTTGATACGTTGTTGTCTAAAGCGATGTGCTTTTGACTAACATTTTCACTCAGATCCATTGCAGAGTTGTTCTGCTTTTGGATCAAAATCGACATTTAAGTCTGTTAATCCAATTAAAATTCTGATATCGTTGTCCATGTTGGGATATCCTTTCGAGGGTATTTTGGGCAGACTGGTTGCAGGTGGTCTGCCTTTTTTTATTTTTACACCAAAAAACAAAAAAAGGTACCAACAACCAATCGCGTTAGCGAGTGGTCATCAGTACCCAATATTTTAGAACCGTAATTTCATGAAGCCCTGAGAGGAACTGCTAGTTTTGTGCTAAAATTATAGGAGCAATTAAAGACAGTAAAGGGGTTCTCCTATGCAAAAAATTAATGCACGGCGGGGCAGTCTATCTGTCTTTTGGCGTGAAGTGTTAAAAATGATTGTGAAACAAATTAAATATATGGACATCCAGATGTTAATCGCAATCGTTGCCGTGATGGTCTTCGGGACGGGAATGGTATTCACGTCGAGTACTAACATGGCAAGTGGTTCCGCGTTAAGCTTTTTTGGGAAACAAGTCCTTTTTGCAATTATTGCATTGATTGCAATGATTGTGATGACTATTATCCCAATTCGGTGGCACTCAAAAGGTGTCAGTAAGCTAATTGTGTTGTCAGTTTACATTTTAATTGGTGTTCTGATTTACACACTCCTATTTACTGACCCAGTGTCTGGGGCCAAGGGATGGATTAATTTTGGCTTTCTATCATTTCAACCGGTCGAATATTTTAAAATTGCTTTGATTTTGTGGTTCGCTTACCGATTTTCACATCGGCAACTTGATTCAAGTCGGGCCTGGCATAGTATTCGTGAACGATTGAACATTCATGACATTTTGCCACCGCTGTTTGGTGTTGGTTTATCGGTTGTGATGCCTGACATGGGTGGCGCGGCTATCTTAACATTTATTATTCTGACAATGGTCTTTACGTCCGGGATAAAAGTAAGGGGCTTAAGTTTCTATATTTTGGCAATTGTTGCCTTTTTGGTTGCGTTGCCGTATCTGCTACCGGTAATTAGTAAGACGGGCTTGATGGTTTACCAATTAAAACGTTTGGAAACATATGCCAATCCCTGGGCTGATTTAGACAGTGGTCACCAATTGATTAATTCTTACTATGCTATTAGTAATGGTGGCCTATTTGGACGCGGTCTTGGTAATAGTATTCAAAAGACGGGGTATTTGCCAGAACCGAATACCGACTTCATTATGGCGGTGGTTGGCGAAGAATTGGGGGCTGTGTCAATTTTGATTGTGTTAGCCGTATTTGGCTTCATCTTATGGCGGCTCATTCACTTTGCACTCCAGACACCAAGCATGCAGTACCGTTTGATGTTGTATGGTATTTCTGCGTATATCACCATTCAAATTTTGATTAATTTAGGTGGAGTTGTCGGATTGTTACCAATTACCGGGGTGACCTTCCCAATGATTTCATATGGTGGATCATCATTATTGTCATGGGGAATAACGTTTGGCATTGCATTTAATGTCATCGGTTTGATTAAACAACAACAAGAATACGAAAAGGAGCGTGCGTCGGTATGACATTTGAAGTTACCCAGCGGCGCAGTGTCATTGTCCACCTAAAGAATGTGCGACAGGCACGCCAATTACGACGCTTTGGCGTGGTGAGTTATATTTCAGAAAAAATGAAATATGCTGTCATTTATATGAATGAGGCTGATGTCACAACAAAATCTGCGTTGATTGAGCGATTGGGTTTTGTATCAGCAGTAGAGTTATCACACCGGCCAGACGTGGATACCACTGTAGGTAGCCAAGGTGACGGCTTTGAATTATCTGTTGATCCATCAGAATTAGCTGATGAACCAGCTGAAGAAGAGGAATTATAATGCGTATTGTTAGTGGAGAGTTTGGCGGTCGCCCTTTAAAGGCGGTCCCAGGTGATGCAACGCGACCAACGACAGATAAGGTTAAGGAAGCTATTTTTAGCATGATTGGCCCTTATTTTGATGGTGGACGTTCATTAGATTTGTATGCTGGTTCAGGTGGCTTGAGCATTGAAGGCGTGTCACGAGGCTTAGATGAAGCGGTATTGGTTGATCGTCAGTTTGCAGCGATTAAGACGATTAATGACAACATTGCGGTTACAAAGGCACCAGAAAAATTTACAGTTATCAAGAGCACAGCAGACGCGGCCATCCAAAGTTTGATGGGATCGACGCCATTTGATGTCTTATATTTTGACCCACCATATGCTAAGCAAACTATTTTGGCTGATTTAACCAAGTTGCAAGCTGCGAACTTGATTGCGCCGGATGCTTTGGTTGTTGCAGAGACGGATCAGTTCGCGAATTTACCAGAGAATATTTCAGGGTTTAGTTTCATGAAGCAGAAAGATTACGGCATCACTGTTGTGACGCTTTATCAATATGAGGGGGAGTAAATATGCGTCGGGTATTGTTTCCGGGAAGTTTTGATCCATTTACAAATGGTCATTTAGATGTTGTTCGTCGTGCGTCGAATTTGTTTGATGAGGTGGTTATCGGCGTTGGTACAAACAAAATGAAGAAGTATTTATTTTCTCCTGAAGAAAAGATTCGGTTAATTGAGGCGTCAACGGTTGATTTACCTAACGTATCAGTACACGAAATGACGGGCCTTACAGTTGACTACATGAAAGAAATTGCAGCTGATACATTGGTGCGTGGTTTGCGTAATGAAACGGATTACTTGTACGAACGTGATATTGCAGAAATGAATCACTATTTGGGTACAGTTGAAACTGTTTTTTTGATGGCACGACCAGAACACCAAAATATCTCTAGCTCAATTTTGAAAGAAGTTGTCAGTTCCGGAGCTGACGTACATGATCTTGTGCCTGCGCCAGTAGCCGTCGCTTTAATTGAAAAAGTGCAGGGGAAGTAATATGGCGAAAGCAACCCATAAGAAACGACGTTGGCTTAAAATATCCGGCATTATTGTTGGCATTTTGATGTTGTTAGGTTTAGTTTGTCCATTACCTCTGTATGCTGAAACGCCTGGAGAAGCTGATAACTTGAGTCACTACATTAAAGTCGATGGAAAAAAGCCAAAACTTGATGGTCAGTTTATGATTACAGCAGTTTATATGTCGCAAGTGAACGGCATTGGTGCTATCATGGCTTGGCTAAATCCAACAGCTTCGCTGATGACATCTTACGAAGCAAATGGTGGTGGTTCATCTATAGATAACGCAGCCGTTAACAAGATTTATATGGATTCAGCTGTCAACGAAGCTAAGGCGACGGCCTATAAAGCAGCAAAAATACCTTTTAACCGTTCTTTTAACGGTATTTACGTGATGGCAGTTCAAGACAATTCTAATTTTAAAAAGGCTTTAAAAGTGGGGGACACGATTACTTCGGTTGATAATCATCACTTTAAATCAGCAAAGGGATTTCAGGATTACATTCGCTCAAATAAAGTTGGTACGAAACTAACAATTTCTTATGAGCGAAATAAGAAAGCTAAACAGGCAACTGGGAAATCCGTAGCATTAGCTGGTACTAAAAAGTTGCCAGGAATTGGTATTGCACTGACAGATGATGTGTCGGTTAGTTCGTCACGTAAAGTTTCGGCCAACATGGGTGATATCGGAGGCCCATCTGGTGGCTTGATGTTTTCGTTGGAAATGTTTGACGCCTTGTCGGATCAAAATCTAGCAGCCGGTCGTAAGATTGCTGGGACGGGTACGATCGATAAAGACGGTAATGTTGGTGAAATTGGCGGGATTGATAAGAAAGTTATTGTTGCCCATGAGGCGGGTGCGAAAATTTTCTTCGCACCATATTTAAAGCCAACTAATCGTAACCTAGCGCTGGAGTCAGACGGTCTAACTAATTATCAATTGGCTGTTAAAACGGCCAAGAAATATGCACCGAATATGAAGATTGTGCCGGTTAAGACTTTCGATGAGGCAGTTAAATATTTGCAAACTCATTAAATTAATGAATGACTGTGTGTTTTGACAGGGTTGAAAAATTCTGTTACTTTAGTACAAGTTGTTTCGTACAGATAGCTCGTTAAGAGCCGAACACAGAGGCGTAACATCATTGCGATTAGCAGTGATGTCGCGCCTTTTTTATTTTTTAGGAGGTCGATTGGAGATGCAAGCAAAGGAATGGCACGTACTTAGAGCTGTACTGGCTGCCGGAATTATGAGTTTTAGTGGTGTTTTGATTGAAACGTCAATGAATGTCACGTTCCCTGAGTTGATGCATGAGTTTAGCACAACAGCAAATGGTATTCAGTGGGTAACAACGGGTTATTTACTTGCGATTGCAGTTATTGTACCGGTATCTGCATTTTTGATTCGAAATTTTGCGCCACGCCGACTTTTTATTATTGCAAATTTAGCATTTATTCTAGGGGTGCTTATTGACGCCTTTGCGCCAAGTTTGGGTGTTTTGCTAGCTGGACGTGTTTTACAAGGTATCGGAACAGGAATCGCACTACCGTTGATGTTTCATATTATCCTAACTAAGTCGCCTAGTGATCGACGGGGCGTGATGATGGGGATTGGGACGATGACAACCTCGATTTCCCCTGCCATCGGACCTACATATGGTGGTGTAATGCTTAATAGCCTTGGATGGCGTGCTATTTTCTGGTTTTTGATTGTACTTTTAGTTATTTCACTGGTGATGGGATTAACAAGTATGCCCATTGAATCAGTTGAAAAAACTGAAAAATTTGCCTTGCCGGCCTTTATAACACTGGGATTCGGCTTGGGGTTATTGTTAATTGCGATTGAAAAGATGTCAATACTATGGATTGTCATTGCTTTGGTTGTGTTGGTCATTTACTACCAATTCAATAAGCGCCAACCCTTGCTTCGTTTAAGTATTTTGCGTAACCGTAAATTTAATGCCTATCTTTATAGCTTTTTGGTTTACCAAGCTATTTTACTGGGGCTATCATTTATTCTGCCGAACTATTTGCAACTTGGCTTGCACGTCAGCGCCACAGCTGCCGGATTGTTTATGTTTCCTGGGGCTGTGATTGGTTCAGTTTTGGCGCCAATTTCTGGCCGCTTGTTAGATCAGGTGGGTGCTACAAAACCAATTTTGCTGGGTGTAACGATTGCGACAATCGCTTTGTTGCTGATGGCGGGATTGTTTGGCCAATTAAACTTCTGGTTGCTGATGGCAGTGCACATGTTATTGATGGTCGGAATTGGACTGTCATATGCCAACCTAATGACAATTACGTTGGCAACGTTGCCTAGTGCTGATAATGCCGATGGTAATAGTATCTTGAATACATTAACCCAGTTTATCGGTGCCAGTGCCACAGCGGTCGTTGCACAAATTTTTGCGAGTGCTGTTGCAGCGTATGCAAATACTGGGGTCGTCCGTGGATCGCAAATAGGTGTGGTCGTATTAGCAGTACTTGTTGTTGTATCATTAGTTGTATTTATAATTAATCGTCCACAAAAATAAGCTGAAATTCAACTAAATACACGGTATAATACGGATAGGCAATTAAAGCTACGGGGGACAGTAACATGACAATAGAAAATGAGTTGGATTATCCCATTATATTGGCAGCTGTGGACGATTCTGAGTTAGGTCAATTAACCTTGGCTAACGCTATCCACCAAGCCCATGAGGATGGCGCGGTGTTGATTATCGCATCTATTTTTGAAAAAGATCAGTTAAATGTGTTCGATGCGCTTTCGAAGGAGCGCACGACTGACGCGCGCGCTGATGTCGAAAATGCCTTGAAACGATACCGGCAAGAGGCCCTCGATGCAGGTGTAAACACGGTCGCAACTGTCTTGCGTGACGGTGAGCCGGGTAAAGTGATTGTCCGTGACATTATTCCGGTTATTAAACCTAATTTGATTGTGATCGGGGCACATTCAAAACGATCGCTTTCTGATCGCTATTTTGGGACACAATCCGGTTATGTTGCAGCAAATGCGCCGGTTACGGTCATGGTTGTACGGCAATAAATAAAAAATCATCTAACTGGGGGACCGGTTAATAAATTTGTAAAAGACACTAATTGTTTGTTTGAGACAATTGGTGTTTTTTTCTAGCGGTGTTTGTTAAATGAAGGAATCCCAAGACAGTAGATATTTCACTATAAAATGTAGGACACTTTAGGATCCTGAAGTTTACATAATATTTTATACAAAAATGAAAAATGTTAATATACCGGCCTTTGGCTAGATTATAGGGGCTTGACAAGTTACTTGCATATTGTACGTTCCGGCGTATAATAATAAGAGCTGGAAAAGTTCATTTTAAGAGATGGGGGTGATGATTATCGCAACACGTATTCCAGAACACCTTGTCGAAGAAATTCGCGAGCGTGTCAACATTGTTGATGTCATTTCGCCATATGTACAACTGAAAAAGCAGGGGCGTAATCTGTTTGGACTGTGCCCGTTCCACGATGAACGTACGCCCTCGTTTTCGGTTAATGAAGATAAGCAAATTTATCACTGCTTCTCATGCGGGCGTGGGGGGAACGTGTTTAGCTTTATCATGGATATTGATAATGCAACGTTCCCACAAGCGGTTGCAAAGGTCGCACCGTTTGCGGGCGTTGACCTTGATGAATCTTACACGGCAGATAAGCCAACTGAAACAGTTGATCCACAAACAAAAGCCTTACGATCACTGTATGCAGATGCAACGAAGCTATACCATCATTTACTCGTTAACACCGACGCTGGTGATACCGCGCTGACGTACTTACACGATCGTGGTTTAGATGACGGAACGATTGATGCCTTTATGTTAGGGTACGCACCCGAAAATGATGTTTTATACAATTTTTTCAATGAACAGGGTGTGGATTATCAATTATTGCGAGCATCTGAATTATTTATTGAGTGGGACGATGGGTCATTGCATGACCGTTTCACGAATCGTGTGCTATTTACAATTCGTGATGCTGTGGGATACCCAATCGCTTTTTCTGGACGCCGTTTATCGAATGACGATTCACAGGCCAAGTATATAAATTCGCCAGAGAGTCCGCTATTTAATAAGTCGCAAGAATTATTTAATTTGGATTTGGCGAAAGGTGCTATCCGTAAGCAAAAACAAGTTGTCTTATTCGAAGGATTTATGGATGTCATTGCCGCATTCCAAGCTGGTGTTCAAAATGGTGTTGCCTCAATGGGAACATCTTTGACAACGGAACAAGTCCAGGTTCTATCACGAATGGCCGACAAGATTAGTATCAGTTATGATGCTGATGACGCTGGGCAACGGGCGACAAAACGAGCGCTCGACTTAGTGGCACAGAACGTTAAAATGGAAGCCACGGTTGTGCACATTCCGGACAACCAAGATCCAGATGACTTTTTACGCGCGAATGACGTGTCAGCATTTTTGAATGTGTTATCACATAATACGGAAGATCCGATTGCTTTCAATATCCGTTATTTACGGATGGGTCGTGATTTAACAAATCAAACAGAAATGTTTGCCTATGTTAGTGATGTACTAGGCACGATTGCAACTGTGACCGAACCGGTTATGCGCGAAGCCTACTTGCGCCAAATCGGTGAGGAGTTCAATATCGGTTTGGACGCCTTACAGGATCAGTTACGGCCGTTGTTGTTGCAACAACAAGCTCGGCGGTCTAATCCGCGACGCTCGAATAATAATCGCCCACGCCAAAGCGAGCGAGTTACTGATACTAATTTTGGTGCGGCACCATATGATGAATGGCAAGATAGTGCGCTCGCGCCTGTTCCAGCACCGGTTGCGCCGACAATTTCGCGGGTTGAAAAAGTTGAGCGAATGTTGCTAGCTTGGATGTTGCAGGATAATGATGTTTGGCTACAAGTAACCAACACACCAGATTTCACTTTTGCCGATGTACCGTATGAAACGATTATGATGCTCGCGTCAGGTTACCGATCAGAGCATGGTAACCAGCCAATCACCGATATGGCGGGCTTTATGGACTATGTACAGAAAGCTGATTTGACCAGAATACTGGCCACGTTGGATACTTACGCGCCTGAATTATTCACTGATCGTTCGCAAGTTGATGAATATATTCAATTTATTAGTCATGACGCACCATTATCTGATAAAATTAATGGGTTACAACGACAAATTAAAGAAGCTAATCAAATGCACAATGATGCATTAGTTGCTCAGCTAAGTGTTGAATATTTGGCTGCGCTTCGTGAGAAACAAACACACAAGTAACTTAAGGAGGCCGCTATGGCAGAAAAGCAAGCACCTATCTCAGCTAAGTTTGATCAAGTTGAGTTTGATAAGGCAGTGAAGAACATCATCAAGGAGTTCAAAGCTGATAAAGAAATCAAGGAAAATGCCCTCCAAGATGCTTTGGTTAAGCCAATGCGTTTGAATGCTGATCAAATCGATGAATTATACGAAAAGATCGAATCCGCAGGAATCTCAATTGTTGATGAAAAGGGAGAGCCAACTGCGCGTTCATTGGAAAATAAGAAGACTAAGTTGTCAGAAAAGGAGTTGAAGCAAGCTGCTGATGCGCCAACTGGCATGAAGATTAATGACCCCGTCCGAATGTACTTGAAGGAAATTGGTCGTGTTTCATTGCTGACTGGTGACGAAGAAGTTACTTTGGCCGAGCGTATTGAGCAAGGTGATGAAACGGCCAAGCAAGAATTGGCAGAAGCTAACTTGCGTTTGGTGGTATCAATTGCTAAGCGTTATGTTGGTCGTGGTATGCAATTCTTGGACCTGATTCAAGAAGGAAACATGGGATTGATGAAGGCGGTTGAAAAGTTTGATTACCGTAAGGGATTTAAGTTCTCAACGTACGCCACATGGTGGATTCGTCAAGCGATTACACGTGCAATTGCCGACCAAGCTCGTACAATTCGTATTCCTGTGCACATGGTTGAAACGATTAACAAGTTGATTCGTATTCAACGTAACTTGCTACAAGACTTGGGACGCGAGCCAACGCCAGAAGAAATTGGTGCCGAGATGGACATTGTAACAGACAAGGTTCGTGACATCTTGAAGATTGCGCAAGAACCTGTATCATTAGAAACACCAATTGGTGAAGAGGATGACTCGCATTTGGGTGACTTTATTGAAGATAACGAAGCCATTTCACCTGCAGATTCAGCCGCTTACCAAATGTTGAAAGAACAGCTAGAATCAGTACTGGACACGTTGACGGATCGTGAAGAGAACGTTTTGCGTTTGCGTTTTGGTTTGGAAGACGGTCGTACACGTACGTTAGAAGAAGTCGGTAAGGTATTTGGGGTTACGCGTGAGCGTATTCGTCAAATTGAAGCTAAGGCACTTCGTAAGTTACGCCATCCGTCACGTTCAAAGCAATTGCGTGATTTCTTGGATTAAAATTAAAAAAATGAGCCGGGGCGAATGCCTCGGTTTTTTAGTAACACCAGAATACTTATTTTTCACAGTTAAAAACATACCAAGTCAGGTATTTTTGTTTTGAGAATGACTGATAAATGCAAAAAAGCGTTGCTGATTAATCACTAACACCAAAAAGAATAGAACTCTTTGTTGATTCGTTGAAACACTTAACGGAAAACACTTCACAAGCTTGTGAAGTATTTGTGCGGATGCGTTTATTGAAAATACTATTAATACAAGACATGTTAATTGATAAAGAACCAAATCTCACAAATTTGTTTGCTCAAAATGGTTTCATTTCATTTTTAAAGAACTACAATAATAATTATAAGTAAGTTTCTGGGAGAAGAATTGTGGTTCTTGTATTTTTAGGTTTGTCGTTCTTTGCTGGTTTTGTGTTGACAAACCAAAAACTAATTAACGCTAACATGAAGAAGGTGGTCGGTTCACCATTCATTTCAGCGGCAAATTCATTTTGATTGGGTCAATATTTCTAGGCGTTTTGAGTGCGGTTATGTCACATCGCGTGCTCCCATCAGGAATTTCATCAGTTCAAATCCGGCTTGGATTTGGCTAGGTGGTGTGTTAGGTGCTGTCTATTTGACGTCGAACGTGCTGCTATTTCCACGCTTGGAAGCAATTCAGACTGTTATTTTACCAATTTTGGGTCAAATTTTAATGGGTACGCTTATTGATACCTTTGGTTGGTTTGGCACGGAACAAACGCCTTTAACATTAATGCGCGTCACCGGGTTGATTGTGTTTATTGTTGGTGTTGTTGTGGCAGTTGTATTGCTGAACGTTCTAAACAAGGATGTGGAAGTAATGGATAAGGCCATTCAGGAGAGTGAAACAAAGCCGGTCTTGCTTGGTTGGCAAATCTGGGCCATTTTTACTGGAACATTGTCAGCAAGGCAGCAGGCGATTAACGGTCACTTGGGAGATTTGTTGCAAGCGCCAGTGCAAGGCTCATTTATCTCATTCTTTGTTGGGTTTATCTTGATTACGATCGTTGCTTTAGTCGTTGATAAGCGCTTGCCTAAGGTTTCTGAGTTAAAGCAGGCCAAGTCATGGAACTGGATAGGTGATATCTTGGGTGGTCTATTCGTCTTCGCCAGTGTTTTGTCAGCGCCAAAGATTGGCGCCAGTTTGACGATTACGATGGGCTTGATTGGTCAAATTGTTGGTTCAATGTTGGTACAACAGTTTGGATGGTGGCGTTCAGCCAAGGCTAGTGTTAACGGTATTCAAATTTTGGGTGTTGTTGTGATGGCTGTCGGTATTGTCTTCATCAAGTTTCTTTAATTAATACGATTAGAAAAGATCGTGTGTGGTAATGTTACTGGGCACATGGTCTTTTTTTCGGTGTTACTGGTGAGTGCGCTATGATACACTGGAGAGAATTATAGGTAGGAGGTGAACTGATATGATTGAAAATGATAAGCGCTTAGCGAAATTTAGTTTTCCACTGCTTGCGTCGAATTTTGCTTCAGTGTTTGGCGATGGGGTCTATCGGTTTGGCTTGAATTGGTTTTTAGTGTCTAGTTATGGCAATGCAAAAATTTTGGGTTGGCTAACGGGTTTTGGCTTTTTGGTTTACTTATTAAATGATGTTTATGTTGGTTCAGTACTGGATCGCTTTAATCGTAAATGGGTATTGTTGGGCGCAGATTTATTTGGTGCCATTGGGGTGTTAACATTATCGTTGTTGATCGATTCGACTAAGCCGCAGCTATGGGTGTTGTTCTTTCTAACTTTCATTTTGAATGTGGATGTCTCATTTGCGTATCCAGCTGCGCGCGCAATTTTGCCAGATGTCATTAAGTCGAGTGCCCTGGCCCGGTTTAACGCATGGGCAAGCGCTGCCTTTTCGACGGGACAAGCGTTTGGACCACTAGTTGGTGGTCTGTTGCTTCACTTGAAATGGATTAACTTGCAAACATTTCTACAGTTGTTTGGTGTGATGCTCGTCATCACAGTCTTGTTGAACTTGGCTATTAGATATCATCCACAACCCAAAGATCCCAATACGCTATCTGAGCCATTTCTAGCTAGTTTGGTGGGCGGTTACAAATATGTGTTGTCTCAACCAAAATTGTTTGAATCGATGTTGCTAACGATGTGGAGTAATTTCTTCTTTGAAGGATTTATTATTGCGATGCCATTTCTGATTCAGCACAATTACCGCGGATCTGCTTCGTCATATTCTACGGCATTAACTTTGGCTGCAGTTGCAGGCATCATTGCGGGCATCATTTTGGCCCGCTTACCAAAATTTAATTCGTTAAATACGCTTTATTGGGATTTATTTATTCTAGGTGGGGCTTTTATCATCGGCACATTCATTCAAGAAATTTGGGTGTTTATCGGTTTGGTTATTTTGAACGGATTCGCTCGAGCGTCATTTGTTATTAAGATTAATACAGTTCGTCAACAAGAGAGTGCACCAGCATACTTGGGACGAGTATTTGGTATTTCCTTCTTTGCGACAGATTTATTTGCTCCAATTATAACAATTGCGTTTGGATACGGGGTATCTGAATTAGGTGAATGGACGGTCTTTTTGCTTGGCGCGATGATGGTTGTCGGTATGCTGGCAATTAAGATTATTAGTAAACGACATGCGCAACATTTCAAATAACATAATATTTTTAAGGTCGATGATTTGACAGTTAGTAACTGGCAAATCATCGGCTTTTTATTTATTTGGTCTGTTAATAATGGTGGTTTGTGAAATATCAAAAATTTATTTTCGTATACTTTTGATATTTTAAACATATTAGATTTACAGTTGTAAACTAAAGGGGACTCCAGGAGCTAATGGTCTGAGTAAAGAGGGGGTACTGGGACTAAATGTAATTAAGATAAAAGCCTCGATTTGAATGACCGGACAGATTATACCTGCATATGAATAAAATGGAACCGGTTCTATAATGACATTATGAAAAAATTGACAGAGAGATTATTCACGCGTTAAGGTGAACTCTACACCAAGGCCTTGGGGATATGAATAGAATACGGGGATATAATTTTGCAAGACGAGTTACAGAAGTTTAGGAAAAAGATGTACAAATCCGGAAAGCTTTGGGTAGCTGCCGGTGCCTTGTTTGTTGGGTTAGCATTCGTTGGTAACGCGCAGGCTGATACTGTATTACCAAATGAGCAAAGGCTAACGGAGATGACACAGGCTAGCAATGACATGGGTGTCACCAAGTCACCAGAATCAGCGTCGCCAGTACAGTCAGGCAGTTCTGTCACAAGTGATTTGCCCGACAGCGTAAGCATCACGGTTGATAGCGCAAGTACAAGTGCGGTAAGTGATACCACAAGCGCAAGTACCGTGAGTGATAGCGTGGCTGCGCCATATGCTGGATCGCAGTTTGCGATCTCCTCTGCGCCAATGTCATCAGCGGCTGTTAAATCGTCACTAAAGGCAACAACTAGCGATGCCGCTGGTAGCCAGTCATTGGCGGTAACGAGTACAAATGTTAGTTCGGTTGCAACGAATAGTTCAGCATCTTCAGTCAAAACAGCCACGAGCGAATCAGCAGTGATCAGCAGTGCAGTGTCAGATGGTTACCATGATGAAGGCGGTGATTGGGTCTATTATCGAGCTGGGAAAAAGTTGGTCGGACAACAAAAAAATTATACGTTTGAGGTTTACTTTGACGCCGATGGCAAACAAGTCAAAGGTGATTGGCGTGAAAGTGACGGTCAACGAGCATACTATGATGGACAAGAAGGACGCGCGTTGACACAAACGCAAGCAGTTAATGGCGTTATCTACGGGTTTAATCAAAATGGTTATCAAATCAAGAATGATTTCGGCCAAACAGCCAATCGAGATACGTATTACTTCAATGGACAGGGTAATTTCGAAACGGGAATTCAGACAATCGCAAACAAGGTTTATGATTTTGATGAACAAGGTCGGATGTTGAAAGGAATTGCTGCGTCAGTTGATGGCAAAATGACGTATTTTGATGATCAAACGGGTGTTGCGCAACCGGCTGATCATCCTGAATTTAATCCTGAAACGGAACCGGTTCCTGATAGGAATATCAAGCACAATGTAGCGCATGGTACGACACCGGAAGATTTTGATACGATGGCTGGTTACCTGACGGCTGACACTTGGTATCGTCCAACAGATATTTTGGAAGATGGTGAGACATGGCGTGAATCGCAACCAACTGAATTTCGACCATTGTTAGCAACTTGGTGGCCAACAAAACAAACCCAGGCTGATTACGTGAACCACATGCATCACGCATTAGATATGGTAGATAAAAATGTGTCAGCCTCTGATTCAGAGGCCAACCTGACTGCGGCAACCGATGCTATTCAAGCGGCTGTTGAGCACCAAATCACAGTACGCCAATCAACAACCTGGTTACGTGAATTAATGGCTGCGTTTGTCGTGACACAGCCTCAGTGGAATAAAACAAGTGAGGCTGTTAATGATGATCATCTGCAAGGTGGGGCACTAACATTTGAAAACAATGGCGACACAGATGCCAATTCGAATTATCGCCTTATGAATCGCACACCAACAAATCAAACTGGTGAGCGCTTGTATCACATTGATGACTCACTTAGCGGTTATGAATTCTTGCTGGCCAATGACGTTGACAACTCAAATCCACAAGTTCAGGCAGAACAGTTGAATTGGTTGTACTACTTGATGCATTTTGGGGAGTTTACGGCTGATGATCCAGATGCAAATTTTGATGGGGTACGAATTGATGCGGTCGATAATGTCGATGCTGATTTACTTCAACTAGCGGCTCAATATTTCCGGGATGCCTATGGCATGGCCACGAATGATGCGACATCAAATAAGCATCTTTCAATACTTGAGGATTGGAGCCATAATGATCCGGCCTATATGCAAGCGCATGGCAATGATCAATTGACGATGGATGATTACATGCACACACAGTTGATTTGGTCGTTAACCAAGTCAGAGGCACAACGCGGTACCATGGCACGATTTATGGACTTCTATCTCGCCAACCGAACCAGTGATGATACAGAAAACACGGCGCAACCTAGTTATTCATTTGTACGTGCCCATGATAGTGAAGTGCAAACAGTCATTGCTGAAATCGTGACAAAACTGCATCCTGAAGCTGGAAACGGGTTAATGCCGACAGAAGAACAAATGGCTGAAGCGTTTAAGATTTACAATGCGGACCAAAAGAAGGTCGTTAAGACTTACACGTATTACAATATGCCATCTGCATACGCCATGCTGTTAACGAATAAGGATGTTATTCCACGGATTTACTATGGTGACTTGTACACGGATGATGGGCAATTCATGGCAACAAAATCACCTTATTTTGATGCAATTTCAGCCATGTTACAAGCACGTACAAAGTATGTTGCTGGTGGACAGACGATGGCGGTTGATCAGCAAGATGTCTTGACTAGTGTTCGGTTTGGTAAGGGAGCGATGACGGCCAATGATTTAGGAAATGCTGAGACCCGGACTGAAGGTGTGGGATTGATTGTTAGCAACAACCCCAAGTTGCAACTGGGACAGCAAGATAACGTGGTGCTACACATGGGACTAGCACACGCGAATCAGGCATTCCGAACGGTCGTACTGACGACAGCGACTGGATTAACCATCTATAATGATGATGATGTCCCAATTCGTTATACCGATAATAAGGGTGATTTAATTTTTAATAACCACGACGTATATGGCGTGTTGAATCCACAGGCGTCAGGCTTCTTGGCGATGTGGGTGCCAGCTGGTGCACCAGCGACACAGGATGCACGGTCTGCTGCGTCAACAAACAATTCAACAGATGGATCGGCATACCATTCTAATGCGGCTTTGGATAGTCAAGTGATTTTTGAAGCCTTTTCGAATTTTCAGGCTATGCCAACAAGCCATGACACATACACCAACGTCGTATTAGCCAATCATGCTGACCAGCTACACGATTGGGGAATAACTTCTGTGCAACTAGCCCCACAATACCGTTCTTCAACTGACGGTACCTTTTTAGATGCGATTATCCAAAATGGCTATGCCTTTACGGACCGTTATGATCTAGGGTTCGGTACGCCAACTAAATACGGGGATGATAAGGATTTGCGCAACGTCATCAAAGCGTTGCATGCAAATGGCATGCAAGTAATGGCTGATTTTGTACCTGACCAATTGTATACCTTACCTGGTAAGGAATTGGTACAAGTAACCCGAACAAACAATATGGGGGAGCCAGATACATATTCTGACATCCAACATATTTTATATGTGACGAGTACTCGTGGTGGCGGTGAGTATCAGAAACAGTACGGTGGTGAGTTCCTTGAGCGCATACGTGGACTATATCCTGATTTGTTTACGACCCGTCAAATTTCAACTGGACAAACCATTGATGATTCAGTAAAAATTAAAGAATGGTCAGCTAAGTATTTGAATGGTACCGCAATTCAAGGTCGTGGAGCGGGTTATGTACTGCGCGATAATGGTACTAATGCTTACTACAAGGTAACGGCAAATGGCGGTAATGTAAACTTGCCAAATCAATTACTCGGGCAACCGGTGATGACAGGATTTTATCATGAAGCAGATGGTTATCACTTTGAAACATTGAGTGGTACATCGGCCCGAGATACCTTTATTATGTATGACAATGGGAAACTGTATTATTTTGATGCTCAAGGCGTCATGGTAACAGGTAAGCAACGTGTCCACCAGGATCAATATTGCTTCTTGCCAAATGGTGTTGCTTTGACGGATGCTTTCTTACAAACGGCTGATGGCCAACGTCAATACTATGATAAAGCAGGTCGTCTGGTCATTAACCAATATGTTACTGACCATCAAGCAAATGCGTTCCGGGTTGATGCAGACGGTAACGTTGTCCGCAACCAAGCCTTAACCCTTGATGGTCATGAACAATATTTCGGCACAAACGGTGTCCAAGCAAAAGCAGTGCTCATTCGAGCTGATGATAATCGGGCACACTACTATGAAGCTAATAGTGGTAATCTCGTGAAGTAACAGTTTATCCTTGATACAGATGGGCATTGGCTGTATGCAGATGCTGCAGGAGACTTGGTACGCGGACAAATTACGGTTGGCCAAGACACGTTGTATTTTGACGATAATAATCACCAGATAAAAGATGATTTCGTCTATGAGAGTGACAGTGTGCACTATTTTAATGGCACAACAGGATCGGAAATCAAACAGGATTACGCGTTTCATGATGGTAAATGGTACTACTTTGATGAGCTGGGACGAATGGTAACGGGATTGCAACGCATTAATGGTGAGTATCGTTATTTCGATGCAAATGGTGTGCAGCTTAAGGGTGGTACAGTGACAGATTCGCTAACGCACAAAACATACACTTTTGATACGCAAAGTGGTGGCGGTACGTTGGTGACAATTTAACTGAATAATGAACAGAAAAAGACGATTTTATATCGTCTTTTTTAGTTTTGATAACTAAATAAGTGCTCATTTTCGCTTTAGGACTCAGAATTAGCGGGCGCGCAAGTGTCTTTTCGTGTTAAACTTATTAGTAATTAATATTTTGAGGAGTCTGTTATATGGCAACAATTTTAGTTGTAGATGATGAACCATCATTGGTGACGTTACTGTCATACAACCTGACTAAATCAGGCTTCGATGTTGTAACCGCTACATCGGGTGACGAGGCTCGAAATCAGTTGGCAAATCATCCTATTGATTTGATGCTGCTAGATGTCATGTTGCCTGGTAAGAGCGGCGTTGACTTAACACGGGAATTGCGAGGCGAACAGAATCGTATCCCAATTATTATGATTACCGCCTTGGATGACGAAGTTGACAAAATTTTAGGTCTCGAAATAGGGGCGGACGATTATGTCACAAAGCCATTTAGCCCACGTGAAGTGATTGCACGCGTTCGGGCGGTTTTGCGTCGTTTGGATAAACAACAAGAATCACAAGTAGCGGAAACACCAACGAAACTAAAACAATTTGGTAACTTAACAATTGATTTTGACAAGATGGTTGTGCAACGTCAGGGTGAAATTGTAAAGTTAACACCGAAGGAATATGAGCTATTGGCGTATATGGCAGATCGTGAAGGACGGGTGCTAGGCCGCGAAACAATTTTGCACGGCGTTTGGGGTTACGATTATGCTGGACCTGACACACGAATGGTTGATATGCACTTGTCGCATCTCCGCGATAAGGTGGAAGACGATCCTAAACACCCAGTTCATTTAAAAACCGTGCGTGGCTTTGGGTACCGGTTTGATGGTCAAGCGGTAGATTAGGAGGTCCGTATGCATACAGAATTAATGCAAAACGCCAAAAAGTTCGTTGCTTTTTGGTTTTTATATGCGTTTTTAATTTGGCTGATTTTGTTCGTGGTATCTGCATTAGGTGACCAAGTTGTTTCATTGAAGTTCCATGTGCTGGTATTACTCTCAATGTTTTTGTCAGGTGCCACAACTTTGGCTTTGGATTTACAACAACAACGTCGTGATGCCCACATGGCTATTTTTATTGATAAGCTGCGCGATTTACATACTGATAATACGCGGGCTGGGCATATCTTAATGCGACCTGACGACTCTTTAGCGCCGTTAGCGGAAGCAATTAATGATGTGCAACGCCTAAATCGCGATCGCATTAAATTGTTGCAACAACAGGGTAGTACTTTAGCTGCCCTAATGACAAATATGCCATTAGGTGCGTTGCGTATTACACCCGAACGCACGATTGTTCAAATGAATACCCAAGCGCAGGAGATGCTTGCCGTTGACCGTGAGGCACTCGGACGAGATTATTCGGATGTTATTAAGCATCACCGCTTAATCTCTTTGTTAGAGCAGGCTTTAAAAATGGAGATAAAAGTACGCGAATTAGTTAAGTTCGATAATCGCATGCTTGATGTTTCGTTAGTTTACTATGAAACACGCGAACGGCACCACGAACTATTGGTTTTGTTATATGATATGACTGAAGTTACGCAAATGCAGGATATGCAAAGCGCGTTTGTTGCTAATGCATCGCATGAATTACGAACCCCCTTAACGGCAATTGCTGGTTTCACTGAGACGCTGTTAGCTGGTGCCAAGGATGATCCGGCAGCTTTAGATGAATTTTTGCATATTATTCAAAGTGAGACAAGTCGCCTGTTGGCATTGACTGAAGACATTCTAGCGTTAGCGAAGTCAACAGAATGTTTGTCGAAGGTAGCACCGGTGAATGTTGCAAATATTGTGACAGAAATCTTTGAGGCAAACAAAGCGGCGGCCGATACGTTAGGCTTACAGCTCCAGAATGAAATTAGTCTGTCGTTTACAGTTAATCAGGATGAAAGTGTGGTTAGACAAATCTTGACGAACTTAATTGTTAACGCGATGAAGTATAATCGGCCAGGTGGTCTCGTAAAGGTTGCCGCAATGGTGACGGCTAGTGAATTTGTGATGGCTGTGAAAGATACTGGTTTAGGTATTTCAAGTGAAGAACAAAGCCGGATTTTCGAACGTTTTTATCGGATTGATAAGTCGCGGAACCAAGCGATTCCCGGCACCGGTCTGGGATTAGCAATTGTGCAGGATTTGGTGTCAAAATCGCAAGGAACGATTGAACTTAACAGTCAGGTTGGCGTTGGGTCTACCATCACAGTGAATTTGCCACTACAATAGTAATAATATAAAAAGTGTATTGAAGAAAGAGGATTGAAGAATGTCTAACTCACGTCCAGTTGTTATCGGGGTTACTGGTGGTTCAGGGTCTGGGAAGACAACTGTTAGCCGCGAAATTATTGAACGCTTGAAAGGCGAGTCTGTGGTTATGATTCCACAGGATGCATACTATAAGGATCAAGGTGATAAAAGTATGACACAACGTGTTGCGACAAACTATGATCACCCAGATTCATTAGATAATGATTTGTTGATTGAACAACTGAAGCAATTAGTGCAACGTGAGACAATTGAGCAACCGACTTACGACTACGCGGCACACACACGTTCAGACAAGACGGTGACAGTCGCTGCCGCCGACGTTATCATCGTTGAAGGTGTTTTGTTATTCACAGAACCTGAACTTCGCGATATGCTTGATATTAAGGTTTATGTTGATACAGATGATGATTTGCGTTTCATTCGACGTATGCAACGTGACATTGTCGAGCGTGGCCGTACGACAGAATCAGTGGTTAACCAATATTTGGCGACAGTTAAGCCAATGTACCACCAATTTGTTGAACCCACTAAGCGTTATGCTGATATTATTCTGCCCGAAGGTGGTGCAAATGTTGTCGGCATCGGCATGTTGGAAGCACAGATACGTGCAATTTTAGACTTACATAAGTAATTAATTTGATTGGAAGGGTGATTGCAAGATGGAAGAACGAATTTGGAATCGAATTGTTAAGTATACCGAACTGCAAGGCACATCAGGTCAAGAACATGCCATTAGAAAGGCATTTCGCGATGATTTGACGCCCTTAGTTGATGAAGTTGTGCAGAATGGTCTTGGTGGCCTATATGGTATCCGTAAGCATTCGGATGCAGATGCACCACGTGTGATGTTTGGGGCACACCTAGATGAGGTGGGCTTTATTGTCACAGCCGTTACGGCTCGAGGCATGTTAGTTGTGGCTCCGGTTGGCGGTTGGAATCCTTATACCGTTTCAGCACAACGCTTCAGGCTTTTTACTCGTAATGCATCGTATCCAGTTGTCTCTTCAGCAGTCTCACCACACTTCTTACGTGAAGGTGGCGTAAACGGGGCACCGAAGATTGAAGATATTCTATTTGATGGTGGCTTTACATCTCAAGACGAAGCATGGTCTTTTGGGATTCGCCCAGGTGACTTTATTGTTCCTGATGTCAAAACTGTTATGTTGGCCAATGGTAAGCGAGTTGTATCAAAGAGCTGGGATAATCGCTTTGGGTTAGTGACAATTTTGAACGTACTTGAAAATTTGCAACATGACGCGTTACCAAACACCTTGATTATGGGCGCTAATGTGCAAGAAGAAGTTGGCTTGCGAGGGGTCGGCCCAGCCGTCAACCAGCTCCAACCAGATTTATTCTTTGCCTTAGATTCTTCTGCCGCTGATGATACTAAGTCAGATCAGGTGCAAGGCCAAATGGACAGTGGCGCCTTGTTACGCGTCTTTGATCCGGGTGTCATTATGCCATTACGTCTGAAGGAATTTGTGCTTGATACAGCCAATGATGCCCACATTTCTTTGCAGCACTTTGTTGCAAAGGGTGGCACGGACGCACATGGCGCGCAATCACAAAATAACGGTATTCCTTCAGTTGCCTTAGGGGTTGCTTCTCGTTATATTCACACGCACCAGACGGTTTGGTCAGTGGCTGATTTTGAGGCTGCTCAAGCACTGGTTGAAACCCTTGCTCGTAAATTAGATAAGACAACCGTTCACGATATTGTGTACGGTGATTAATCAATAATAGAAATGGAGACTGACAATATGTTGATTGCCAGCTATAACCCAGCCGGAATGGGTGATGTATTAGTTGTGTTAACGGCCCCAGCTGCTGAGCACACGTTTGAACAAAAAGAGAATGTTGTCCGCATTGCAGATGAGCAAAACATGACGCTTGGTTTTAATTTTTTGCATGCGTCAACGATGTTGGATTTGCCTGAAACAGCTGGTCAAGTATTTTTGACGTCAGGTAATATTGAGAAGCTAAATGCTGTTTTAGTTAAAGCTGGTTTTGAAGCAGAGTTGGTTGCTGATGAAACACCTAAGTTTGTCGTCGGTTACGTCGAAAAGGCTGACCCACATCCAGATTCAGATCATCTACAAATTACAACGACGGTTGTTGATAATGATGAACGGGTTCAAATCGTGTCAGGTTCACCTAATATGCGTCAGGGCATTAAGGTGGTTGTTGCCAAGGTTGGTGCGATGATGCCATCTGGCTTGATTATTTGGCCGGGCGCCTTGCGCGGTGTTGCTTCAAACGGCATGATTACATCGGGTCGTGAATTGCGTTTGCCTAACGCACCACAAGTGCCTGGTGCCTTGATTCTGCCGGATGATTTTGCTGAAGTTGGTACACCGTTTGACGCAAGTTCAGCTGAAGCGCAAGCATTATTTCAATAAGGTGAGGTGATACCGCATGGTTGATCGTCGGCCTATTGTTTTTTATGAGCGCTTAATGAACACCTATGATGGTCAGGTAGCAGCTCTAATGGCAGCTAAAACCTCATATATCCTGTTAGCAACTGAAGATACAGATGCTGCTGATTTGACATCGGCTTCAGTCACGGTCGAGACACCAGCGCAAGCCACTGTGGTTACACCACGGCATCAAGTTGCGGTTGAAGTCTTGCAACCACGCGTTGTGCCCACAATGCCAGAATTGCCTGAAGTCGAAACGCTAGTAGAGCAGTCAAAACCGGTTGAACCAGCACCAGTAAAGCAAACAGGCCTATCATCAATGCCCACTAAGCCACACAAAGTTAAAACAGGTTTAGGGTTAAGTCTTGATGATATCTTGTCGGAAGAAGCAAGTGTTGCTGCGCGTGGCGATAGTCAATTTTTTGACAACAGATAAGTAAAAATAATAAAAAGAGTTGTGAGGCACCCGTGCCGAATAGCTCTTTTTTTGGTATCATAGTAGGTACTTACAGACAGATTGGACAGAATAGATAATGGACAAGGATACGTTATACTACTTTATTGGGATTAAAGGATCAGGTATGAGTGCATTGGCACTTATTTTGCATGATCAAGGCTTGCAAGTCGCGGGTTCAGACATTGATGAATACACGTTCACGCAAAAGCCATTGGCGGCAGCTGGAATTCCAATGTATAGTTTCGATGCAGCTAACATTAAGCCTGGTATGACGGTTATTCGTGGCAATGCCTTTAATGATGACCAGGTGGAAGTAGCGGCTGCGTTGGCGTTAGGTGATCAGATTAATTTGGTTACTTACCCAGATATGGTTGAAAATCTAGTTAAGCAATTCACATCAATCGGGGTTGCAGGGGCACACGGTAAGACATCAACAACAGGCCTTTTGGCCCACGTTTTGGCTGGAATTGCACCTACATCATACTTAATCGGCGACGGTACAGGTAAGGGTGTGCCGGATGCTCGGTTCTTCATTTTCGAGGCGGACGAATATCGTCGACACTTCCAAGACTACACGCCAGACTATGCGATTATGACGAACATTGACTTTGATCACCCAGATTATTACACAGGTATTGATGATGTTCGGAGCGCTTTTGAAGACTTTGGTAATCACGTCAAGAAGGGTATTTTTGCTTGGGGTGATGATGAACAATTGCGTAAAATGCAAGTGGATGTGCCCGTCTATTTCTATGGTACGAATCCGGAAACTGATGATTTTTATGCCGAGGATATTAAGCGTTCAACAACTGGTTCAAGTTTCGATGTTTACTATCATGATGAGTTCTTGGGTAACTTTGAAGTGCCTTTGTTTGGACGACACGGTGTCTTGAATTCTTTGGCGGTGATCGCTGTTGCGTACTTTGAAAAGATTGATGGCGACTTGGTTCGCAAGGAGTTGTTGTCTTTTAAGGGTGTTAAGCGCCGCTTTACTGAAAAGCAAGTTGGACCCGTAACCATTATTGATGATTACGCACACCACCCATCAGAAATTACTGCGACGCTTGATGCAGCTCGTCAAAAGTATCCTGGTCGTGAATTGGTAGCGGTTTTCCAACCCCACACTTTCTCACGTACCATCGCTTATCAAGATGATTTTGCAAAGTCACTTCAACTCGCGGATAAAGTATATCTAACGGAAATATTTGCATCTGCTCGTGAGCAAGCTGGCGATATTTCGTCAACGGACCTAGGTGCAAAGATTTCGAAGTTTGGTGGGATTGTATCACCAACTGATGTTGCACCACTATTGGATCATGAGGATGGGGTCTTTATCTTTATGGGGGCCGGCGATTTGCAAAATACAGAATTTGCGTTTGAAAATATTTTGGCAAATACGCAAACTAACTTGCAGTAGACCAAATTGGTTTTTAGCTTAAAAACTATTTAACCTTAGTGCGACTTTTAATGTTGTACTAAGTTTTTTTGGTATAATAATAACAAAGGGTTAGTAATTGAAACACCAAACCATTGCCGAATAGGGCAACGAAAGAGGTAGACTATATGGATAATTTTAGTTTTGAACAACAAGGACCGCGTTTGGCAAATCCAGACGCAACAGGTTTAAATGATTTCTTTAAAAAGGTTTACACCTACATGGCGTTGGCTTTGTTAGTAACAGCAGCGACAGCATATCTTGGTGTAACACTGTTTGCCGCACAGATTGCAGCTATGTTCAGTAGCACAATGTCATCATTGGTGATGTTTGCCGTGATGATGGGATTTGTCTGGTTGTTTTCTAGTCGTGTGTACACAAATCCCGGCCAGGCATTCGGAATGCTGATGGGATTCTCTGTGTTGAACGGTGTAACCTTTGCAGTCATTGGATTGACAACTAGCTTGGGGATGATTGCCTCTGCTTTCTTCACAACGGCTTTGTTGTTTGCAGGAATGGCCTTGTATGGCTTTACAACAAAGAAGTCAATGTCGTCACTTTCAAGCATCTTGTTTGGCTCAGTAATCGCTTTGATTATTGGCGGTATCATCAATATGTTTTTCTTTAACAGCATTGTTTACTTGTTCTTGTCAGTTGTAGGTGTTGTCGTATTTGCAATTATGACGGCCTATGATATGAATCGACTTAAGACGATGTATATTGAGTACGGCTCACAAGGGGACGCTACACTAACACAAGGATTGGCTGTATCAGGTGCCTTATCATTGTACATGGACTTCATTAATTTGTTTATTTATATTTTGCGTTTGTTCACGGCTTTCGGAGGCTCACGCGATTAAGCTTAATTTTATTAACGGCATCTCTGCGGAGGTGCCGTTTTTCTGTTACTATATTAAGTATCAAAACGTTTGGGGGCATCCCCGGAAAAGAGATGAAAATGGCAAAACCAACATTACTTTTAATTGATGGTAATTCCCTGGCTTTTCGGGCATTTTTTGCATTGATCAATCAGGTTGACCGCTTTGTAAACCACGAAGGCCTTCATACCAATGCCTTAGTTGGCTTTAATAACCTATTAGATGGGATTGTCGATCCATTCAAGCCCGATTTGGCGTTAGTTGCCTGGGACGCTGGCAAAACAACTTTCCGTACAGGTAAATTTGATGATTACAAAGGTAATCGTGATAAGACACCGCAAGAATTGGTTGAACAATTTGAACCGTTGCGTAAAATGGTGGCATTACATGGGATTAAGTCATACGAGCTGCTAGGCTACGAAGCCGATGATATTATTGGGACAACGGCTCGGATGGGTGAGGCTGCTGGTTATGCGGTGACTATCGTGACAGGTGATCGTGATATGACCCAGTTGGTGTCTGATGATGTCTCAGTTTGGGTAACTAAGAAGGGAATCAGCGAAATTGATCACTATACGCCCGCAATGGTCGCTGAAGTCTATGATGGTCTGACACCAGCACAAATTGTCGAAGTGAAGGGGTTGCAAGGCGACACAAGTGATAATTATCCAGGAGTTGCGGGTATTGGCCCTAAAACAGCGATCAAACTAATGAAGGAATATCACACCATTCCTGAAATGTATGAACGCTTGGACGAGATGAAAGCCTCGAAGCAGAAAGAAAAGCTAATTGCCGGCAAGGAGGATGCACTATTGTCGCGCGATTTGGCAACGATTCGGACGGATGCACCGGTTGATTATGATTTATCTAGTTTGACATACAACGGACCGGATTACGAGGCGATTATTCCGTTCTATCAACACCTTGATTTTAAGGCTCAACTAGTAAAGTTGGCGAATCACGGGCATACCATTCCAGCACCTACGGGTATGCAGAGTGGGGACGATGGTGAACCGGCTCATGATATGAACAATACGCCATTGGAAGTTCGTTCATTAACGGCCACTAATCTAACGCATATTGAACAGCTTGGGGATGAGATTAGTTTTTATCTCGAACTTGATGATGAAAATTATCATACGGCAAACCCAGTTGGTTTTGTGATTGGTAATAACGAACACGGTTATTTTGTGAGTCGCGACATTGAGTTGCTGGTACAAGGCACACCGGTTAACCGAATTCTACAAGATCCAACCGTTAAAAAGAACGTCTTCAATGCGAAGGGTACGATTGTTGCATTACGTCGTTTAGGCCTAACATTACCTAACGTCGCATTCGATTTGTTGTTAGTTGCCTACTTGCTTGACGCAAATGATAACAACAATGATATGGGGGCTTTAGCCCATGAAAATGGTTACTACGCCGTTCGAACGGATGAAGAAGTTTATGGTAAAGGCGCTAAATTTGCGATTCCTGAGGCGGATGAGGATCTTTTCGAACACTTGGGGCGCAAAGCAATGGCGATTCAATATTTGAAAAACCCATTGATGGCGAAATTGACAGAACACGAACAAACACGGTTGTATGATGACATTGAATTGCCACTGACGTATGTACTGGCCGATATGGAAGCGACGGGTATTACAGTTGATGCGAATACGCTGCTTGAGATGCGAAGTAAATTGACTGAGCGGTTAGCGGAACTCGAGCAAACTATTTACCAACAGGCCGGCCACGAGTTTAACGTGCAGTCACCAAAGCAATTAGGGGTAGTCTTATTTGAAGAAATGGGTTATACCCCAATCAAGAAGACTAAGACGGGCTATTCAACAAGCGTAGAAGTTTTGGAACAAATGGGCGATGTACCGCTAGTTGCCTCGATTTTGTCCTATCGTCAAATCGCAAAGATTCAATCGACTTACGTTGAAGGATTACTACGTGTGATTCACGGTTCGGATTCTAAGGTACACACGCGTTATCTGCAAACCCTAACTCAAACTGGTCGATTGTCGTCAGTCGATCCAAATCTACAAAATATTCCGGTCCGGATTGAAGAAGGACGTCGGATTCGCAAAGCCTTTGTACCACGTGAGAAGGGGTGGCGAATTCTAAGTGCTGATTATTCACAGATTGAGTTGCGGGTCTTGGCACACATCACAGGCGACAAGCACCTACAAGAAGCGTTTATCAATGGTGAGGATATTCACGCGGCAACAGCGCGTCGTATTTTCGGAATCGGTCCGGATGAGACAGTCGACGGTAACATTCGTCGTCAATCCAAGGCAGTTAATTTTGGTATCGTGTATGGTATTTCTGATTTTGGCTTAGCAAAAAATATTGGTGTCTCACGCAAGCAAGCTAAGCAAATTATCGATACATACTTTGAACAATATCCTGGGGTGAAGACGTGGTCTGAAGAAATTATCGCCGCGGCACGGGAGCAAGGATATGTTGAGACGATTGCACATCGTCGTCGTTACTTGCCAGATATTAAAGCAAAAAATTTCAATTTACGTAGTTTTGCTGAACGCACAGCCATGAATTCACCTATTCAAGGGTCAGCAGCTGATATTATTAAAATCGCCATGATTAACATGGAGAAAGCTTTGTGTGACGCTGGTTTGCAAGCTAAAATGCTCTTGCAAGTACACGACGAATTGATTTTTGAAGCGCCTGAGTCAGAACTACCAATTTTGCATGAGCTTGTACCACGTGTCATGGATTCAGCAATGAAATTGGATGTCCCTTTGATTGTTGCATCGCATGAAGGTGAAACTTGGTATGATGCAAAGTAACGTTTAATCGCATACCGACACTGTAAGCATTAGTTTCGGCTAGTGCTTATTTTTGTATTTCTAGGTTAATAAGTCACATGAAAAATGGTAGACTAGAAGATACCGAAAACATAAAGTTTGCTTTAATCCATGGGTGCTAGCCTAGGAATAAAGTGTTAATGAGCACATGCCAAAGGGGGATGAAGATAGATGCCAGAATTGCCAGAAGTCGAAACAGTCCGACGCGGGTTAACCCGCTTAGTTGTCGGACGAACTGTACAAGGTACTGCCGTACGGTGGGAGAAAACAGTTGACGGCCTATCACCGGAGGAATTTGATGCTGAACTAGCCGGACGACGAATTGATGCGATTGATCGTCGCGGTAAATACTTACTGTTCCGCTTTTCCGGTGGGATGACCATGGTGTCTCACTTACGAATGGAAGGGGCGTATTATACTGTGCCGGCAGGAACCGAGCCGGATAAGCATGATTTGGTGACTTTCCACTTAGATGATGGTATCGATCTGTTGTATCGTGATACACGTAAATTCGGTCGGATGAAATTAGTACTCGACGCGGAGGCATTACAAGTTGCTGGCTTAGCCAAAATTGGCCCCGAACCAACCGAGGCGACGTTAAGCTTGGCCTATATGGTGGCAGAGTTTGGTAAATCACGCATGCACGTGAAGCCGTTTTTACTGGATCAAAGTCATATTGCTGGATTAGGTAATATTTATGTTGATGAAACGCTATGGCAGTCAAAGATCCATCCTTTGACACCAGCAAATAAACTTTCTGAAGCTGAGTTAGCGGTACTTCGGGATAATATTATTGCCGAATTAGCACGGGCAACCGAACATCACGGCACCACTGTGCATAGTTTTACCACCGCATTCGGGGAAGCTGGTGAGTTCCAAAATGAGCTACAAGCTTACGGTCGGGTTGGTGAACCTTGTTTACGATGTGGTCATCCCCTAGAAAAAATGAAAGTTGCCCAACGTGGGACGACTTTTTGCCCGGTTTGCCAAATAAAAAAGGATTAACACATGTTTAAATTAGGATTGACTGGTGGGATTGCTACTGGTAAGTCAACAGTATCAACACACTTCAAAGAGCAACACATCCCAGTGTTAGATGCAGACGTCATTGCACGTGAGATTGTTATGCCCGGTGAGCCTGCTTTAGCTGAGATTGTGGCAACCTTTGGGGAAGAGATGTTGCTGGCTGACGGTACGCTCAATCGTCAGGCACTTGGGTCAGTTGTCTTTGGTAATCCTGCCAAATTGCAGCAATTGAATGCAATTACGCATCCACGGGTACAAGCATCAATGCGGGCTCAAATTGCCGCACATGAAGCTGCAGGAGAACCACTAATTGTATTGGACATTCCACTATTATTAGAAGGACATAACGCTGCCGGCGCCGATGCGGTAATGGTTGTTAGTGTGCCGGAAGAGGTGCAAAAACAACGGCTCATGGCACGTAATAATCTGTCTGAAGAGTCCGCTTTAAAGCGAATTAACTCGCAGATGCCTTTGGCAGAGAAACGCCAGTTGGCTGATTATGTTATTGATAATGCTGGCACTTTTGCTGAAACCTACGCACAAGTGGATGACGTGTTGGCACAAATTTTGCATTAAAAGGAGCAAATGAAATGACTGAATTTAGTATTCGTCAGCGCTATCGTTTGATTTACGATGAACCTATCAATTTAGCTGCCGTTCAGTCATTGACTAAGGTTTATTTGCCAATCATTGGACGAGATGCGTTTACTTTGTACTTAAATTGGGCGATGCTTGGCGAATCCACAGATGCAGCCAATCAACATGTTGATTTGTTGGATGAACTAGCCATGAGTCAGCAAACGTTTTTGGCTGCCCGTGAAAAGTTAGAGGGAATGGGGTTATTGAAGACCTATCAGCAAGAAACCAGTTTTGGTGTACAGTGGGCGTATCAATTGTTCCCACCAATGGCAGTGAAAGCATTTTTAGCAGATATCATGTTATCAAGCTTGTTGCATCATTATCTCGGGGATGATTTATTTGAGCGGTTAATTGCTAAAACTAAGCCCAATGAAGCAACAATTCCTGGGCAAAATGTCTCGAAGTCCTTTTTTGATATGATGGGACAAGAATCCTTCCAACGATTGCCAGCCGCTCCGTTCCAGAGTGATGATACCAAGTCAACGCTGCAACGTGAAATTGCCGCGAGTAATCAGCAGCTGAACGTTACCTTGATGGCTGATATGTTGCAGTCTTTCGGTATTACACAAAACGACCTGCGTCAAAACCAGGCAGATTTGATTATTCAAAAGAGTCTCTATGGCTTAAGTGACGTGGAATTGGTACGTTTAATTCAGGGAACAGTCGATGCTTCTGGTAAATTAAGCATCACAAATCTGCGCCAAACATTACGGCGGACGTATGAGCAAGGACAGCGTGTTTCAGATGCTGTTACACAGGTAGCTGATAATCAGCCTAAAGCGAAAACGTCTAACGAACCATTGGCAACTGGCAATCCGGCGGCTGGCATAATTCAAACTGCTCGGACAACCGCCCCACTGGTTTTTCTTAAAAGTCTTCGTGAAGATGCCGGCGGCTTTGTGACTGATAATGAAGTACGGGCATTGAACGATATTGCACAGCTAGATAGGATTAAGCCGGAAGTCCTTAACATCATGTTGTTTGAACTTACGGTCGTTGAAAAGCGAACAAATCTTAGCAAAGCGTTGTTACAAACAATCGTGAACGATTGGGCACAAGCTGGTATCACGACGGCGGTTGACGCGATGACTTATTTACAGAAGCGAACGAAGCAACGACAGGAAAAAACACAACAAGGTGGTAAGTCAGGAGCAAAACGCTGGCAGCGTAAAGAACCGGTTGTTAAGGAGACCCGGCCAGACTGGGAAAACCAAAGAGCAACGGCGGTTTCAAATGAAGATGCGACTGCCGCTAAAAATGCACTTGCCGAACTGCGTGCGCGAAGACAACAATCAAAAAAGGAGTGATAACGTATGGCAGATGAACCATTTAATGTGGGCGAAGCGTTACATCAATTTATGGATAAAAAACACTTACATACTCGTTATGCAGCAATTCAAAAGGAAGTGTTCGAACGACCGGATATTAAGGCTTTTTTTCAAATCCATAAAGATGAACTATCGCGCGAACTGGTGAATCGGGACTTCTCAGTTTTGTATGAATACTATACCCAGCAAAAGAATGCTGCGGCTGGTAAGCCGGTTGTGCATACTGGATATAAGCCCGTACTTGCGCTAGCTGAAAATCGCATTGTCATTGTCTATCAACCAGATGAAGCGACTTTGGCCGCACAGCGATTACGCATGCAAGCTAATTTAGTTCAATCGATTGGCATGCCCAAGTTGATTGAGCGTGCCCGTCTTGATGATTTTTCAGAAGCGGACACTGACCGGAGCGCGGCATTTACTGCTGTGATTGCTTTTGTGAGTGCTTATATTGGAAACCCTAAGCAATACTATCGTGGTCTCTATATTCATGGATCATATGGCATTGGTAAAACTCACCTAATGGGGGCCATGGCCAACGAATTGGCGCAGGAAGGGATTCCAGTAACGCTCGTGCATTTCCCAAGTTTTGCGGTTGAAATGCGTAGCGCCATTGGATCAAAGGAAAATCCGCAAGATAAAATTAACACGATTAAGCAGGTGCCAATTTTGGTGCTTGATGATATTGGTGCCGAATCAATTACTGCTTGGATTCGCGATGACATTCTAGGTGTCATCTTAGAGTACCGCATGCAAAATGAACTACCGACATTTTTCACCTCAAATTTCTCGATGAACCAGCTTGAAACAGAGCACTTTACCGTTACTAAGGACGGAGCAGAGCCAGTCAAAGCTGAACGGTTAATGCAACGCGTTCGTTACCTGGCTAAGGAAATTCAAATGGCTGGTGAGAACAGACGAGTGATTGATTAATGGGAAAGTACAAGCGAATTTTTCCATGGGTTATTTTGGCCTTTATCATTCTTCTGTCAGTGGTTGTCCTGCGCCATAACGCGCCAATGTACGACACGCCAATTGGTGAGGTAACCCATGTACAAACCACGAAAACGGGCCATTCAAGTGATCAATTTGGTAATCATGTCAAGAAAACCACACAACGTGTAACGGTTAAGCTTTTAAACACGGCACATAAAGGACGCGCTTTGACGATAGTTAATACGTACGACAGTGCGATGGCTATCAACCAACCGGTAAAACCACATAATCAAATTTTCCTATCGCGGGCTGATGATGCGACCTGGCAGTTTAAAACTCTTAAACGTGACACTGTTTGGGTGCCTGTGATGATATTTGTACTTGGTATTCTTATCATTTCAATGGGGCGGGCCGGTCGGCTGACGGTTTTGTCACTCGGTATTAATACCTTGTTGTTTATCGTTACGGTCACGCTTGACTTGGTAACTGACAATGGGAATATCTTCTGGCTGTTTATGATTTGTAGTGTTATTGCGGCCGTTTTGACGCTTGGGCTAGTAATGGGCTTTAGAAATCGACAAATGTGGGTGATTTTCTTAACGGTGCTGACCGCGACGGCGTTAGCGCTCTTAATTTCGGAGATTGTCTTTATGGTTACTAATCAAAATGGCCTGCACTTTGAACTCATGTCATATATTACGCAATTACCTAAACCGTTGTTTATGGCTATGACACTCGTCGGTGTGTTAGGGGCTGTGATGGATGAAGCAACCGATATGATTGCGACGTTATTCAGTGTTCAGAAAGAGCGACCTGACATGACCATTCGGGAAATCGCTGCAACTGGACGTCACGTTGGTCAAGAAATTTTTGGCGCCTTAAGTAATACCTTGTTTTTAATTTTTATGGCCGAACAAATCCCTATGGCGATTCTGTATTTGCGAAATGGCAATGATTGGGGCTTTACGTATATGATGAACATGTCATTGGGGATGGTTCAAACATTAATTAGCGCTATCGGAATTGTCTTAACCGTACCTGCAGGTATTATTTGGGTATTGATCATTCGTAAATGGCAGCGACGAAAGGAGGCCTTGTCATGAGTGTCACCTTAATGTTGTCGTTAATTCTACTAGCCTTGATGATTATTATCGGGGGCATGAAGGGAATCGGAGCGTTTGTAAGCCTCTGGATTAATTTTGCCATAATGGTAGTGATGATTATGCTGATTAATTTCCAGTTTAATGCCTTGGCCGTCCTACTGGTGGGCGGCGCGTTTTTATTGACGGTTACGATCCTAAGTGCAGGTGCTGACGAACGGACAACGACCATTGCACTAATGGCCAGCTTTATCGTCATGTTCGCCTTAGTCATTTTGATTCTGCCAGCTGAACATTTAGCAATGGCACAAGGATTTGCTGAGGAAAATTCTGAAGAACTCGAAGGCTTATCACTGGGTATTAATATGAACTTTGTCACACTGGGCATTGTTGCAGCATTGCTAGCCACCCTCGGGGCAATCGCTGAGGCTGCCATCGCAATTGCGGCAGGTATTGGCGAGTTATTGGCTGATCAACCCAACATGTCGTTGGCTAGTCTGGCCCGATCCGGGCAGCATTTGGGCCAACAAATTATTGGAACCGCTGTGAATACGGTGTTGTTTGGGTTTATGGCTGATTTTTTGAGTCTGGCCATTTGGTTTGGTAAACTACGCTATAGCTTAGGTGAAATTGTGAATGCGAAATTATTTACCTCATCAATGTTGAGTTTGCTCTACGCCTTTTTAGGTATCATTGTCATTTTGCCAATTACGATGGCCATTTTTTTGTGGCAACAACGTCGGCAATTGCAGACGGACATGAGTACAAATCACTATTATGACGGCAAATAACTAGGATTTATTAGAAAACCATGTTATGCTAGCTTTAAGTGTGTCATGACTTTTTGGAATGACCATATCCTGTAGAAAGTAAGATGAGGTATAACACATGAGTAGTGTCCTTGTTATTGAAGATGAAGTAAATTTGGCTCGTTTCGTTGAACTTGAATTGCAACACGAAGGTTACGAAACGCATGTGGAAGATAATGGTCGTGGCGGCTTACAAGCTGCCTTGGATAACGACTATGATTTAATTTTATTAGACTTGATGTTGCCTGAATTGAGTGGACTAGAAGTAGCTCGCCGTTTGCGCGAAGTAAAAAATACCCCCATTATTATGATGACTGCACGCGACTCAGTGATTGATCGTGTTTCAGGCTTGGACTATGGGGCGGATGACTACGTTGTGAAGCCTTTTGCGATCGAAGAATTGTTGGCCCGTGTACGTGCGTTGTTGCGTCGTATTAACATTGAAACTGAAGAGCACAGTACCCACCAAAGTGTTGTCCGTTACCGTGACTTAACTGTTGAAAAAGAAAATCGTATTGCCCGTCGTGGTAACGATATTATTAATTTGACTAAGCGTGAGTACGAATTATTGCTGATTTTGATGGAGAACATTAATGTCGTCCAATCTCGTGAAGAATTGCTGAAGAAGGTTTGGGGATATGATTCTCAAATCGAAACCAATGTTGTTGACGTGTATATTCGATACTTGCGTAACAAGATTGATCAACCAGACTCACGAGCATCTTATATCCAAACCGTTCGCGGCACAGGATATGTGATGCGTCAGTAATCACGGGGGCCGCTAATGGGTAGTGAAACATCCATTATTAAAGAAACACCGCAACGGAAGGGGCTCTCACTTAAGTGGAAGTGGGCCCTGGGTTCTGCTGCCGGTGTTTTTTTAATATTTATTATTTTTGCTTGGTTCATGATTCAAGCATTTTCAACACAAATGCTCAAGACTGAGCGTCAGCAAGTTAGTTCTTCGCTTGAAGTTGTGACAACACGATTGCAAAATTTAGATGAATCTAAGTTGCTACCTGCTAATGTCGATGATATGTTGCGTCCAAAGTCAAATGACCTAGATAAAGTGGTTAACGATCCAGTGCTACAGCAAATCACGCGACAGGACTACACGGTTCGAGTCTACAATGCAAGGGGGGCGCAGGTTTATCCGATTGACGGGCAGGGAGTCGCTTTTCGCAAGGTGACGCATCAGGAAATCACGTTACAACACGATCATGGTCCAGCGATGTTGGTTGGTCGACAGGAATTACGGAATACAGCCAATAAAGTTATTGGTTACGTCGTTATTGAGAATCATTTGACCAGCTATCACGCGACATTTAATCGTGTTTATATGATTATTGTTATTCTAATTGGCTTAGGCTTGTTTTTGGTGGCTTTGTGGGGGTACTGGTTATCTGATTATCTATTACGGCCAGTTAACAACATTAAGCGCGTGGTGGATGAGATTCAATCTGATCCGCAATCACAAGCACGGGTTGTTAATGAGGACCGAAAACACGACGAATTAACGGACCTATCTGATTTGTTGAACGATATGTTGAATCGTATGCAGCGCTTTATCTTGCAACAACACCAGTTTGTTGAAGATGTCTCACACGAATTACGGACGCCAGTGGCCATTGTTAAGGGACACATGGAATTATTGAATCGTTGGGGAAAAGATGATCCAAAAATTTTGGATGAATCAATTACTGCTTCTTTGCAAGAAATACGTCGCATGGAAGGGCTTGTCTCTGAGATGCTTGACTTAACACGTGCGGATCAAGTCGAGTTGACATTCCGAGACGGTGATACGGACGTTAAGGATATGATTAATGGGATTTATATGAACTTCCAAATGATTCACCCAGACTTTACATTTGGACTGGATGATGATTTAAAGGGGCCAACAATTGTTAACATGAATCGTGATCACTTAGAGCAAATCTTAATTATCTTGTCGGATAATGCTGTGAAGTACAGCCAGAATCGTAAGGAAATTCATTTTGCGGCATCGCGTTCTGGCAATATGGTTGAGTTGGCCGTGCAAGACTTTGGCGAAGGGATCAGTCCAGAAGATGCGGCACGCGTCTTTGATCGTTTCTACCGTGTCGATAAAGCACGCTCACGTAAACAAGGTGGTAATGGACTTGGCTTGAGTATCGCGCAAAAGTTGGTCGAGGGTTATGGCGGACATATCGAACTCGAATCAGCAATTGGGCAAGGATCAATTTTCAGAATCACATTGCCTATTAAGCAGCAAAAATAGTAAACTATAGGTTGCGACTGATTTTCGGTCGCAACTTTTTTTACAGAAATCGAGAGCATTATGATATTAAAGCACGTTATTTTACACATTTTGGATAAAGACGCTGGCAATCTAATTGCCTCACAAGCTGAGATTGATTTGACACAGCCAGGGTTACACGATTATCTGGAAAAAATCATCCTAAAATTTCAGACCAGTGATTATAAGCCAGGCACATTAACCGGTGAAGATTATTTGGCGCAAATAATTGATGATAATAACGGGCTAACGTTTGCCGAAAAGACGACACAACTGGCTGAAAAATTATTTGATAATATTGCCGCTAGTGAGGCCGTACCAGCTGGTGACTTATTAAGCTTTGAATTTGCTGAAGGGACTGATGATTTTTTCGGTCTCATTAAGTTAAATTTCGCACCGCGTTACGCCCACATCGTGGGTTATCGGGATGATCAACTAGTTAACAACCTTGTGCTAAACCAGGCTGTCTTGCCGGGTGCTAATCAAAAAGCGGATGAAGGGATCATACTTAACTTAATGACCGGCGATTATATGTTGGTTGAAAAGCAATACTTGATTGATGGTCACCGCATCAATTATTTTTCAGAGCGTTTTTTACAATTGGAACCCGAAGTTTCTACTAAAGACAATATCAAAACAATCAAGCGAGCCGTGAAAACAGTTGCTGACAAATTTGATGTTCCTGAACACGAGGCGATGGCGGCCACCCAGAGTGCGATTTTTGATTCCGTTCAGGAAGATGGTCAAATTAATACTGCTGACATTGCTGAGGCCGTTTTTCAAGGTAATATTTCTGCAAAGCAGGCTTATCAACAAGTCATTGCAGATAAAGAGATTGAGACTGAAATTGCCGTACCAAATGTAGAGCGCTATGAAAAGAAGTATCGGCTCCAACGTTTCAAATTAGATTCAGGGATTGAAATTGCAATTCCGATGGATATCTATCAAGATCGCAGTAAGGTGGAATTTGTGAATAATCCAGATGGCACAATGTCGTTGGTTATTAAAGATATTGAATCAATTGTCAATAAATTCACGTCTTAAGGTAATTTTTAATTGATTACACAGTGATAGTTCTTGGTTTTGTCATGGTTATCACACCTGTTTTACGCAGAAGCGCGTTATAATTTATGTATTGATATTAAATAAGGGAACATTAATTATGCCTTGGCCTTTTAAGAAAAAAATTATGTTAGCAGTCGTGACTATAACGCTATTTAGCGCTGGTGTGACGACAACGCTAACTGTACACGCAGATAAAAAAGTACAACAAAAACCTATTACCCAAGATTTTGACTTGGATACCTTTTCGACGGATCTTGATAAGATGGATATGACAGTCGGACCAGTCAAATTCTCATCAAGCTCAGTTTCTATTCATGTTGCGAAATTAGTAACGGGGACAACTGAAACGAGTCCGATTCCAGATTCACCATTAGCAAATGGTACACTACCCGCGGCTGCAACGCCTAGGATGGCTGATGGTAAGTTTGATATCCGTGCGACGCTTTGGAATAAGGAATCTGACGATGCAGAAACGTTCTTTAATACGATTGCGCCAGATGCACAACGTGTGGCCATTTCATATGGTGTGCGACCATCCGTCTTGATGGCCCAAGCCGCACTGGAATCCGACTTTGGACGATCGTCATTAGCCTCTGTACACAACAATTATTTCGGAATTAAAGCTGTCATTGGTCAGGATAGTGTTGTTTTACCAACTAACGAAGAAGTTGATGGTAAAACCGTTCGAGTGACGGCTGCCTTTGCCCATTATGATTCAGCCGTTGATAGTATGGTTGCCAATGCTAGTTTGTTGCGCAATCATGATATGTACTCAGGAACTTGGCTAGAAAATACGAGTTCTTACTACGATGAAACAAAGGCGTTAACAGGAACTTACGCAACAAGTTCGTCGTATGCACGAAGTTTGAATGCAGTTATCACAACTTACCGTCTAGCAGCTTTGGACATTAAGTAATAAAAAGCACCACCTAACAAGACATGTTAAGTGGTGCTTTTTACATTTAATCTTCAGTTTCGTCTAGCTCGGCAGACTTTTGTAGCAGTGCTTGAAGCTCATTCTTACGACGATCGCGCGGAATAAACAACCCGAGCATGTCTTCATTAATACCTGCCATAACGTGGATAACTTCACCAGCGTCGTTAGTCTCAACTGTCAATGGTGACTTCAGTGACTTGTTAGGACTAGCAATGACATCGTTGATGGTCCAATCATCAATTGACATCCCGCGTGGATTTTTGAAAATAGTCGCTTCTGGATCCTCAGCAGCGCAAATAGCTCGCATTGTTGGGATAGAAACGGGGAGGGCAGATGAGTCTTTTAATTGAACCAATTCATATGCCAAGTTGTTACGTTCGAAAAAACTCTCAACCGACTTTAACGCATTAAGTGCAGACGTGCGGTGAGAAAATGAGTATACCGTGACAGTCATGGAATCCCCTCAATTCATGTAATTACTAATGTATCTATTGTTTCACATATTAAAAAACAGTCAAGTGTTTCAATTGAATGACAAGAATTTCTTTGTTTCAATTTTGCCGTTTATGAAAATTCGATTGTAATCGAATGACATTTCGATTTGATTTCGCGAGTTGAATTGTCATGCCCTGGAAACAAGCGTAAAATACCTACCTGTATATTTATGAATTTTTCATAAACGATAATCGAATATTTAAGGAGTTTTCTCATGGATAAGAAACGTATTGGCCTTGGCGCCCTCGTCATGATGATGTTTACCACCATCTTCGGGTTTGCCAATGGTCCAGTTGCGTTCGCACGTATGGGCTACGCGGCAATTATTTGGTACATCCTGGGAGCGTTGTTGTTCTTCCTCCCAACATCAATGATGTATGCCGAATTTGGGGCATCATTTAAAGATGCCAAAGGTGGTATCTACTCATGGATGGAACGATCACTTGGTAAAAAGATTGCGTTCATTGCAACGTTTATCGGACTTGCTTCATGGATCATCTGGATGATTTCTGTCTCACAAAAAGTTTGGATTCCGTTGTCAACGTTGATTTTCGGTAAAGATATGACGACCACGTGGTCACTATTTGGTATGAATGGTGGCCAAACAGTTGGGGTACTTGCAGTTGTCTTCGTCATTGTTGTTGCTTTCTTTGTCACCCGTGGTGTTAAGTCAATTTCACGTATTTCAGCTATTGGTGGTATGTTTGTGATGGCCTTGAACGTTATTCTGGTATTGGCCTCAATTGCCGTCTTAATCGGACACGGTGGTCATTTTGCTGAGCCATTACGTTGGCACTCATTCTTGGTTTCAGGTAATCCTGACTACAAGGCAATTGGGCAAATGATTTCATTTGCTTTGTATGCTATTTTTGCCTACGCTGGCTTGGAGCAAATGGGCGGTATCATGGAGGACGTTGATAACGCTGAAAAGACATACCCAAAGGCTGCTCTAATTGCGACAATAATTATTGGTCTTGGTTACGCTATCTCGATTTTGCTTTGGGGTGCCTCATCTAATTGGGCACAAATCGCTGGTGATAAGAGTGTTAACTTGGGAAACATCACGTACGTCCTGATGAATAACCTCGGTACACAATTAGGCGATGCATTTGGCATGAGTCATGCTGGTGGCGTCTTACTTGGATCGATCTTTGCACGCTTTGCTGGTATTTCAATGTTCTTTGCTTACGTTGGTTCATTCTTTGTCTTAACGTACGCACCTTTGAAGTCATTCATTTTGGGTTCTCCTAAGGAAGTTTGGCCAAAGAAGTTCATTGCTTTGAACAAGCATGATGTACCGGCTGTTGCAGTCTGGGCACAAGCAATCCTGGTTTCAATTCTAATCATTTTGATTTCATTCGGTGGAAAGAGTGCCACACAGCTTTACTTGGTTTTGACAAATATGGGTAATGTGTCATCAACACTACCATATGTATTCCTGGTGGCAGCTTTCCCGTTGTTTAAGCGTCTCAATGATGTTGAACGACCATTTGTGTTTTATAAGAGCCAAACGGTTACTTGGATTATTACAATCCTAGTTGAGGCATTGACAATCATTTCAATTATTTTGACAATTATCTCACCATTTCAAGCTGGTGATCTGTTCGGTGGCATCTGGACAGTCGCAGGACCAATTTTCTTTGGTGTCTTAGCTTGGGTACTATTTACACTTGGCGAAAACCGTCACGGTAAGTTGTAGTATAAAGAAAAACGTGTTCATTGTGGACACGTTTTTCTTTTGCAAATTTTCGAAGACGTGCTATATTTTTAGACAATATTAAGAACGGTAAAGGAGGTTATATATATGGCTGAAGAAAACTATACCCCAATTGATGAATTAACGAGTGAAGAGCACACCTGGTATGCAGTTCGCATGGTTGGTGAAGAAGTCGACACGTTATTAACAGCTGCCCCAGATTACGATGAAGCTGTTGGGATTGTACATCGTACAGCACAGCAATTTCCAGACTTTAAACTTACTATTCAAAGGGTCATTGGGGTGTTCATGGATAATACCCGGTATGATAAAATGACTGATTTAAACTGGTATGGGGTTATGCCAGCTCGTCGTAAAGATAATTACATTACCCAAATTTTCTCAAATTTCAAGGACCTGAACGATTTTTTACAAGATAATCGTGCTGAAAAATTTAGATTTGTCAGCTTATTAGTGGAATAACATTACTTAAAGGGTTGACGTTTTCAATACTAACGTGTAACATAATGTATGTTGTTGAGACAATGACATATATTATATGCGGATGTAGTACAATGGCTAGTGCTCCAGCCTTCCAAGCTGGGAATGCGGGTT
>NZ_SDGK01000100.1 GCF_004521965.1 Weissella cibaria | reverse complement strand
TATGCTTTGTCAACACAGATGTTGATATATAGCTATTCTGATCGTTCTAGTAAATTTGATATATTCAACTTACTAGAACGATTTTTGTTTTGAAAATCTTGGTTACATGGTTTTTGACACACTTGAATAAACCTTGAGGGTATGAAGTTTTTTTCAAGGCTGTTAAGCTAACTATGACCCAAGCGTTTTACAATGATCTGGCTAGCTCGTATGAGTAAAATTGATTGGTGGTTATAAAGGTAATGAATCGTCTTGATAAGGCGATCCATTGAGGAAACGAGTAATGGCTTCTTTCGAGTTGCTGTTGCTCGTTTCTTTTCGTATCTATCCCTAATGTGGTTTGGCTGCGCAGTTGAACTAATCATATTTACAACTGTCCAATAAAGGATCTTTCGGACATGTGGGTTACCGTGCTTGGTGATGTGGCGCTGTGCGACGTAATCACCAGATTGAATCTCCGTTAAATCAAGCCCAATAAAACTATTTAACTGAGAACGCTTTTCAAACCGTCGAATATCACCGATTAAGCGAACCGCGGTATTGTCAGCCATTCCAGGAATGCTTAAGAGAATCTTGAATTCGGGTAAGGCCTTCGCTACGTCAACCGTGTTGGCAATGACAACTTCTCGTTTCACAGTCATTTTAATGATG
>NZ_SDGK01000002.1 GCF_004521965.1 Weissella cibaria | reverse complement strand
AGGGCTCGGCCCTGTTCCACCTACAAAAACACCCAGAAATCACGCCGTTTTAAGCTGAAATCCGGGTTTTGAAAAATTTTCGGAGTGCGGTACCTCTCGGTGCCAAAAAAGCCTGTCCATAATCTTGACATCAGCGCCTCATATAAAGCCTTGGGCTAAGGCAAATAACCAGGAAAAATTAGATGTTGATAACGGGCTTTGGTTATGCGTATTGCATGATGCGTTGTTCGATAGGGGGTTAATTTCGTTTGATGATAATGGAATATTGATTATTTCGGATACAGTACTCAATCAAGGAATTGATGATTATAAGTTAAATGTGAATATGAAAATTGTTTTTCAAGGCAAAATGCGTCAGTACATGGCATATCATCGCAAAAAAGTGTATGAACAATTTGATCTTCATTATTAACAAGCTAATCAAATTCTGAAATATTGCAAAAGTAAGAAGACTAATAAGGAAAGTCAGTGTGTTTTTCAAAAAATACTGTATTTGAATTGTGTGCCGATTGAGATTTAAGTTTCCATAACATGACGTTGGTATCAGATAATTTAATTTTGTTCGTTTTAAAAGGGTTCAAAACATGATACTATTTATATAACCAATAAAAACACGAACGATTTTAATTTAGGGGACGTAAAAATGACTGAAAAAGTGTACTTTAGCCATGACGGGGGCGTTGATGATTTGGCTTCATTGACGATGTTATTGTCATACGAACAACAAGGATTGATTGAGCTAGTTGGTGTAGGGGTTGTGCCGGCTGATTCATACTTGGAACCAGCGGTGGCTGCGACACGTAAGATTATCAATCGTTTTTCAAAGCACCACGATTTGTTGGTTAGTGCGTCAGATGCGAAGTCGAGCGATCCGTTTCCAAAAGAGTGGCGGATGGACTCGTTTACCGTTGATGCTTTGCCAATCTTGAATGAGTTTGGTGAAGGGGACACGGAGTTATCGTACAACACGGCAGCTGACGACTTGGCTGCAATTTTAACGGCAGCCACTGAACCAATTACGTTGGTGTTCACTGGTCCGGTTAGTGACCTAGGTGCGGTGTTAGAACAGGATCCAAGTTTGGCAGACAAGATCGACCGCTTGGTTGTGATGGCAGGGACTTTTGGCGCTGGTAACATTGCTGAACCGGAACAAGATGGCACGGCCGAGTGGAATGTCTTTTGGGATCCACAAGCATTCAAGGTTGTCTTTGATTCAAATATCAAGATTCAAATAGTTGGGTTAGAGAGTACCCATGAAGTGCCATTGACGCCAGCTGACCGCTTGCGTTGGGCGAAGTTACGTTCACACCCAGTAATGGACTTTATCGGTCAAGCTTATGCGACGGTTCCTGTATTGGCCCACTTCGAGACAAATTCAACGTACTTTTTGTGGGATGTCTTGACGACAGCCTTTGCTCAAAATCCTGACTGGTTGAGACAAAGCAAATGACAGTTGATGTTGTGCCAACTGGTCAAAGCCGCGGCCGGACATTTGAAACACCAGCAGGACGTGAAATTGAATTTGTCTATCACGTTGATCATGATGCGTTTTTCAAATTTTTTGAAGAGACAATTCTAGCTATCGAGAATTATTAATAAAATTATAGGGTGTCTGCAAAATTTTTGTGGATGCCTTTTTCCCCATTGCGAAAGTTAATACAAAGGACTAGACTGGTTTTATATTAGAAAAAGGTGATAAATGTATGAGTGAAATTACACAAGAAGAGTTAGCTTCTTACAAAGAAGCGGTGTCAGTTAGTCCAAAGTCAGCTGCTATTCGCAACGCAGTCACAACCAATGGTATCCTGCAAGCAGCCCGTGATAACGAACGAGCTGGTGCGTTGACGCCAGTATTTAGTGTTGATTTGGAAAGCTCACCGGTGGCTAACCAATTACAATCAGGACGTTGCTGGATGTTTGCGGCGTTGAACACGATGCGCCACGATATGAAGGCCGTGTATGGTTTACCAGGTGATTTTGAATTATCACAAAGCTATACATTCTTCTGGGACAAGTTGGAAAAGGCCAATTATTTCTATGAGAATATTTTGACGACAGCTGACAAGCCAACGGATGATCGTGAAGTGGCTTTCCTACTACAAATGCCACAACAAGACGGTGGTCAATGGGACATGCTAGTGGCATTGATTGAAAAGTATGGGGTTGTGCCACAGTCAGCTTATCCAGAGTCACAAGCGTCATCACACTCGGCTGAATTCAACCGTTTGTACAATGGTAAGTTGCGTAAGGATGCGATTACGTTGCGCAAGTTAGTCGCATCCAATGCAGCCCAAGCTGAAATCAATGAAAAGTTGGCGCAATTCGGTCGCGAAAACTACCACATGTTGTCACTGACTTTTGGCGAGCCACCGGTAGCGTTTGATTTCTCATACCGTGATAAGGATAATAATTTCCATCGTGAGCAAGCCATCTCACCGTTGGACTTTTTCGCAAAGTACGTTGGTTGGGAGTTGAGCGATTACATCTCAATTATCAATGCGCCAACTGCTGATAAGCCTTTTAATCAAACGTACAACGTTAAGATGTTGGGTAACGTCAGTGGAGGTCGCGAAGTGAAGCACTTGAACCTTGATTTGGCGACGTTTAAAGACTTGGCTGTGAAGCAATTGCTTGCCGGTGAGAACGTTTGGTTCGGGGTCGACATGGGACCTAAGTTGGATCGCAAGACTGGTTTGATGGATACAAAGTTGTTCAACGAGGACGATTTGTTCGATGTTGATTTCAGTATGACTAAGGCTGAGCGTTTGGAATACGGGGATTCATTGATGACCCATGCTATGGTGTTGACTGGTGTTGATCTCGTTGACGGCAAGCCAACGAAGTGGAAGGTCGAAAACTCATGGGGCGATAAGAACGGTAACAAGGGTTACTTCACGATGTCTGATGAGTGGTTCGATGAGTTTACGTACCAAATTGTGATTAAGAAGGAATTCTTGCCAGAAGAGTTGCGTGATATTTACGAAACGGCTACACCAATTATGCTATCACCTTGGGATCCAATGGGTGCCTTGGCATAATCGGACAAGTAACCTTGCATTTTCTGGGCTAAACCGATTATCAATAAACAGCAGACCGCACGACAGAATAAGATTTCTGTCGGAGCAGTCTTTTTGTCTGACGTCGTGTGAACGTTGACGTGGTGTAATAAAGAAGTTCTAAGAACAATCTACGTTTTATGACAAAAACACGTTACTTAGAATCCGCCGCACGCTGAGCGAGGTGGGTGCGATTTGCTCAAACGAAAGGAGGACGGATGGTCCAACAAGTAGAAGCGACGCTCGAACAATACGAGCTGATGATAAGAGGGGTGCTGCAGGCCGGCCATGTCTACCGCCGTTCGCCGGATTTTGATGATTATCGCCAGGAATTACGGTTGATGATTGCGGAACGGTTAATGGCGGGTGAGACGTTGACGGCACAGCACAATAATGAGTTATTTCGGTGGCTGCTATGGCGCCTGCGCGATTTGCAACGGCGATCCAAGCGCCATGAGGATCGCGGTGTACCGCTTGGTGAAGCGCCGGAGCAAGTGATGAGTAACGCAGCCTTTGTGGATGCTGAAGCGACCATTTTACTGGCTGATTTAGCGAAGCAATGTCGGCTATCGCAGCCGTTACAACGATTAGCATATGATTTAATGCAATATCCGGATGACACAGTTGCGCGCCGATGTCACCGTTTACGGGTTCATCGCGCCACCTATAATCGTTGGCTCCAACAACTACGCCATCAGTTACAAAGTGTTTGGGTAGCCTAGCCACATAAAGCCAATAAGATAAGATGAAGCAGACGCTCGGATGATAATAATCATCTGGGCGTCTGTTTTTACTTGTGAAAAAGAAGAGAACTCAAAAATAGCAAATTGCTTTTTAAAGGACTCAGATAGATAGGGCGAATTGGAAGAAGGCGTATGATGAAACGGTTATTGCGCAGTCTAATCGTAGTCAGCGCCGTGAGCGACAGGATATTTATCCATTGTTAGAGAAGTCATGGTTGTTGGCACCGATTGCTGTGCCACAAAGTTAATTACGGGTGTTGTATTCAGGTTATCAAGTGGCAATTGGGCAGACAGTGAATTACCCGTTGTCGTTGCTACTTGAAAAGGATGGCCAAACCTATGTGCAACTGTATAGCAGTACGGCAAAGTACGAAGCGAGTGCACAAGATTTGCCAACGGTCTGGGTGCGATTTTCGGTGATTTTTAATGTGTTGGAACAAACATCTGAAGTAGCTGGCTTTATTGTTGAATGATGGCACGGACGAGTTAGTGGTGTCGCGTGATGAGTTACAACGTCAATTTTCACGCCATGAGTTGGCCTGTTTACGTGAACCGTGGTATGAACGACAGCTGGCGACGGATTTTCCCAGACGATTGCCAGTGCCGGTTGCAAATGATGCTTGGCAACCCGCCAGAAAGAGATTGATGAAATTAGTAAGTCGTTGGAAGAATTGCGAGTCAAGACTGAGAAAAAAGATCGTCGCACGGGTAAGGGCTCTAGTATCATCACTTAACGATCGGACTACTAGTTGTGGCGTTAATCGTGTTAATGCGTTTGGGTCGTCATGCCTTATTGCCGATGATCGTGCTATTGTTTCTGGCGTTGGCGAGATCGGCATCCCCGCGGTCGCACACTGGGCCGCTGGCTAGTCTATGAGAAACAGGTGGCCTGGCAAAGATATTGCAGTTGGAGGATGAACTGTATCAGTTGTCAGATGCTGAAACATTTGCTAAACAGATGCCTGTAGAGTCAGTTGATGAAAATTTAAGCGAAGTACACACGACAAATACAGATTCTGGTAAGCCAGTTTGGGAGATTGTATCCGTGGATGAGATGCGTGGATTTTTTGAAGCGGGTGTTGATGCACGACGAGCGGGCAAGGATGATTCTCAATATTTTGAGAATTTACTAACAGTCGGGAAATATTTATCAATTTACAGTACCTAATCAAGAAGATGGTGAAATAGCAACTTATTATGTTGGGGCAACGCCATACCTGCCTCTTTATATTGCACCAGCTGAAGGGGCAATGCCATTCAGAAAGCACGTAGTAAGTGGTCAACAAGTTGTGCAGAAAGTAAAGTTGTTTCCGTTGCCAAACACCAATACGACGGTACCGAAACGAGAACCTGTCCCTAAAGGTGAAGAACGGCCTTTCAAAACGAAAGATTTAGAGGATCTGCGCGCAATTAAGCGAATTTTTGAGTTAGAAAATGACAAACAACGTGTGCAAGATGAGACGTATAAAACTGCAACCAAGCAGACACACAATGTTGCTTTAGCTGTAGTGAGTGGCCTATTGTCGGTCGTGCTGTTGAGCGTGGCCGTGCAACATGGGCAAACGAATTTGCTTGGATACGGAGGCGTTGCAGGACTTGCCGCGATTGTGCTTTTTGCGACGCGGAAGGGTGAGTTAACTAGTGTGTATAACAAATTGTTAACGACTTGTAAGTATGCCAAGGAGATTCAAGAAATAGAGACCTTGCAAACGGATTTGGGCAACTACGATCCGGAACTAATTAATTTTTTACCGGAATATCTCTAAAATTGGCAAAATGTTGCTGAATTAGTGGGCTACATGGAACGTGGTCAGGCCCATGATTTACCCGAAGCCATCCGACTATATGAACAAAATTAGCCAAATCTGTAAACGTTTTCAATTCCAAGAGTTCAAAACAAAAATCTTCATAATTTCCTGGTAATCTCTGAAGTATCAAAAGAAATTAGCGAGGTAAAGACTATGGTAGATCGTTTGACGGGGAAGGTTGCAATTGTGACTGGTGGAACCACTGGTTTGGGAAAGGCAATTGCCCAACGTTTTATTGAAGAGGGTGCTAAGGTCGTGATTACGGGACGTCGTGCCAATGTTGGTGAGGCGTCAGCCAAGGAACTTGGTGGGGAAGATGTGATTCGTTTTCAACAACACGATGCATCTGACGAGCAAGGTTGGCAGGACTTGATTGCCTACACAGAAGAGGCATTTGGCCCGTTGAATGTGTTGGTCAATAATGCTGGCATCGGAGCAACTAATGACATTGAGCACGATACCTTTGACGCTTATCGTAAGTTGATGAGCATTAATGCTGATGGGATGTACCTTGGTACGCAATATGGTTTCCGTGCGATGAAGGAACATGGTGGTGGGTCAATCATTAATATGTCATCAATCCTTGGTTTGGTTGGTGACACGATGACGGCCTCATACAACGCTTCGAAGGGGGCGGTCCGCATGTTCTCAAAGTCAGCTGCAGTCTATGCAGCCCAAAATGATTTGAATATTCGTGTGAATACGGTGCACCCAGGTTACATTGCGACGCCAATGACAGATGGTTCTGGTGAAGGTGACTCAGTCGCGCCTTACGTGACGCAACGATTGAAGACGCCAATGGGACGTATGGGTGAACCAGACGATATCGCGTGGATCTGTGTCTACTTGGCTTCTGAAGAATCAAAGTTTGCAACTGGTGCCGAATTCGTTATCGATGGTGGCTACACAGCACAATAGATAAGAAAAGCTCTGACAGCGATGTTAGAGCTTTTTTTCGGTCGTTTTATTTTGTGAAAACCATAACGTTTACAAAGTGAAAGTAAAGTTGTATTATTATTTGTATATTAATGAGCAATAGGAATTTTATTTAGGGATTTGCTATTTGAGAGGTAACTAACATGAGTGATGTAGCATTTATTACTGGCGCAGGACAAGGTATCGGTGAAGCGATTGCTAAGCGTTTAGCAGATGACGGCTTCAAGGTCGCAGTTGTTGGTCGCACGTTGTCAAAGGTTGAACGCGTTGCAAACGAAATTAACGCAGTTCACCCTGACGCAGCGTTGGCAGTTGCAGCTGATGTTGCGAAGCGTGATGAAGTATTTGCCGGTGTTGAAAAGACCGTTGCACATTTTGGGGATTTGACAGTCATGATCAACAACGCGGGTGTTGCACCTACGACACCAATCATGGACGTTGACGAAGAGACAATGCGCTGGACGTTTGATACAAACATCAACGGTACAGTGTGGGGAACGCAAGCGGCGGTCGAAGCCTTTAAGAAAGCTGGCCACGGGGGGAAGATTATCAACGCCACATCACAAGCGGGTGTTGAAGGAAATCCTGATTTGACGGTCTACGGGGCAACTAAGTTTGCAATCCGTGGTATCACACAAACGACGGCGAAGGAATTGGCGCCATTGGGCATTACGGTTAATGCATTTGCACCTGGTATCGTTAAGACACCAATGATGTTTGATATCGCCCACGAAGTTGGTCAAAATGCTGGTAAGGATGATGAGTGGGGCATGGCGCAATTCTCAGACGGCATTGCACTTGGTCGTTTGTCAGAGCCCGAAGAAGTCGCATCAGCCGTTGCCTTCTTGGCTGGCAAGGATTCAAATTACATCACAGGGCAAACATTGGTCGTTGATGGCGGGATGGTATTCCATTAATTTGGACTTGTTATCAAATTCACATTGATTTTATTCGCAGAATAGTTTACAATTGTTCTTGTTTGATGATTATTTCACAAATAATTGTTTGACCATTTATAAACAATACTCAAGCTCTCATATAATCACACTAAGCTTGGTTGCCTGGAGAGGCAGCCTGGTCAAACGAAAAGTAAATCCGAAAAGCACCGCCGTCGACTGAGATGGCGGTGCTTTTGCTAGCTATGGTATAGTAAATAAGGATTAAATGAGATGAGGATGACGACATGATCGAAGAACAGTTTGAGCAGGTGGTTGCGCAGTTGAACGAGTCACTGAACTTGGCAAAGGTCGACAATATTCTGAAGCCTGTGTTGATGGCGGGGATGAAGCGTGGCTACAGTGACGCGCACTTGGCAGTGTTTGCGGAAATTGAGAATATCAACCCCGAAGAACAACCGGCTGAATGGGTTGACCGTACTGAAAAGTTTGCGACGGATAACTTTGTGACGTTAGAAAAGGTTGCCCAAAAGAATGCTTCTGATTTGTACGCGCAAATTAAGAGCATGTTGTCAGAAGAATATCACGAGATTACGCACCACAACCATGACAAGATTGGCCAGGCGAATGTCGTCATGCCATATTTTAACGGTTGGTTCTTGGGTGCGTACTACGCCTACATTGCGCTATTCACGCAAATGCAGTCAGCACAAGGTACAGTTGGCCCAACGGAGACGCAAGCAATCGCCAAGGCTGCTTCAGACCGTGCCGAAAAGGAAGTGGAAGTCGAACGTCGTAAGTTCAACAACCGCCCAATTTATCGTCAGTCAATGTTACAAGAAATGTTGGCGGCACTATAAACGTATTTAAAAACGCCAAGCGATTCAGTTCGCTTGGCGTTTTGTTGTTTAGTAAGAATCTCCATTAACGATTGAGTTCTTAACGATGACATAGTCGACGTACTTAAGATCCATCAATTGACGGCCACCAGCGTATGAAATAGCTGATTGCAAATCTTGTTCCATTTCAAGCAAGGTGTCATCGATGTAGCCACGGTAAGGAACTAGCAACTTCTTACCTTCGACGTTTTTGTATTCACCCTTTTGGAATTGCGAAGCAGAACCAAAATATGTCTTATACTTGGCGCCGTCCATTTCGATGATTTCACCAGGTGTTTCAGTGTGGCCTGCGAACAATGATCCAATCATGACCATCGTGGCACCGAAGCGAATTGACTTGGCGATATCCCCGTTATAACGAATCCCACCATCCGCGATGATTGGTTTCTTAGCAGCCTTTGCGCAAAGTCGGAGGGCAGCTAGTTGCCAACCGCCAGTACCAAAGCCAGTCTTTAACTTTGTAATGCAGGCCTTACCAGGACCGACACCAAGCTTCGTCGCATCCGCACCCGCATTTTCCAAATCATGGACTGCTTCAGGTGTAGCCACGTTACCGGCAATTACAAAGGCATTTGGTAAGTGAGATTTGATGTATTGAATCATCTTGATAACGGCGTCGGAGTGACCGTGCGCGATATCGATGGTGATGTATTCAGGCGTTAAGTTAGCGGCTTGCAAAGCGTCGATGAATTCGTATTCTTCTGGCTTAATCCCAACGGAAATTGACGCAAATGTGCCAGCTTCATGGAATCGACGGACAAAGTCCAAACGTGTTCCTGGTTCGAAACGGTGCATCACGTAGAAGTACCCCTCAGTAGCGAGCTTCATCGCCAACTCCTCGTTGATAACCGTTTGCATGTTAGCTGGCACAACGGGAATCTTGAACTTACGATTGCCGAGTGTGACAGACGTGTCCGCTTCAGAGCGAGACTCGATAATACACTTGTTTGGAATGAGTTGAATATCTTCGTAGTCGAATACAGTTGAAAAGTCCATTTAAAGTCCCCTAAGCTTGATTAATGTTCGTGTTTTAATGTTAATTTTGTTGCGTTCCACCCAACATACCAATTATAACCGAACTAAAAACAAAAACAAGCACAACTTCTCTATTTATTTGTGAATGTTATGAGAGCTTGTTATAATAATTAAGTACGGAAGCCGTACATTAACGGGGCCGTTACGGAATCGACTGGCATTGTTCGTGCTAATACTGCGTTTAGGGGTTGTGGCCCTATAATCCACTCAGAAGAATTAACTGCAAACAATTCACAAAACACTTACGCAGTAGCTGCCTAAAAAACAGCCTGCGTTGCCTATGCATAGCTTTGATTGTGGGTTAAGCTAGGTTTTAAAATGAAGCAATCTGCGCATATTTGTCTCTGCCTGGGGCAGGTATGAAGAGGATAATCAGGCTGGTCTAACTGATCGCCGCGCGGAATGGCGTGCACTAGACGAGATTTAAATTATTCAGCTATGAACGTAGATGTGTTAGTTACGAGATGGTAGGACAGGGGTTCAACTCCCCTCGGCTCCATATTTAAGGTTGAAAACGTTGGTATACCGACGCTTTCCTTGATAAATAAGTGATTGGGTCGCAAAAGGGTCGTAACTATTTTGTACTGAAATGTACGGATTTGTATTAGTTGCGCCCAAAAATGTGCCCCTCTTTTTTATGGGTTGAGACAATAAAAAATACCGTTTCTCGGCCAAGGAGTAACGGTATAAATAGCATAATTAAATTTAATATTGTGGCTGCCTGCCTTATGTCGTCTTACATGATTGTAAGGCGTTTTTTATTTTATACAAGTATTCGTGATAATCGTTTACAGTGAGTCGTTAGTCGGGCATACATAGTCTATGTGGTAGAGCGGCTTAATTACCCGTTGAAGCCGCGGCAAGTTTCTGCAATACATGGCGTCACTGTTCTCTCTACAATTTTTCTTGGAACAGGGAGGACATATAAAATGTTTCAAAGATTATCTGGGAGTTTAGAGTGGTTCACTGGGCAGCAAGTAGCATCTTTGCGGTGCTCGTGGTGTTAATCTGATGTTACCTAAAATCATTCGTGCGATTGTCAGCGGTTACGTTGATGTTAAACGAGTGAATAGCGAGACAAAAGAAAAACATCCACGTCCGAAAACGAAGATATCTAGTCACTAAAAGCTCTTGGAAATTGTCATCCCTGTTAGTGTCCGACCACTAACGGGGCTTTTTCTACACACTTATATTACTAGGAGAAATGGCTAAAAGCGACAAAAAAAGTAAAAATACAACGACATACAATGCTATGAAATGGCAAAACCGGTTCAGTTAGCCGGCAAAGTATGTCAACATGTCGCATGTGTTAGGTGAATTTCACGAGGATTATTTTCGGCGCTCCGAGTTGTTGCGCCACCAGCTTTTTAAAGACGATGCGCCCGATATCTGTCGGGTTTTATTTGTGATTTTTGACGTAATAGTAGTATTTAATAGTCGTTTCAGTTTCTTTAACTTTTGTAGTGGTTACCATATTGGGTATCTGCACGGTGGTTTTTATAAAACATGTGTGTTCCTTCTCTTAGAATTTTATTGGTACGTCTATAACAAATGAGCAACATTCACGACAGCCGTGACCAACGCCACAGATGCAACCAGCCAGTAAATGCGAATGTTGCTACTGCGACGCATGACAGTAAAGCATCTGCCAAGATAAGTTGAAAGGCGGCCCCATAACAGGATGTGCTGCCGTGAATGATTTCTTGAATTAACAGACAACCATTACAGAAACCAAGGCCCGCTGGAATAGACGTGCTAATTTAGTCATATCAGTCATTGTAATTCCCCCTCTTAATGAATGATGCTTTCTCTAATTATCGGGCTACTGATGGTGCGAATTCAATACTGATTTAGACATTGATCAAATTGCCTAAATTTCACACAAAAAACAATATTCCTTGTTTTGCAAGTTGCTGATCACTATGAACGCTATTATCGTCGGTACATGTAGGAGGGTAGCAGCATGACGATGGTAGTTAAGCAGTTAGTTGTGACGGTGCCAATGAATAAAAAGCATGTAACCAGGGAAGTGTTGCATGAGGTGTCGTTTGACATCCCCACCGCACAAGTACTAACCATCCTCGGCGGCAAGTCAACGTTGGTTCGAACGTTGAACGGCCTACAACCGGTTACGACTGGCAATGTGCCGGATTTAGCTGGTCAAACAGCGATGGTGTTTCAACACTTTAACTTCTTTGCGAATTTGACGGCACTAGATAATGCTGCCTCGCCGCTTTACCTAACTGGTCAACAATCGAAGGCGTTACTGGAAAAATTTAATTTGGCTGGGGTCGCGACACAATACCCCAGTTCACTATCCGGTGGTCGGAAACAACGTATTGGCATTTTACGAGCCTTAATTTTACCGAAGCGCCTGTGCTGTTGTTTGATGAGCCGACCTCAGCGTTGAACCCGGAATCGATTCGAGAGGTGACGGATATGATGACTGAGGTAGCCAAGTTACCTAATCGGATGATTATCTTAGTGACACACGATATTGCGTTTGCACGTGATATTTCGGATGATGTACTATTACTGGCAGATGGACGGGTCCAAGCGTTTGAACGCGCCGATGACTTCTTCGCACCTGAACAACAAAATACAAAGATCACAGCATTTATAACGCGTTAGGGTACTGAAAAACTAAGGGCGCAAACCGACTTCGGCCTGCGCCTTTTTTAAATTTCTTATGAGGAATACGCTGAAAGCTGGGCAGAGTTGGTAAGCTCCCATATACTATAAATTAGTATGTTTAGGAGTTATTGTGATGAGAAAAGAAAGGTGTGGATATACGGCTTAATTATCATCCTTGTGTTGGAATACATTTGGGCGGTGGTTAACCACCTGTTCGGCTTTGGTGTGAATGTATTCTGGGGCTTGTTGTTGATGGGCCTGACTAACATTCTAGCGGATGAGCTATTACCTAAGTTGAGAACCGTTTATATCACAGTAAACGGTGTCTTCTTGGCGTTAGTCGTGATTGGCTCATTAGTGAGTTGGCAAGTGAAACGCCATGAAAATCGGATTTCATTGGTCACACAAAGTGATTATCGCAACAACTTAAAGCGGACAACGGCAATTGCTGAAAATGAATTGGGCGCTGTTGTCAACGACCGGTCGCGTGGTGATTATTACATTTATATTGGTACAGCGGCGTCCCCAGGAAGTCGCAAGTTATCGCCAGTGATTAAGCAACTCGCTAAGTATCATGAAGTATACTACTTCGATACTGGGGCTTACAGGCTGAAGAAATCTTTCCGCGATAGTCTTGAGGTGACGAACTTGCCATACGTGACGTACGTGCACAATGGGCAACGAACGACGGGCTTAAATGGTGGCAAGACGACGTTGCATGAGCTGCAACAGTTAGCTAAGAAACAAGAAGTAAAAACTTGATAAAGACCTAGAACGCACAGCCATTCGACCGTGCGTTCTTTGTTATACTTGAAAACTGTAATTATTTGAGATTAGTAAAATAGTATTTTAAACAGAGGAGAGAAACATGAAGTTGTTTGAACGCTGGTTAGCGCACAGCTTTGATTGGCAATCATTGGGCTTGGCCGTACTGATCGTCATTGTGTCATTTTTGTTGATTCGTGGTGTCGTTCGAGGCATTTTCCACTTTATTGAGAAGCGGATTCCGAAGCGCTTTGAAGCCTGGATTGACGTCTTGATGGCGTTTGAAAATCCAGCGCGTGTTGTCGTACTGTTTTCAGGGTTGCTGTTGGCATTGCACACGGCGCATGCCCCACATTTGCTAATTACATTTGCAATACAAGTTTATCGCTCGATTCTAATTTTTAGTATCGGTTATGGGCTGTATACGTTGATGGGTTCATTGACAACGTTATTGGCGCACTTGGGCGAACGTGTGCACATGGAGATTGATTCGATTGTGATGCCATTCTTGACCCGCATCCTGCAATTTGTCGTCATGGCCTTAACGGTGACGATGATTTTGTCTGACTGGGGCATTAATGTAAATGGGGTGTTTGCTGGACTGGGGTTGGTTGGATTGGCTGTTTCGATGGCCGCTCAAGATCCAATCAAGAACTTGTTAGGTGGGATTATCATCATTACTGAAAAGCCTTTCCAAATCGGTGACTGGATTGCGTCACCGTCGGTTGAGGGAATCGCGGAAGACATTACATTCCGATCAACGCTCGTGCGGACATTTGATGGTGCTTTGGTGATTGTGCCGAATGCGACGTTATCAAATGAACCGATCACGAATTGGTCACGCATGGAGACCCGTAAGTTAACGTTGACGTTCTACTTAGACATTGCGACTAAGACGACGGATATGATGGCAGCGATGGCTGATGTGGAAACAATGTTGGCCGCGGATGACCGATTTGCGGCTGATACGCAAAAGGCGTACATCAATTCCGTGACGACACGGGGACATGAGTTTATGGCGGTCGCACAGTTTAAGATGTTGCCAGACGCCGACTGGGCTGGGACACGAGCTGATATTAATATGAAAATCATCCGTATTTTGGCAGAGCATGATATTCAGTTATCAGCCGGCATTGAAGCGCCAATGGGGAATTAAGCAAAACGGTAACCTTTTTAAGTTATTTGGCTTTTTAGCGTGCGCAGACGTGTGAGGCCCGTTACAATAGATGTAACAATATTGAAATGAAAAGGGGAACTTGAGATGGCATCTGCATTATTAGCGATTGTCGTTTGCTTGGCTGCCGTCACAAACTACACATTGTTTTCGGTTGTGCCAACCGGACTACCACAGGTCCTAAGTGTGATTGGTCAAGGCGTCTTATCGGTACTCGCCATTATCGTGTTTGTCACCTCCCAAGGGCGTAAAACATGGCGTGATTACGACGGCGTAAACGCTTGGAAGGTCCCAAGTGGGATTACCTGGGTCGCGTTGATTGGTACGCTGGGTTCATTCGTAGTGATGCTACTAGCGATACTTGGTATCATTACGGGTCATATTTAACAAAAATTAGTTAACGTCGCGTTACCGTGCTGGTGACGCGACGTTAAACGTTTTACGAATCTTTTACTTCCTTTTTAAACGGTTGACGCTGTTAACCAAGGTCGGTATAGTAGACCAAGTTGAAAATTATAAATAGTTCTTTTAACCGTCAGTCAGAGAACTGGCCAAAGAGCGCGTCACTTAGGATAACTGTAGACTATTAGTGGGCCGCTCTGTACATTTTTGTAACGGAGTGGCCCTTTTTGTTTACCTTATACCTAGGTGCAAGGAGGGAATATGGAAAAGCAGTTTGGTCAAGTTGAAGCAATTTCAACTGACAAGCGCACAATGTCAAACTGGGATATGTTTGCAACTTGGGTTGGTGCCAATGCCAACAACGGGACGTGGTACATCGGTGGTGTGATTGCCGCAGCGGGAATGTACACTGCGTCGACGACCATGATTATTTCAGGATTGGTGTCATATACCTTATTAGCACTTGCTTCGTTTATGGGCTTTACGACGGGGGTGCCAATGATGACCTTGACGCGTGCATCATTCGGTTTGCGTGGGTCATTCTTACCATCAATTATTAACATCGTGCAATTTATTGGGTGGGCTGCCGCAAATACGTTTATTGCTGCCATTTCAATTTCGGTGATCTTCAAGGATTTGTTTGGCTGGCAAGCCTACACTGCAGGCGGCAAAGCTGGCTTAGTCATCGGGATTGTCATCATGTCATTGTTGCACTTGGCATCAATTTCATTGGGTGAGCGCTCGGTCCGTATGATTGAACGTCTCGGGATTATCTTGGTTGCAATTTTCGTGATTTGGGAATCGATTGTAGTCTTCCAACACGTGTCACTAGCGGATATCTTCGCCTGGACGCCGCCAGCAGAGGTGCGCATTTCATCAGGGGCTGCAATCGATATCTTGGCTGCCTTTAACTTGGCCTGGGTAACCGCATCATCTGACTTCTCACGTTTCACGAAGCATAAGTCAGGGGCAACGGGGTGGTCATTCTTGGGTGCTAATATTGGGTTGTTCTGGTTTGCTTTCATTGGCTTGACGGCAACAATTGCAACGGCCTTGATGAACAATGCTTTTGATCCAAATGATTCAGATCCATCAACGATTGCTTCAAAGCTGGGCTTGGGGATTATCGCCTTGTTAGTTATTGTGATTACGTCAACAACAGCGAATGCAGTTAACTTGATGGCGGCTGGGTCAGCTTTGACCAACATGTGGCATAAGTTAAAGTTGACACCTGCTTTGTGGATTGTCACGATTGGTGCAACTTTGGTGTCATTCATTCCATTGTGGTTTGCCACTTTCTTGGATGCCTTCATTTTATTCTTGGATTACATCGGCATGTTCTTAGGTCCTGAAATTGCAGTCTTCCTGGTGGATTTCTTCTTTATTCGTAAGGGACAATATGAGTTGTCAGAATTCACGAAGGTTGACGGTAAGTACTGGTACAATGGTGGTTTGAATTGGTTGGCCATTGGTGCTTGGTTGATTGGTATTGCCTTGTACTTCGGTTTGAAGTCAGTTGATATTATTAGCCAAACAATTGGTGTGACGTTCGTAGCGATGGCATTGACGGGCGTCATTTACTACATCGCTGCTAAGCTATTTAAAAAGTAATAGAAAATATTAAGGCAACCCGCTTACAAATCAGCGGGGTGCCTTTTTTCGTCTATAATAAAGTTTTAGCGAAAACAAAGGATGACAATTAAGCGAGGGACTTATGGCGAACTATTTAATTATTACTGAGAAACCATCTGCTGCCCAAAATTTCGTCAAAGCACTTGGCGGGAAGGTCGGCCAGTTTGAAGGCAATAACTTTAACATTACTAACCTCCGTGGCCACATCATGACGTTGAAAGAACCAGAAGAAATGGTGCCAGATGAGTTGCAAAAGGCCTACAAGTCATGGACGCTTAAGCACATGCCTTGGCAGATTAGTGACTTCAAGTGGCAGCGGACGTACATTCGTAATCGCAATTTGCGAACGGGTAAGTCGGAATCCACGAAGAAGATTGTGGATGACATCAAGGCGGAGTCGAATAAGGGGTATGATGCCTTGGTTATTGCGACTGACACGGATCCATCTGGTGAAGGTGATTTATTGGCGTGGGAAGCAATTGATGCCATTGGTTGGCGTGGCCAGGTTTTGCGCGCCAATTTTATGGATGAATCACCTAAGAGTATTAAGGCGGCGATGCGGCAATTAACGGATGTGACAGATAAGTGGCAACACGGTGCTTACTTGAAAGGTGAAAGCCGTAACCGTTGGGACTTTATGTCGATGCAATTAACGCGCATTGCGACGACATCCGCCAAGAAGGCGGGTTATAAGGTCGTCGCCCGCGAAGGCCGGTTGAAGTCGGTCATCGTTTGGAAAATCTATGAACAACTGGAAGCGATTAAAAACTATGTTCGAAGCCCCTTTTATGAGGTGAAGTTCAAAGACCTGGCTGGTCACGTGTTTGGTCGTGTGACAAAAGATGGCGACGTGATACCGTGGCGATTTCCGAATAAGGCCGCGGCTGAACAAGATATGGCCAAGTATCACAGTAGTGCGGTGGCACACGAAAAGCACCAAACTCGAACCCAGGCACCAGGGCGTTTGCTAGATTTGGCGGGGTTAGCGGCAGTGTTGGCACCGCGCGGGTATGCGTCAAAGGAAGTGTTGGCAACTTATCAAAGAATGTACGAAGCACAAGTGGTGTCATACCCCCGTACTGAAGATAAGACGGTTACCCCGGAGCAATTTAATGAACTATTGCCATTGGTTGACCGGATTGCCAGGTTGGTAGGGGTTGATACTGGTTTGTTGACACACCGGCAACCGCGGGCTACGCACGTGAAGCCACAAGGATCCCACGGGGCGAACCGGCCAGGTGTAAATGTGCCAGCTGATGTACAAAGTCTGAAAAAGTACGGCGACAGCGCGATGGCGATTTATGAAGTTCTGGCGAAGAACTACTTGGCGATGCTGGCAGAAGACTACGTGTACGACCACGTGACGGCCGATTTGGCTGATTACCCAAGCTTTAAAACGACTTTCAATGTGCCAATTCAACTGAACTTTAAGTTGGTTTATGATTCATTTGCCGCTACGCGTGTTGATGATGACGATGAGAATGAAAATGCGGGTGCCTTGGGGCCAATGGCGGACCCGTACATTCATGAGGGTGCCAACAAGAAGCCACAGCAACCCACGACGAAGTGGATTATGGCGTACTTGGAAAAGCATAATGTTGGTACCGGTGCAACACGTGTGTCGACACTATCCGACATGGGTAAGGGTCAAAAAGCGATGTTGCGTGAGGCTCGCGGTAAGTTGACGCTAACGGAAACAGGTAATGTGTCAGCGGTCATGGTGAAGGGGACTTGGATTGCGTCGCCAAAGATTACCAAACGTCTGTTTGAAATGATGGACGAAGTGGGCAAATTTAAAATGACAATGGACAAGCTGCTGGAATCAGTGACTCAGGTGGTTGATCACGATATGCCGATTATGGTGGCGAATGCTAAGGCGTTGCAAGCAACATTGGGGGTACCAAAACCAAAGACCGTGCGTAAGGTTAGCGAGAAAACAACTGGCACTTTCAACGGTGAAGAAATCACGTTTGCCAAAGAATGGAGCGGGCATAAATTTACCGATGATGAGCTCGCGAAATTGTTGGCTGGCAAAGAAGTTAGTTTTGCGGCTAAATCAAAACGTGGCAAAGATTACACGGCAGTAGGGAAGTTGGCCAAGCAAACATACAAGGGCAGTACCTTTTATGGCTTTAAGCTGAATCCCAAACCTCGGAAATAGGGCTTCACTAAAAATGATATTCGTCATATACTTGATGTAAGTAAGAGGGTGTATTTTATAAGTTAGGAAAAGGTATATATGAATAAAAAGACAAAAGCAGGTGTGATTGCAGCAGTCGCAGGAGCTATGGGTGTGAGTGGGGTCGCACACATGGATGCTATTAAGCACGCCGTTAAGAAGCAAAGCGATATTACCGCTGAGACAAAAATCCCCGTTTTGTCTAGTTTGCTACAAAGCAACAAATCAACAGGAGGCCGTGGTGTAACCACAACGTCAGACGTGGCTCGTAAGATTGTGAGGCGCGCTGGGGCAGCGATGCCGCAACGGACGACGCCGGCTAATCATGCTGCAGCACCAAAGGCAACGATGCCTGCATCAGAGATGCAAGTGGCCTTTAGTTCTGATGAAACAGCACCAGTAGTGACCGTTGCCACTTCATCAGAAGCAACGTCAGAATCAGCAACGTCAACTAAGGCTGTTAAGTCGGCAACGACTGCACAAACGGTAGCTGCTAGTTCAGCATCCGATGTTTTGACATCAGTTGTGGCATCATCAGCGTCTGAAAAGCGTGCTGCAAGTGTGTCAGCAGCGCCAGTAACGCCCGCCGAATCTGCAGCGTTGGAGCAAATGACATCAACAGCACCTAAGTCAACGGCGACATCGGATACTTACACGGTGGTCGATGGTGATACGCTTTCAAGCATTGCAGCCGCCAATGGTGTGACCGTGGCTGCTTTGACGGCTGCTAATCCAACTTTGGATTTGGCAATGTTATCAATTGGACAAGTGCTAGTTGTGCCCACAGCTGGGGCGTCAGTAACGCCAGTTGTTGTGGCAAGCTCTGCTGCAACTGAAGAGTCAACAGCTAGTGCTGCCTCATTGGTTGCGACTGCGGCCTCTTCAGCTGACACAAACGATACGACGGTTGATAGTGCTGTAGCTACTGACGACACGACGACTGCTGTGGCTAGTTCAGATGTGACATCAACGGCTGCAACTAAGACGACTTTGGCAAGTGCAACGCCTGTCCAACAAGCAGCCGTTTCAGATGCCGTTGCACAATTAACGAGTGTTAATGCATCAGCAACAGTTGATACGACGACACCCGTTGCAACTTCAGATACGACGTCAGCGGATACTGACACTACGGCAGTAGCACCCGTTCAAACAGCAACAGCTGATACAACAGCCGCAACGCAATCAGTTTACGATCAATTTATCGCAGCTGGTGGAACTGATGCGCTTTGGAATAATATCGTTTTGCCTGAATCAGGTGGTAACCCAGATGTGGTTTCACCAAACGGCTACTTAGGTCTTGGACAAACTAAGAATGCTTGGGGTACCGGTTCAGTTGAAACCCAAACGACGGGGATGTTAAACTACATCAACGATCGTTACGGTTCAATCGACAATGCGATTAATTTCCGCGCACAAAATAACTGGTATTAAAAATAAAAGCACTTCGCATTATGTTGCGGAGTGCTTTTTTGCCGTTAGAATTGGACGATATGTGGCGCTGGTTCGTTGAACCCTGCCTGCAAAATTTCAATAACAGCTAGCATTTGACTGTCAGAAATCAACTTCGGTGCGTCATTCACGATACTGTCATAGGCTGCGTCGTAAATACGGCCGTAGTCACCGTGAATGGTGGGGATGACCTTTTCAATACGATCACCACTTTGGTTGAAGTAGGTTAATTGGCCATAGTCTTGAGGTGCATCATCCCCAAAGCCTGGCATTCCTGGCAAGATGCCGACTTTCAAGTCGTATTCTTGCTGATCGATGTTGTACTTAATGTATGTCCCGGTGGTGCCATGCAGCACCCACTTAGGGTAAGCGACCGTCGCAAGTTCAGTTGCTTGGACAGTGGTCTTGAAGGCATCTGGGTAGTGGAAATTCACTTCGAATTGGTCATCGATTTTAGCGCCGAGTTCGCGAGTTGCCCGCAAGTCATAGGTTACACTCGTTGGCTTACCAAACAAGGCAATCATTTGGTCAACCAAGTGGACACCGTGACCGTACCAAGCTCCGTCGATGGGACCGCCAGTGGTTGTCGCACTGTTAGGTCGGTAGTGATCCATATGCACTTCCAATTCGACCGGTCGGCCCACATAGCCGGCATCTAAGACGTGTTGCAACGTTAAAAAGTCACTATCGAAGCGTCGATTTTGGAAAGGCATGAAGAATAAGTTGCGTTCGCGGGCGATATCAACTAGTTCTTGCGCCTGGGTCAAGTTTTCAACCATCGGCTTGTCGACAATCACATTTTTACCGGCCAAAAGCAATTGTCGTGCGTTGATATAGTGTGCCGGAGCGGGTGTTACAACCACGACCAAATCGATGGTGTCATCAGTAAGAATGTCGTTTAAATCAGTTGAGAAAATAGTACCTGTTGCTTCGAGCGCCTTTTGTTCGGTAGGGCGCTTGCCAAGTGTTGGCGTCACAACCCGAGTAATCCGGAACTTGTCTTGCCGTTGCATTAGGTAGGGAATGTGATAGCGGTTGGTACTCTTACCAAAACCGACGTAAGCAATATTTAACATAAGATATTTCCCCCTTTATCCCATATTGTGTCCGAATTACTAGGTGAATGCAAGGAATCATTTGTGAAATGACTGTCGAGGCAGGTGTCCGATATGGTATACTCTACTGAACGTTAACAACATGAATTAATTGGGGAAGAAAAATGCTGATTAAGCAAGTATTTATTGAAAATGCGGACCAAGCCCAAGATGTCCGCGTGATTGATGGCAAGTTTGTCGCCATTGCCAATCATTTAGAAGCAGTGGCTGATGAGCAAGTGATTGACGCAGCCGGTAAGTTGATGGTGCCACCATTTGTAGACCCCCACGTTCACTTGGATTCAACCATGACGGCCGGTGACCCAGAATGGAATGAAACAGGGACCTTGTTTGACGGGATTCGCATCTGGTCTGACCGCAAGGCAACGTTGTCACATGAAGATGTGAAGCAACGAGCTGTCCAAGCGTTGCGTGTTCAAGCAGCGCATGGTTTGCAATTTGTGCGTTCACACGTCGACGTGACAGACCCTCGTCTGACTGCCTTAAAGGCATTGTTGGAAGTTCGTGAAGAAGTAAAGCCATGGATGACATTGCAACTGGTGGCATTTCCACAAGAAGGCATTTTGTCATTCCCAGGTGGTAAAGAATTGATGATCAAGGCCGCTGAAATGGGTGTTGATGCAATTGGGGCGATTCCGCACTTTGAATTCACCCGTGAATACTCAGTTGACTCATTGCATTTTGCCTTTGAAGTGGCCCTAAAGTATGGCTTGTTGGTTGATGCCCACACGGATGAAATCGATGACCCAGCTTCACGTGGTTTGGAAACGATGGCGGCGTTGGCACTTGAAACGGGCCTCAAGGAAAAGGTGACGGCTTCTCACACCACAGCGATGGGGTCATACAATGACGCCTATGTTTATAAGTTGATGCGCTTGTTGAAGATGGCCGATATCAATTTTGTCTCAAACCCACTGATTAACATGTACCTAGGTGGGCGCTTTGATACATATCCAAAGCGTCGCGGTTTGACGCGTGTGAAGGAGTTGGACGCTGAGGGTATTAACGTGGCCTTTGGTGAAGATGATATTAAGGATCCTTGGTACCCAATGGGTAACGGTAACATGATGGATGTTTTACACATGGGACTGCATGCAACGCAGATTATGGGTTACACCGAAATCATGAATTCATACCGCTTTATTACCAAGAATGGTGCGCGTACGATGCAAGTGCAAGACAGTTATGGCATTGAAGTCGGCAAGCCAGCGAACTTCTTAATTTTCAACGCCAAGAACTGGTACGACGCTTTGAACGAACGCGCCGAACTGTTGTACTCTGTTTACAACGGTAATGTCTTGGTTGAAACTAAGCCGGCTGAAGTGACGGTTACATTACCAGAATAAATAGCAGAACGAGGTCTGACCGATGTGGTTAGACCTCGTTTTTAAGTTGGCGTGAGTGGTGTCAGACGTTTGGAGGGGTGTGTCGTGCTATCAAACAAACAGAGAATATCTTGGCTGCCGGCATGGGTATGGGAGGTTGGCATGGCGATGCCAGGTGGGGGAACTCACAGGTTTGGCCGACCGCCGGTTAGATAAGGCGATAGGAGCCAGACCCCTAGCACAATTATTTGGGTGCTAGCCGGTTCTCGCTCCGGCGGAGTTTCCCACCTGTATTCTTTGTCGAAGTCAATCCCCCACACCCATGTGTCGTCGCAACGCGAC
>NZ_SDGK01000022.1 GCF_004521965.1 Weissella cibaria | reverse complement strand
CAAACCCATGTATATCATGGGTTTGCGCCTGATTTTATTCAAAATATTGAACTGAGTTTTGTCCCAGCCTCTTTTTAGAATTAAAAATTTTAATTAACGCTTTTGTTTACCAGCATTACGACCGTTTGACTTTGATGAATCAGTATCGCTTTCGCTGACATTACCTGTAATATCTTTGCGTTCTGTCCCTTGTTGTTGCGCTTGTGCTGCCTTCATGGCTTCAGCGAATGGGCCTGTTGGCTCCGATTGCAAGCGCCCAGCCAACGCATCATCAACGACATCCTTTACGACGAACGTTTCAGCAACTTGTGCGCGCAGCTTTGGCCGCCAAACAATGATAATCAAGGTTTGAATAATCATAACCAATGCACCAACAAAGAAGTACAACGCAATACCACCGTTAGTAACCCAAGTCATAATCAACATCATGATCGGCATCATTAACATCATTGATTGCATCTGCTTCTTTTGTTCAGCAGGAATACCAATCAACGACAAGTACGCTTGAACACCATAGGCAACAGCCGTGGCAATTGCTAACACAGGCGATTGTGATCCTAAGTTAATGCCAAAGTAAGTAGCGTGTGCAATTTCGTGTGAATTCTTAATAGCAGCGTACAATCCCATAAAGACAGGCCATTGAATAATCAATGTGGCAAAATTCATACCACCAAGCATTGAAACACCGTTCTCACGGTAAACTGCCATCATAGCTTGTGATGCCAACATCTTTTCTTCTTGTGTTTGTGCTGCCTTCTGTGCTTCTTGAATCTTGCTCATCTGTGGTTGCAACAAACGCATCTTTTCTTGCTGAATAGTTGCGCCACGTTGTTGGTGAATCATCATTGGCAACAAAATCAAACGCACCACAAATGTCAAAATAACAATTGACCAACCAACTGCATTCGTACCACCAATCCAGTCTTCTGACATGTGCATAAAGCTAGTCAATGGACCTTCCAAAAAGTCTGCGTGACCAGTAACAAACAAAATAATCAATAAAATAAACAAGATGGGCGTTAAGCCTTTAATTTTCATGGAATATCGATCCTTACCTATTTCTCTTTTTTACAATAATCCATTATATCACAAAAAAATCTTTGTAAACTAACTTTACAAAGATTTTTAACCATTAAAAAATAGCACCCAACGATTGCTACTTTAGAGAAGCGGACGACGGGAATCGAACCCGCATTCCCAGCTTGGAAGGCTGGAGCACTAGC
>NZ_SDGK01000099.1 GCF_004521965.1 Weissella cibaria | reverse complement strand
TATCCTCAATGCTGCGCTGGTCAGCCACGCGTTGTCCCGTGAGAGCTTGCGCTACGCGCTGAACGATGTGAAAGCGATCGATAATAATTTTGGCATTAGGAAATAAACCACGGACAAATTGGCCGTAGTTCGCATTTAAATCGATGATGACATATTCGACTTGTCGACGATTCTGAAGAGAGTAGCCTAAAAAGTGTTCTTTGATGTTCTTAGATAGGCGGTCAGGAAGAATCTCAATTAACTGATGTGCTTCGCCGTCGGCGTACACAAAGGACATGTTGTGCGCTGAAGTGCGGACTTCATCAAAGCATAAGACCGAAGGCAATTGGCGCTGGAAATCGTAATAGTATGTTTGATCAGAGTTGATGATTCTGTGGACGCTGCTCGTTGATACACGCAATGAACGCGCAATTGATTTTTGAGAGATATCATCTTGTGACATGGCGATAATCTGATTTACTAATGGACGAGAGAATTTAGAATTGTCGAGTAAATCGTGTGACTTCGCGTTGAACTTTGTATTGCAGCTATCGCAGTGGAATCGTTGCTTCTTAACGATGAGTCGATTGTCATAGCCGTTTGTAGTTGGTAGATAAATCTCGATGTCATCTGTATATCCATACTTAGTGACATGCTCTAAGAAACC
>NZ_SDGK01000021.1 GCF_004521965.1 Weissella cibaria | reverse complement strand
TAGCACAACGCTTTTAGTAACAACCTTAAAAGAGCGACTCAGCAAAAGCTGAGTCGCTCTTTTTTTACCCGCGGCAAATGTATCTTTGCCTTTGTGGTAGATGGGCATGGCCGTTTACCTGAATATACTGATATTGTCCAACTTTAAGCCATAATGTTTTCGATTGTGGAGCGCTTGTTTGTACATATCTCCGTGGTAACGTTAGTGCTAATGAAGAAAGGGAGATCTGCTGATGAAGAAGTGGATGGTTAGTGTGGGAATGGCGGCTTACAACGATCATAAAGAATAACGATTTGGACGTCGATATGAAGCGAGCTTAGCTAAGAGCTATTCAAAATCGGCTAAATCAACAAGTTCATCATCTGCAGGCGGTGCGAGCGATTCAACGGCGACGAGCCGTGCTGCGAGTTTGCCGTCATAAACTGCAGCAGAAACACGTTTGAGTGAGGATTTGGACAGGTTTATTGCGGGTTAAAAGGATGGTATCATTCAAACAGGATATAAAGAGGATAGACGTGGTGCGTTCGAAGATACCTGTGTGGATACGTATCAAGATGAGTTAGAGGTGCAATATCCAGGAGAACAAAACGAAGATATTGTCGAAGGGATGATCGATCGTGGATTGCTAGCGCTGGATTTTGATGATCGGATTGCTGCAGTTAAATGAATTATCACGTGCGAGGGGAAATCTTTCGACCTCGTTTTTTGATACTTGAATTTACAATTCAAGTGCAACACTAAGCTAAATAAAAACTGACTCATAATGAACCAGCGTAAAATGTAGTTTGTCTAGAACATACAGAACGCGAGGAAACATTATGAGTCATTATCATCAGCTTACCGCATTTGATCGCGGACGTATAGAAGTTTTACTCAGAGAAGGGTTGTCAATGCGTAGCATTGCAAAAGAAATTGGTAGAAGCGCTTCGACAATCTCTCGTGAGATTGCCCGCTGTGTTGGCTCAACTTATGAAGCTGAGGATGCCGATCAAAAGCACATGCTTGCTCGAACGAAGTCGCATAAACGCCGAAAGTTAGATAACACTGAACTGCGAGAACTAGTTATATATGGAATCAATCAAAAACATTGGTCGCCTGAACAGATAGCTGGTCGACTAAAGATTTCAAGAGGTCATACGATTATTAGCGCAAATACAATCTACCGAGCGATTTATAGAGATAACTTGGGCCAGCCGGTGAAAAGTCACAAAGCTCGGGGCATTGCTCGTGCGCTTCGGCATAGAGGAAAAACTCGACATACTAAAGGTCATGTCGAACGTCGAGGTAAGATTAGAATTCCAAATACGATTGACGAGCGACCTGCAGAAGCAGGTTGTCGCTCTCGAATTGGAGATTGGGAACTGGACACTGTTATTGGCCGTAAAGGCGGTCAAGTATTGGTCACAATGGTTGATAGGAAGACCAGAATATTACTTTCAAAACGAGCGGCATCAAAGAAGACCGTCGATGTTATGAGAATCATAGGTTCAATGCTAGATTCCCTTCCAACCAGTCAGATACAGACTTTAACTCCAGACCGCGGAAATGAATTCAGTGCGCAAGATGAGATAACAAAGAAATTCGATGTCCAGTTTTACTTTCCTGATCCCCACGCTCCATGGCAACGCGGGACCAACGAAAATACAAATGGGCTAATCCGTGAGTACGTCCCTAAAGGGACTGCAATCGAAGATTATTCAGACGAATACATTGAACAAATGGTTGAGCAAATTAATAGCCGACCTCGAAAGCTTTTCGGCTGGAGATCGGCTAAAGAATATTATTTATCTCAAGTGTTCCGGTTGAATTGACAATTCACCTAACAAAAAATCCCTGAGCGACAAGCTTTGTCGCTCAGGGATTTTAATTTTTAGGCGAAAGTGATCTCGATGTTGTCCGTCAAGATATCCGTGTAACTGAATGAAGCCCGGTCGAATTCATTACCATCTTGCTTCAAGTCCAATACGAATACTGAACGGAACGTTTCACGTACCACAGCTTCGTGCTCAATCGTACGGTGGCGGCTCTCGTGGGTAACCAACGTAATTGGCTCGCCGATGTGATCGTCTAATTGTTGCTTAATTTCTGCTAATGCTGCAGGCATAAGGCACTCCTTTCGTGAGGCTGTCCTCACAACCAGCGACAAATGAAATCGCTGCGTAAAACCGGTGTACAAAAAGTGTACACCAAACCTATCGTTAATTTTAGCACAAAAAAAGAAAATTAACAACACAAAATAATTTTATCAAGTATTTTGTAAAATGAGATTTTTGGAGATAATTTTTGCATTTCTGGGTGAAAAATAACATAATTCCGAATAGCGCAACACGCGGTCGGATAGAATTGTCGGAAAAGCAAACGTTTGGATTTAGCGTAGCTGATTGTGTTGTGTTTCGCCGAACATTTGACAAATGGCATGTGTTTAATTGCGTACTATTAAATAATTCAAAGCTTGTATAGTTCGTAAATTCTGTTAATCTTGAGTTATAAACACAGCAAGAGGGGATTGCGATAATGAAAGACGAACGAATTGGGTGGCCGGCGTATTTTATGATGCAAGCAGCGATGCTGGCTTCGCGTAGTACCTGTACACGCCTACACGTTGGCGCGGTAATCGTCAAAGATGGCCGAATCATTGCGAGTGGCTATAACGGTTCAGTAACCGGTACACCACACTGCACGGAAGTTGGTGATTTATTGATAGATGGACACTGCATTCGAGCGGTTCACGCCGAACAAAATGCTTTGATGCAATTAGCAAAGATGGGAATTGCGGCAGAGGGTGCTGAAATCTACGTGACGGATTTTCCATGTGTCCACTGCACGAAATTCTTGTTACAAGCGGGAATTAAGAAAATCAACTATTTGCGCAATTATAATAATGACGAATTTGCAATGTCATTAATTAAGGCGAAAAATGTCGCCTTGAAACAAGTGCCGTTGACGCAAGGCGATGTTCAGTTAGTCGATTTTGAAAAGTACGTAATGGAGGGGAACTAATGAGTCAGAATGAACAAGCATACTTGGACTTAGCACAGGAAGTGTTAAATACAGGACATGTCAAAGGGGATCGGACGGGTACGGGGACGCGCTCACTGTTTGGCCGCCAGATGCGCTTTGACATGGCGGAGGGGTTCCCGCTGCTCACAACAAAGCGAGTGCCGTTTGGTTTGATTAAGAGTGAGTTGTTGTGGTTTTTGCAAGGAAATACCAATATTCGTTTCCTCTTGGAACACAATAATCATATTTGGGATGAGTGGGCATTCAAGAACTGGATCGAATCAGCAGATTACACGGGTCCAGATATGACTGATTTTGGGCGCCGATCATTAGTTGATGAGGCGTTTAAGTCACAATATGATGAACAACATCAATTGTTTGTGGACCGAATTCTAACGGATGATGCATTTGCTAAGCAATATGGTGAACTTGGGGATGTTTATGGTGCGCAATGGCGTCATTGGCGTAAGGTACAGGGCGGATTTATCGATCAAATTGATGATGTTGTCAACCAAATTAAGACTAATCCTAATTCACGTCGGTTGATTGTAACAGCGTGGAATCCTGAAGATGTGCCATCACAGGCATTGCCGCCATGTCACACGCTTTTCCAGTTTTATGTGGCCGATGGTAAATTGAGCTTGCAACTGTACCAACGTTCGGCAGATATTTTCTTGGGCGTGCCGTTTAACATTGCGTCATATTCGCTGCTGTTGCACATGGTTGCCGCACAAACGGGGCTCGAAGCAGGTGAATTTGTCCACACGTTGGGTGATGCACATATTTACTCTAATCACATTGCGCAAGTGACTGAACAGTTGTCACGCGAGATGGTTGAATTACCACAATTAGTATTGAATCCAGATATAAAATCGATTTTTGACTATACGATGGATGATATTAAAGTAGAGAGCTATAAGCCGGCTAAGTCGATTAAGGCGCCGGTAGCTGTTTAAAAAATAGACATGAAATAGACGCTCCGTGGCTAGATATGCTGACGGGGCGTCCTTTTTGTATTAAAATGAATAGGTTACGATAAGTTTCATTAAAGTTCTAGCTCGTAATATTAAAAAAATAACTGAAACAGTCAAGAAGGTTGATTGCCTGGTTATTGACCAGACAAGAGAGGAGACGCTCATGGATAATGGGCCAAATTCACGTTCTGCACGTCGAGAGGCAGAACGTGTGGCTAATAACCCGCTGAGTAAGGTACGAATGCCGAATTTGAATCCCAAAGGGGACGGGCCAAAGTTCGACAAAGTGCGGGTACGTAATACAATTTTGGCAGTCGTAGCTGTGATTGTATTGGCCGTGGGAGTGATGTTTGGTATTGCCTACAATAATACAAAGAACGCAGTGGATGATGCTTATCAAAGCACGGGTTTGAAAAAAGCTCGCGACGTGTCGGATGTGTTGTCAGACGGTAAGCCATTCTCAATTTTATTATTGGGAACTGATACGGGGGAACTGGGACGTGACTATAAGGGGCGTACAGATTCATTGATGCTAGTGACCGTTAATCCGAAGAAGGATAAGGTGACGATTATGTCATTGCCACGTGATTCGGTGATTGCGCCCGTTGGTTATGAGGATGAATTCCCACAAAAGTTAAATTCAGCTTATGAATTTGGTTCGGCAAAGACGACTATTCAAACCATTCAAGATTGGTTAAATATACCGATCGATTTCTATGCGCTCGTTAATATGGGTGGTATGGAAAAGGTCATTAATGAACTTGATGGGGTGAAGGTAAAGTCACCGCTGACCTTTGCGTATAACCCTTATACGGCGCATGATGACGCAGGCTACTTGTTTAGCTTCAAGAAGGGCTCATCAACGTATACGTTTACGGCCCAAGATGGCGTAACACATACTTACCATAAGATGGACGGTAAGGCAGCGTTGGCGTTCTCTCGTATGCGTTATGATGATCCGCAAGGTGATTACGGTCGCCAAGAGCGCCAACGTATGGTGCTCGAGGCAATCGTTGATAAGGCAAAGAGCAATCCAACGAAGCTTGTGAATGCGAAGTTTTTGGATACCTTGTCAGATTCAACGAAGACTGATTTGACTTTTGGCGATATGACGACCATTATTTCGAAGTACTTAAGTGCTGCGAAGAATATCAAGACCGATCATGCCCAAGGAACTGAAGTGACATTGTCTTCGGGATCTTCTGAGTTGATTTCACCAAAGGAAAAGCAACGTGTAACCAATGTTTTGCGCAAGTCATTAGGCTTGAAGCACAAGAAGACTGGTAACCTGTACGGTGGTGAAGTCACAGCGGCAACGTTGTTGGCAAACGGCTTGGTAACCACCGGTGCTTCTGATATTGATGATTCTGAATCGGATGACAGTAGCACAGCGACGGATACAGACGCAACGACTGGTGCCACGGCATATGGCACGGGCACAACGGCTGATACAACCGGAGCAACAACTAATTATTATGGTCAATAATGACTGAAAAGAACGAGACTAGGATAAAATCCGGGGTCTCGTTCTTTTTTAGACAAAAATGGTGCTTTAACGAAAGAATGAAATCGCTTTCAACATTGTGGCGCCCACAATAGAATTGACTTGTTAGCATGTGAAACTGAACTGAGCATAATTGGGGAGTTACAGATCATTTATATTTCTGACGCATGGTAACGTCATGAAAATGTCTGAAATTGAATATACGGATGCACATGCGTGTTTACATTTTTTTTCATAATTCGCCCAATAATTGCGCGAATGTAAACGTTATCATTAAATGTGTAATAAACCAACGGGGATTTTTAGCTAATAGGGGTAAGAAAACATGGCACAAGACTTTAAAAAGTTAGCACGCAATGTTGTGGCTGGTGTTGGTGGCGCTGAAAGCGTTACGAATTTGACGCACGGCATGACACGTCTGCGCTTTATTTTGAAAGATGAGAGCAAGGCCGATGATACAAAAGTGAAGAACATTCCGGGTGTTATGGGTTTGGTGAAGCAGGGGAGCAATATCAAGTAATCATTGGCAATAACGTGGCTGCTGCCTATAAGGAAATTTTGCCACTTGGTGTTGATACGGTTTCATTAAATGGTGAAACATTCACGGCTAAGGTAGCAGCGGGAGATCGTGTTGCAGTCGGTGACGAGTTGTTTGAAGCGGACCTGGATGCCATCAAGGCGGTCGGATTGCCAACGACGACAATAGTTGTGATTACAAATTCACATCAATTTAAGGATATTGCGCCAGTGGAGCCGGGTCACGTTTCATTCAAGGAGCATGTGATGGAAGTTTTCCACCATGATAAGGAAGCAGACACGGAACCAGCAATAGCGTAAGTTTAACGAAGAAGAGGGTAGAGATTTATGACGACGAATACTGTATTACCAGCAGATTTCTTGTGGGGTGGCGTAATTGCTGCCAATCAAACTGAAGGGGCTTGGCATGAAGGTGGTCGTGGCACGAATAACATTGATATGTTGCCAATTGGCGACAAGCGGATGCCGGTTAAGTTGGGGCCAGTGGCGCAACCTGAACTGGACGAAACGTTGTACTATCCAAGCCATACCGGAATTGATTTTTATCACCATTACAAGGACGATATTGCCCTGCTAGCAACAATGGGCTTGAAGGAATTCGAACATCAGTTTCATGGAGTCGCTTGTATCCAAATGGTGATGAAGAGACGCCTAATCCGGCGGGGGTCGCCTACTATCGCTCTCTATTCGAAACGTGCCGGGAGCATGGTATGGAAGTCTTGATAACATTGGCACACTTTGATGTACCGATGGGCTTAGTAACCGGCTATGGTTCATGGCGTAGTCGTGAGATGATAACTTTTTTCATCCGCTATGCGAAGACATGTTTTGAAGAATTTGGTGATTTAGTTAATTACTGGATTACATTTAATGAAATTAACATTATCTTGCACAGTCCATTTTCTAGGGCTGGGTCATCGATCCGCTTGGCTTGCGCATTACGATGAATCAGTTGTATGACCGTTATCAAAAGCCATTATTCTTAGTTGAAAATGGTTTGGGTGCTGAAGACACAGTTACTGCTGATGGGTTATATTGCCTGGGGTGTGATCGATTTGGTCGCGGCCTCAACAGGTCAAATGACTAAGCGTTACAGGATGATTTAGGTGGATAAGAACAACGGCGGTAGCGGTGCTTTGAAGCGCTTGAAGAAGAAGTCGTTTGATTGTTACAAGCAAGTTATCGCCTCAAATGGGACGGCCTTGTCATAATTTTAAAAGAGGTTGGTACAGAGATTTCTGTGCCAACCTCTTATTTAGAATTTTTAATTGTAAAGCCACCATTTACTAAACGCATACTGAATCAAAAAGAAATCACAATTAAGCCTAAATATTGGACGAGTAGGCTGATAAGTGTAGAAGGGATTAGATAATTTCATAAAACGAACTAAAAATCATAATTTTTGTTTTTGTTAAAACGTTTAACGTCAAAAAATGAACAAATATGATATTGACGTAAAGAATGTTCGTTGTTATCCTTAATACAACCTTTGAAGAGGTTACCAATTTGGGTAATGAAAATTAGGAACAGATAACTAAGGAGTACTAGGGGACATGTTTAAAAAGCTTGTTGCGGGCGCTGCAGTTACGATTGCAGCCTCAACATTGGTTACAGCATTGCCAGCAGCGTCAGTTAACGCAGCTGACAAAAAGGTTGATTTGAAGGAATTGAATGTACAGTTCGTTCCATCATCACAGGCTGACACAATTCAAGCCAAGGCTAAGCCATTGGAGAAGTTATTGAAGGCCCAATTGGGTATTCCAGTTCACGTAACGATTTCAACAGACTACAACACGGTCGTTGAGGCGATGGGTTCAGAGAAGGTTGACATGGGATTCTTGCCACCTGACCCATATGTACAAGCTCACAAGCAATACGGTGCAAAGGTTATCTTGCAATCACAACGCTACGGCATTAACGACAAGAAGGGGGACGGTTCAAATACCGACAAGCTTGTTGCTTACTACCGTGCCGAAGTGCTGGTTAACAAGGACTCAAAGATTAAGTCTATTAAGGATTTGAAGGGTAAGAAGATTGCCGTGCAAGACACGACGTCGGATGCAGGGTACATGTTCCCGGTTGTTGACTTGAAGAAGAAGGGTGTCAACGTCGTGAAGGACGCCAAGCTGGTTACAGTTAAGGGTCACGATCAGGGTGTGCTATCAGTAATGAACGGTGACACAGATGCAGCTTTCGTCTTTGATGACGCACGTAACGTCGTTAAGAAGGATAACCCGGATGTCTTTAAGGACACGCGTGTTTTGACATACACAGCTAAGATTCCTAATGATACCATTGCCTTGCGTAAGGGTATTTCAAAGACTGATACTAAGGCAATCCAAAACGCGATGATTAAGGTATCGAAGACAACTGAAGGTAAGAAGGTCTTGAACGATGTTTATAGCTGGGCCGGCGTGGCAAAGTCAAAGGATTCAAACTTCGACGTTGTTCGTAAGTACCAAAATGCTGTTGAAAGCATCAACTAAGTCTAAATTAAATAAAGCTGATTGGTCACGCCGTGGCCAACAGTGATGACAAATGAAGAACGAGTTTCCTGGTCGTGTTTTAACCGGTGGAGCTCGTTCTTAGTACATATTTTTTAAAACGATTAAGCAAGTTGATTAGTTGTTAAGTAAAACAATCAGGGGAATGAATATGGCAAGCCAAACTGGCACAATCCAAGTAAAAGACGTTTCAAAAGTTTATCCAAATAGGACAGTGGGACTCGATCACATTAACTTAGATATTACATCAGGTGAATTTGTGGTGATTGTTGGTCTATCAGGGGCTGGTAAAAGTACCTTGCTACGGGCAATCAACCGCCTGCACGATGTCACGGATGGCGAAATTTTATTGGATGGGGCAGATATTACCAAAGCTAAGGGTAGTCAATTGCGAGTATTGCGACGGAATATTGCCATGATTTTCCAAAACTTTAATTTGGTGAAGCGCGCGTCAGTCGCCCGAAATGTTTTAGCCGGTCGTGTTGGGTACTATTCAACGTTTAAGAGTACATTTGGTTTGTTTTCAAAAGCTGATAAAGAGAAGGTTGCTGAAAATTTGAATAGGGTGAATATGCTCGACAAATACTATACGCGTGCGGATGAACTATCAGGTGGCCAACAACAACGTGTCGCAATTGCGCGGGCGATGATGCAATCACCAACGGTTGTCTTGGCCGATGAACCCATTGCATCATTGGATCCGAAGACGACCAAGATGGTGATGGATGATTTACAACATCTAAACCGGGATTTGGGGATGACGGTGGTGGTTAACTTGCACAGTGTGCCACTTGCAATGGCATATGCGTCCCGCATTGTGGGGTTGCGTGCAGGAAAGCTAGTTTATGATAAGCCGATTGCTGAAGTTAATGAGCGCGACTTTGACGGTATTTACGCTGAAGCTGGGGACAAGGAGTAGTCATGGAATCATTATTACCAGAGCGTCAGTTTAGTCAAAAATGGCATATTAAAGGCTTACTGACAGTCGTGCTTGTCATCTTGATACTATTTGGGTCAGGACAAATGACGGGTGTCTCAACGGATTTTAGTTGGGACCAATTTTGCCAAATCTTGATTAAGATGACGCAACCAGATTGGTCATATGTGTCAGCGATTGTGACGCCGACCTTAGAAACGATTCAAATGGCCTTGGTTGGGACGTTGCTCGGGACAATTATTGCCGTACCATTTAGTTTGTTAGCAGCACGTAATATCATGAAAAACGCGGTGGCGCGTGGTATCATCCGTTTCTTTTTGAACTTGGTTCGTGCGTTACCCGATTTGCTCTTAGCGGCGTTGTTCGTGGCGATTGTTGGTATTGGACCAATGGCCGGAGTTGGGGCCTTGACGGTGTTCAGTTTTGGGATGATCTCAAAGTTATTCTACGAGGCAATTGAAACGATTGATGACGGACCAATCGAAGCGTTGACGGCAGCTGGCGCAAACAGCATTCAAACGATTGTCTTTGCGGTTGTGCCGCAGGTATTTAACCAATTCTTGAGTTACTTCCTGTATACGTTGGAAATTAACGTCCGAGCATCGACAGTCTTGGGGTATCTAGGTGCTGGTGGTGTGGGATTGTACTTGAGTCAAACGTTGTCGCTATTCCGCTACGATCGCACAGCGATTGTTATTTTGACAATTTTAGTCGTGGTTATTATTGTGGATGGTATTTCTAATCGACTACGGGAGGCGTTGGCCTAATGCAATTAGTAAAACAAAGTCCATGGCAACGATTCCGTCCTTGGGTGATTACAGCAGTCGTGATCTTGATTTTTGCCTGGGCCTTCTCGGGCATTCCATTAGCATCAGTTAAGCCTCAAGCGTTGATTATTACGAAGGCCATTTTTCATGGCTTATTCCATCCGGATTGGTCATACGTTTATACAGGGGATGGCGAAGATTTGGTAACCGCATTGGTTGAAACACTGGCCATTGCCTTCCTAGGAACATTTATTTCGGCTATTTTATCAGTACCGTTTGCATTTCTAGCTGCGCGCACAAAGAAAGGCTTCTTCACGCCACGGTCAACATTGGGTAAGGTTATTTTAACGATTATTCGTGTTTTCCCGGAAATTGTATTGGCCATTATGTTCATCAAGGCAGTTGGACCAGGTGCATATGCGGGTGTCTTGGCAGTATCGATTCACTCGATTGGTATGCTGGGGAAGTTGTTTTCGGAAGCGGTTGAAAACATTGATCGTGGACCGAATGAAGCGATTGTCGCAGCCGGTGGTTCGGCGCTAGATGGGTTAACATTGGCAACGTTACCAGCGGTTATGCCAGAGTTTATGAACTATACGTTATACCGTTTCGAAATTGCGGTTCGTTCAGCAGCCATTTTAGGAATGGTTGGTGCCGGTGGAATTGGAGCACCGTTGATTTTTGCGTTGCAAACACGTCAATGGCCAAAGGTGGGTATCATTCTGCTGGGAATCATTATCATGGTCACGGTGATTGATTTCTTGTCAGGTCAACTCCGCAAAAAGTTGGTTTAACAGCTAAATTAGCATAGAATATAACATAGTAAAAATGAGTGAAAACAGGCTGCTGAATTTAATTTGGCAGCCTGTTGTACATAAAATAGACTGGGGATATAAGAGATGCGAGTATCAATCATTTCAACGTCTGATGTGCATGGTTATGTGCGCGCGGATGATTTTCGTCGACCATTATTAAATGACGGACTGGGCTTAACGCGCGCGGCGACTGTTATTGCAACGTTGCAAGAACGGGCGGCACATGGCGAAGCAGTTGTAACGATTGAAAATGGGGACTTTATTCAAGGGTCCCCACTAACGGATTACGTGGAAAAACAAACGCCAGAGGATGCAGGGATTTATCAACAATTGGCCGACGCGGTCGGGTATGATGTCCGTGTCTTTGGGAATCACGAGTTTAATTACGGTCGTGATTATTTGGAGCGAGTGATGGCGGATACGCCACAATTGTTGAATGCGAATGTTCTTGATGCAGAAACGCACCAACCATTTATTGGTAAGCCGTACGCTGTTTTTGAACGGGCAGGCGTTAAAATTGGTGTGATTGGTTTGTTGACCAAATACGTAGCCAAGTGGGAACAAGCTGATAATATTCGAGGGCTATTATTTGCCGATCCGGTTGAAGTGGCCCAAAACTATATCGCTGAGTTACGCCCCAAAGTTGATGTGCTGGTGATTGCCTATCACGGTGGTTTTGCGGAAGATTTGCAAACTGGCGAGCCGCTGGAGCGCTTGACCTCTGAAAACCAAGGTTATCAATTGTTGCATTTGCCAGGTGTTGATGCACTTGTCACAGGTCACCAACACCGAACGATTGCCGAAGTGGCAGATGGTGTGCCGACGACGCAACCAGGTTATCGGGCGGATAACGTCGGGCTAATTACCCTTGATTTAGATGAGCAACAGACGGTTGTCGGTCGGGAAGCGAGCCTTATCAAGACGGCAGACGCCGCAGAACGGGCAGATATCGTGGCGCTAATCGAACCACTGCAAAGCCAAACGAATCAATGGCTTGATGCGGCAGTCGGTACGGTTGGTGACAATATGCAAATTACCAATCATTTTGCGGCGCGCCTTCACAGCCACCCGTTTATTGAATTGGTTAACCGTGTCCAAATGAACGCAACGCAGACCACTATCGCAAATACGGCGTTATTTAATGATGAAGTTCGTGGCTTGGCGAATGACGTCACGTTACGTGATATTATGACTAATTACATTTATCCCAATACATTAGTTGTGGAAGCGCTGACGGGGCAAGATATTAAGGATGCCTTGGAGGTAAATGGGCGTTACTTTACGATGGCAACTGATGGCACGTTGACGGTTAATCCCCTGTTTATTGAGCCGAAAGTTCAGCACTACAACTACGATATTTGGAGTGGCATTGATTATACGTTTGACTTTAGTCTACCAGCAGGCGATCGTGTGACGGCAGTGTCATATCAAGGTCAACCATTGGATATGGCGGCGACCTATGAAGTGGCAATGAATAACTACCGTGCCGGTGGGGCTGGTAATTTCACGATGTTTAGTACGGATAAAATAGTACGTGAAGTGCAGTTGGAGACAGCTGAATTGATTGGTGACTATATCATGGCCCACCCTGAAATTCATATTGACCAACCAACCAACATCACGGCAGTTGGCTTTCAAAATTAGTTAAAAAGGAACTGTTGTGCGATATGCGCAACAGTTTTTTTAGTGAATTTTGGCACGTTAAACGTTTTACCGAATGAATTATCGAGGTTAACCGTTTTACAAAGTCCTTACTTTTGATACACTTAATTTGTTAAGTTATTTTACATAAGTAAGAACCCCTCAAGGAGAAGTAGCACATGCTATTGTTGATGAACATCCTCGGAATCTTTGTATTTCTAGGGGTGGCATATTTATTTTCACGTGATCGTAAGAACATCAAGTGGCGTTCGGTTGGTGTCATCTTGGTGATCCAATTAATTTTGGCTTGGTTCTTTACGAGTTTTTCAATTGGTCGAGATGCTGTGCTAGCCGCGGCAAATGGGTTTGAATGGCTAACCAGTGCGGCCTTTGATGGTATCGCTTTTGCGTTGCCTGATTGGGTGAAGCCTGCATCAGGGACAATGAACTTTGTGACGTCATCTGTTTTGCCAATCTTGGTTATTATTCCAATGTTTGATATTTTGACGTACATTGGTGTCTTGCCATGGTTGGTTAAGTGGGTTGGTCGTGGTTTGTCATTTTTGACAGGTCAACCTAAGTTTGAATCATTTTTCTCAGTTGAAATGATGTTCTTGGGAACGACTGAAGTATTGGCCGTTTCTAAGTTACAACTGCAACAAATGGACGCTAAGCGTAATTTGACGGTTGCTATGATGTCGATGAGTACTGTTACGGCTGCCATTGTTGGATCATACGTTGGGATGATGCCTGGTCAATTCGTGTTGACGGCGATTCCGTTGAACATCTTGAGTGCTATCATGATGACGACGATTTTGAATCCAACGCAAGTGGCGGAAGCTGATGATACAATCGCGGTCTTGGATCACAATGAAACGACCGAATACGGTAAGGACAAGCGTCAACCATTCTTTGCGTTCTTGGGTGATTCGATCCAAGGGGCTGGTTTGGTTGCGGTTATTATCGTCGCCACGGTGATTGCCTTCGTTGGGTTGGCTTCTTTGATCGATAACTTGTTGTCATTGACGACATTGTCATGGCTATCATTGGAGAACATTTTCGGGGTCATTATGTTCCCATTTGCTTGGCTTCTCGGCTTTAACGTCGATGATGCCTTCCACATTGCGCAATACATGGGAACGAAGTTGGTAACGAATGAATTTGTGGTGATGGGAGAAGTATCAAAGCAAGTTGCTCACCACTCAGGTATGTTTGCGTCAGCTCACGCGCGCGCTGTTTTGACGGTGTTCGTCACGAGTTTCGCCAACTTTGGCACACTGGGAATGATTATCGGTTCATACAAGAGCTTGGTTAATCGTGAAAAGGCCGAATTGATTGCAGCTAATGTGCCATTGATTTTGGTATCTGGTATCCTGGTATCATTGATGTCAGCAGCAATGGTTGGATTGTTCAGCTGGTAAACAAATTTTAAAGTGTAAAAAATGAGCGTCACTGCATTTGCGGTGACGCTCATTTTTGTTGAAGTCGTGTGTCGTGCTACCGCACGAGCAACAGGAGTGGGTTGTATCCTGCGGCTTTGTTCAAAAACTCGGCAACCGAATAGCGCGGACGCCATTCAGCGGGGAAAATAATTCTCCCTAAGCCTTCAAGGCCTGTATGGGCTTTTCTGAATAGCGCCGGCCATGCGGCATGTTGCCGATTTTTGAATGCCCCGGATACAACCTACTCCTATTGCAGCACCTGAGATATTCTAGGGGAGTATTGATGATCATCCATATTACCAATCAAAAAAACACCACAGATGCGGTGCTTTTTCGTTAAGCCTATTAAATATCGTCGTCAAAACGATTTGGGGTGATGTCCTTGCGACTGTCATCCTTGAACTCGTATTCGTGGTGAGTTGGGGCATCAGGCATAACAACGGCCGCAATGATGTACAAAATGCTCATTGGGAAAAAGCCGGTGAATAAAAACAAGGCCGCAAAGATAATGCGAACAAGCGTCGCATCAAAATTGAAATAGTCAGCGACACCACCGAGGACCCCGCTAAAGACTTTGTCGTTTGACTTCGTTAGTTTCTTACTTGCCATAATGAAAACCTTCTTTCTATATGAACCCAAAGTGAATTGTTAAAGGGGGTAGCGAAATACTTTACACAACCCCCTGCGTTCCCTATACTTAGATTATATTATATGAGTTATAGTATTGTAAAGGAAGATGAACCATGGCGATGCAATTATCTAGTGATCTGATGGATGGACTAGTCTTGTCGTTGCTGTCATCGGAAGATTTATATGGCTACGCGTTGACGAAACAAGTTCAGGAACGCTTTTCAGTTTCGGAGTCAACGATGTATCCAGTGTTACGACGCTTAAAAGCAAAAGGCTGGGTAACAACTTATGATGAACCTTTTGAAGGACGCAACCGACGCTACTACAAAATATCAGACGATGGCCGTACTGAAATGGCGCGTGTGCAAGAAGAATGGCGGGTCTTTAGTCGTAATGTGAACGACTTAATGATGCCGGCAGAAGGGGAAAAGGTTGATGGAAAATAACATTTACTTCACGCAACTGAAGGGTCACTTGGTTGGCTTGACTGATGAAGAACGCGAAGATGTGTTGGATTTTTATCGTGAATATGCGTCAGACGCGGGCTTGACCGGCGAAACGTTGATTCGAGAATTTGGTACGCCTAAGCAATTGGCGCGTCGCGTATTAGTGGATTACTCAATTCGTTACGATGATGTGGCGGATCAAGATGCACTGGAAGAGAATGAAACACCTGTGCACCATTTCCGTGAACGAATTGGGCGACAATTTAACCTATTGTGGGTTGTGTTGGTTGGTTTGGTAACTTCCGTTGTATGGATCCCAGCGATGATTCTTATTTTGTTGGGCTTGTTTATCGTTATTGTGATTGCTGTATTTTTGATTATGCTGCTACTGGTATTCCTAGCAACTGGTTTGTTCCAGGTTGTTGGGGCGGTCGCCATTATTGGGACAAGTTGGCAGACGGCTTTGTACCAAGGTGGGATTGGATTGATTTTAATTGGTCTCCAATTCATCGCCTGGCCAATTGGATTCGCAATTGTCCGCGTAATCTTTGGTGGCCTGATGAACTTTGTTAAGTATGTTGGCCGTAAGTTCTCACGTAAGCAAGAAGGAGGCACGAATCATGCCTAAGATGATGCGTTGGATACTGACGGGGCTAGTGATTACGGCGGTCGGTGTTGTTTTGATGTTTGTTGGCTTGTCAAACGATGGTCAGAATAGCTTGAATTGGCGAGATGGTCATTTTGTGGTGCCACAAGTAAAAACTGTGAATCAACAAGTTTCGGTATTTAAGTCGGTCAATATTAACACTGAGGATATTGATGTGCGGTTAGTGACGAATGACGATGATACGTATGCGGTGAAGTCGAGTGTGCGTGATGCAGCTCGATTACATGTTTCGGTGCGGCATAACACACTTTATGTTAAGTACAATACAGAAAACGATAATGGTGTGGGAGTCGGCTTTGGTGAAAATAGGCCGGAACACATTACTATCAGCGTACCGCAAAATAAGGCGTTTGATAAATTTAAGCAAACGTCAGTCGGGTCGGACATTGTGTTAAAGGATTTGACGGCTAAGGCGGTTAAAATTAGTGCAACTGCCGGTGATATTACGTTAAATAATTTGACTACCCCAGATATGACGGTAGCTAATCGTGATGGTAATGTGCACTTAACGGATGCCGTGCTTAAGCAATCAACGATTAGCATGAGCGATTCTGATTTGACGGTGCAAAACGGTGAATTGGGCAAGTTATTGTTATCTGGTACTGATAGTGATGTACATTTGAATCATACGGCATTAAATGCAAGTGTGATGCAAGTGAACGACGGTGATGTGACGACGACTGCGAGTCGGTATACAGGGGTGAATACAATTACCTTACGTGATGGTGACTTTAAGGCTGCACAAGCCCAATTCAGTGGGTTGCAATTGCAAACAACTGATGGTGATGTGATGGTTAAAGGAACCAAGTATGCTGGTCAATTTATCGGAAATGAAACGGCGCCAGATCGTTTGAGTATTATTGCGACAGATGGTGATATTCACGTCAATTAAGCCGGGGTAAAGAAGGCGTTGCGTGTATAGGCGCAACGCTTTTTTTCTGGTATTGTAATAGCGATAAGTTTAAAAATAAGGAGCAAAACATGCTTGATTTGTTGAAGTCCTTGGTGATTGGTATTGTGGAAGGATTAACTGAATTCTTGCCAGTATCATCGACCGGACACATTATTATTGCGGAGTCATTCATGAATATCCCGGGTGGGGCCGTATGGACAAAGAGTTTCACGGCGATGTTTGATTATGCGATTCAATTAGGGGCAATTTTTGCGGTTATTCAACTTTACTTCAAGAAGTTGAACCCTTTTTCACCGTCAAAGTCTTCTTTGGAAAAGAGTCAAACATGGACGCTTTGGTTTAAGGTGATTGTCGGAGTCTTGCCGGCTGTAATTGCAGGATTGACCTTGAACGATTACATGGATGCCCACTGGCTAAATGCTTGGGTTGTGGCAGCAATGTTGATTATTTATGGTGTGTTATTCATTGTCGTGGAGCGTTACTTGGCAAACAAGAATGCTATTTTGACTGATTTGAATGCCATGTCATACAAGATGGCATTGTTCATTGGGTTGTTCCAAGTGCTATCAATCGTACCGGGAACGTCACGTTCAGGATCAACTATTTTAGGAGCATTAATTTTGGGTGCGTCACGTTTTGTCGCTGCTGAATTCTCATTCTTCATGAGTATCCCAGTTATGTTTGGGGTAACTATTTTGAAGGTGGGTAAGTACTTGCTAGGTGGTGGTGGCTTTACAGGTTCCCAAACTGGCGTTATGGTTGTCGGCTTTATTGTTTCATGGATTGTGGCTTACTTTGCCATTAAGGTCATGATGAATTACATTAAAAACAATGACTTCAAGGTCTTTGGATACTACCGTATTGTTGTTGGTATCGTAGTCCTTGCCTTGGGTGCTGCAGGCATGTTGCACATGCACTAAAAGCGATATAAACCGGTAACAGGCTTGTTAGCGGTTTTATTTTAATTCACAATTAAGTTTAACTTAACATTTTGCAGGGGGATTGATATGGCAGTGCGGTGTACATGGGTAGCAAATTACAGCGAAGATGATTTGATGACGGCCTATCATGATCAAGAATGGGGGCGTCCGACCCATGGTGATCAGCAGTTATTTGAATTGTTGAGCCTAGAAACTTATCAGGCAGGGCTCAGTTGGCAGACTGTCTTGCATAAGCGGGCGGCTTTTCGCATAGCGTTTGCACAATATGATATTGACCAGGTCGCACAAATGACGGCGATAGACATCGACAGGCTTTTGCAAAATGCTGACATTATTCGACATCGGCAAAAATTAACCGCGACTATTGCGAATGCGCAGGGTATCCAACATATTCAGCGTGATTATGGTTCTTTTGATGCCTGGCTATGGTCATTTGTGCGGCAAAAACCGATTGATAATCGCGTGATTGATTATACGCAAATGCCTAGTTCAACTGACTTATCAAAAAAGGTGTCTAAAGCCATGAAGGCGTATGGGTTTAAATTCGTCGGCTCTGTCACGGTGTACTCGTTCATGCAAGCAGCTGGTTTGATTAATGATCACGAGTTGACATGTGAGTGGCATAGTTAATCATAAAAGGTCGCCGATCATCCGATTGAATTGGATGATTGGCGACCTTTTTAAATATGTTTTTTAATTACCGGGCAAGCAAGTTTTGCTGACGACTTCTTAAGTGTTGCTTGATTTGTCGGACAACAACTTCGGCTAAAACAAACCCCACTGCTAGTGCAACAGCAATCGTGACCGTGGTGATGACACCGGCTTGTGCATTGGCGTAATGACCCAGTGAGAAATTCTTCATTGCGAGGTAGATAGTCCCGCCGGGCACCAGGGATACTAAGCTGGGAATGTAAATCATGTTAACGGGCACCCGCTTGTGAATCGCAAACCAGTTACCGAGGAGGCCGATAATAATGGCAGCGGTCATGTTCGCGAGGAAGACATTTGCATGTAAGTGCTGGACGAAGATGTAGCAAGTCCAAGCAGCGCCGCCTGTTAAACCAGCCGTTGGTAGGGCGCGACGGGGGATATTTGTGATAATGCCGAAGCCAACCGTCGATGCGAAACTAATAATGAATTGGATTAAATATGTCATGATGCGCCCTCCTTAAATCGTGCTGAATAAGTGTAGGAGTGTGGTGGCTAAGACCACGCCTCCGCCGATAGCGGCCGCGATTAAGAGCGCATCAAGGGCCCGGACCGTTCCTGATATCATATGACCGGCCATAATTTCGCGCATTGAATTCGTCAATGCGACGCCGGGCACTAAGGGCATAACGGCACTGACAATCATGTTTTCAGCATGGTGACCAACTCCACTAGCGACTAGGACCCACGCCAATAATGCAATAACAAAGCCGCCGGCGACTTCTTTTGCGTAGGGGGTGGCCGTGGCTCTGCGACCAACGAGTTGCGCAGTTAAATAACCAGCGATGCCAATGAAAAAAGCCAAGCCTAAATCTGACCAATCGGCAATAAATACGAGCATGGGTGCGACAGACACGAGCCCAGCACCCAAAATTTTAGTCGGCCAGTTGAAATCGATCACGTGCTGATCGATAGCGGCAACACGCGTTACGATATCATCAAATGACACATGTCCCGCTGAAAATTCACGTGAGAGTTGATTGATGTCATCAACCTTTTGTAAGTTGAATGCACCAAGTTTTGTTTTGGTTAACTGTGTTTCAGGCTGATTCGTTAACGATACGAAAACAGCCGTTAACGTGACGTAGCATGAAATCGCGACGCCGGCTGTACGACCGATGATTTCCACGGTTTCTTCGATACGTGGTGTTTCAGCACCACTTTCTAGTAAGATGCGCCCGATGCGGGCACACACGTCTAACACGGCGTGTTCATGCGATGTTGTCATAATGAAAATCCCCAATGCTTCCCCTTTGTATCCTTTGATTTTACCGGATAATTGGGCAGAACAAAACCGCCTACGTAGGTTAGACGTAGGCGGTTTCGGAGTCAGTCCGATGACGACTCTTTTTCCCAAAACACGTTGGTTAGGCGTGTTATAACAATGGTTGGTTAGACCATCACACTGGGTAATTCTTAAGGAGTAGGTTGTAGGTTGGTTAGACCTACAATTGCTGAGTTGGTTAAGCTTAGCAATATGAGTAAGTTGCTGTCTCTAATGTTAACAAGTTATCCTTATCAACATTATTAATCATAACGTGACTAGCTTAATAAAACAATAAATATCACTCACTTTTTTCCGTTTTTTCGGATAATGGACTTACCAAATGTTTGAATAACGGCCAATTTGTCGTTTTGCGAGGGGAATAACTCCTCCAAGGTTGTGGTGACAACGGTACCGATTAGTGCGGCTAGTGCAATAAAGTTAATCCAAAGCAACAGGATAATGACCGAACTTAAAGCTTGGTAGAATGTATAAGCTTGTGAGGCTAAACTGACATACCAACCGAAAATCTTTGTTAACCAGATGACAATTGCCACTTGAACGATTGTCCCGACGAGGGCCCATTGCAAGCGGGGCTTTTTAACCGGCAAAACCCAGTTGAAAAGTGATGCACCAATGAACAAGCCACCGATGACCACTGGTGATTTGGCGGATTCAATTTGTTGCACAAGATTAGCGCTGATGGGCAACGCTTCAAGAATGTTAGAGCCAACTGAAGCAATGATCAGTAGAATACCCATAATCCCTAGCACAAGGATCATCCAAGCCATTGAAATGAAGCGATCGATAATGGCAATTGTTTTAGGTTGTACCCCGTAAATGCCGTTTTGAGCCGTGCGGATTGATGCGACGACTCGCGATAACGACCACAGAGTGATGATAATTGAAGCTGATAGCACGCCGACACCCTTTTGACCAAGAATCGATTCGATGATGGGACGGGAAAAGTCGTAAACTGACGTTGGAACGGCCATTTGAACGTAACTAAGGGCGGTTGAAATGGTTAAGCCAAAGTAGGGCAGGAGCGTTGCGATAATGATGATTGCCGGGAAAATTGATAGGAGACCAAAGTAGGCAATTGATGAACTGGCCGTCACGATATCAACACGCATTGAAACGTCAATGATAGTTTTAATGACGCGATTATTAAAAATCCGTTTGATGATTTCTGACATGGCGGCTCCTCCTTTTTGACACAATACACCTATTTTAGCAAATAAAAACCGAGTCGGTAATCAACCGACTCGATTTAGGTGTTGCAATTAAAGGTTAGTGTGCGATTGGTGTGGTACCAGCGACGATACTATCGTCCTCAGCCATATTAGCGCGGTCACGCAAAGTAGCATCAATTTCCTCAAGTGAGCGACCACGCGTTTCTTGGCCGGTGGTGCTACGAAACCATTTGCTGACGCAGCTGCACAGGTCAAGCACTCATTGGAATTGCTAAGCGTTTGGACGCAGAATCATACGTATTCTGGAGTGGTCGTGAAGGTTACGAGTCATTGTTGAACACTGACACGAAGCGTGAGTTGGCTCACATCGCTAAGTTCTTCAAGTTGGCTAAGTTGTATGCTAACGAAATTGGTTACACTGGTCAATTCTTGTTGGAGCCAAAGGAGCCAACCGCTCACCAATACGGTACTGACGGGCAGACGACTATCGCATTCTTGAAGACGTACGACTTGGATAACATCTACAAGGAGCGTTACGCATCATTCGATACTGGTATCGGTGCTGACTTCGAAAACGACAAGGCTACGTTTGCTGACTTCGAAGCTTACATCTTGAACAAGACTAACGAAGAAATCTTCGCTACTGTTGAGTCAGGTCACTTGGAAGCTATCAAGGCTACGTTGAACAACTACATCTACTCAGTTTTGGGTTCAACTTTCAACAAGTAATCCTACTTAACTAAGTAAAACCATGTAAAAAAGGCTTGCAGCTGATGAAAATCAGTTTGTTGGTTAGGTGCCTTTTGCAATGAATCTAACTGACACTCTCAATCTCAAAAAAATCTCAAAAATAATCTCAACTAAAAGCATTGTGAGTGCCAATCTCACGCTCACATAGCGAACATAACAGTAGGGCAATTCCCTACGGCAACGAGGGGTGGG
>NZ_SDGK01000020.1 GCF_004521965.1 Weissella cibaria | reverse complement strand
CCAGGCAGTCACGCACGTCGTCATGGACATGAACGCTAGCTACGCTACCCTCGTGCCGGAACTATTTCCTAATGCCCAAATTGTCATTGATCGATTCCATATCGTTCAACTAATGACCCGTGCCATCAACACTATTCGCACAGGCATTCAGCATCTACTTGATAAGCACTCTCGTGAATACAAAATAATGAAAAACGGCTGGCGCCTTTTCCTCAAAAAATACAGCAACTTAGAAACTACCCATCGTAAATATATGCGAGGCTTGAACGAATATATCACGGAAGAAGAAGCTCTCACGCTAGTGTTCAAATCATTTCCGGTTCTCGAGGCGGCTTATTTAGT
>NZ_SDGK01000019.1 GCF_004521965.1 Weissella cibaria | reverse complement strand
AAATAGACGCGAGTGTTTTGGTTCAGCTTGTCGTATGACTTCATAAACAAACGCCACTGACTCTTCATGATGGCGTATTCGCGAGAATACCGTTTATCCTCAATGCTACGTTGGTGAGCCACGCGTTGTCCCGTGAGAGCTTGCGCTACACGCTGAACGATGTGAAAGCGATCAATAATAATTTTGGCATTAGGAAATAAACCACGGACAAATTGGCCGCAGTTCGCATCTAAATCGATGATGCCATATTCGAATTGTCGCCGATTCTGAAGAGAGTAGCCTAAAAAGTGTTCCTTGATGTTATTAGCTAGGCGGTCAGGAAGAATCTCAATTAACTGATGTGTTTCGCCGTCGGCGTATACAAAGGACATGTTATGCGCTAAAGTGCGGACTTCATCAAAGCATCAGACCGAAGGCAATTGGCTCTGGAAATCGTAATAGTATGTTTGAGCAGAGTTGATGATTCTGTGGACGCTGCTTGTCGATACACGCAATGAATGCGCAATTGATTTTCGAGAGATATCATCTTGCGACATGGTGAATGACGTAGTTAGCTCAGAAGCAACTGTTAGCGCAACGCCAGAAGTGTCAGTTTCAAGTGAAGTTTTAGACAGTACCGTGTCATCGAGTGCTGATATCTCGGCAAATGTGACGTCAGATACAGCTGTTTTTTTGAGTGTGACTGATACAGCAGTAAGTACAGCAACGTATTCGATAATTGTGACTACTGAGGCATCAACGAAGACCAGCTCAGATGCATCTGCATTAAACAAGACAGCTAGCACAGACTCATCAAGTTCAGTTGATACATCTGTAATGAAGGCTAGCGATGTATCTGTTGCACGCCCATCAACAGTTAGTTCTGCATCAGAGGCGATAGCAAATAACGTGGCCCAAGCCCAAGCAGCATACACGGCATCAGCGACATCACGTGTGGCTGCGACAGCGGCTAACGGTAGCACAGCCAACGGACTTGATACAGGGGCGACAGTACAAGCTGGTACGGTGAATGCCGCCGATGAGGCAACAACGCATTTGGGAGATACACAGTTTGATACGTCTGCAAATCAGTTGCCATTAGTAGCGTCAGTCCTTTCAACATTGTTAGCAGGTTTGGGTGGTTTGTTCTTCATGCTGTGGCGACGTCGCAAGGAGGCCTCAAGTGAGGAATCAGAACGCCTGGCAGCTGAAAATGATTAGCTCTTTGCGGAAATTGACAAGATGAAAGATAGCTGGAAGTAATATTCAGTGATAAAGAATGACGCATAATAATGGATTGTGCTTTATTTTTGTAAGTAACCCTTTTCATTTGACATCAGAACCGGTAGAATAGGTCTTGTAGTCTTAAAGATTAATGAGAATCCGAATATAGCGATTCTAAACGAAGGGGGAAGTTAAAATGGCACAACATTATGACACAATAATTCTCGGGGCTGGCCCTGGTGGGATGACCGCAGCAACATACGCATCGCGGGCGAATATGTCAGTTTTGATGATTGATCGCGGCATTTATGGTGGACAGATGAATAACACCGCTGAAGTTGAAAATTATCCAGGTTTCGAGTCTATTCTTGGACCTGAGTTGGCAGAAAAAATGTACGCGTCGTCAACGAAATTTGGTGCTGAGTACGCCTTCGGATCAGTCTTGCATGTTGAGGCGCAAAATGATGGGACTTGGCATGTTGTAACGGACATGGACGACTATACGGCCAACACAGTGATTGTTGCGACGGGAGCAGCCAACGTTAAGCTAGCAGTACCTGGCGAAGACCAGTACACTGGTCGTGGGGTTTCATACTGTGCCGTCTGTGATGGAGCCTTCTTCCGTGGACAACACGTGATCGTTGTCGGTGGTGGTGATTCTGCTGTTGAAGAAGCAACCTACTTGGCAGGATTGGCTGACAAGGTAACCATCGTTCACCGTCGTAACAAATTGCGTGCCCAAAAGATTTTGCAAGACCGCGCCTTTGCAAATGAGAAAATCGACTTCATTTGGAACACGGTAGTTGAAGAAATCCTTGGTGATGACAAGAAGGTCACTGGTGTCCGTGTGCGGAATAACCAAACTGATGAAGTTTCTGAAATTGCGGCAGCCGGCGTATTCATTTATGTCGGATTGACGCCTGTTTCAGAACCTGTTCAAGCGTTGGGTATCACAGATGCTAATGGCTGGATTAACACGAATGACCGCATGGAAACATCAGCGCCTGGTATCTTTGCCATCGGTGACGTTCGTGACAAGGAATTGCGTCAAATTACCACTGCGGTTGGGGATGCCGCAATTGCCGGACAGAACGCCTTTTCTTACAATGAAAACTTTAAGATGGCAACATCTGAAGTAACTGAATAACAATTAAGGGACTTGTTTCTGCGAGTTCCTTTTTATTTACCTAATTCATTACCAAAATTCAGTAACATAGCGTAAAATGATTAAGAGCATTTTTTGCTGATACGAAAGAAAGGGGTCCACATATGACGCAAGGAACTAAGATTATTGCCTCAGCTCACTACGTTCCAAGTGATATCATTACGAACGATGACTTGGCGGCAATCATGGATACGAACGACGCGTGGATTCAAGCACACACTGGTATTAAGGAGCGACGTATTTCATTGCAAGGTGAGAATACGTCTGATTTGGCGACACAAGCAGCTCGCATGGCGCTTGCACAAACTGACCTTAAGCCAGAAGATATTGAACTAATCATTGTGACGACGTTTACGCCGGACGGATTAGCGCCTTCAACGGCTGCGCTCGTACAGCGTAACCTGAAAGCTGAAGGGGCGTGGGCATACGATATTTCAACTGCGTGCTCAGGATTTGTCTTTGGTATGAGTACTGCAGACAAGTTTATCCGTTCAGGTGTTTACAAGAACGCATTGGTTATTTCAGCAGAAGTTAATTCGAAGATGATGGACTTTACAGATCGCACATCAACTGTATTCTTCGGTGATGGTGCCGCTGCAATGGTGCTGGTTGCTGATGAAGAAGGTGGTATTGTAAAGGGAGAGGAAATGCACACCATTGGGAACGCAGAAGTCGTTCACTCTGGTCGTATCCAACCTTTGACTGAAATTTCTGCCGAAAACTACCCAAAGACGGATGCCTTCCACCAAGAAGGTCGCCAAGTCTTTGAAGAAGTTGTGCGCTTGGTTCCAGATCACATTGTAAAGTTCTTGGGTGATCGTGATTTGACGCCAAATGACGTTGATTACTTTATTACACACCAAGCCAACTTGCGTATTATCGAAGCAATTGCTGAGGCGATTGACCAACCAATGAACAAGTTTGCCACGAATATTACAAAGTATGGAAATACGTCATCAGCCGGAATTGGTATTGGCTTGGATGAACTGAACAAGAAAACTGATTTGACGGGTAAGCGAGTTCTGTTAACGGGATTCGGTGCCGGATTTACATACGGAAGTCTGTTGCTTGAATTCTAAAGTCTTATGAAAAGTAATGAACGTGTGCGTTTTTGAAACAAACACGTTTTTTTATTCTTTAAAAATGCATCGGTTTTCATGAAAGTTTGTTAAAATAGTAACAGTTAATTATTACAGGAGGGGTCAATTATGGACTATGAAGAAATGCTTGAGCAATTACGATCCGGCGAATTAGAAGAGTTCGTTTTGGAAGCAAGGGACTTCAAGGCGTTTTACGAAGTTTGGCGTAATTACCCTTATCAGAACGCGATTCGTGGTGTTGCCGCACGTGGCGGAGTTGTCACATATACGGCGAAGAATAAGGCTGATTAGAAACATCGCCGCTTCCACTTATTCACAAAAAGTTCACAAAAGACTAATGAAAAGGTAATGTAAGCGCTTGCGCAAATGCTTCATACCTGCTAGAATTAACGACATAGAGTTGGTTAGAAAGATTTCGAAAGCGTATCTCATTTAGCCAAGTCAAAAATTATACAAAGATAGATATTTTAATCTAGAGGAGATTATCACCATGGAATCACGCGAATTTCACATTGTAGCCGAAACTGGTATCCACGCACGTCCAGCAACTTTGTTGGTACAAGCAGCTTCAAAGTTCTCATCAAACGTAACGTTGTCATACCAAGGTAAGGACGTTAACTTGAAGTCAATCATGGGCGTTATGTCATTGGGTGTTGGTCAAAACGCCGATGTTAAGATTTCAGCAGAAGGTGATGACGAAGCTGAAGCATTGGCTGCGATTGCAGAGACGATGTCAGCAGAAGGTTTAACTGACTAATTTTTTAGTTAAAAATTTATTTGAACATTTACTTTGAGGGATAAGACGGCGATGGCAAAAGAAATTAAGGGTATTGCAGCATCAAACGGTGTTTCAATCGCAAAAGCATATAAGCTCGTTGATCCTGATTTGTCTTTTGATATTCGTACAGTAGACGATGTTCAAGCTGAGAAGGACCGCGTAGCAGCGGCCTTTTTAGCATCTAAGACAGATTTGGAACAAATTCGAGACAAGGCAGCAACTTCAATGGGGGCTGAAGAAGCTGAAGTGTTTACAGCACACATTATGGTGCTTGAAGACCCTGAGCTTTTTGGGGGCATTTCTGCTAAAATCGATAGCGACTCAGTTAACGCTGAAGCGGCGTTGAAGGAAACGACAGACATGTATATTGGTATGTTTGAGGCGATGGCTGATGACAATCCATACATGGCTGAACGTGCCGCCGACATTCGAGACGTGACAAAACGTGTGTTAAGTCACTTGTTGGGGAAGGAATTGCCAAACCCAGCCTTGATTAAGGAAGAAGTTGTGATTGTTGCGAAGGACATGACGCCTTCAGATACAGCCCAGCTTGACCGTCAATACGTTAAGGGATTCATCACTAACGTTGGTGGTCGTACAGCGCACGCCGCTATCATGGCGCGTACGTTGGAAATTCCAGCAATTGTTGGATCACAAGTTGCGACGGACGAAATTCAAGAAGGTGACATGGTCATCTTGGATGGACTTGACGGCATTGCAATCGTTGACCCTTCGGATGAGCAAGTGACAGAATACAGTGCCAAGGGTGAAAAATACGCTGCGCAAAAGGCAGAATGGGCAACGTTGAAGAACGAAAAGTCTATTTCAGCTGATGGTAAGGAGTTCTTGGTGGGTGCCAATATTGGTACGCCAAAGGACTTGACTGGTGTTGTGGATAACGGTTCAGAAGGAATTGGTTTGTACCGTACCGAATTCTTGTACATGGATTCAAAGGAATTGCCAACTGAAGATGATCAATTCGAAGCCTACAAGAAGGTCCTTGAGGGCATGGACGGTAAGCCTGTCACGGTCCGTACGATGGATATTGGTGGTGATAAGTACTTGCCTTACTTGCCGCTACCTGAAGAGGAAAACCCATTCTTGGGTTACCGTGCCATCCGTATTTCATTGGATCGTGATGACATTTTCCGTACCCAGTTGCGTGCCTTGTTGCGTGCTTCCGTTTACGGTGACTTGTGGATTATGTTCCCAATGGTGGCAACGTTGCCAGAATACCGTGCAGCTCGTGATATCTTTAATGAGGAAAAGGCAAAGTTGCAAGAAGCTGGTGTACCAGTAGCCGATGATATCAAGTTAGGAATTATGATTGAAGTGCCAGCTGCAGCTGTTTTGGCTGATAAGTTTGCCCAAGAAGTTGATTTCTTCTCAATTGGAACCAACGACTTGATTGGTTACTCAATGGCCGCAGATCGTGGAAACGACAAGATCTCATACTTGTACCAACCATACAACCCATCAATTTTGCGTTTGATTAAGAACGTGATTGACTCAGCGCACAAGTACGGCAAGTTTGCTGCAATGTGCGGTGAGATGGCAGGTGATCCAATTGCCGTACCAGTACTAGTTGGTATGGGCTTGGATGAATTCTCAATGTCGGCAACGTCTGTTTTGCAAACCCGCTCTTTGATGAAGCGTTTGGACACGACGAAGATGGCAGAATTGGCTGATAAGGCATTGGATGCTGAGACGAACGACGAAGTTATCGCGTTGGTTCGAGCTGCTGTACCGGCTGAATAAGAAGTAACGAGAAACCAGCTTTGTGGCGAGACTACTGATGTAGCGTCATGAAGCTGGTTTTGTGTTGTAGCTGGTATGAAGTCCTGTTTGCTATAATGAAAGCATATATGAAGGGCGGTGAAGCTGATGAGTCGACAACCAATCGTCGTTGCAAATTGGAAAATGAATAAGCTACCAAGCGAAGCTGAGGGTTATATTCGGGAGGTGGCGCCAAAGCTGGCTCAGTATCCAAATGTTGATACTGTGTTGGCTGGGCAAGATGTGTTATTGAATGCCATGGTATCAGCTGCCGAGGGAACGTCAGTGTGCATCGGAGCTGAAAATGTTTATTGGGAAGACCGTGGGGCGTACACAGGGGAAACAAGTCCGGCAGCATTAGCGGATTTAGGCATCCAAGTGGTTATTATTGGTCATTCGGAACGACGCAACTATTTCCGTGAAACCGATGAGATGGTAAATCTGAAGACGCTTGCGTCATTGCGCAATGGGTTAATGCCAATTATTGCCATCGATGAGGCAGTCCAACTGGAATCTGAAAATGATCACGCACATTGGATTGTGAACCAAGTTGTCGAGTCACTAAAGGGTGTGACAGAAGCGGATTTGGACCGTGTTATGCTGGCTTATGAGCCAACGGCAGCGATCGGATCCGGTCAGGCGATGAGCCCAGCCGTTGCCCAGAAGAGTTTGCGGATTATTCGCCAGACAGTTGCTGACATGTTTGGTCAACCAACCGCTGATACAATGCGTATTTTGTATGGGGGTTCCGTTAAACCAACTAATGCCTATGAATTGTTAGCGCAACCGGACATTGATGGTGTCTTGGTGGGTGATGCGGCACTTGATGCCACGACGTTCATTGAGTTGGTTAGTCTAGCTGATCAAGCGAAGCGATCTTTGCAAAAAGAGGTGTGACATATTCAGATTCCGTTACGATTCGATTCACGAGTTAGCCGTACCTAAGCGATAAACTGATGTGTATAGATGAAATAACACGCAATAAATCAGAAGCTCAGGGGGACATGACTGCTGTTTGAATTTATGACGAAGATTTTGTCAGATAGTAATTTTGTGAAAATCTATCTAACGTCAGGTGAGTCATTTATTTTGAATGAACTTGATGGTGAAGCAGAGGGTGTTAACTTTGGATCACGCGATGCTTCAGGACGTAAGGTTCGTTATGCAGTGACTGTAACCAAAATTGCGGCAGTTCGCGAACACTAGTAAAAATAGTAAAAGACACCGCAGTTGCGGTGTCTTTTACTATTTAAGTGTATTTTGTTCAGGTTCAACGTCATCACTTGAGCTAACCGGGTGGATACCAGCAGCAATTAATTTGTCGTTAAAATTATGTTGGTTGTCACTCGTGTTTGTCACGTGCGTGTCAGCACTTTGATAGGTGGTATGTTCAGTCGTTGGTGCTAGACGCTCCATGGCATACGAGGCCCCAAATAGATAAAGTGGCACCGCAATTAATAATCCCATTAACCCCAAAATAGAAAATTTGATCTTTTTCATTTTAAACGCAGCCTCCTCCTCGTTGGTATGCGTACTTACGTTTTAATCATGCATATAAAGTAACACGAGATTTCATGACATAGTGGACAGTAATGTAACAAATGCAACACGGAATAATTGCTACTATTTATCAGTAAGTGTTCCGTATACGGTTCGCACAATAATCATACTAAAGGGCAATGAATTGCTACACAACGTGTGAATTATGTTACAATTAATGACAAGGGATATTCCCAGATAACTATACTTTTAAAACAAGTAAGGAGAAGACAACATGTCTGCAATTACTGATATTTACGCACGCGAAGTCTTGGACTCACGTGGTAACCCAACTGTTGAAGTTGAAGTTTACACTGAATTGGGTGGTTTCGGTCGCGGAATCGTTCCTTCAGGAGCTTCAACTGGTGTTAACGAAGCCGTTGAATTGCGTGACGGTGACAAGGGTCGTTTCTTGGGTAAGGGAACGTTGAAGGCCGTTGAAAACGTTAACAAGGTTATCAAGGACAAGTTGGTTGGTATGGACGTTACTGACCAAGTTTTGTTGGACCGTACGATGATCGAATTGGACGGAACTCCAAACAAGGGTAAGTTGGGTGCCAACGCTATCCTTGGTGTTTCGATCGCTGCTGCTCGTGCAGCTGCTGACGAATTGGGAACGCCTTTGTACAACTACCTTGGTGGTTTCAACTCAAAGGTTTTGCCAACGCCAATGATGAACGTTGTTAACGGTGGAGCCCACGCGGACAACTCTGTTGACTTCCAAGAGTTCATGATCATGCCAGTTGGTGCAAAGACTGTTGCTGAAGCTATCCGTATGGGTTCAGAAACTTTCCACGCATTGCAAGCATTGTTGAAGGAATCAGGTCACTCAACTGCTGTTGGTGACGAAGGTGGATTCGCTCCTAACTTCGCCTCAAACGCAGAGCCATTTGAGTTCTTGTTGAACGCTATCGAGCGTGCTGGTTACAAGCCTGGTAAGGACATCGCCATTGCCTTTGACGTTGCGTCATCAGAATTCTACGACCACGAGAAGAAGATCTACACGTTGGCAGGTGAGCCTGATAAGAAGGAATACACGACTGACGAGTTCATCGACTACTTGGAGAACTTGGTAAACAAGTACCCTGTTGTATCAATCGAAGACCCTCTAGCAGAAGCTGAGAACTTGGATGATGAAGAGCAATGGGATAACTGGGTAAAGTTGACTGACCGTTTGGGCAAGAAGGTTCAATTGGTTGGTGACGACTTCTTTGTTACGAACACGAAGTTCTTGGCAAAGGGTATCGAAAAGGGTGCCGGTAACGCCATCTTGATCAAGGTTAACCAAATCGGTACCTTGACTGAGACTATGGAAGCTATCGAAATGGCTAAGGAAGCTGGTTACACGGCTATCGTTTCACACCGTTCAGGTGAAACTGAAGACACGACGATTGCTGACTTGGTTGTTGCTACGAACGCAGGTCAAATCAAGACTGGTTCAATGTCACGTACTGACCGTATTGCTAAGTACAACCAATTGATGCGTATCGAAGACTTGTTGACTGACAAGGTTGCTGAATACAAGGGTATCAACAGCTTCTACAACATCGACAAGACTGCTCGCGAAGCTATCGTTAACTACGAGCGTTAATCACGAGTTCGATCGATTAGATTGATTTAATTAAAGACGACACTAACTCAAATGGATTGGTGTCGTCTTTTTTGGCGCTTTTATTCAGATGCCTATTACTTAAGGTGTTGTACTAATTGGTGATAAAAAATAAGGAAGTAGGCATATCATGCAAGAGAGTCAAAGTGGTTTGAAGCTATGGTTGTCGATGGCTGCGGTCGGATTGTTCATCCTTATGAGCACTTTGGACGGATCAATCGTCAACATTGCATTGCCAGTTATGTCTAAGGAAATGAATATCCTCATGAACCAGACAACGTGGACAGTTTCAATTTATTTAATTGTTATTTCAGGAACATTGGCCGATAAGATGGATCGTGAATATGTGACCTTGTTTGGTTTGACGGTCTTGGCAGTTGTGATGTTTAGCTGGTTCTTTGCTGGTGCCAATACACCGATGTTAGTTGTTGGTTTGCTATTAGCTGGATCAGGATTCGGAATGGCTTCCTTCCAGTCACCGAATAATGCATTGATTATGTCAAAGGCGCCATAGGATAAGCTGGATGTGGCCGGTTCATTAAATGCCTTGTCTGGTAACTTAGTCTGATTACGGGAACGACGCTGGTGACGTCCGCCTTGTACGCCATCATGAGCGCTAAGCTTGGCACATCAGTTACAACGTATCCCGCTAAGCATCCGGAAGCGTTTGTGGTCGCAGGTATTTTGCTAGTTATTGCGTGTATCATGACGTATTACCGCGTCTGGGTGCGTCGCAGTGAGAAGTGTGCCTAGTTGATTATTACGATGATAAAAATTCACGAGATGTTCGATAATCGAATGTATCGTTTTTTGTTGAGGGACAGGCGCTCGTATGTTATGCTAGACAAGTATAAAAACCCGACATAATCGGGAATGAAGAGGAGGCGCCCACAATGTACAACGTATTGTTGACAGCGATGATTGTCGTTGGCGTGTTAATTATTTTGGCAGTGTTGATGCAACCATCTAAGCAACAAGATGCTTTGTCTGCCTTGTCAGGTGGTGGCGGCGATTTGTTCGCAACGCAAAAGGCACGTGGGTTCGAGGCAGTGATGCAACGAATCACGGCTATTCTTGGAGCAATCTGGTTTATTTTGGGATTGGCACTAGTTTACCTATCTTCACACTAAACACAAACAGCGCTACTGACCTCTCGTGACTTGTTGCGAGGGGTCTTTGATTATATAGAAGAGTGAGATTTTAATGGACGCACAAAAATTACAGGACCAATTATTTGGTTTTCTAAAGGCGAATCCAACGCAAGCCTATCCAGCACAAACGTTGGTCGATGGTTTGCGTTTGGATGACGCAAACGCCTTTACAAAGGTTGTTCAAGCTTTAGCAGCTTTGGAACGAGCCGGTAAGGTGAAGGTTAGTGATGAAGGCGCATTCCAATATGACGCTGATAAGGAAGGTGTTATCGGAACGTTTAAGTCTAATGATAAGGGCTTTGGTTTCGTACACTATGATGATAATGTTGAAGATGTTTTTGTTAACCCTGACAACACAATGTTCGCTGTCCAAGGTGATGAGGTTCGTGTGAAGTTGTTGAGTAAGGGTGACGCTACGAGTGGTCGTGGGCCAGAAGGCAAGGTTGCCGAGATTATTACGCGCGCCCGTGAGCACGTGGTTGGTGAGTTTAAGTTAGGCTCAGAATACAAGGGTTACGTTGGTAGCATCCGCTTAACGGATAAAAAGTTTGCGTCATTTGAATTCCTAGTTAAGGAAGGTGGCGTGGCAGCAACTGACGGTGAAATTGTGATGGCGTCAATTGATCAATATCCTTCAGCAGTTGCCCCAAAGCGTTTCACGGGTGCAATTACTGAGAAGATTGGTTACAAGGATGAGCCCGGGGTTGATATTCTACAAATCGTGTACAACCACGATGTGCCACACGTTTTCCCAGAAGCTGTCTTGGAACAAGCAAACAAAATTCCAGAAGACGTACAAGATTCTGAACGCGAAGGCCGTGAAGATATTACAGACCAACCGTTGGTTACGATTGACGCGATTGAATCAAAGGACTTGGACGACGCGGTTGTTGTCTGGAAATTGCCAAATGGTAACTTCCACCTTGGTGTTCACATTGCAGACGTTTCTCACTACGTTGTTGAAGGTACGCCTTTGGATGAAGAAGCCTATAACCGTGGTACGTCAGTTTACTTGACGGACCGAGTTATCCCAATGTTGCCACGCAATATCTCAAATGGTATTGCGTCATTGAACCCTGGTGTAGATCGTTTGGCAATGTCAGCTGAAATGGAATTTACCCCAGCTGGTGATTTGGTTAACCACCGTTTACACACATCAGTGATGCGTTCACATGCCCGTATGACGTACAAGGCAGTTAACGCTATCTTGGCTGGCGATGAAGAAACCCGCTCAGAATACAGTGACTTAGTGCCAATGTTCGAAGAAATGGAACAATTGCACAACGCTTTGACTGCAAAGCGTACAGAACGTGGTGCAATTGAATTCGATGCACCAGAAGCTAAGATTATTGTTGATGAGACGGGTAAGCCAACGGACATTGAATTGCGTGAACGTGGTTTGTCTGAACGTATGATTGAGTCATTTATGTTGGCAGCGAATGAAACGGTTGCCATGCACTTTGACCAAGCCAACGTGCCATTCTTGTACCGTATTCACGAAACACCAGATGCTGATCGTGTCCAAAATTTTGTGGACTTCGTGAAGGCTCTTGGTGCACCGGTTAAGATCGACCCAGAGAACATCAAGTCAACTGATTTGCAAGCCATCCATAACTTCTTCTTGGATCGTCCAGAAGAACAAATGGTTTCAACGATGATGCTTCGTACGATGAAGCAAGCTAAGTATTCAGACCAACCATTGGGGCACTTTGGTATCGGGGCTGAGTACTACACGCACTTCACGTCACCAATTCGTCGGTACCCTGACTTGACGGTTCACCGTTTGATTAAGTGGTATGAGAAGAATGGTTTGGGCGAAGAGTCGCAAGCTAAGTACCGTGATCAGTTGGCTCAAATTGGTGAAGATACTTCTGTGCGTGAACGTCGTGCGGTTGACACAGAACGTGATACGGATGCCATGAAGAAGGCTGAATTTATGGCTGACAAGGTTGGTGATGAATTCGAGGCAGTAGTTAATGGTGTCTTGAAATTCGGTATGTTCGTATCATTGGAAAACACGGTTGAAGGTTTGATTCATACATCAAACTTCACGGATGATCAGTATGTTTACGATGAGGCTCACATGGCGTTGATTGGCCGCCGTTTCCACCACATCTATCAAGTTGGACAACCGGTTAAGGTACGTTTGGTACGTGTGGATAAGGAACAATCAGCTTTGGACTTTGTGCTAGTTGATCCCGATGCTGCTCCAATCACAGATATTAAGGTGCCTGAGGACCGTCGTGGGGCCTTTGGTGGTCGTAACCGAGGTGAGCGTCGTAGCAACGACAAGAATAACCGCTCAAGCAAAGGGGGGAAGACTCACAATGGTGGAAAGCCATTCGGTGCGAATACAGACCGCAAGCCAGAGTCAAAGCGCCAAAACACAAACCGTAAGGGCCGTCACTAAACAAGAGCATAGAGTTGCGGCAGGCGTTTAAAAGATCACAGAACAACGGTTTTCTCGTGAAACGAGAAACCATCTAAATGGAGAAAAGCTTTAGGAGGTCATTATGGCCAAGAAGAAGTCGAATAACGATGGTGCACTTGCAACCAACAACAAGGCGAAGTACAACTACTTTATTGGTGAGACGTACGAAGCGGGGATTGAACTAACCGGAACGGAAATTAAGTCGGTTCGGGCAAGTAAGATTACGATTGCCGATGGATTCGTACAGGTGCGTGATGGGCAAGCTTGGCTAGATAATGTGCATATCAGTCCGTTTGAACAGGGAAACCGGTTTAACCATGAGCCATTACGTAGCCGACGTTTGTTACTCCACAAAAATGAGATTAAAGCGCTTGGTGAAGCGACAGCGCAACAAGGTAAGACAATCGTGCCTCTGCGAGTTTATTTAAGGCATGGTTTCGCGAAGGTATTGATTGGGGTTGCAACGGGTAAGCATAATTACGATAAGCGTGAAACAATTAAAAAGCGCGATCAGGAACGCGATTTGCGTCGTAATCTGAAAGTTCGCTAAAAAAGAGCCGATATTACTAATATCAGCTCTTTTTTGCATAATTTTGATAAGTGAAGCGCTATAATGGGGGTGATTTAGAACAATTATTTGGGGGTAAAAGAAAATGAAGATTAATAAAGATTTAGCATATGGGGCAGATGCGTTACAAAAATTAGATATTTACGAGCCGGAAGGTGACGCAATTGCCGATATTGTCCTTGTTCATGGCGGTGGCTGGTGGCAGGGTGATAAGCGTAAGGAAGATGAATTAGCCAGTGCGCTCGTCGCGGCAAACTTTCGCGTTGCTGCAATTAATTATCGTTTAGCGAATGGTGCGACGGGAGAGAATATCTTTCCCACCCAACGGACTGATTCGGTTGCAGCGGTAAAGTGGCTTGTTGTAAATGAGCATTTCCGGCTAGAGAAGCTGGTCATGTGGGGGGCGTCATCTGGTGGCAATATTGCTTTAGAGGCTGCGCAATTATTAGCAACGCCAACGGTTTCATGGTCGGGATTAAATGATTTAGCCGGTTTCATGGCAACGCATCCTGATGTCGTGGGTAAACAATCAATTATCGGGGATGATGTGAAGTCAAAAGATATCGATCAAGATGGTGAAAATCAAGCCTACTATAAGTGGTTAGTTGATAATCTAACAGCAAATGGACAAGTACCATATGAAACAGCAACCATTTATGATCGGTTAACACCTACAACAAAACCCGTTTTTATTGCAAACTCTATGACTGAGTTAGTGCCAGTTGGCGAAGTTGCGACGTTAATGAATCGCTTAATCACATTAGGGGTCGAGGTTGAAACCCTGGTTCTGCCAGGCGGACGTCATGGTGAAGGGTATATGGCAGATGCTTTACCAGCTTCAATCGCCTTTGCGATCCGTGTGTTGGGCTTGGGGACAGCATCATGAGTGAAACACAAAATTCACAGTCGCCTACAGTTTCGTTAGGTGCCTTTTCATTTGTCACGGCTTTGTCTGGCGCGAGTGTGACGCTGGCTTTGCCACACATGGCCCGTGCATTTGACGTTAGTGCCGCCTTGAGTACGCAGGTTGTACAAGTTGGCCTCATTACGACGGTCGTCTTCTTGGTCATGTTTGGCCACTAAGGCGACGTTTTTTCGAGAAACGCGGTCTACCGAGCTGGTGGCTGGGTGTTTATTATTGGCTCGCTCTTAACTGGTATCGCACCTAATTTTATTGGTGTGTTGGTTGGTCGGTTTGTGCAATCGGGGGGTCAGCGATGGTCATGGCGAATGCAATGGGTATCATTAATGAACACTTTGCTGATAAAGAACGCGACAAGGCACTGGCTTATAATTCCATGTTTATCTCGGTTGGGTCAATTTCCGGCCCTGCGGTTGGTAGTTTAATTACATCGATTTTGTCATGGCGGTGGATCTTTTTACTAAACGTACCGGTCGCCATCGCGGTTATGTTCTGGGCGAAGGGGGCTTTTCCTCGACCAAGACTAACCTGTGCTGATATTCGTGAACAAGCGCGACGGGTTAACCGGCTAGGACAATTCATTTTTTCTGTCGGTGTCGTGTTAATGTTTAGCAGTGCTGGATTATATTGTTAGCGTCAGCACCTGAACGACGGCCGCGATTAGTGACCATTGCCTTGGCCATGTTGTTAGTGTTGCAGATTAGTTATGCTTTCTATGGTGGCCAATTATTCTAAACAGGGGAGGGATGGCATTTACCTTAACGCCTAACAATTCGATTACGATGGGGGTGGTACCGCTTAACCTGGCTGGTGTGGCCGGTTCAATAAATTCATTGTTCCGGACAATTGTCATGGCGGTCGGTATTAGTTTTACGACAAACTTTCTGTATGCACAACTGCCAGGAGTTAAGCACATCGCGCGTGGCCTAGGAACAACCTACCTGCACGTAAGTCGGATGGTCTTTTATGTCGCAGTCGGTGCACCGTTGATCGCACTTATCATAAATGTTTGGCGTACAGCGACCAGTAAATCAGAAATGTGAGCAAATCTGACATCACACAACATCTTTTTTCTGAATGAGAGTAAGATACTAGCATATAGAATAATATGGGTGATTTAGGAGGATTTCGTCATGCGCAAATGGCTGACTGGCCTGGTAGTGCTAGTTGCGACCGTCATGGGGATGACAGTCAGCGGGCAAACGATGCATGCAGCATCGCATTACACGATTACAACAGATACGACGTTCCCACCATTTGAGTTTCAAACCCAAGGTGGGGATTATCGTGGTATTGACATGGATATGTTAAAGGAAATTTCGAAGTGCGAACACTTTACGTATACGTTGAAGCCGATGAGCTTTAATGCCGGTGTACAAGCGGTTCAGGCGGGCCAAGTTGACGGTATCTTGGCGGGGATGTCGATTACGGATGAACGTAAGCAAACATTTGATTTTGGTACGCCATACTATAAGAGTGGTATCGTCATGGCAGTTGCTAACAAGTCTAAGGTGGATTCACTAAAGGATTTGAAAGGTAAGACGGTGGCAGCCAAGACGGGTAGTTCTGGCGCGATGTATGCGCAACGAATGGCCAAAAAGTACGATTTCAAGATTACCTACTTTAATGATTCAAACACGATGTACAATGATGTCATCATCGGTAACACGGTGGCGGCTTTTGAGGATCAGCCAGTAATGGCCTATGCGATTCAACAAGGTACAAAAATGAAAATTGTGACGGACCCAGCTGAGGGTAATTGGTATGGCTTTGGGGTAAAAAAGGGCGCTAACGCAGCGTTGCTAAAGGACTTCAATGCTGGTTATGCCAAGATGGTCAAGGACGGTACTTACGATAAAATCGTTAACCGTTACCTTGGTGAAGGTGGGTACAACTACAAGGAAAATGCAGCCGTTAAGTCAGCCGCTGACCAATCTATCTGGTCGTTGATTAAAGATAATAAGGCAGCTTTACTTGATGGATTAATTAAGACGTTACAATTGACGATTGTTGGTATCGTCTTGGCAGCCATTTGGGGTGTGCTACTTGGTGTGATGGGTGTTGCGCCAAGTAAGGTTATCCGAGGCTTATCATCGGTTATTATCTACATCTTCCGTGGGTTGCCAATGCTAGTTTTGGCCTTCTTTATTTATATTGGTATTCCTAACTTGACTGGCCAAAAGATTCCGGCCTTTACAGCTGGTGTCGTTACGCTGATTTTGAATGAAGGTGCCTATATCGGGGCGTTCGTTCGTGGTGGCTTTAGGTCAGTTGATCCGGGTCAGCTAGAAGCAGCTCGGTCACTTGGTATGCCATATGGCAAGGCGATGCGTAAGGTTGTCATGCCACAAGGAATTCGTTTGACGATTCCTAGTTTCATTAACCAATTTATTATCACGTTGAAGGATACATCAATTTTGTCAGCAATCGGAATTATTGAATTGACGCAAACGGGTACGTTGATCATTGCGCGTAACCTGCAAGGATTCAAGGTCTGGTTAATGATTGCTGTTTTGTACTTGATTGTCATCACGTTGTTGACGTGGTTATCTAACTGGGTAGAAAAGAGGATTAACTAATGGCAGCGATTGTTGAAGTGAAGGATGTTCACAAAAGCTACGGTAAAAACGAGGTCTTGAAGGGCATTAGTTTGGACGTTGAAGAAGGCGAAGTGGTTGTTATGATTGGACCATCTGGTTCAGGAAAGTCAACTTTCTTGCGTTCACTTAATAAGTTAGAAGAGATTAATTCCGGTCAAATTAAGATTAATGGTTGGGATTTGGTTGACCCAAAGAACAATATTGATAAAACACGCGAAACGATTGGCATGGTGTTTCAACATTTTAACTTGTTTCCACATTTGACTGTGTTGGAAAACATGATGTTGGCCCCGGTTGAAGTGGGGAAGCAAAGTAAGGCTGAAGCCGAACAGACGGCCCATAAGTTGCTTGAGCGGGTTGGGCTAGCCGATAAGGCGGATGTTAAGCCAAATACTTTGTCAGGTGGACAAAAGCAGCGTGTGGCAATCGCCCGTGCGCTAGCTATGAATCCAAAGATTATGCTGTTTGATGAGCCAACTTCAGCGCTTGACCCTGAAATGGTTGGGGATGTATTGGCTGTGATGAAAGAGCTTGCGGAAGAAGGGATGACGATGATTGTCGTGACCCACGAAATGGGCTTTGCCAAGCAAGTTGCTGATCGCGTTGTTTTCTTCGCCGATGGTTACATTCGTGAAGAAGGAACGCCTGAGGAAGTCTTTAACAACCCACAAGATGAGCGAACACGCGACTTCTTGAATAAAGTTTTGAATGTCTAATGAAAAATCCCGCTGGTCATTTTGGTGACCGGCGGGATTTTATCATTCCGTAAATTTTAAACCAACAGCAGCGGCTAAGATGATGGCAATGAAAAGAATACGCTTCCAATCGCGTGATTCGCCGTAAAAGAGCATGCCGGCCAGGGTACCACCAACTGTACCAATCCCGGTCCAGACAGCATATGCCGTACCCAATGGAATATCACGAATCCCTAGCGAGAGTAATGATAGACTAAAGCCGAAGCTGATGAGTAGCCCGACGATGGCCGACCAGTGTCGACGACGGTGCCATTCATTCATCATGACGACACCACTGGTTTCGCCGAGTCCAGCTAAGATAATAAATAACCAAGCCATTATACTTCCTCCATTAATTTCAAACCAATGACCCCAAAGAGTAGGGCTGCAATTAAGACCAATTGTACGACGCCAAGCGATTCACCATAGAACGCCCAGTTGGCAATGATGGTCGCCACGGTACCAAGACCAACAAAGATGGCGTAGACCGTGCCGACAGGTAATTCATCACTCGCCTTAAGTAGCATGAAGAAGGAAGCAATCAGGGCGAAAATGGTTAACCCAGTCATCCAAATATTGTCGGCGTGTTTCATCCCTAATACCCACATGGGCTCAAAAACCACCGCAGCGGCCACTTTTAGCCACGGATTTCGTAATAAAGTCATCATAAGTCCTCCTTCGACCGCATCGATAGAAAAGCCTGGGAGTTAGCGGCATATGTCGTTAACTCCCAGGCTTTTGTCCTTCCGTGTACGTGCGAGCACGCGGTCGCTCTTGGACCAGACCACAGTAACTGTGCGGAACCCTAGCGACGCTTTTGATGCGATTTAATTGATGGCCCAAGTGTAACAAATTGGGAATGGCTTGGCAAACTAGGTTTTAATTCGCGATATGACGATCCGAGTAGCGGTTCACGACCAGTCATGAGAGTGAACCAAGGTGCCGTTCGACCACTCGCAATGAATTGCCAACGATCTAGAAATGCCGTAATTAAGACAAGGGCGACTTCATTATCGACATCAGCGATTTGAATGGTTAGTCGGCCATCGTCCTTTGGAAAAGAGGCTGCCAGTTGGTGGCGCATTTTACTAATTTGAAAACGTTGTTTATCCAAATTGCCGAGGATTAACCAATTAACGCCACTCACGAAGAGAACTTCTCGAAGCTGTAATGATAAGCCGATTGACCCGACTTGGGTGTTATCTACCCGTAGCGTAAAACGGGGCAGAAAGCCAAGGGAAGCTTGCTCTAATTCTGCTAAGACGTGAGCACTTTTATCAAGAATTTTTAAACGATTACCAGTTTGTCCCATTTCTCCGGTAATATAGTAGGCAATAGTCCCCAATTCGTTGGTGACTAGACTCATGCCTGTTGCGGCATGGGTGACTTGTGTTAGATATAATTCACGCATGTGGGCACCCCCTTAGCCCTATTATATAGTTAAACCAAATAAAATGTGAGGTATAACCATGGCAGATTTAACCGACACCGACTGGCTGCAACCTTTAACTGAGCAATTAGGGCAGTCGTATTTTGATGCAGTCCAGCAATTTTTAGAAACAGCATATGCGGGTGGGGTAGTTTATCCAGCCCGTGAAAATGTTTTCGCCGCTTACCGGGCGACGCCGCTGAGCCAAGTGAAAGTTGTTATTCTTGGGCAAGATCCATATCCTAATCCAGATCAGGCGCAAGGCCTTAGTTTTTCGGTACCTACCGACATGGTATTGCCAAAGTCACTTGTGAATATCTATAAAGAGTACGTCACCGACTTGCAGCAACCAGCGCCGCGGACGGGAGATTTGCACGCCTGGGCTGAACAGGGCGTGCTTTTACTGAACACAGTCCTAACAGTACCAGCTCATCAGGCAAATGGACATGCCGGCCAAATTTGGGAACAATTGACCGACGCTACAATCAGTTTGGTCGCCCGGCAACCGCAACCAACGGTCTTTATTCTGTGGGGGAAACCAGCGCAAAAGAAGGCACCGTTAATTATGGGACCAAATAACTTGATTTTGCAGGCACCACATCCCAGCCCGCTGTCAGCTTACCGTGGGTTCTTTGGGTCAAGTCCGTTCTCACAAGCGAATGCCTTTTTACAAGACAATCAGCAACAGCCAATTCGTTGGTAATGCTTTTTGTGAATGGAATCACAAAAATTGTCACTTTTGACTAGTAAACAAAAGCGATATTTGTCATAATAAGGATGTAATAAAAAACGCTATCAAGCTATAAAAAAACGGAGGTTTTCCATCATGGAACTCTTTGAACAATTGTCATCACAAATTAAGGGCCAAGGCAAGACTTTGGTATTCCCGGAAGGTGAAGATGTACGTATTCAAGGCGCAGCGGTTCGTTTGGCTGCGGAAGAATTGGTAAAGCCAATCTTGTTGGGAAGCAAGGCAGCTATCGAAGCAACTGCTGCAGCAAATAACTTTGATTTGTCAGGTTTGCAAATCATTGATCCTGCAGAGTACCCAGCAGATGCACGTGAGAAGATGGTTAATGCATTGGTTGAGCGTCGTAACGGTAAGACGGATGCGGCAACTGCTTCAAAGTGGTTGGAAAATGTTAACTACTTCGGTACAATGCTGGTTTACCTTGAAGTTGCTGATGGTATGGTTTCTGGTGCAACGCACCCAACTGGGGACACGGTCCGCCCAGCTTTACAAATCATCAAGACGGCACCGGGTTCATCACGTATTTCAGGTGCCTTCGTCATGCAACGTGATGATGAGCGTTACATCTTTGCCGATGCGGCCATTAACATTGATATCGATGCCCAAACGATGGCTGAAATTGCTGTACAATCAGCTAACACGGCTAAGGTCTTTGGTATCGATCCAAAGGTTGCAATGTTGAGTTTCTCAACGAAGGGGTCAGCTAAGGCACCACAAGTTGATAAGGTTGCTGAAGCAACGCAATTGGCTAAGACGGCTGCTCCTGAATTGGCTATCGATGGTGAATTGCAATTTGATGCAGCATTTGTTGAATCAGTTGCAGCTGCCAAGGCTCCTGAATCAGAAGTTGCTGGTCACGCGAATGTCTTTGTTTTCCCAGATTTGCAATCAGGTAACATTGGTTACAAGATTGCCCAACGTTTGGGTGGTTTCGAAGCAATCGGACCTGTCTTGCAAGGCTTGGCAAAGCCAATCTCAGACTTGTCACGTGGTGCAAATGAAGAAGATGTCTACAAGGTAGCTATCATCACGGCTGCACAAACTTTGGCATAATGATTAAATAATAACTAGAAACGCAAATTTACTGAGTGCAAGTTTGCGTTTTTTGTTGCCGTTAAACAGTCAGTTGACTGCCTTCTTCACCTGTAATATGGCTGTCAAAAATGGTATACTTGACATTATGAGATTAACAGTAAACACAGTTGAAGAAACACAAACGCTAGCGGCCCGACTAGCAAAACTGGTTCAACCAGGTGATACAATTTTGTTGAATGGTGATCTGGGTGCTGGTAAGACAACCTTTACACAAGGTTTGGCGCGGACACTTGGTATTCGTCGTCCTTTGAAGAGTCCAACATTTACATTAGTACGCGAGTATCAAACCGAAAACTTTCCCCTTTACCATTTGGACGTCTATCGTTTAGGTGAAGAGGGTGGCGGTGATGAATTAGGTTTGGCTGAATACTTCGGCGGTGAAGGGGTGGCACTGATTGAGTGGTCAGAGTTTATTCAATCAGAATTGCCGCAAGATGTCCTCATCATTGATTTGGCACGCCTTGACCAGGATGAAACGGGACTATTTCGGACGATATCAGTGCGAGCTACCGGGCCTCGTTCAGAAGCTATTTTAGCTGCTTTGGAGAAATAAAATGGAATTAATGATTCGACCAGCTGAAGGTCGCGATGCCGATAAGTTGTTGGCGCTGTTACACCAATTACAGACAGAATCGACAACGTTTATGCTTGCCCAAGATTTAGAGGCGATAGACGGGGTTACTGAGGCAGATAATATCAGTTTTTTGCAAGCAACCACGAATAATATTATTTTAGTGATTGCCAGCGACGAAGATGAGTTGTTTGGTCTGATTTCAGCGGCTGCGATTCCAGGCAAGCCACGTGAAGTAGAAGTCGGGGTCGCCGTATTGGCAGCATACCAAGGCTTTGGCCTCGCACAAGCGCTGATTGATGAAATGTTGACTTGGTCTCACGAGTACAGCACAGTTGATGTCATTCGTTTAACCGTTCAAAGTCATAATGCACCGGCGATTCATATTTATGAAAAAGTGGGCTTTACCCGCGTACCTAATTCGGCAACTTTGGTAGAAAATAGTGCGGGCGAACAAGTACCGGCGTTTGATATGCTGTTAAACTTGAAGTAAATAATGGGGTGCACGATTTATGAATTTTGTCGCAATGGACTTTGAAACCGCGAGTGCCCAGCGCCATAGTGCTGTTTCAATGGCAATTGTTGTTGTACGTGACAACATACTCGTGGATGAATTTTATACATTAATTAAGCCGGAATCGTATTTTGATGTCCGAAATACTAAAATTCACGGCATTACGGAAGCTGATGTTGTTGATGCGCCAAAGTTTCCCGAAGTTTGGGAACAGATTAAGCAGTTTTATACCGCAAATCAACTTGTCATTGCGCACAATGCGCCGTTTGACAACGGAGTACTGCGTGAGACATTAGGCCACTATGGCATTTCAGCCCCACATTACCTGTCATTAGACACGGTGCGGACGTCACGTAAGTTGTATCCACAGCTACCAAATCACAAGTTGAACACGGTAGCCGATGCCTTGCAAATTGATTTGAAGCACCACCACAATGCCTTAGATGATACCGTTGCGGCGGCTCGGATTTTGGTCACACAAGCCGAACAGTTTGGGGTCGATCCCTTGAAGCAACTGGTTAAGGTAATTTAACGAGGAAAATAAGAGAGATGAACACAAATGAACTTATAACAGCCTTTCCAGGGTTAGATATTCGGCAACATGTGGCTTTATCTGCTTACACGAATACACGTGTGGGTGGTGAAGCTGATTTGGTATTTTGGCCCCGGACGGTCGCGGAGTTACGTGAAGTGGTTGCCTATGCAACCACACATGACGTGCCAATGACAGTATTGGGCAATGCCTCAAACTTGATTATTACGGACGATGGGTTGCGAGGCCTCACGATTTTCGTGACGAAGCTGAATGAGTTAGCCGTGTCAGGCAACCGCATTAAGGCAACTGCAGGGGCAACTATTATTGATGTTACCCAAATTGCCCGTGAGCACAATCTGGCCGGGATTGAATGGGCTGCTGGTATTCCGGGCTCAGTCGGAGGTGCCGTCTTCATGAATGCGGGCGCATATGGTGGGCAAGTTGATGGCTGGCTTGAGTCAGCTGAAGTCATCACACCAGCAGGTGAAATCAAAAGCTATAGCAATGCAGACCTGCAATTTAGTTACCGTCACAGTTTGGTCCAAGATACGGGCGATGTGATCATTTCGGCAACGTTTAAGCTCCAGCCAGATGATGGGGCAGCGATTGAAGCACGTATGGAAGACTTTAACCAAAAGCGTGCTAGCAAGCAACCTTTGGAATTTCCGTCGTGCGGCTCTGTCTTCAAGCGACCAGAAGGCTACTTTGCGGGTAAGCTAATTATGGATGCGGGCCTACAAGGCTTCCAAATTGGGGGTGCTCAAGTTTCAACGAAGCACGCTGGGTTTATCGTTAACCGCGGTAACGCAACGGGCTCTGATTACGTCAATGTAATTAAGCACGTCCAAGCTGTGGTTAAAGAGAAGTTTGGGGTTGATTTGGAAACTGAAGTTCGTATTTTGGGTAACTAATGAATTGAATTAAGGGAGGAATTATGGAACTATTACAAACCATTGTGGGGTTAACCTCATTGGTGGTCATCGGTAATATTTTGTCGCATTTCCTCAAACGTGTGCCGGTCAGTTTGATCCAAATCAGTTTGGGTCTGCTGGCCGCTTTGTTTTTAAATGTACACATTGAATTAGATACAGAATGGTTTTTGCTATTATTTATTGCGCCGTTGCTGTATTCAGACGCCTGGCGATTTCCGAAACGAGAACTTTGGGAGTTGCGCGGTGCGATCTTCGGAAATGCTATTTTACTAGTCTTTTTAACGACCATCCTGGGGGGCTTTATTATTTATGGCCTCGTCCCAGAGTTACCGCTGCCAGTCGCATTTGCGATTGCCGCGATTTTGTCGCCAACTGACCCGGTCGCTGTGGCTGCGATTGCCAAGCAAGCCAAATTGCCACCGTCAATCATGCACTTGGTGGCGGGCGAAAGTTTGATTAATGATGCCAGCGGGTTGGTCGGCTTTAACTTTGCTGTCAAAGCAGCATCTGCTGGAACCTTTTCACTATTAGCCGCTACCGGTAACTTTTTCTATATCTCGTTGATGGGGACGTTGATTGGGTTGGTTCTTGGGTTCTTACTGAATATCCTGGGTGATTTCTTATCATCAAAGGGCGTAACTGATGTTGTCTTGCGCGTGGTGTTGCAATTATTTAGCCCATTCTTAGTGTACTTATTGACTGAAGAAGTACATGCGTCAGGGGTTATTGCGGTGGTTGTTTCGGCGATTGTGCAAAACCTTCACACGAAGAATGATGCTGATTATTCCGGTGAGTTACACGTCGTTGGTATCAACACATGGAATGTGTTTGGTTATTTGTTGAATGGCTATATTTTTGTGATTCTGGGAATTGAGCTACCACTAGCAACTGAATTGGGCAATGTGATTTCTGTACCAATGGCCATCTGGTATGCCTTTATTACCTGGGTTGTTATTTTTGGAATGCGTGTCATTTGGACATACATTAACCAATGGGTGCGATTAAAAAATCACCGTAACGAAACAGCGTCATGGCGGGTTGCCTTGTTATCTGGTTTGTCAGGTGTGCGTGGGGCCGTGACCATGGCCGGTGTGTTGTCAGTACCGTTGGTCACTGATGCGGGGATGCCATTCCCACAACGTGCTCTGATGCTCTTTATTGCAGCGGTGGTTATTATCATGTCATTGTTGGCTGCGATTATTTTTTTGCCGTTGCTGGCTGAAAAGTCAAAGACGCAGGTTCCGCCAGGTGAAAAGAGTCCACAGACGGTTGTCGCACAGCACATGTCCGAGCCACGTGCCCGAGTATATGTCTTGCAGTCAGCAGTCCGTGAAATTGAGACGCGTCGCCGAGAATCAAATCAAGCCATTGCTTATGAAATTATTCTGCGCTATCAAATGCAGATTCGCCAATTGCAGATGCGATTTATGAAAATTGACAAACTTAGTCCAATTTTGAAAGCCGAAATGAACTTACGTGAAATCGCATTGGACGCGGAACGAAGTGCATTACGAGGCTTGTTGGTTGATGAAAAAATTACACCATTGGTGTTTGCAAGTGAGAATCGCCGGATTGATCGCGTGGAAGCGGATTTGGATGATTTGATTACGCATGATAAAACCAAGCGGACATGGCGTCAATTGAAGCGTTTTGTAATTTCGATACGCCGGTCAATTCGAATTTGGTTGAGTGACGATTCGTCTGATCGCCTAATTACGGAATACGAGCTTGCACATCATGAATCAGCGAAAGCTGCGATTGTAGCAATTTCAACATATTTGGCAAGTGAAGATGGCCAAGCGTCAAAGACGGACCAAACGGCAGCCTACAACTTAATCATTATGTATCGTTCGCGCTTAGAGCATCAGAAACATAATGGTGGGAAATCGGAAGCCTTGGTACGTATGGATCTTGAAGTGGCTGGACTAAACGCACAGCGTGAGGCCACCCAACATTTGTATGACGCGCACTTTATTTCTGCTGAGACTGGCTTGCGGATTCGTCAAATGATTAATTTTACTGAAGCTGGTCTATTAACGGATGAAGAAGAGTAGGGGGCAGGACAATGAATTTTAATATTGAAGCACTGGTGAAGAGTGTCAGTATTGTCCGCATTATTGACGTTGTCATTGTTTGGTGGCTTCTTTATCGGTTGCTGATGCTGATTCGCGGTACCAAGGCGGTTACGCTGTTGCGTGGTGTTGGTATTGTGATTGTTGTGAAGGTTGTTAGTTGGTACATTGGTTTGACCACGATTTCATGGTTAACCGACCAAATTATTAATTGGGGTGTGATTGCCTTAGTTGTCGTCTTCCAACCAGAAATTCGACGCGGGTTGGAACACCTTGGTCGATCAGCTTTGTTTAAGCAACGACAGGCTTATCAAGACGAAACAAAGCTGATTAATGAATTGGATGATGCCATTCAATATATGTCAAAGCGACATATTGGGGCGTTGATTTCAATTGAAATGGAAACCGGGCTAGAAGAGTATATCGAAACCGGAATTAAGATTGATGCGGAAGTGACCAGTCAATTATTGATTAATACTTTTATTCCAAATACGCCTTTGCACGATGGCGCGGTAATTATCAAAGATACCCGGTTGGCAGCCGCAGCGGCTTACCTACCATTATCAGATAATCCAACGATCCCGAAGGAGCTGGGTACGCGGCATCGTGCCTCAGTGGGGATTTCAGAAGTAACGGATGCCTTGACGATTGTTGTATCAGAGGAAACCGGGGCAGTGTCAATTACGCGTAATGCAGAATTGATGCAGTCATTGTCGCGTGAGGACTATCGCAAATATTTGACACGCCAATTAGTACCTGAAAATGGGGCGGTCAAGCAAAACTGGTGGTCACGCTTTGCACCGACATTTAAGCGGGGTGAGAAGTAATGAAAAAAAGTTACGACAAACTGATTTATCTGGGGGTAACGATATTAGTTGCCATCTTAATGTCGGTCTATGCGGATGGCCAGTCAACGAAGACCACGCGCAATTCGACAGAAAGTGGCGCAACAACCACGGGTATCTTAAAAGGGTTGGTCTCATCGAAGTCAGAAAAAGTGTCGGTTCCGTTGCAATTGAACGGCATCGATACAGATGAATATTATATTTCTGGTGCGCCTGACACCGTTGATGTCACCTTGACTGGTTCGTCGGCTTTGGTGACGGCAGCTAAGAACACCAAAAACTTTCAAGTCTATGCAGACCTAACAAAACTGACTGATGGTACGCACACGGTGGCGCTAAAGATGTCAGGTTTGAACCGCGATTTGACGTACAAGCTAGCTAAGTCGAAGGTAACTGTGACAATCTATAAGCGGACGTCAGCGTATTACACGGTCCACACGGATTACAATAAGGATGCGATTGCGGACGGGTATACCGTTGGCACCGTGACGTCATCAGTTAACAACGTTCAGTTGATGGGACGTGAATCAGCAGTTAACGAAGTAGAGACTGTGGTTGCGGAGGCGCAATTGAAACGCGACACGAGCAAGTCAGTCACACAGACAGTGACATTGCAGGCCCTTGATGCTAAGGGACACCCAGTCGACGTTGGTATTTCACCACAGGTAACGACGGTGAAAATTCCAGTGACAGCTGGGACAGGTACCAAGCAGGTACCGCTAAAAATTAGGACAAAAAACGGGTCGGCTTCAAACTTTAATCTTACGGGCTCTGTAAATGAAATTACAGTTCGTGGTAAGATTGATGTATTGAATAAGTTAAAAGCGATTCCTGTGACGGTCGATTTGAACGGGGTGACAGCAGCGTCATCTCAAGATGTCACGGTGAATACGCCAGACGGAACGGATAGTGTAAATCCGACAACGGTCACGGTAACGATTACGCCCAAGGAGCAATAAAAAAACATTATGGTTGAATTACATTATTTTGGAACAGATGGTGTGCGCGGGATTGCCAATAAGGAATTAACGCCGGAATTGGCTTTCCGTCTCGGTCGCATGGGTGGTGCAGTTTTGACGCGCCATGCTGAAGGACGCCGACCACGCGTGCTAGTTGGTCGTGACACACGTATGTCAGGACAAATGTTGGAACATGCTTTGATTGCTGGTTTGCTATCAGTCGGTATTGAAATTTTGCGTTTGAACGTCATTTCAACGCCCGGGGTTGCTTACTTAGTGCGCGCCCAACAAGCAGATGCTGGTGCACAAATCACGGCATCACACAATCCGGCTGAAGATAACGGTATTAAGTTCTTTGGCGCAGATGGCTACAAATTATCAGATGAGTTGGAAGCTGAAATTGAAGCGTTGCTTGATGCACCGGAAGATACATTGCCTCGTCCAGCCGCTGAGGGCTTGGGAACAGTGTCAGACTTTCCTGAAGGGGCCGCTAAGTACCTCGAGTACTTGCAGACAACCATCCCTGATGATTTGTCAGGCATGAACATTGCCATCGATGCTGCCAATGGTGCAACGTCTGGTTTAGTTGTCAATTTGTTTGCTGACATGGGCGCTGACTTTGTCACGATGGCCACATCACCTGACGGATTGAATATTAACAAGGGCGTAGGGTCAACACACCCTGAAGCAATTACGAAGTTTACAGTTGAAAACGGTGCCCAAGTCGGGTTGGCATTTGATGGTGACGGTGACCGTTTGATTGCCGTTGACGAAAACGGTGACGTTGTCGACGGCGATAAGGTCATGTTCATTACAGGTAAATACTTGTCAGAACACGGTCGATTGAAGCAAGACACAATTGTCACAACGGTCATGTCAAACATCGGTATGTACAAGGCCATGGCTGAAAATAACATGTCATCAGTTAAGACGGCTGTTGGTGATCGCTATGTGGTCGAAGAGATGTTAAAGTCTGGGTACAACTTGGGCGGTGAGCAATCAGGTCACGTAGTGTTCTTAGACTGGTCAACAACTGGTGATGGTATGTTGACTGCTTTGCAATTGCTTCATGTTATGAAGGCAACGGGCAAGAAGTTATCAGAACTAGCTGGTGAGATGACAGTTTTCCCACAAAAGTTGGTTAATGTGAAGGTCAAAGACAAGAAGTCCGCGCTAGAGAACGAAGCGATTAAGCAAGTGATTGCTGAGGTTGAAGCCGAAATGGGTGACAACGGTCGCGTTTTGGTACGCCCTTCAGGTACGCAAGATTTGCTACGTGTGATGGCAGAAGCCCAAACCGAAGAATTGGTTGGGGCCTACGTTGATCGCATCGTTGATGTTGTTCGTGCAGAAGTAGGAGTGGATTAAGAACATGGCTGCGGATTATCAAACGCTTGATATTATTGAGGAGATTACCCGTAACGACGGATCGACTTATAAGGAAATTGGCAATCTTTTGCACAATGGTCAAGCCGAATATGCCGCTGAACAGGGGATGATTCAGTCAGTTCGTATTTTAAAAATTAACATTCCTCACTCAGGAAACGTTGAAAAATACGAAAAGTACGTTAATGGACATTTTGAAATACCTGAAATGGTTGCCATTAAGGAATACACAGAATGGACTAAGACGCCCGAAATGGATGATGTTATCCAAAAAATCCTAACTGAGAATCAAGTTAGTTAAACAATTAAACCCGGGCTGGCAGATATGCCAGACCGGGGTTTTGATTACCTTTG
>NZ_SDGK01000098.1 GCF_004521965.1 Weissella cibaria | reverse complement strand
TTCGACGACTTCAAATCAGGTGAGTTCGCAACTAGCGGAATGAGCATGATTTTAATCGATTCTGTTAACCACCGCATTCTAGATGTCATGAAGGATCGCGGTGCTGGTCAGCTCCGTACCTATTTCAATCAATACAGTCCAGCAGCTCGAGCTGCTGTTAAAACCATTACTGTGGATTTATTCACCCCTTACAGAGCTATGATTAAGGATTTATTTCCAAACGCAAACATCGTAGCCGACAGATTTCACGTCGTAATTCAAGCATACCGAGAACTAAACAAGGTTCGTATCAGTGTTATGAAACAATTCGGGTCAGACAGCAAAGAGTATCG
>NZ_SDGK01000018.1 GCF_004521965.1 Weissella cibaria | reverse complement strand
GGGCGGTGGGGCCCCCGCGCTTTACTGTATATAATGAAGAAAAGATGACGACAGTCGATTTAAAAATTATTAATGGGCAGGTATTAAATGTATTTTCGCAAGCGTTTGAACCTGAAACGCTGATGAGCGTGGGCAATTTGTGGCGAATGCTGAATTTGCAAAAATTACTGTCGCCGAACGATATCATGATTTGGGAAATGGCGTCGGCATCAGCTGAGACAATCGTGACCCAAACAAAGGTGCTGCAAACGTCTCTGGCCGCTATTAGTGATGTCTCATTCGATATTTTCCAAACGTTATCGTTTATGGCCTTGCCTGTTATTCCGTGTCTTAAAATTACGAATCAAGGGCTATTTGACTTTGAAAAGTGGGACTTTATTGATATTAACGCTGACTAAACAAAAATGGACCTTGTCGCGAAGACGAGGTCCATTTTTATTGTAGGTTATATAAGAGATATTAATTGAGTAGATTCGCAGTCATTCGTGGGTTGATAAACTAATTAATATCAAGTCGATATAGTTCTCATATTCAGTAGTTGTGAATTAAATATGAATTTTCTGTTCTTATTCTGAAGACATCATAAGATTTGGCGTGAAATTCGAGATAACCTAATTTTCTGGTATACTAAATAGATAGAAATTAAGCGAGGTTCGACGAAAATGTACGAATATTTAAACGGTGTTATAACGGAAGTTGCACCAAATTATATTGTCGTTGAAGTTGGCGGCATTGGCTATCGTATTTTGGTGGCAAACCCCTATGCTTTTCCAATGAATGAGTTAGAACGGGTTTATGTGGAACAGATTATTCGTGAAAATGAACAATCATTGTATGGCTTTTTGACAGCCGATGAGAAGTTGTTGTTTCAAAAGTTGTTAAATGTGTCGGGGATTGGGCCGAAGTCAGCGTTAGCAATTTTAGCAAATACCGACCATACTGGGCTTGTCCAAGCGATTGCGGATAACGATATTACATTCTTAACGAAATTCCCTGGTATTGGTAAGAAGACCGCCCAGCAAATTGTGTTGGACTTGCAAAACAAGTTGGGGGATTTACCATTTAATAATGATATTGAAATCAACTTGGTTTTGCCTGAAAAGCAAACGATCGATAATCCAGAATTAGCGGATGCCTTATTAGCGCTGGAAGCACTTGGCTATGCGAAGAAGGATATTACGCGCGTTGAAAAAGTGTTGACTAAGGAAGCGCAGCTGACCACGACGGAGTATGTTAGTGCTGGTTTGCGTTTGCTGCAGTAAGAGTATAGAAAGGATGGTATCAAATGGCAGATGATATATTGCGTGATACCGGTGCGGAATTAGGCGAAGATTCGATTGAGAAATCATTGCGTCCTAGTACGTTGCGACAGTACATTGGTCAAGAGCCATTGAAACAACGGTTACAGGTCTATATTCAAGCAGCTCGTCAGCGTGAGGAGCCATTGGATCATGTGCTACTGTATGGACCACCAGGACTTGGAAAGACGACGTTGGCGATGGTAATCGCGAATGAGATGGGTGTCGGGTTACGGACGACTTCCGGGCCAGCAATTGAAAAATCGGGTGATTTGTTAGCGCTATTAAATGAATTGCAGCCCGGGGATGTCTTATTTATTGACGAAATTCATCGTATGCCGAAAACAGTAGAAGAAATGCTGTATTCGGCTATGGAAGATTTTTATGTTGATATCATTGCAGGTGAAGGTCCGACAGCGCGGCCGATTCACTTCTCGTTGCCACCCTTTACTTTGATTGGCGCAACAACGCGTGCCGGCATGTTATCGCAACCGCTGCGTGACCGATTTGGTATTGTTGAGCACATGGCCTATTACAACACGGACGAGTTATCTGAAATTATTAAGCGGTCAGCTGATATATTTGATACAGAAATTCAACCAGATGGTGCGTTTGAGTTGGCTCGACGATCACGGGGCACACCGCGTGTCGCTAACCGCTTGTTGCGTCGGGTGCGTGATTTTGTGATGGTTAAGGATCGTGACTATATCGACGATGATATGGTGAACTTTTCATTAGATTTGCTGAGAGTTGATGAAGCCGGTCTAGACGAAGTCGATCACAAAATTTTACGAACGATGATTGAATTTTATCAAGGTGGTCCAGTCGGTGTGAATACAATTGCAGCAAATATCGGCGAAGAAGTCGACACGATTGAGTCAATGTATGAACCGTACCTATTACAAATTGGCTTCCTGCAACGAACCCCTCGTGGACGTGTCGTGACGCAAGCTGCGTATGCACACTTGGATTTACCTTATATTGAAAAGAAGGGTTGAAATAGATGACTGAAGAACATTACACACTTGAAGATTTTGATTATGACTTACCACATGAGCTAATTGCTCAGACGCCATTGGAACGGCGTGATGGTTCACGTCTGCTGGAATTAAATGCAGTTACGGGTGAAGTAAACGATCGCCATTTCTATGACATTTTGGATTACCTTAATCCAGGTGATGCTTTGGTGATGAACAATTCCCGTGTTTTGCCAGCGCGTTTGTATGGTGAACGTCCTGGTACTGGTGGTCACGTCGAAGTGTTGCTACTTCGGCAAGATCATGGGGATGTATGGGAAACACTTGTGAAGCCTGCTAAAAAATATCCAGTTGGACAAGAGATTACGTTTGGTGATGGACAATTGACTGCCGTGGTGACGGAAGAACTTGAACACGGTGGTCGTATGATTGAGTTTAAGTATGACGGTATTTTCCTAGAAATTTTGGAATCATTAGGCGAGATGCCTTTGCCACCATACATTAAGGAAAAGCTAGACAATAAAGAACGCTACCAAACGGTTTACTCAAAGGTTAATGGCTCAGCGGCGGCACCAACGGCTGGGTTACACTGGACGCCTGAATTGTTGCAAAAGGCAGCGGATAAGGGTGTGAAGCTTGTTGAATTAACGTTACACGTCGGGCTAGGAACTTTCCGACCGGTCGAAGAAGAGAATATCGAAGATCACAAGATGCACTCAGAATTTTATCAACTGTCAACTGAGGCAGCACAAAAGTTGAATGATGTTAAAGCGAACGGCGGTCGTATTATTGCGACAGGGACGACGTCAATTCGTACCTTAGAAACGATTGGCTCAAAATTCAATGGTGAATTACGAGAAGATTCTGGTTGGACGGATATTTTTATCAAACCAGGTTACCAGTGGACAGTTGTCGATGCGTTTATTACTAACTTCCATTTGCCTAAGTCAACATTGGTTATGCTGGTGGCCGCATTTACAGGACGTGAAAACATTCTGAATGCCTACCAACACGCAATCGCAGAACAATATCGTTTCTTCTCATTCGGAGATGCGATGTTTGTTCACAAGTAGGAAAAATTAATTTCAACTTTATTTGAAGAAAAGGGTTGACGTTTTGCATAAGAGTGTGTATTATAAATTATGTTGTTGAGGCGACAAGTTATAAAAAGCACTCATGCGGATGTAGTACAATGGCTAGTGCTCCAGCCTTCCAAGCTGGGAATGCGGGTTCGATTCCCGTCGTCCGCTTCAATGATTTACAACAGCATCACTTCGGTGGTGCTGTTTTTTTACATTCAAACCGGATGATGTCATTAGAAACTAGTGTTTTCTTCAAACGAACAGACTATAATCAGAGTAATTAGAACGGTAGGAGGGCACGTCATGAACGAACCACAACAACCATTTGATGATGACCAATTTATTCCAGTTGAATATACAGAATTGATTCGGCAATCATATGCTGAACAAGGCGGGTACAGCATGCCAGCGATTGATAAAACGGCATTGATGGTCAATCGGGCATTGGCGGTGTCGGTGAGTGACGATTTGGTCAAGGAATACCATGATGACGACACGGTAGATGATAATTTCGTCCGCATTTTTGTACGACAAACCATTGACTATGGTTATATTTTAACGGATGAAGCGCCACGTGAATGGACAGCTGATAATCTATTCCAAGCGATGGGTATGACTTTGGGATATTTAGAAGTCGCACCTGAATTTGCTGGCATGTTGATCAATTTGCTAGAGTCAATTACTAAAAATCTAGTTGCACGCGGATTAATGCCGGTCGACTTCTTTACACCCGATGTCCGCGCATGGTTAATGGAGACTGTGCCACAGTACTTAGAGGATTTAGATGAGTCTATGGACGAACCAATGGATGAAAGCGAAATCGAAGTCATGGAGCGCTTGATGGATGATTTGGGGTTAGAAATTCCACCTGAGGACTTAGCGGAAACAAACGTCGATCTCGTCCAAGACACATCGGTTGATGATGACGACTTACGCGTCAAGTTCTTTTTTGAGGTTCTAAATGCGAGCGGCATTCCTGACTTATATCAGCAGCACCGTAGTATCAAGCCAGCTGTTAAAAAGCATTTAGCGTATTTAGGTACGCACCAGGAGTTACTTGTCTTAACGGTTATGTACGCCTCAGCCATGCGTGAATGGCTTGAAACGCAGATTGAAATGGGTGACTGGTCACACACGGACTTCGTCGTACGTGATTTCTTTGATGACGTAAATGGCATGTTCTTACAGGATGTCATTACGATTGAAAATGATGAGGAAGTCATTCACTACACTGCCGAACTCAAAGCGTTGATTAGCGGTGTCTTAGCGCAAGAACCTGAGCCGGTGGCCTATGTAGCTGAACAAGTGTCATCTGAACTACCAGCAACTGAAAACCTGCAACGAGGCTTTATAACTGCTTTACGTGATCGTGATCAGCTAACAGGCGAAGGGTTAGATGTTGCAGAAGCTATCTTGAAGATTGTCCTAGACACCATTGCTGTGAAAACAGATGCGGACATTGCGACATTGCCAGTTGAAGCTGCAACCCAACTGTTGATTGAAAAATTCCATACCTTTGATTTGTTCGGTCTTGATGGCTTTGAATTTGTGGATGACGTCATCATTGAATTTGTGCGCTGGTTGGCTGAACAGGGACTTGTGTTAGATGCAGTCGTTGAACTTTGGGGAAATGCGATTGAAGCGGCGCAGTTGCCACGTTATATGTATGCATTAGTTGCCGATGTACAAGATTATTTGCATCTAAATGAAGTTGGTCAAACTGTCAGTCCAATATATTAAGAAAAACTAATCCGGCTCGCCATGAGTCGGATTTTTTCATATATCTTTGCTATGGTATTAGTGGAGGTATTTATGACAAAAATATTATTTATCCTTATTTTTATCGGCGACGTCCTCGCAACTCCGCTATTTGATAGTCATCCCATTTTTTTGATTGGCACGGCTGTTTTGGCGGCAGCTACTTTGTATGCCCTATACGATATGCAATCTAATCGGGTGAACTACGCGACGACAGCGGTACTGTTGTTGCTTGCGGTTAGTTTATTCGTATTACACGGTGAGTCTGATTATTTAACGGTTCTAAACCGAGTAATGGTGGCCCAAGTAGCCGTTTCGGCTATTTTGGCAATCACGTATGCTGGCGTTCGGTCGCAAACAGCGTAGTGGTATAATCAATATCAGGTGGTTGAGCCTGTTAACCACCATGACAAAACAGGGAGTACGATTATGAAGTCATTCATTTTTGACGTCGACGGTACATTGCTAAGTACCGAAAGCATGTACATGAAGTCATTACAACAAACACTTGAAGAAAACGGCATTCACAAGGCCTATGAAGAATTGTATGCGATTTTCGGGCTGCCATCACTGGATGCGTTGATCAAATTTGGTATCGAAAACCCAGAGGAGATGCAACGCCAATGGCAAGACCATTACCATGATTTTTGGGATGAGGTGCAATTGTTTGATGGTGTGTCGGACATGTTGGCTGATTTAAAGGCAACCGGTGTACAATTAGGCATTGTCACATCAAATACACCCGAAGAATTCGCCGATCATGCGGATGCGTTTGGCATTAACGGTTACTTCGATGACTTCGTATTTGCTGGTCAAACACCAAAGATGAAGCCAGCTGCGGACCCAATTTTGAAGTCAATGGCTGACTTGAAGGCAGCACCCGAAGCGTCGATTTACATCGGTGATTCCGTGCACGATATGCACGCCGCCCATAATGCAGGCATTAAGTTTGGTATGGCTGCTTGGGGTGTGCGTGACCGCGCTGTCTTTAATGACGAAGCAGAGTTTATTTTTGAAAATCCTGCTGACATTTTAAAACTAGTTGATTAATTCAAATCCTGGTATCAGGATAGACAATTATTTGTCAGTCGTGAAACTAGGGTTTTCTTTCGTTTAGGTATCGGTAAAGGAAGAATGTCCTGCTATCTTCCTTTATCTAATTAGTCGGTGTTATAATGAAAACTTAATTAAATGGAAAGAAGTGAAGATAATGGATAATCGCGCTATTGGTTACATCGATTCTGGTATCGGTGGGTTGACGGTCGTCAAGCAAGCCTTGAAGCAAATTCCTGATGAACAAGTCTACTATGTGGGGGACACGGCACGCATGCCATATGGTCCACGTCCACAAGAAGAAGTCCTTGGCTTCACTTGGCAAATGGTTCGCTACCTATTAAAAAAAGACATTAAGATGTTGGTGGTAGCCTGCAACACGGCAACGGCGGCAGCTTTACCGGACCTACAAGCAAAGCTAGGCATCCCAGTTGTTGGTGTAATCCAACCTGGTGTTGATGCTGCTTTACGCCAGTCTGCAGATGGAGAAATTGGCGTGATTGCCACGGCCGGAACGGTTAAGTCGTTGGCTTACTATAACGGTTTGTTGCAAGGGAACCGTACAGCAAACGTGGTGCAATTAGCCGCACCCGAGTTCGTTGACATGGCTGAAAATCACGATTACACGTCAGAAGTCGCTCGCCAAGTGGTTAAGGAGAAGTTGTCATACTTCAAGAACCACCAAGTAGACACACTAATCTTGGGATGCACGCACTTCCCACTAATGGAAAACTTTATTCAAGAAGCAATGGGACCACAGGTAACGTTGGTTAACTCAGGTGCCGAAACGATTTCAACAGTTGTTGAGTTCTTGGATAAGTTCGATTTGCGTCGTGCGAGTGCGAACCCAGCTGATCACCATGATGATGAGTACTTTACAACGGGTAGCGTGAAGCGTTTTGCTACGATTGGTGGACGCTGGTTGGATGATAAGGAAATGACAGTTAAGCACTTAGACATTATTGATGATACACTAGTGCTTAACGAAGATGTCACTGATTAAGTCTAATGGGGGATACGCATGGCTAAGTTAATTTTTGCTTCAAAGAACGAAGGCAAAGTCCGCGAGTTTCGCGAGTTTTTGACGCCTTTGGGGGTTGAAGTTGTCTCGTTGAACGAGCTGAAAAATGTACCGACAATCATTGAGGATGGCAATACTTTCCAAGAAAACGCCACAATCAAGGCGGAAACCATCGCGGAAGCGTTTAATATGCCGGTTGTTGCAGAAGATGCTGGTTTGACGGTTGATGCGTTAGACGGCGAACCTGGTGTCCACTCAGCACGTTATGCTGGCGATCATGACGATGCGGCAAACAATGCCAAGTTGCTACGTGAATTGGCAGACGTGGCAGACGATGATCGCACTGCCTCGTTCCATGCTGTGATTGTGGCGATTGAGCCAGATGGTAAGCGCTTAGTAGCCTCTGGTAAGGTCGATGGTCGTATTTTGCGGGAAGCACAAGGCAGTGATGGCTTTGGCTATGACCCACTCTTTTTCTACGAGCCGTTTGGTAAGTCATTTGGTGAACTAATGCCGGCAGAAAAGAATGAGATTTCACATCGTGGGGCTGCTTTGCAACAATTTATGACAGACTTTAATGCCTGGTGGGAGGATTAAGAAATGGATTATTTGATTATTTCTGATGCACACGGCGACCGTCAAATTTTGGTTGACGTGGTGGATCACTATCGCGGTAAGGTTAAGGCGATGTTTTACAATGGTGACTCTGAATTATCACGTTCAGACGAATTGTTCAACGACTTGATGCCAGTTATCGGAAACATGGACACTGATCCAATGTTCCCAGATGACCGTGATTATGCGGATGATAACTTCACGTTGTATCAAACACATGGTCACTTGGTACACACTGAGGTGTCATTAAACCAATTACGTGAAGTTGCGTCAGCAAATGGTGTGGATGTCGTGACATCAGGTCACACGCACGTCCTTGGGGCAGAAGAGATTGATGGTCGTTTGTTTATCAATCCTGGCTCAATTGCATTGCCAAAGGGCCAATATGCCTACTTGGGTGGTACGTACGCCATCTTGACGGTAGAACCAACCCAATTTATTGTACAATTCTACACGCGTGATATGCAGCCTGTTGAGGGGCTACGTTTTACGTTTAAGCGTTAAAAGATAAATATTAAAAGGCGTTAGCGAGTTGTTCGCTAGCGCCTTTTGTTTTTAGCCTTCTTCAATCTCCGTGACGTGACCATTATGGAGGTAACCGTCGTACGTGTTAAGTTGTTGACTGGCTGATGGTGTAATTAACAAACGAAGACTTTCATCGGAAAAGTCAGTTGTTCGACTGGCATGGTTCGCACCGTTTGTATTGTAGACAACCAAGGTTGGAAACTGGGTAACGCCCATTTCAGCGGCCATGTTGTGATCAGCACGGTAGGCTTGAATCGTTAAGTCACTGTTACGGTCCTCTAAGAAGAGGGATTGATCAGCTGTAATATCTGCAACGAGTCCCATGACGAATTCGTCGGTATAAGGTTGACCGTTAAAAATAGCGATTTGGGCGGTTTCCAAGAAACGACGGGCAACTTTTTTTCCTTGGAATTGCAGTGCCTTAACGTCTAAAATGAGGCGATACATGGTTTGCGATAGCACTTGTTCTTGCTCAGGATGCCCAAGCGCCACGGCAGTTTCATGGACGGACTGCATCGTCATCACAGGGACGACTTGCAAAGCGATTTTTTCTGTTGCTGTTGTTACGTATGACGCCAATTTCTTCTCGGTCTCTAAGCTATCACCGGAAAGTGGGTTCACGAAGTGGTACACCTCTAACATAATGGGCCACGACCTCCAAAACTATTTCTCTAAAATATCTGTGATAATATTAAACGTTTCACTAGGCGCTTGTCTAATCGCAACGCCTGAAAATGTGCAACATTACCAATTCTTAAACCAGCTGCAATAGTTGGCATATTATCTATGAACATTTTGTGACTGATTTGTGTTTTTTCAACACGACTAAGAATAAATCAAAACCAAAATATTTGCTTGGATAATGTCTTAGAAATTCTAAATCGTTTGGTATAATAGAATCAGTGAGAAAAAATCGGGGGATTGACGACATGACACATAATGAATGGGACAAATTGTTACAGCCATACGTTCAGGCCGTTGACGAATTAAAGGTTAAGTTGCGCGGCATGCGAACGGAATTTGAATTGGCCGGCGTCAAGACACCTGTTGAATTCGTAACGGGGCGTGTGAAGGCAATTCCAGCCATTGAAGAAAAGTTGGTTCGCCGTCATATCGACGTGGAACGCTTGGAACAAGATATGGAAGACTTAGCTGGTGTCCGTATTATGACGCAATTCACGGAAGACATTTTTAAAATCGTCGACTTGCTCCGTCAACGTAAAGATATGGTTATTTTAGAAGAACGTGATTATGTCAGCAATGCGAAGCCATCTGGCTACCGTTCTTACCATATTGTAATTGAGTATCCCGTCCAATTGATCACGGGAGAGAAAAAGATTTTGGCAGAAATCCAAGTCCGCACAATGCAAATGAACGTGTGGGCAACGATTGAACACGCAATTAATTATAAGTATGATGGTGACTATACACCGGAGATGGCGGAGAAGCTTCGTGAAGTGGCTGAATTGAGCATTCGCGTCGACGAGTTATTCTCCGAATTACATAATGGTTTGGATAAACCAACAGATTAATTGTCAGCCACAAGGAAAGAAGACGAAATGAAACTCGCAATTTACAGTAATAATGGCGCACAGTCAAAGGCTGTTGTGGCTTTATTTAAAGAAAAATTGGCTGCACGCAATACCGATAAGATTGTTTTTGATGATGAGCATCCAGATGTTGTGATTTCAGTGGGCGGGGATGGGACCCTACTTGGAGCTTTCCATCACTATGCCGATCAATTGACTTTTGTGCGCTTTATTGGCGTGCATACCGGTCACTTGGGTTTTTATGCGGACTGGCAACATTTTGAAATTGACGAATTGATTGAGAGTTTGGTCAATGATGAAGACGCCCGAACAGTTAAGTACCCCTTGTTGGAAGCACACGTCCGGTACACTGACGGTCGAGAAGAACGCGTCCTTGCATTGAACGAAGCCGCCATTAAGCGCCCATTGGGTACTTTGGTGGCAGATGTGTACATTCAAGGTGAACTGTTTGAACGATTCCGTGGGGATGGTTTGACAGCGTCAACGCCAACTGGCTCAACCGCCTATAATAAGGCAATCGGTGGGGCAGTAATGCACCCAAGTTTGGATGCTATCCAATTAGCAGAAATCGCTTCGATTAACAGTCGGGTATTCCGAACACTTGGCTCACCATTGATTATTGGGAATCGTGAAGTTATTCGGGTGCAACTAGAGAACGACGGCGCAGCAGTAACCCTTAGTTTCGATCATTTGAGTAAAATTGCCTCAAACATTGATTGGATTGAGTTCCGCGTGTCAAAAACAACAATTCAGTTTGCTGAGTATCGACACATGCACTTCTGGCACCGTGTTCAGTCAAGCTTTATTGGTACGGAGGTAAAGTAATGGCTCAATTCAGTTGGATCAACCAAGGCGACGAAACGTTTAAAATTAAGACGTTCTTAGCCCAACGTGGTGTCTCACACCGCATGTTTTCCATTGTGAAGCGCGGTGGCGGGGCAGTGCTCCTTGCGGGTAAGCAAGTTCGGACCGTCGATGAGGTTAAGCCAGGTGATAAGGTCACGATTGTGATGCCACCTGAGGAATCAAATGACGTCGTTGCGATGTCAGATTTACCAATCACGGTCTTATATGAAGACGAAAACTGGTTGGTTGTTGAAAAGGAAGCTGGCGTGACGTCAGTGCCGGGTAAAGCTGACCGTGAAACGACCATGGTCAATCGGATTAAGGGGTACTTAGCCCGGTCTGGGGCTGAGGATTTAGTGCCCCACGTGGTCACACGACTAGATCGCTTTACGTCAGGGGTTGCTTTGTTGGCCAAGCACCGCTTTGCCCATGGCCTGCTCGACAAGCAATTACAAACGCACTCGGTTGATAAGCGCTACTATGCGATTGTTGATGGTGATTTGCCAGATGATTACGGCTTTATCGATGCACCAATTGGTCGAATGGACGACGACTTTATTCGACGCGAAGTGCGAGAAGATGGTCGTCCTTCACAGACCGAGTACTGGGTCGTGAAGCGTTTTGGCAACCAAACGTTGGTCCGCGTGCAATTGCACACTGGCCGTACACACCAGATTCGCGTACACTTTAAGTATTTGGGTCACCCATTGATTGGGGATGAAATCTATGGTGGCCCAATGGATCGTGGCATTACACGACAAGCGTTACATGCCTATTGGTTACGCTTCTACGATCCATTTGCACAAGTTGAACGCACGACGCAAAGTGCATTGCCACAAGATATCGTGGCTGTTTTGGACGGCTATCAAGTCGAACCAGACAAAAATTAATTATTAAGAATGCGGGGAAAGAATCATGAACGACATGCTGGACGAAATTACAGATGAGATGCGTGATGAACTTTCCGAACAAGCTCATCACTTGGTCAATTATTTGGAACATGGTGAGAAAGAGGCGTTCTTGGACGGCTTTGACGAACTTCACGGTTACGACAAGGCCGTTTTTTATGTGACTTTGCCATCACAGCTACGTCACCAAATTATCGAGTGGTTAACGCCAACTGAATTGGCGGAAGTCTTTGACGAAATTGAACCCGAAGACGTTGATATTAACGATTTGCTGGAGGAAATGTCACCACGCTATGCTGCCCAAATGTTGAATCAAATGTATACCGATAATTCGGTTGATTTGTTTGAAGACATGGACCAGCGTGAGTTGGGAATGTATTTGGCATTGATGCCGAAGGAAGATGCAGCCCAGATTCGCCGGTTGTTGAATTACGAAGACGACACAGCTGGATCTTTGATGGGGACTGAGTTTGTCGCGATTAATCAAAAGCTGACAATTGGCCAGGCGATGACAGCGGTGAAGAAGGCTGCACAGGAAGCTGAACAAATTACCTACATTTATGTCGTTGACGATGATGAAAAGCTTGTCGGGGTCATCTCATTGCGTTCTTTGATTGTTTGGCCGGACGAAGCCAAGGTTGCGGACGTGATGGATACAAACTTGATTACAGTGACACCGAGTGATGACCAAGAGGACGTTGCCCGATTGATGGCCGACTATAATTTCGTGTCGATTCCAGTTGTGGTGAAAGACCACCTTGTTGGCACCATTACAGTCGATGATATCGTGGACGTTATTGATGAAGAGGCCGCGGAAGACTACTCTCGTTTGGCCGGTGTGGATGTCGTCACGTTGGAAGAGAATCCGTTTAAATCCGCTGCTAAGCGTTTACCTTGGTTAGTCGGTTTGATTTTCTTGGGGATGGGAACGGCTTCAGTAATCAATAACTTTGAAGGTTTGGTGAGCCAAGCGTCGATCTTGGCAGTGTTCATCTCTTTGATTACGGGAACCGCCGGTAATGCCGGGACGCAGTCATTGGCCGTGTCAGTCCGTCGCTTAGCGTTGAAAGAAACAAGTTCGCTAATTAAGATGTTGATGACTGAGGTGTTTATTGGTGCCATGATCGGTGCGACAGCTGGTTTGACCATCTTTTTGGTTGTGTGGATTTGGAAAGCCAATATGCTCTTAGGCGTTGCGGTCGGTCTTGCGATGGGTGTGGCCATTCTGGTAGCGAATGTTGCAGGATCATTCATTCCACTAGTAATGGATAAAATCGGGGTTGATCCAGCAGTTGCGTCGGGTCCGTTCATTTCGACGCTATCTGATTTGACATCCGTCATTATTTATTTCAACATCGCGGGGTTGTTTATTAGTCACTTTGTGAGTGCGTAAAGTAGGACGTACGCTTATACTAAAAACATGATTTAAGTAAAACGGCTCAAATTGGGTCGTTTTTTGATTGGGAGATTGTGGGTTATGAAGAAGAAAATTGGCATCCTTCAGCTCTTTTTATTGGGTGTCTTAAGTGCCTTTTCACCACTGGCAATGGATTTATATTTGCCAGGGTTACCAGAGTTACAACAGGATTTACACACGTCAACGTCATTAGCGCAGTTGACGATTACGGCATCCTTGCTGGGTTTGGCACTCGGACAAGTGATTATTGGACCATTGTCTGACCGAATTGGCCGTCGGACACCGTTGCTGTGGGGCACGATCTTTTTCGGCCTGAGTTCAGCAACGATTGTCTTCGCACCGAACATTTGGGTGTTGATTATTTTACGGTTGATTCAGGGCTTGGCCGGTTCAACGGGGATTGTTTTGTCATTGGCGGTAATTACGGATTTATTTACTGGTAAGACTTTGACGAAGCAAATTGCGATTAATCAAACGATTAATGGGGTCTTCCCAGTCTTGGCACCCGTGTTTGGTGGGGTGATTATTGCCATTGCGGACTGGCAGATGACATTCTGGGTTCTGGCAGTCTTAGGGCTGATCTTGTTTGTGAGCGTCTTGCTTGCTTTGCCGGAAACCTTGCCGGCTGAAAAGGCACAGGTAGCTGACCGTCCATCAGTGGTGGGTGGTTTTGCACAATTATTTAAGCAACGTGAATTTGTACTATATGCTCTTACACAAGCCTTTATGACGGCAGCATTGTTTGCATATATTTCTGGTTCATCATTCGTATTGCAAAAGATTTTTGGCATGTCAGTGACGACGTTTGGGATTGTGTACGCGATTAATGGTGCTGGTATTGCGCTTATGTCGAGTTTGGCCGGTCGCTGGGCGGTGAAGTTTGGTGAATACCGTGCACTCCGTTGGTTTATCCGAGCTGGCTTTTTAGGGGGAATTCTCTTGCTTGTTACGGCATTCTTGCCTAAGTCACTTTGGCTGATTTTGCCACCATTATTCTTAGTTGTGGCAACGGTCGGGGGCATTATTTCATTGACGACGGCGTTGGGAATGCAAGGGCAACAGCAAAATGCGGGTTCAGCTTCAGCGTTGCTTGGACTAGCGCGTTATGCGTTGGGTGGACTGATGTCACCAATTGTTGGGCTTTTCGGCCAACACACGTACATGCCAATGGCGATATTGATTGTTGCAGTGCAATTGGTTGGTTTTATCATCTTTAGCCAAGTTAAAAAACAATAGAAAAATGGGTATCGACAACGCAGTCGATACCCATTTTTTTTAGTTTGAACTAGGTTGTGGCATGAATGGCTTGAGCATGTTGGCAAAATTCTCAAGATTCAATGATTGAACGAGAACTTTTCCAGTTCCGTTAAACGTATTAACCACACCTTCACCTGTGCCGATTGAACCAATCAAACCGCCACCCTCAAGGTGAATATCATATGTTAGTGACGTTTCCCAAGCAACAACGTGCGCATTATCGATGGTGAAGTCGTGGGCGCCTTGCAGGTCGATTTCCTTAATTGATCCGAATGCTGCAACGAGCAAAGTGCCTTCTCCAGACGTCTTCATAACGAACAAACCACCTTGACCACCCAAAATAGCGCGGCCAACTGATTGCCGTTCCATACTGTACTGCACGGTGCCATCCATGGCTAAGAAAGCTGAGTCATTTAAGTAGTAGTTGCGACCAGGCGTAACTTCCAAGGCTTGAATCGTACCAGGTACTGCGGGGGCCAAAGCTAAATCACCACCTTGAGCACCGGCTGAGACTTCGGTAATGAAGACTGATTCGCCACTGACCATGGCACGTCCGGCGGCACGCAATAGCTTACCAATACCTGAACCGCCATTTGCGTTTAGACGTCCCTTTAGTTGGGTGTCGCCAGTGTGATAAACCATCGCACCACTTTGAATGCGAACTGTTTCGTTAGGTAACAAGTTGTATGTCACCAGTGGGAATTGCATATTTGCCTCAATATTGTAATTCATTGTGATAACCCCCCCTCAATATTATTTGATACTTATAGTCTACCTGAAATCTGTCTTTAATGCAGGCATCAGCTGTCAAAAATATTTGGTCAAAAAATGACACTTTTTACGTGCATTGTTTTTGGTAGTTGGTTATTATGTGTACATAAAGTAAAGGACATAGAAATTTCTAAACATAAAAAGAGGGCAGAAGTAATGCAAACTCACCACATTTCACTATTGACTGGCGATGCTAAGTTGAACGCTGATTACTACGTTGGCGTTTTGGGCATGCGTTTCATCAAGAACTCAGTTAACCAAGCTAACCCACGTAACCGTCACGTTTACTATGGTGACTTCATGGGAACACCAGGAACGGTTATCACGTTCTTCCCAATCGACAATTTGCGCGACCGTACTGACGGTAAGATGTTCTTCTCAGGTATTCACTACGCAATTCCTGAGGGCTCAACGCAATACTGGTTGGACCGTTTTTCCGAAAAGGGCTTGAAGGCTGAAGTTGACGCAATGGGCCGTATTCGTACGGCGGACTTTGAAGACTTGCCAATCCGTATGCAAGAAACTGAGGGTAAGAACTTTGACTGGCACATCAACTACATGTCAGATGTTCCTGCTGAGTTCCAAATCACTGGCGTAATCGGTGCTGAATTGCACGTGCCAGATGTTGCTGCAACGGGTCGTTTCTTCGAAGAGTTGTTGGAAATTCCAGTTAAAGGTAACATCATTGATTTGGATGGTGTTGAAGTAATCGAGTTGGTACAAACTGCTGAAGATGCACCTAACTCACGCTTTGGTAAGGGTTCAACTGACCACTACGCTTTGGGTGTTGAGTCAGAAGAAGATTTGAAGTACTACTGGGAGCGTGCGAAGGCATTGGGCTTCAAGCGTGAAGTATTTATCGACCGTGGTTACTTCCGTTCAGCTTACTTCATCGAGCCTGGTGGAAACCGTATTGAATTGGCAACGACAAACCCAGGATTTACGTTGGATGAGTCATTGTTCGACTTGGGTACGACGTTCGCTTTGCCACCACGTTTCGAAGCTTCACGTCAAGAATTGCTTGACCACTACGCTAAGAAGGGTGTCTTCTTTGACGAAGTAAAGCCATACACGGGTACTGGTCACTTGGAGAACGGCGGCAAGATCCGAGCAATCCACGATGAGAACGGAAACACGCGTAACGATTAATACCAACCCTTGATATGACTGGGCTGGTAGCGTTTCTGGTCACATTCTGTCACCAAAACTTTTAAATCGAAGGATATCGACGTTTTATCGGTATCTTTTTTTTGTATATGTATGAATAAAAATTTTAAACTGGTTTCTGGTAAAACTCGTTCTGACGACAATAATAGAATTGCTAATTATTGGAAAAGGTTTTTGAGTAGTAAAAATCCACTCAAGATAACATAGATTATGTAAACCAGAAAGTGGTTTTTGTTGACCAGCTAAAGTTAACCTGGCATAATGTAGCCAATCAATAGAACACGAGGTAAGGTCCATTGCGCAATTAAGCTGATTTCAAGTTGATAGATACTATCGGTGAGATTGGTTTTAGTGTGGACTTTTGCGTGTGTTAACAAACATGCTTTTTGAAGTGCCTCCAATCTCATTGTCATTGAGATTGGAGGCTCTTATGTTAGAGGGACAAATTCAAAATCTTACTAAGCAGATTAGTGGCGACACGCTATTCGAAATCGATCATATCAAGATTCCGCAGACAGGCATTGTTGCCATCGTTGGTGAGAACGGTGCAGGCAAGACAACGCTGCTAAACATACTCCGAGGAGTGGACACAGATTATTCCGGCACCGTCACGTTACCAGGTTTTATGGCTTTTGTGCTACAAATTAATACGGTAGATGGGGAGTCTGGTGGTGAAATGACGAGACGACTGATTAGTGAAGCATTAGTCAGTCGACCAGATGTTTTAATTCTCGACGAGCCAACCTCACATTTGGATACCGCACATCAAGCGTGGTTAATTAAGTCACTTCGCCATTTTAAGGGGTTGGTAATTTTAGTCTCGCACAACCGGGCGTTTCTGCGTGAAGTTGCAATGACGGTTTGGTCTTTTGAAAATGGGAAGGTCACCGCTTTCAATGGCAACTATGAGGGATATTTAGCTGAGGTGGCTGCTAAGCGCGATGCTCAAATGCAAGCCTACAAAGCGTACGTTTCGGAGAAAAGTCGCTTATCGCAGCGCGCTAGAGAGGCTGGCGAACGGTCTGCCCGGGCCAAGAAAATTAATCCGCACAAGCATAGTCGGGCCGAAGTTGAATCAATCAAGAATAATTCAAATGGCATTGAAAAAGGTTTTGCGCAACAACGCAAAGCTTTCAATAGTCGTCTAAACCGGTTAAACAAAGTTGAGAAGCCTCTATCAGAGACAAAATTGACGTTACAAAATCCAGTGATGGTGCGCCCAGGCAAGCCGGTTATCACGGCATTGGATGTAACTGTGTCACAAGGTGAACGGGAATTAATTCAGAATGTGACTCTCAAGGTTGAGACCGGTCATCGACTGGCGATTGTGGGCAAAAATGGATCAGGTAAAACGACGCTAATTAATCGTTTTTTGCAGGGCGGCCCGGGGATTACGCATGCTGATAAGTTGCGGATTAGTTATGCTAATCAGGACTTACGTCAATTAGATGCCAGCAAAACAGCCTTGGCAAATATCATGCTGACGACTGATGAATCAGAACAGATTGCTCGTAACTTTTTAGGGGCAATGGGCATTCGGCTAGAACAGGTTAATGAATTGGTTGGTGATATGAGCGGTGGTGAACGTGTTCGTGTCGCGCTGGTCAAAGCTTTACTGCAAGCGAGTGATTTATTAATTCTTGATGAACCAACGAATTATTTAGATATTCCAGCGTTAGAAGCCTTGACTGCGTATCTGCAGACAACGAAACAAGCTGTCATTTTCGTCTCCCATGATGATCAATTTGTGAGAGATGTTGCAACCGAGGCCTTTGAGATTAGCGAAGGAAACTTGTTAAAGCACACAAACTAATTTTTACACTGACAGAATTTAATAAATGATGCTCAAAAAGTCACGTTTTTAAAACGTGATTTTTTCTTTTTGTGAATTTCGTTTGCACATTTTGTTTAACATTGTTAAAGCTAAATCAATAATGTTAAAGGGGTTCAATGATGGAATGGCTTTTAGAGTTGAATACTGAAGATCAGGAATTTGCAAAACAATTGGTCCTTTCTTCTGAGTCACTAAAGCAATTAGCAAAGACATATGATGTGAGCTACCCACTGTTAGAACTAGGTTGAATATGGTCATTCAGACCATTAATTTAATTGATAGTAAACAAGCTAATAGTTTTGAAGGTCTCATTATGAAGATGGTGATTGGTCAAATTTCGAGAGGTAATAAGGCAAAAAACGTTAAAAATTAGCCTGGTAGATGGCAATGAAGTATCGGTGGTCACTGTTCCTTCGTACCTATATGATTATATGAATATATTGATGAAATATATCATATAAGAGAGAATGGCATGAAAACGATTTTGTTATTATTGATTGGTTTTGTAGGTGCATTTGTAGCGGTGACGTATACTGATGACGTATTAGCACCCGATAAGCCGACTATCCAGAATATCTTACCGGTGAACCGGACTGAGCGAGCGTTGGTATTGGATGCACGAAAACATGGCTTGGATTACGCACTAAGTATCGTGGAAAATCGGACTGGGCGGGTTACAGATGATAAATATCGGCTGCTTAAAGATCCTCATGGTGGCGGTTATTGGAGTGGTTATAATACCGATCCAACCCATGACGGGGTTAAGCGGTACAAAACCGTCGCTGGCAAAGAAGTATTGGAACTAATCAAAATTTACGAGGCACCGGATGCGACAGCGCTAGAGAAAGCAAACCAGGTGTTGGCGTTATACTGCCAGTAGGCTGTCTTGGTTTCGTACATAAACGTGATTTTGTGATGGCCGTAAAAATATAGAGGTGTCATCCAAGTTGCATGTGCTATTATGGTGAAACATGATTAAAGGAGCGACTGAGATGTACACCAGAGAACAGCTGATTGCGCTGGTACAAGACCATGCGGCGACTCATGAAACGTATCCATTTAACAAAATCAATTCACATGAGACGATTATTTGGACAGTTATGAAGCATAACGCCAGTAACAAAATTACGGCTATGATTTTTGAACGTGAGGCGGTGCTGTACTTGACGTTGAAACTAACGCCTGACCACGTTGACGAGATGATTAAAACGCGCGGGATTACCCGTGCATATCATATGAATAAGCGGCATTGGATCACGATTGCGGTTAACGATACTGAGGCGACAAAACAAGAAATATTAAAGATGTTGGCCGAAAGCGAACGCCTAACAAAACAGTAGGGGCCAATGATGTTAAAAAATATGAACACGTGGTCGAAAAATTTACTGTATTTAATGATAATTTTCTCAGTTGTTGATCTTGTAGTCCGCCGTAATTTTGCCGAGTTGTTGTTCTACTTAGCAATTGCCTTAGTGGCTGTGATTATGTCGTTAGCACCTAATTGGGGAGGAGCCGTCATTAGTATTGTTTTGTTTGGCGTTCTAACCGAGGTATTTGACTGGGTGACGTATGCTAACTGGTGTTGGCCTTCATTTGTGACATATCTGGCAATCGGTGGCGTTCTTGCGACGGGGCTTGCGTGGCGTCAGCGTCGGGAAATCAATCAATAACATTAAAGTTAAATAATAAAATTATTGACAATTTATGAGTATGGATCTAATATATAAAAGTCGACTAGGACGAGATGAAGTAAAAAGTGAAACAGGCGCAGAGAGCTAACGGGAGGTGTGAGTTAGTACTGGGAAACTTATGAAAATGGTCTCTGAGTCAGTTGCAATCGTGAGCGACAGTTAGCGATTGCCGGGTGCGCCCGTTATCGCGCAAACGTATATCCGGCGGTTGTTGACTAGTCCAACTATAAGGCGTACGTATGAGCTTGTTTAGGTGACTAAGCAGGGAAACTAGGTGGTAACGCGATTAATCGTCCTGGAAATTCGAATCGAATTTTCAGGACGTTTTTGTTTATTCGGCCAAATAGACGCGCGCTTGATGAGTAAAATAGGAATCGAGTGGAATTATGAAGAAGATTATTAAGACGTCGGTATTATTATCAACAGCTGTTATTTTGGGGAGCGGACTAACCATTGTAGCCCATGCCGCAACTGACAAGACAATCAATTGGACCGAATCAGCGGATTTAAGTACGCTGGATCCATCAACGGTACAAGAATTGGTAAGCGATGATGCCATTACTGCATCCGGGGACGGTTTGTATCGCAATGACGCGTCGGGGAAGCCACAATTATCATTGGCACAATCAGTTGATAAGTCAGCTGATGGATTGACCTATACATTCAAGCTACGTAATGGGATTAAGTGGGCAAATGGTGATCCGATTACCGCGCAAGATTTTGTGTATGGTTGGCAACGAACGGTTAACCCAAAGACTAAGTCCGTGTATGCATACTTGTATTCTGGGATTAAAAATGCTGACTCAATTAATCAGGGCCAAGACAAGAATTTGAATGACCTGGGCGTCAAAGCACTTGATGATCAAACATTGCAAGTAACGTTGGAAAAGCCATTGCCACAATTAACGGCTGAATTAACAATGCCAGAGTTTTTCCCACAGAATCAAAAATTTGAAGAAAAGGTGGGAAAGAAATACGCCACGACGTCGACTGATGCAATTTCTGCAGGACCTTTTATTGTGAAGGGGTGGAACGGTTCTAGTAACAGTTATGAGTTGGTCAAAAATCCAAATTATTGGGATGCAAAGAGTGTGAAAACACCGAAGATTACAGTTCAAACCGTGAAGGATCAAAATACAGGTTATAACTTGTACAAGCAAGGCAAGGTCGACTTCACGACGCTATCATCTGATCAGGTGCGTGCGTCACAAAAACGGTCAGATTATAAAGTTATTCCGACTGCAGCAACCCGCTATTTGGAGTTGAATGGGCGCCGAGTACCAGCTTTTAAAAATGCTAAGGTGCGTCAAGCAATTTCATATGCGATTAACCGAGATCAATTAGCGAACCACGTGTTGCGGGGTACAGCAACACCGGCCACAACTTTTACTGCGACGAGACTCGCAAAAGTTCCAGGTACAACCGAAGATTTTGCTAAAGATGCCCAAGTAAAGGGGGCAATCGCGTACAATGAGGCGAAGGCAAAGTCGTTATTCAAGGCTGGGTTGCAAGAAACTGGTACGTCAAAGCTGAACTTACAGGTGTTGACTGATGATTCAGATGCATCGAAGAACACGGCTGAATTCTTACAATCACAATTGCAAAAATTACCAGGATTGAAGATTAGTGTCAAAGAGGTGCCAGCTAAGCAACGCATTGCGCTGACAACTGGGTCGCGTAAGTTTGATATTGCTATCTCTAATTGGATGGCAGATTACGCTGACCCATCAACTTTCTTGGATTTGTATACGTCAGATTCGTCGTTTAATGACGGTGGTTGGTCTAGTGCAACATTCGATGCTGCAGAGAAGGCGGCCAAGACAACCGACGTAAATGATGATTCTAAGCGTTTTGCAGACTACAAGACAGCTGAGCAAACGATTGAAAAGGATGCTGGTGTCGTACCGCTTTATTATGCCTCATCAGCGACGTTGTTCCGTACATCGGTTAAGGGCGTGGTGGCCAACACAACAGGCGCACAATACGACTGGAAGTGGGCTTACAAGCATTAATAACCAAAAAGGGCTACCAATTTATTTTGGTAGCCCTTTTTGCGTGGCATTATTTTTTTTGGAGTTCATTCTCCAAATAATGGATAAATTCTTCGTGCAAGGGGGTTAGGAAGGGGGTGTGTTTCCAAATCATTGTGCCTGTTGAAATGTTTTCAGGTGTAAACGGTTTGAAGAGTAACTCAGGGGCATTAATCACCCCAGCGATACCGACCAAGAGAAGCTGGTCATCAACTAATGGATACATGCGTGCATTACCAATCAGATTATACTTCATGCGAATATTTAGCTGCGATGCTTTCAAGTCGAGTTCTTCCACTAAGGAATCGTTAAACGAGGACTGTCTTGAAATCGCGACGGGGTATTGGGTGAGTTGTTCAGCTGTGATTGCTGGCTCACTGGCAAGGGGATGATGCCGGTTGATAAAGACCCCGCGGACATCCGCACCTGGAAAATCGAGGTAGTCATAAGAAGCTTTTTGTGTGAAATCAAGAGCAAATAGGAAGTCGAGCTCGCCTTGGTTAAGGCGAGCCAGTAAGTCGGTTGTTGAGCCAGAAATTAAAGTAATTGTGACGTTAGGGTAGTCACGTTGCAATTTAGAAATTGCCTGGATAACGTGATCGAACATCACTGTTTCAGCCGCACCAATCGTGATAACACCGGCAATCGCTTCCTTGGATTGTAAATTGGTAACGGTTTTGTCAGCAATTGCAATCATGTCTTCAGCTTGTTTGACCAGGTAGATGCCTTCAGGGGTTAGCGTGACAGGCTTATGTTCACGGTTAATCAGTTGCACACCGAGTTCAGTTTCAAGCAGTTTTAACTGGATAAAGCAGGTTGTGTCACGTTTAACTGAGCCGCAGCGGCGGTTAGGGTGCCAGTGCGTGCAACAGCTAGGAAATATCTTAAAACGCGCAATTCCATATCATTACCTCTCGTTATAGTTTGTTATAAAAACAAAGCATTAGTAATGACTAAGTATAACGCACTACACTTGAGATACAAGGGAGGTGGCTAAGATGACACTAACGCCAGAACAAGTTAACGACTTTAGTCGGGCAGATGATTTTCATATTGCGCCTTATCGAGCTGATGGTCGAACTCCGGGGACACCAACATGGATTTGGTCGGTTATTGTCGACGGTGAGTTATATGTTCGCGCTTGGAATGGGTTGCAATCACGTTGGTACGGATCAGCGAAGAGCCAAGGGGCGGGTGAAATCACCGTTGCTGGTCAGACGTATCGCGTCGACTTTGAACTCATTTCGGGGGCTGGCCATGAGCAACTTCAGGCGGCAATTGATACTGCCTATCAGACAAAGTATGCGGACAGCGCCTATATGCCATCAATGTTGGGTGCCGGACCACGTGAGGCGACGGTCCGTGTGATTTTGAAAGAACGAGGAGCATGAACATGACAATTTTTGATGAAACCTACAAATTAAATAATGGTGTTGAAATCCCAAAGATTGGGTTCGGCACGTGGATGATTACCGATAATGATGACGCAGCCCAAGCTGTTAAAACGGCGATTCAAGTGGGCTACCGGCATATTGATACGGCTGAAGCCTATGAAAATGAAGTTGGTGTCGGTCGTGGCGTCCGTGACAGTGGCGTGCGACGGGAAGATATTTTCGTGACAACCAAACTAGCCGGTGAAATCAAGGACTATGATGATGCGGTGCTGCCATTGACCAATCATTGGCTGATTTAGGGTTGAACTATATCGATATGATGATTATTCATTCACCAAAGCCTTGGGTTGATTTCCAAAAAGAGGGCCGTTTCTTTGCCGGTAATCTGGCTGCTTGGCGTGCACTGGAAGAGGCCGTTGATGCTGGTAAGATTCGAACAATCGGTGTCTCAAACTTTGATGAAGTTGACTTGCAGAACATTCTTGATAACGGACGCATTAAGCCTGCTGTAGATCAAGTTTTGGCGCACATCGGCAATGTGCCATTTGGTCTCTTTGATTATGCCAAGCAACACGATATTCAAATTGAAGCCTATTCGCCATTTGGTCACGGTGAAATGCTGAAGAATCCGAACTTGCAACAAATTACTGATAAATATGGTGTATCGGTACCGCAATTGGGGATGCGCTACTTGTTGCAATTAGATGCCTTGCCTTTGCCAAAGACGCTGTCTGAAGACCACATGCGTCATAACGCAACAGTCGACTTTACCATTAGTGATGAGGATATGACTCTGTTAAAGCGAGTTACGTTTAACGATTATGGTGAATTTAGTGGCTTCCCAGTTTTCGGGGGCACGTTAGATTAAGAACGGAGATGAGTGATATGGCTGAGAAGGTAACTGCAGGGCACGACGCGTTGGGCGCGTTTGCACCTAAGTTTGCAGAATTAAATGACGAGGTCCTGTTTGGCCAGGTTTGGTCACGCGAGACGGCACTTTCAGCTCGTGATCGGTCGTTTGCAACGATTACCGCACTGATTGCCACAGGGGCGTTTGAACAATTGCCCTTCCACATGCAGAAAGCTAAAGAAAACGGTCTAACTGCTGATGAAGTGGCTGAAATTATTACCCACTTGGCATTCTACGTTGGCTGGCCCAAAGCCTGGTCAGCATTTAATATCGCAAAAGAAGTTTATGAGGTAGCATAATGGCGAATTTTCCAGAAATTAAAACGGGTACAATCTTTTCAGCGGGTGTTCTAAATCCCTGTGGCGAATTTTTTGTCGGTGACACCTATTTGACCAACTTGGTGACGTCACCGGATGAAAAGATTGGCATTGGTTCAGTGTCGTTTGAGCCAGGATCACGAAATAATTGGCATATTCACCATGACGGCTATCAGCTTTTATTGGTGACTGCCGGTGAGGGATGGTATCAAGAAGAGGGGCAACCTACTCAGTCATTGACAAAGGGTGATACTATCGTGACACGTGATGGTGTGAAGCATTGGCACGGTGCCAAGAAAGATAGTTGGTTTGAGCACATTGCGATTACGGCTGGAACACCAGAATGGCTTGAGCCAGTTTCAGATGCGGACTATGATGCACTAGATTAATTAACACTATATAAAAGCGGTAATCAATTTAATGATTACCGCTTTTTGTTGCATTTGCAACAAAATAATTATAGACTATGCGTGAGGACAAAAATATGACAGCTAACTTAAGAGAAATTGGCATGATTGCACGTGCCCTAGATTCAATAAGTAATGTGGAATTTAAAGAATTTAATTTAACCAAAGGGCAATATTTGTACTTAGTACGAATTGTTGAACAGCCTGATATTATTCAGGAGGCATTGTCAGATTTGATTATGGTCGACCGTACAACGGTTTCACGGGCTGTTAAGAAATTAATTGCCGATGGATTAGTCGAGAAACGTGATAATCCTGATAATTTGAAAATTAAACATCTTCGGGCAACAGAAAAGGGGCGCGCCATTTACCAGGTGATTAAACGTGAAAATGATTACTCGGAAGCTGTGGCGTTACAAGGCTTTTCCAATGCAGAGGTGCAACAATTGAACGCCATGTTGATACGGATGCGTGAAAATGTCGCAGCCGATTGGAACGCTGTTAAAAAAGGGCAACACCGTAACTATTAAAGATGAGGAGATTAAGGATGAGTATGACATTACGTCGATTGACAACCATGGATTTAGACACGCTACGGGATATTGCAATTGAAACATTTTCAGATACGTTTGGTGCACAAAATACGGCCGAAAACATGCGTGATTACTTAGCAGTGGCGTACACGCCAGAGAAACTAGCAGCTGAATTAGCCAACCCGGCATCAATGTTTTATTTTGTCTTAGTCGACGAAAAAATTGCAGGGTATCTCAAGCTAAATGTGGATGACGCACAGTCAGAAAAAATGGGCGAGGACGCGCTTGAAGTTGAGCGTATTTATGTACGTCGAAATTTCCAACGGCAAGGTCTCGGCCGTGTGTTTATCAGTGAAGCCGAGCGACTAGCTAAATCACTAGATAAGCACCAAATTTGGCTTGGGGTCTGGGAACACAACCCGAATGCCATCGCATTCTATGAAAAGATGGGCTTCACGTTAACGGGTGAGGCTCATGATTTCTATATGGGGACTGACCAACAAACAGATGTGTTAATGATGAAAAATTTGGCATCGAAATAGCACAAGGACTACTTACGTTGTATAATGTCTCTTATTATGAATAAAATTTTAAAAGAACAATTTTTCGTTGATAATCTTTCAGCGGAGCAAGAAGCTGTTATTTCTAATATGAATGCCTACATTGGTGATGGCTTGAAGCAAAATGATCACCGTGTTGCAATTATTCAGGGTGCCGCCGGCACTGGTAAGTCAGTTGTTCTAATGAACTTAGTTACTAAGTATATGACGGACAAGCGGTACAAGACGGCGTTGGTGGTGAACCACCCAGAGTTGTTTAAAGCCTACAAGGACTTGGCCGTTGATATTCCAGGCATGCGCGATAAGGATATTACACGTCCGACACCATTGATTAACAATGCGCAAAAGCGTAACTGGCAATACGATGTCATTTTCGTTGATGAGGCACACTTATTGCTATCAAAGCCTGAACCTTACATGCACTACAATGGTGAAAACCAATTGGCAGATTTGATGTCATTGGCTAAGGTCGTTGTCGTTGTTTACGATTTTGCTCAAGTGTTCCAATCGAAGATGTACTGGGACAAGGACTTGTTGTTCAAGACGATTGGCAACAACCCATATCACCAATTTGACATGGACTTCCAATATCGAATGGTAGCGAGCCAGGAACAAGTTGACTGGTTGGATGATTTGACGGCTGAAAAGCCTTTGAAGCCATTTCCATATAATTCTGATTTTGAATTTAAGGTCTTTGATAAGGCTGGCGATTTGTACGAAGCAATTAAGGAAAAGAACAAGGAGTTCGGGCAAAGTCGCGTGGTCGCCACGTCTGGCTTCCCACGAATTGATGGTCGTCACAACGTTGAGATGGATACCTTTAACTTACCTTGGGATGAATGGGATCCACAGCGTACCCACTGGGCCAAGCGTGAAGGATCAATTACTCAGGTTGGAACGATTTACACGTTGCAAGGATTTGATTTGAATTATGTGGGGATGATTATTGGTCCTTCATTTGGTTATGATCCAAAGACTGATAGCGTGACAATTATTCCAGAAAAGTATTCTCACAAGGAAATTTTTAAGAAGCGTCAAGATCGTAAGTTTACGGAAGATGAATTTAAGGCGTTTATCGCAAACGTATTGAACGTCTTAATCAAGCGCGGTAAGTACGGTTTGTACTTGACAGCGTACGATGACGCATTGCGCGCGCGCTTGTTGGAACTTCAAAAATAAGTAATGAAACATGACGTTTGGCATTGATGCTCAAGCGTCATTTTTTATAGAAATTGGTGGTTAATCCATGAATCAGGTAAAGTATTTAACAGCTGCTGAAGTGTTGCATCTAAATGAAACGGCAATTGCAACACTCGGTGGCGGTAACACAGGCGTGCAGTCGCCACGAGCGTTTGATGTTGTGATTACGCAACCACAACAAATAGTGTTTGGACAGGAAATGTACTCAACAATTTGGCTGAAAGCGGCCTACATGATGCAACAAATTGTCAAAACACCAGTATTTGTGGATGGTAGCAAGCGAACGGCCATGCTGGTTGTGCAAACCTTTCTGACTGCCAATGGCTATGACCCCACGCCAGATTTTTTTGAAGATGTACAGGCGTTTACGATTGAAGTGACACAAACAGCGAATACTGAAGTAGTCATGGCGACGATTGCCGACTGGTTGGCTAGTGTATTTACTGAAAGATAAGCATAGGCCAGAAAATGACAGGTATCATTTGAACTCTACTTTTTAATATGCCATAATTGGCGTATACCATAAGTGACATATTGGAAACGGAGGGGATGAAGATGGCACACACGCAGCATCATGAAATTGAACAGAATAATCAGACGCCGTATTTGATCGGTATTGGACTAAATTTGGCTTTTATCATTGGGGAAATGATTTTCGCAAAATTGGCCGGTTCGACAGCCTTGTTTGCGGACGCACTGCACAGTGTGAGTGACGTCGCGTCGTTAATTTTGTCTTGGCTAGCAGTATTAGTTTTTGGGTTGAAAGCAACACGTCGACGGACATACGGCTTTCATAACACGACCATTCTTGCCAGTGCGGTCAATGCCATTTTGCTATTAATTGCCGTTGGAATTATCTGGTTTGAAGCCATTGATAAATTGATAAATGGCAAGGCGCATGTTGACGGTGATATCGTGATTTGGGTGGCGTTAGTTGGGATTTTAGTTAATTTCTTGGCAGCGCACTTCTTCGCCAAAAGTGGTCAGCAAGAACATGATTTGAACGCACGTGGCGCTTATATTCACTTGTTGGCCGATGCTGGCGTTTCTGTCGGCGTCGTGATTTCAGGGGTATTAATCGCCTTGACTGGTTGGAACTGGATTGACCCGTTGGTGTCAGCCTTAATTGGGATTGTGATTGTAGTTAGTTCATGGGATGTATTTAAGCAGTCTTTAAATTTGCTACTAAATGGTGTCCCAGCGGGAATTAATGAGGCGGGTATCGCGGACTACTTGGCAAACCATGTGGCCGTAAAGTCAGTCCATGATCTTCATATTTGGGGGATTTCGACGACTGAGGCGGCGTTAACAGCGCACTTAGCCGTTACACCGACATTTAACGATGCTGATCTTGATGACATCACGGAAACGTTGAAACATGAGTTTGGCATTGCTCACACAACGATTCAGGCAGAAACGCACTTAGAAGTTAACTGCAACACAATTTAAAGGTTGGGTGATAGAATGGCACAGGAACAAGCACTATTACGGGCGGTTGCCAGCTTTTACAAAGTTCTAGGTAATGAGAGCCGATTAGCGATTTTACATTATATGGTGATACATCCAGGACGCGTTTATGTGAGTGAATTGGTTGCGCAAACTGGTATTGCGCAGCCAACAGTGTCGAAGCATTTGGCAGTTTTGTATCAAAACCACGTGGTGACGCGCGAAACATCGGGTAATCGGGTCTATTATGAAATTTATGATCAGCACTTGAAACAAACCCTAGAAGCGACGTTTATTCACTTAGAACATATGGACTTTTCAAATTAGGCGGATATGGCGACCAACTTTGTTTGGTTGCCATATTTTTTGCTGTTATGCCAGCGGCATTTTTGCTATTCTTAGTTCAAGAAATCTTGAAAGAAAAATTGTGAACACATGGTTGAACAAAGCGGATTTTCAGATTTTGAAAAACAGGCGATGAAAGAACGAGCAGCTAAATTACGACGAGAGCAGACAAATAAGCGGAGTAAGAAGAATCCAGAGGCCAATCTGCTAGAGAAAATTGATGAAATGCGAGATCATGAGGCACTTATCGCGGTGAAATTGCATGACTTAGTGAGGGAGATTGCGCCAGAGTTGCAACCCGAGACATGGTACAGTATGCCAGCTTATGCAAATGCGGACAGTAAAGTGGTGCTCTTTTTTCAACCAGCTACGAAGTTTCAAAGCCGGTATAACACAATTGGGTTTAATGATGCTGCCCAATTGGATGATGGCGCGATGTGGCCAACGTCGTTTGCAGTGCCGGCATGGCAGGAAGACGTAGCTAATCAAGTCGTTACATTAATTAAACGTGCAATGAAAAAATAAATAAAACGTGAAGGCAGCTGCCTTTAGGTGATTGCTTTTTTAAAAACGGTATAGGTCGTAAATAATTTTACATAACGCCACAAAAACACAATTAACTAATCTTTCAATGAAATGGTATATTTTTGGTCAATTGTTCTAATTGAAAATAAATGGTAACGTATTTGTAACGTTTGGTTCTTGGAGGATTTATTTATGGGTGAATTGTCAATTCAACCGGAACACTTGAGATAAATAATATTCTTTAGCCGATCTCCAGCCGAAAAGCTTTCGAGGTCGGCTATTAATTTGCTCAACCATTTGTTCAATGTATTCGTCTGAATAATCTTCGATTGCAGTCCCTTTAGGGACGTACTCACGGATTAGCCCATTTGTATTTTCGTTGGTCCCGCGTTGCCATGGAGCGTGGGGATCAGGAAAGTAAAACTGGACATCGAATTTCTTTGTTATCTCATCTTGCGCACTGAATTCATTTCCGCGGTCTGGAGTTAAAGTCTGTATCTGACTGGTTGGAAGGGAATCTAGCATTGAACCTATGATTCTCATAACATCGACGGTCTTCTTTGATGCCGCTCGTTTTGAAAGTAATATTCTGGTCTTCCTATCAACCATTGTGACCAATACTTGACCGCCTTTACGGCCAATAACAGTGTCCAGTTCCCAATCTCCAATTCGAGAGCGACAACCTGCTTCTGCAGGTCGCTCGTCAATCGTATTTGGAATTCTAATCTTACCTCGACGTTCGACATGACCTTTAGTATGTCGAGTTTTTCCTCTATGCCGAAGCGCACGAGCAATGCCCCGAGCTTTGTGACTTTTCACCGGCTGGCCCAAGTTATCTCTATAAATCGCTCGGTAGATTGTATTTGCGCTAATAATCGTATGACCTCTTGAAATCTTTAGTCGACCAGCTATCTGTTCAGGCGACCAATGTTTTTGATTGATTCCATATATAACTAGTTCTCGCAGTTCAGTGTTATCTAACTTTCGGCGTTTATGCGACTTCGTTCGAGCAAGCATGTGCTTTTGATCGGCATCCTCAGCTTCATAAGTTGAGCCAACACAGCGGGCAATCTCACGAGAGATTGTCGAAGCGCTTCTACCAATTTCTTTTGCAATGCTACGCATTGACAACCCTTCTCTGAGTAAAACTTCTATACGTCCGCGATCAAATGCGGTAAGCTGATGATAATGACTCATAATGTTTCCTCGCGTTCTGTATGTTCTAGACAAACTACATTTTACGCTGGTTCATTATGAGTCAGTTTTTATTTAGCTTAGTGTTGCACTTGAATTGTAAATTCAAGTATTGTTTTCATGGCCAACAGCTAGGGGTAGTGGTTGCTGGCCGAACCGTATCAAATGAGAAGAAAGAGTTAGAGCGTTCTCGATACGTTGAGATATGGTATCCCATATCTCAACGTTATTTAGTATAAGACGTATCGCATCTAAGTTTGTAAAAGTTCCCAAATAGTCGAAAGCTTAAAATTTGCGGGACGAACGAACAAACAAAAAGATACAGCTAGTTAAACGAAGTAATTATTCCCAGAATTGCGCTAAAAATAGATTGTTTTGACGAAAAAAATAAAAATTACCATAAATTTCATTAAATCACTCAAGTTTGAAACGTTACTACTTTTGCTTATTTTGAGTTGGTAAACTCATAAGCATAAAGACAAAACAAATTCACAGACAGTAGGATGAGTGTTATGGGACGAGTAGAAAAATTACACGTAAGAAGATATATAAGGCTGGTAAATTTTGGGTAGCTGCCGGTGCCACATTTTAACAACTTTTGTTATCGCCGGCGTTCAAGCTTTGGCTGAATACGGTAGATACAAATAAAACAGCTGATTCAAGTACGACGCAAAGTGCGACTGATACAGCTGCTGTGGCCACGGCGAGTCAAACAGATGTGTCATTGGGGACGACATCTGTTGCAACGTCAGCTGCTATTAGTGATGATAAGACGTCTGGGTCAGCGTCGGTTGCTGATGTGCCAAAGGTAAATACGGAAACTGCAGTTGGTAACCAAACAGCTGATAATGTTATGAGCACGGCAGATTTGGAACCAAAGGTCACAACAGAAAGTAGCGTCGTTCAACCGGCTGAGGCTAAAGATGAGACAAGTAACGCTAGGGTGACAGAAGATAACACAGTTGATGTAGCAAAGCAGGCGGGTCAGCAAGTTGAAGAAGTAACGCCAGCGACGACTGTAACGCCAGCAACAACTGATGTAACTGTAACAAAGGTAAATGAAACAGATACCACACAACAAACCAAGGCACCTGTTGTGAATACAGAAGAGCAAGAAAAGGTACAAACACCAGTTGCAACCACACAAACTATTGCCACTGTTGCCGATTCAAAAGAAATCATCGACTTCAGAAAACAACTGGCGGCTAAGGGGTATGTAGTACTTGGCTATGGTGAACCTGACGATAAAGTCTGGCTAGGTAATATCGTTATCGGCGATGTCATGTATGAAAATGTTGTGACTGTAGGTGTCATGCAATTAGACGATCAAACCAATGCTATGCTTAGTGCATACGATAATGAATGGTTTGGGAAGATTACAGTTTCTGTACAAACTAAGCAATATAACAATGTGATTAATTATGTTGATGATGACGCAGAAAAATAATCATTATTAATATTTTAGTAATGGTCCTGTTGCTCTAGATTTAGAGCGGCAGGCCGTTTTGCTTTTTTATCCTGACCCTATCCGGTCGGAGCCTATGACAATTTGCTATAATGGAGACATTAAGAAAATGAGGAAAATGCAGATGAACACAAGAATTGAAAATGTCCGTCGTCTATTCGAACCGCTGGGAATCGACGGGATGATTATTGCTGATGGGACAAACATGCGTTACCTGACTGGTTTTGAAGGTGGCTCGGGTGACGGCTTGGTTCTAATCAGTCGTGAAAATACCGCCTTGATTACGGATGCCCGCTACGAGGAAGAGTATCGTGAGCGCCTCGATGAAGGCACGCAACTGTTGGTTACCCGTGATTACTGGGGCGTGGCAATGGCGGCTGCAAAGCGCTTCAAGATTGAAAACCTGGGCTTCGAAGACACGCTACCATTCCGCGACTTTGATTTCCTTGATGAAAACTTTGTGGGTGTCGATATTGCACCGGTACCTGCGCTACTTGAAGCCATTCGTGAAGTGAAGGATGCTGATGAGCTAGCTAAGCTACGTCGTTCAGCTGACGTGGCCGTGGCGGCTTTTAATGAGATGGTAACGCAGTTGCACGTTGGTATGACTGAACGCGAAGTGGCTAACTTGTTGGATCGCATTATCAAGGAAAAAGGGGCTGACAAAGCCTCATTTGATACAATTGTGGCCTCAGGGTACCGTGGTGCTTTGCCACACGGCACATACTCAGATAAGCCAATTGCGGCGGGCGAGCTAGTGACGATTGACTTTGGTTACTTTGTCGATGGATACACGTCAGACATCACGCGTACTTTAGCTTTTGGTGAGCTTGATGAAAAATCAAAGCGCATATATGACGTGACGTTGGCTGCGCAACGCGCCACGATTGACGCAGTTAAGCCAGGTGTTGCGAATGCGGCATTGGATGCGGTTGCCCGTGATATTATCACGGAAGCCGGTTATGGCAAGGAATACAACCATGCCACAGGTCACGGTATTGGTTTGGATATTCATGAGGGTCCAATCTTATCAGCTAGTTCACCAGCTGAAGATGTTGTCCGTGAAGGCATGCTATTAACAATTGAGCCAGGTATTTATATTGCTGGCAAGGGTGGCGTGCGGATTGAAGATGATGTTGTCGTGACGGCTGACGGGTTTGAAAACTTGACGGCAGGTATCCCAACTGACTTGATTGTGATTGATAAATAAGATGGCACTACAATATTTTGAATTTTATCGTGGTAATTTAGCGACGGGATTTGATTATATTTACGCAAAGCAGACTGATCAGCACGCTTTTTATTTGCGCGTACCTGCGACAATGAAAGCACCGATTATGGATGTCGCGGATCCGACCTTTATCTTTAGGCGTGACCAACCCACTGATGCCAAATGGCGCCAATTTGCGACAATGTGGCAGGACGTTTCCTTTCAATGGCCAAACATTGAAAGGAAATTAATGGCAACTTTGCCAAATTGGCAGGCGGATTATCGGCAAGTACAACCAGGCGCAACCGATGAGTGGGGCTTAATTGTTCAGTTCGATGATCAACCGGATGTCTTACGCTTTGGTGGCGTAAATGCTTTTCCTGAATATTTTGCTGCGTTTGAAAAATGGATTAATAGTTATGATGGCGGAAGACTCCGCTAAAAGAGGATTAGAGAAAAATGGAATATTTTACTTCTGATACGCATTTCTTCCATGAAGAACTTTTGCAAAGTAATAATTTTGCACCTCGCCCATTTAACTTCTTAGAAGATGAGCACCCTGCAATGATTAAGGCCTGGAACGACCGGGTTGGTGAAATGGACACGGTGTACCATTTGGGCGATATTGCCATGGTAAACCACATCCGTCCAGCCAAGTTGGGGCATGAAATGATTGATGGTATCTTGGAACAATTAAACGGACACATTGTGATTATTAAGGGAAACCATGATTCGCGGGCATTGTTTAAGTATTTGGCTGCTCACAATCCGATGCTATCAGACGGTAAGCCGAAGTATGAATTCGAAGATGTTGGTCGCATTATTAAGGCCAATCACCACCAATTCTTTTTGACGCACTATCCAATGATGTTTGGTCAAACACCAAGTAGTATTAATTTGCACGGGCACATTCACCACTACAGCGTGCCAGTACAAGAAAATATTAATGTCGGTGTGGATAGTGCTGATTTGGATTACTTGATGGCTGACGAACGGCCATCATGGAGCACACCATTAACAATGAACGAAATTGAATTAATTATTCAACGAAAGCATGATGATTTCGCCAAGAGGAGGTAACTAGATGCGAGATAAAATTTCGATTTTACATACGAATGACTTACACTCGCATTTAGAGCGTTGGCCTAAAATCCGGCGCTATTTATTAACGCGCAAACGTCAGTTACGACGCGATGGCTTTAGCGTCTTGACGTTTGATATTGGTGATTTTTTGGATCGTCAACACCCTCTAACCGAAGCAACGATGGGCCAAGCCAATGTGGCCTTGATGAATGAAGTTGGCTATGATGCTGTGACGATTGGCAATAACGAAGGCTTAGGCTTAGTGCATGATGATTTAAATTGCTTGTATGACCAGGCCAATTTTCCGGTTATTTTAGGTAACATCACCGATAAAACGACCGGTAAGATTCCGGATTGGGCAGTCGCTTACCGCATTATTACGACGCCACGGGGTACCAGGATTGGCGTACTTGGGTTCACGGCGCCGTTTATTTTGACACTACCGTTATTAAATTGGATGCCAGAAGAAATTGACAGTGCGCTACAACGTATTTTGCTGGAATTAGCGGGTAAAACAGATATTAATATCTTGCTGTCACACCTAGGTATACCAACTGACCGATACTTGGCTGAGCATTACCCAGAATTGCATGTGATTATCGGTGCCCATACGCACCATTTGTTGGAACATGGTGAGAAACGGGGCAATTCGTTAATCGCGGCGGCCGGGCGTTACGGGGATCATATCGGCCGTATTGAATTAGAAATTGAAGATGGCAAGTTGGTCCACATGCAAGCCCGTACAGTGGTCACGGATGATTTGCCAGCTGTGCATGAAGATGAGATTGAGATTGCTGGGTATCAAACTAGTGGTGAACAACAACTAGCGAAATGGGTGATTGCAGACTTACCAACGGTGTACACTACGGATATTCGTGGTGAACATCGTTTGATTGATTTGGGACTTGCCGCATTGATGCAACGCACGCACACAGATGTGGCGATGTTATCGACGGGCTTGTTCCTGCATGATTTACCAGCTGGCTTAGTCACTGCCAAGGATTTGCACGCCTTGTTACCACATGCGGTGCATCCAATGCGTTCAACGTTGGCAGGACCTGATTTGTGGCGCCTGGCCCATGAAATTGAAAAGAACCGCAACTTCTTACGACCTAATCGTTTGAAGGGCATGGGCTTCCGTGGTGAGGCCTGGGGTGAAGTTGTTTGGGCTGGGTTAACTGTCTTAGCGAATGGGGATGTTCTCGTGAATGGACAGCCACTCGATATGGCGGCTACGTATACAATTGGTGGTTTAGATCATTACATGTTTATTCCGTATTTCCCAACTTTGGAAATCGCGGGACAGAACGTGATGTCATATGATACAGTAATTCGTGAGGACTTTGCAGCCTATTTGGCTGACACGTTTACACCTTAAATAAAATATAGCAGAAAGGAGGCCCACAACATGGATCGCGAACGGATGAAAGAACTTGCTGAGGAGCAGTTCATTAAGCGTCAAGAAGCTACGACCATCACAACTGGTGAAACATCTGACGTCATTTTTATCAACGAGCGGAGTTACCGGTTAGTGCATAACTACCGCGAAGCTTACGATCAACAAAAAATGGCAGCCCGATTTAGTGACTTCCTGGAAAAATATGATTTTCTAGTTGGTGACATTGCGGCTGATCAATTACGGTTGCATGGCTTTTATAAAGACGGTGCTACTGGTGTTGCCCGTAGCCAACAAATTTCAGCCTTACAAGACTACTTATATGAAGAAGTCAATTTCGGGGCACCATATTTCGTGTTAGAAAACCTTGCACCACATGATGTTGATGAAGGAGAAGATGAACAACAACCGGTTCATCGTAAGCGTCGTCGTCAACGTCGTTCAAATGCCAACATGAACCATTCAAATAACAAGGATGGCGGTAGTAACCAGAATCACAAGAGTAAGCCAAAGGGACCGGCAGTGGCTGAGAAGACGAAGCCAACGGGAAACAAGGCAAAGCATGTGAAGGAACGGACGAATACTGTTGAAACGAAGGGGCATAAAAAGCGCCGCCGTTTCCAGATTCGTGAACGACAAACCACAGAAACGAAGGGATAATCAGTTAACATGGCACAACACTACGATGGATATTTTATTGATTTGGACGGGACGATTTACCAAGGGACGAAGCGCTTTCCAGCAGGGAAACGGTTCATTGAACGCTTGACTGAATCGTCATCGCAATATCTGTTCGTGACAAACAATTCAACGAAGACACCTGATGAAGTTGCAGCCAATTTAACGGATAATCATGATACTCCCACGACGGCAGAGCAAGTCTACACGAGTGCGATGGCCTTGGCCGATTATTTGGCTGAGCTAGGGGACGTTAAGCGTGTTTTGATGATCGGTGAAATCGGCTTGCAGGTGGCTTTGGAAGCAAAGGGTTTTGAGTTGGTAAGTGAAGGGCCTGCTGATGCTGTCGCTATTGGATTGGATCGTAATATTAACTATGAGAAGTTAGTGCAAGCCACCCTTGCCATTCAGCATGGTGCTAAGTTCGTTGCAACCAACGTTGATACGAACTTGCCCAATGAACGAGGAATGTTACCTGGTGCTGGTACATTGGTGGCTGCTTTGCAAACAGCGGTGCAACAAAAGCCAGTTGTCATTGGTAAGCCAGAAACCATTATTATGGCTGGGGCGTTGCGCCGAACTGGTTTGACGGCTGACCAAGTGGTGATGGTTGGTGACAATTACAACACAGATATCTTGGCGGGAATTAATTCTGACATTGATACATTACTGGTCTATACAGGTGTTTCAACGAAAGAGCAAGTTGCTGCGGCTAATAAGCAGCCAACCCATGAAGTTGATTCATTGGACGATTGGGAAATCAAATAGACTATTCAAAACACGATTATGCGATGGCATAGTCGTGTTTTTTCTTACTTGATGTCAGCTTTCCTGACAAATTAAGTTGTTTCTCATTTTTTGAAACGTTGTTATATAGGAGTTTTAAGCTGTTTTCGATAGTTAAAATGAGAAATTAAAGAATGACGTCATTGACACTTGCGAATTCTCATAGTAATCTAATGAATATAATATAAGTGCAAGTGAAACGGGGAACGAATTATGAATAAGGTAGTAAAGACTTCAGCCTTGTTGTCAACGGCGTTGATTCTGGGATCAGCCTTGGCACCATTGTCTGCAGGAGCAGCAACGTATAAGACAATTAACTGGATGGAATCGGCTGACTTGGGAACTGCTGATCCATCAAAGGCAACAGCATCAGTTGACTTCGATGCTTTGCAAGCTACAGGTGATGGTTTGTACCGTAACGGTAAGGATAACAAGCCTGAATTGGCTTTGGCTGAGTCTGTGCAAAAGTCTGATGACGGTTTGACGTACACGTTTAAGTTGCGTTCAGGCTTGAAGTGGGCGAACGGTGATCCAATCACGGCGCAAGATTTCGTCTATGGTTGGCAACGTACGAATGATCCTAAAACGGCATCACAATATGCGTACTTGTTCTCAGGAATTAAGAATGCGGATGCAATCCAATCAGGTAAAGATAAGAACTTGGATGACTTGGGCGTAAAGGCGCTTGATGATCAAACGCTTGAAGTGACCCTTGAAAAGCCAATGCCACAACTTGAGTCAGTTTTGACGATGGCGCCATTTTACCCACAAAGCAAGGCTTTCGTGGATAAGGTTGGTAGCAAGTATGGTACGGCAGCCAAGTACACGTTGGCTTCAGGTCCGTTTGTATTGAAGGGCTGGACTGGTTCAAACAACAAGTACTCATTGGTTAAGAACAAGAACTACTGGGATGCTGACGCAGTGAAGACGCCAAAGGTTGAGATTCAAACCATCAAGGACCAAAACACGGGTTACAACTTGTACAAGGGTAACAAGCTTGATTTGGCTTACTTGTCATCGGACCAAGTGCGTGCCTCACAGAAGCGTAAGGATTACAAGGTTATTCCAATGGCTTCAACGTTCTACTTGGAGTTTAATGAGAAGAAGGTACCAGCGCTTAAGAATGTTAAGATTCGTCAAGCTTTGTCGTACGCAATTGACCGTAAGACTTTGTCTAACAAGGTGTTGAAGGGTAACGCAACCCCGGCCACGACGTTGACGGCTAAGAACTTGGCTAAGGATCCAAACACAGGTAAGGACTTTGCGGAGTCAGCTGCTGTGAAGGGTGCCATTAGCTACAACAAGTCAAAGGCTAAGAAGTTGTTTGCTGAAGGATTGAAGGAAGTGGGCAAGAAGAAGCTTAGCTTGCAATTGTTGACTGACGATACGGATAAGGCGAAGAACACGGCGCAATTCTTGCAATCACAATTGGAGGACTTGTCAGGATTGAACGTTGATATTAAGCAAGTGCCATTTAAGCAACGTTTGGCCTTCTCACAAGACAAGAAGTTTGAGCTTGTAATCTCAGCATGGGGAGCTGACTACGGTGATCCATCAACATTCTTGGACTTGTACACGTCTGATTCGTCATTCAACAACGGTAGCTGGTCAAACGCTGACTACGATGCAGCTCAAAAGGCCGCTAAGACGACTGATGTAAACGATGAGAACAAGCGTTACGACGACTACAAAATGGCTGAACAAACGATTGAAAAGCAAGTCGGTGTGGCACCGCTTTACTACCAATCATACGCAACGTTGTACCGTCAATCAGTTAAGGGTGTTGTCTCAAACCCAACTGGAGCACCATTCGACTGGAAGTGGGCTTACAAGAAGTAGGCTAATGAGTTAAAAAAGATTTTGAAACGGCTAGTTCACAGTGATGTGGGCTGTCCGTTTTTTTAATAAAAAGGGGCATGACTTGTGCAAGTTAAAGACCGGCTCTATGCCAAATAGCGTTGGTCGACAATGAATTTGAAAATTAACGCGATTTGAAGAGTCGCAAAAAGTGGTGATGACAGAAATGTTGGTCACCACTTTTTTAGAATTTCCCATACTTCATTTGGATACGGATGCGTCGCATGTCAAAGAGAATCCTGGAATTCGTCGTTGATAACACAGTGAACTGGTGAGTGTAAGAGATGCGAAACAAAATCGATAACCTTCTATGAAATGTCCTCCATAGTTAGTCGAATAACTTGAAGGCGTAGAGATTTAGAAATGTTTCGGTCTTCGTCTAAATCGAGTGATGACACAACTACGGAAGCGTTACCGTCATGGCAGTAATAGTGCTGCTTACGTAGACATAGGCGGTTATCGAAACCGTTAGTTGTTCGTAGCTTTACCTCGGTGGGGTTGTTGTAACCATTCTTGGTCACTACACTCTCTTGTCTGTACAAAGCGTAGTGATGCATATTACCGTGTAGTGCAGTTTCATAAATAATAGTTTTATGATTATCTTTTCCACGATATGAGATGTGATTGAACTCACCGTTATCATCCATAAAAAATTCGAAATTTGAGTCTGTTAATCTGACGCTACGTAGGATAGAATCATTTAAAGACATCAATAGCTTTCCTTGTATTTTGGTTTTAGACGAGTTTAGGATACACCGAACTATTGGTGTTTTTATTTTTGTTTTTGTTTTGAGGCAGGGGCAAAGTCAGGACCCTTAAGACTGGACTGATAGTTGCTGCGATAAAATTGAAAAGTAACGTGATTAGACGATTTTCAAAGAGTGAGGATGACGGAAATGTGATCCTTATTTTTTATAATTCAGAATCTACTAAATTTCATTTAAATGTGGATACGATGCAGGTAATTGGTGATTTCCTTGAGTCTGCAATTTTTACGTTTGATTATGGTCAAGTGCAGGCTTACTAAGTTGCTATTTAATTACATTTAAAAATCACAATAGCTGTATCAGTGGCGCAAATAATCAACGCACTTTTTATGACATATCTTGGTATGACCAAACCCAGTGACGTAATATGTAAATTTTTACTGCTATGATCGAAGTGATTAAAAGCATCTGCTCCCTTGGATTTGGTTTGGTGACTTTAGCTTACATCGGGTAACTGGTGCTTTTTGTTTGCTATTAGATCGAAGCGTCAAAAGAAACGAAGCAACCTGCTTAACAAGGTCGATGGATTGCCTAGTTGACCATTTTGAGTGTGATGGTCAGGAGGATTGGTTGATTTGCCAGACAAATGCACCGTATTAGACGAGGGCCTTTAGAAGCTCTTAGTAAAAGCTAAGTTTGTCTGACTGAAAGACATATTCGTCTGGCGAGTAATGAGTGCAATTTTATAATTACGGATACCCAGGTCACTTCTAATGTGAGGCAGCCGATTAATTTTGACTTATAAAGCTGATGGGGAATGTTACCTCCCGACTAAACCAGAATTTGCTAGTGATTACTAAGGTTAGATACATTGCGGGGGATAAATTAGGCTACTGCTAAATAGCAGCGTTAGTTGTTTTGATATAAAGCCAGAATAAATTGCGATTTTGCCAGATTACGATGGACGATTTAACTAACCTGATTCATTGAAATTAAAGGTACGTCAGAAGATGAAGCGATATTGCCAGGCAGACTTATCAGCGATTAAGGTTAGCAGATGCTACGTTCATTTGGATATAACAGTTGAGTCTAGATGGCACCAAATCCTTAAAATAGTGAATGGCCCTGTAATTTACAATCGTACATAATTAAATAACCAGCGGTATAGAATGTAATCTTTGGCGTTTGGTCAGAAAATGTGCGATTTGGTCAGATAACATTTGTAGTAATCGACAAGATGAGGTGATTTTTTACGGGGGTAGTCAGACAAAATATTTGATTAGGCAGATAAACAGGGCTTATTCGTGGGTATGTCTTTAGGAACACTTAATAAATGGGGGCTTTATCTGACCAGTAGTGAGTTTTGTCTGACTAAATGCGGTGGGGGCGTTTCCGGTAGCACGTGTCCCGTAACAATTACCTGACCAAAAGCGACATTTATCAGGTGTTTGTGCTGTGATCGATTTTATCGCTGCTGGCAGCACACCTGGGGGGAGCCACTATGAGCGAGGAGACGATAGCGTGATGGTCAGACTAATTTGCGATTTCATCAGATTTTAGCGGGGATCCATTAATAGTAATTGGGGATTATGACAGTTTAGTCAGATGGATTCATCGCTTGGTTAGAGGACAGGAACTGTCATAACGTGAGGCGTTTAGAGAAAATTAATCATTAGACAGTTAATCTGGCGTAATTGGTGAATCGTCTGGCAGCAATGGTCCTGATCAGTGTGGATGTGCCTATATGCGTAGTAATTAATAAGTGCGTCAATGTTAGTCGTCGGTAAATTAGTCATATGCATGCCAACGTCGTTAGAGAAAGTTAATCTGTTGAAATATAATCTGACTAAACAGCAGAATTCTCTGACGAGGCTATCATTTTTACGACCTGTTGATGGGATGTTAGGTATTAGTAGTTTGGTTGCGGGGCAGCTTTAGGCTTGTTTTGTGCCATCTTTACACTTGCTGAAGTATGTTTATTAACGCTGCCTGATACATACATCGTTATCCCTTAAAAAATGTCATTGTGGTGATGTCAGATTTAAAATTGGGGGTTGCATTCATGCTATGAACGAGGTATTATATTTAAGTTATCTTTTGAAAGAAA
>NZ_SDGK01000017.1 GCF_004521965.1 Weissella cibaria | reverse complement strand
GCGCCCCCACGACACAACACACATAATTAACTCTAATAAGGAATGCCTTAACAAAAACAGTCGTATAATGCTGTAAGAAAGTAAGCGAAGGGAGGCACGTGCAGATGACACGATTTTCAGAGGACGATACAGAAATGTATTTCTGGCGCCATAAATTGCCAGAACAAATTTACCGTAAAATAAGCTTTGCAAAACTCATGGCGTCAACACCGGAATCAGAAATGAAGACGTTTGTCCGTAAAATCTTCGATAAACTCCCGCCAGAAGCGCAACAGCGGCAAGAATATGATCAATGGCTGTTAGCCTTGGTTGAGATGTTGCAGCAACCACATCCAGTGCCTGATGTCATGAACGCACTGACGACTGGAATACTAGCGGATGAGACATTGACGGTCGGGCAAACCGCTGTTTGGCAGAATATGCAAACGACGCCATCACCAATTCAAATTGTGACGGGGCGGGCCGGTTCTGGTAAATCATATATGATGGCGCGCCTAATTCGATTAGCTCAACAACAGGATGTGAACATATTGTTGATAACGCCAATCCGCGCTGCAGCGACAAATGCCCGTGGTCTTGTCGAGCGTGCCATTGGTGATTTACTTGACGAACATGAACCGGATTACTTGCTGAAGCCAGTTGATCACGTCACCATTGCGACAGCGACCAGCTTCACATACCGCAATCACGATGCCATGACGGAAATTGTGCGGACAGGACATTTTTTTGAAGATGCTGAGAAGTCCAGTCGGTATCCAACATATGACCTCATGATTGTTGATGAAACATTTGCGGCAAATGTGCGGGCGTTAATCGACACAATTCTATACGGCTTAGCAACTGGGGCACAAATTTTGCTCGTTGGTGATCCACACCAGCTGCCGTCAGTCGAGAATGACCCAGTGCCGTTTTTGAACGCGTTGGTGCTGGCGAGTTTAGCAAATCAGACGCCGACCTTACAACAAGTTAAGCGATCCAATTCGCCAATTATTGCAACAATTGCGAATGCTGTGTTAGATGGCGATGTGGCCCAGATTGAAGCACCAACTGAATTAATGCCAGCCGAAGTGTTGCCGGATATTTTCCTGACACGGCCTCATACCTTTGTGCCAATGTCAGAAACGGCACTGTTATTTGTGGTTGAAACTATCAAGCGGGCCTTAATTGCTGAACCCGATAAGGAAATGGTGGCGCTCGCACCAACTAACGAACTCCGCAAGCATTATTAATGCGGCTGTGCAGGATGCTTTGCTGGATACAGCTGTCTTGCGGACTGAAGTGCCACTATGGGTACGTGATGATTTAACTTTATATCCAGGCGACCGTGTCCAAGTGATACAGACGGTTTACGTGGCGAATAAAGCGAGTGGTGCGCACGAGAAGGTCCGGATGCGTGGGGGCGACCGTATCACAGTGGTTGATGCGATGCCGGATTACAACATGGTGTTGGTGCAAACTGTTGATACGCCAGATCCGATTTTAGTTGATTTGAATGAAAGCAATCGGACTGGCTTTAATTCATTTTCTTATGGTTCTAAGTTGGTGAGTGTCCGCGAGAATTTGGACTTGGGGTATGCGACCACGATTCATAAAATTCAAGGATTTACGTTAGACAACGTGTTGGTTGTCATTCCGATGATTTCAAAGTTCATTACGACCAATTTAATGTATTCGGCAGTGACCCGGGCGGCATCGCATCTAGCGATTGTCGCGTTTCCAGCGGAATTAAAGCAAATATTAGCCAATAAAGTGACACATGATCAAGCAGCTATGCGACGGGTGCAAGGGTTGATTGCGTCACAGTAAGACCATAACATTCATTAGTAATCCGTGTTCGCCATAAAAAATACGGATTTTTTTCTTGCCAGACAGAATGTATATCCGGAAAAAAGAAGCTAAGCGAAAGAGAATTTATTTTTTGTTAATTGCAACAAATCTGTATTTACGTTGTATAATGTCCCATATAAGGGAAATGCCATAAATTTGGTGATGTTTTCCGCCCGGTGCGTCTGTTGCATTATGAAAGTGTGAACTTTGTTTGAACAGGCGCGAGATTTTGTAGACGTTCTGTGAAAAAGGCGCAATTATCAGACATCATTTGTTATTGTGGTAGATGTATAAATAAAAGAATTTTAAATTCAAGAATTCATTAAAGACGGGGAACAAGAATATGAAACTTTTGATGGTCGAGGATAACACGTCCGTTTCAGAAATGATGGGCATGTTCTTTAAGAAGGCAAACTGGGATGCATCATATGCATACGATGGTAACGATGCCGTTGCCATGTTTAACGAAGATCCAGATGCCTGGGATATGGTTATCTTGGACTTGAACTTGCCTGGTTTGGATGGTATGCAAGTAGCAGTTAAGATTCGTGAAGTCTCAAAGCATGTGCCTATCATCATGTTGACGGCACGTGACTCAGAATCTGATCAAGTGCTTGGTTTGGAAATGGATGCGGACGATTATGTCACGAAGCCATTCAGCCCAATTACGTTGATTGCACGTATCAAGGCATTGCACCGTCGTTCAGAAACGGCTGGTCAACCAGCTTCTTCAGAACCACAAGTGCACGAAGATTTCGATATACAAACACGTACGTTCAAGTTGAACTCAAACACGCGTGAAGCTTACTTGAATGGTAATTTGATTCAAGATTTGACGCCAAAAGAATTTGATTTGTTGCGTGTCTTGGCTAAGAAGCAACGTCAAGTGTTCTCACGTGAGCAATTGTTGCAATTGGTTTGGGACTACGAGTACTTTGGTGACGAGCGTACGGTTGATGCGCACGTTAAGAAGTTGCGCCAAAAGATCGAAAAGGTTGGCCCCCAAGTCATCCAAACGGTTTGGGGTGTTGGTTACAAGTTTGACGACTCTAATGTGTCGTCAGATGAAGAATCAGAAGCTTCAGCAAAGGCCTAGTAAGCGCGCACTAAGACAGTTATACTAGTGGCAGTGGTACTTACGAAATAAAAAAAGTCAACAAAAAAGGACCAAATTTTCGGTCCTTTTTTGTTGTATTCAAATTTAATTGACTTACAACTGTTAAGAATTGTTTGTGAAAGTGGGATGTGATCTATCAAGCGCGACCCCGTTAGACGCCTACATGACAGCGTTTTCAAAGACTTTGCGAAACTGTTTTGAAAAAGTTAGCAAAAAGTGTTGTGCAAACGCTTTCACCATGTTAATATAAATCCCGTTGATAAATGAACAAAAAATATTTTGATTGTGAAGGAAATTTAAATATGTCAATTTTAATTGCTCTTATTCCAGCGTTGGCATGGGGTTCTACTGGTCTAGTTACGACTAAGATGGGTGGAACGGCCGCACAAGGAACGTTGGGAATGACGTTTGGTGCATTCGTGTTCGGAATGTTGACGTTGGGACTGTTTGTTATTCCACAAGCGGGTGCTGACTTTGCCTTTAACCCACGTATCTGGATTGTTGGATTCGTGTCAGGATTGTTCTGGGCTGTTGGTACGGCTGGACAATTCGTTGGCTTCAAGAAACTGGGTGTGTCAGTTGGTAACCCACTTTCAACGGCCGGCCAAATTGTTTCCAACGCTTTGATGGCTGCGGCTGTCTTGGGCGAGTGGACGACTGGTCGCATGTGGACGTTTGGTTTATTGGCCATCGTTGCTGTTGTGGTTGGTGCCGTCTTCACGGCTTTGCCTGACTCAAAGGCGCCAGCTGAAGTTAACCCTGAGCACGACTTCAAGGGTGGCTTGGTTGCCGTTTTGATTTCAACGGTTGGTTACATGATGTATTTCGTGTTTCCTAACTTGTTGAACAAGATTGGTTACATTTCAAACTCAGTTCACAACCGTCACGACGGTTTGGACTACATGACTGCGATTGTGGGTCCACAATCAATTGGTCAAGTGTTGGGTGCCTTCATCATCGTTATCTTCTTCATGAAGGAAGGTAAGACGATGTTCCAAAAGGGTACTTGGATGAACATTGTAACTGGTTTGGTTTGGGCTTTGGGTAACGTCTTCATGTTTATCTCAACGGCTAACCCAAACATCGGTCAAGCAACTGCTTCAACGTTGTCACAAACGGGTATCATCGTTGGTACGTTCGGTGCCATCTACCTATTGGGTGAGAAGAAGTCAAAGCGTCAAATGGTCTTTATTGTTATCGGAGCGATTTTGGTCGTTATCGGTGCCATTATGATTGCTAAGTTGAAGACTTTGTAAAATTAATGATGATAAACACCTGCAGAGCATTAAGTTCTGCAGGTGTTTTTTCGCATAATTGACGTATTTTTTCGGTACGATTAGCGTGTGAAAGTACAAAAGGGGAAACTTAAGGAAGCTCAGGACTATTTGGCAATTGATATTGGGGGCACGAGGATTAAGTACGGTCTATTAGATCGAGCGGGGATGTTAATCGAAAAGGGGGACGTGGCCACACCAAATGAAACGCTATCTGAATTTGTGGCGACGATTCGTCAAATTGGGCAAACGGTACCGTTTTCGAGTTCGTGGGGTCGCGTTTAGTGCGCCTGGTAAGGTGGATCATGGGAATGAGACCATCTACGCAGGGGGTGCTTTGCCATTTTTAGACCAAGTTAATTTGGCCGATGAACTACAACTCGATATACCAGTGGCCATTGAAAATGAAGGTAAGACCGCCGCAATCGCAGAATTGTGGCTTGGGAATTTGACGGGTATTGATAATGGTGCAGCTGTTGTACTGGGCACTGGTATAGGTGGTGTCTTAATTTTGAATGATGCCTTGCACACGGGCTCTCATTTTCAAGCCGGTGAATTGAGTTTTATGCATAAGGGCGAAACGCGATTTTATGCAGATTCATATGGGAAATCGGTTCAGCTGTACAAATGATTGAAACGGTTGCGACAGTTTATGACTTGCCCGATGTAAAAGATAGTCGCCCGTCGTCCACACGTATGCGATGGCTTTACGAAACCGGAATTTTACCAGCGCGCTTTGGCAACGATGCGAATTTGTATGGCGCTTTGTACTATTTGCTGCTGCGTTTAAATCATGAAATCTAATCATTCATAATTTTGACACAGTTGGTATAGGCCGTTGATATAAAATAAATGTAAGCGGAATCAGTCAGTATGGTAAAATAAATATCGAGATAGAGTTTATTTTTTGAGACTGTAAGCCGATCAATGAAGGGGACATAAAAAATGACGATTACAGTAAATGAACTAGGCACAATGCCTAATGGTGAAGTCGCAAAGCAAATTGTTATTGAAAATGCCAATGGTCACAAGCTTGGCTTGGTATCATGGGGCGCTTCATGGCAATTCTTCCAAACGAAGTCAGGCGAAGAACTTGTCTTGGCTTATAAGGATGCGCAAGGATACTGGGACCACCCATACTTCTTGGGTAACGCAATTGGCCGTGTTGCCGGTCGTATCGATGGGGCATCATTTGAACTGAATGGCAAGACGTTCAATTTGAAGGCCAATGAAGGCTCAAATATCCTGCACGGTGGCGCTGACAACTTTGCGAACCGCAATTGGGGCTTTACGGTTGACGAGGCAGCTGGTTCAGTGACATTTACGACCACAATGACGGAAGCAATTGATAACTTCCCAGGTACGATGCCAACGTCATTGACGTACACGTTCAGTGACAATGACGAGGTTAGTTTGACGTTCGCCGCTGAGTCGGATGAAGATACGTTGTACAACCCAACGTCACACGCATACTTCAACCCAGCCGGTATCAACACAAATGCCCGTGAGTTGCATTTGCAATTGTCATCACCACGCCATTTGGAATTCCGCGCGGATAAAATTCCAACGGGAAAATTGTTGGAAACGGCTGGTACGCCGTTTGATTTCCAAGCAGGTACTAAGATTGGTGACCAAATCGCAAAAATGAATGGCACGTATGATGCTAATTTTGATGATGCTTTTGAGTTGGTTTACGAAGCTGGCACACCATCTGCTGTTTTAACAGATGAAAAGTCAGGTCGTGCAATCGAAATGACGACGGATCGTAATGCGGTTATTTTCTTCATTACGAATCCTGCCGTTGCCGAACACGAGGGTGACCGTGAGTGGTTTGATGCGAACCCATACAATGCAGTTGCGTTGGAAGCACAAACATTGCCTGATGCGATCCACCACCCGGAGTTTGGTGATATTGTTTTGCCAGCTGGTGAAAAGCGTTCATACACGACGACATACGCATTCAAGAACTTGTAAGCTGAAAAGCGGGCATCGGTTGGACTGGTGACCGCTTCTTGTTGGGGTTAGAGTGTCATGCGGATAGGTAGACGGCCTAAAAATTTTTAAAACAAGCGTAAAAATCTAGATAGCGAAATCGCTTTCAAGATTTTTTTAGAAGTGTTATGATTGGTCTATACCAAAAGCAATTAGGGGAAAACGAGGTAAGAATTAATGACGACGTTGACGTTTGACACATCAAAGTTGGCCGATTTTGTTGGTGAACAAGAATTAGGGATGATGCAACCAATGGTGACGGTTGCGGACCAGATGTTGCGCGATGGATCAGGGGCGGGCGCAGCTTATACAGATTGGCTACATTTGCCAACTGAGTACGACAAGGATGAATTTGCGCGTATTCAAACGGCAGCTAAGAAGATTCAGTCTGACTCTAAGGTGTTGGTTGTCATAGGAATCGGGGGATCATACTTGGGCGCTCGCGCAGCCATTGATTTCTTGAACGATTACTTCAATAACTACTATGGTGATGATGAACGTGACTTCCCACAAGTTTTGTTCGCTGGAAACTCAATTGCACCAGCTTACTTGAACAGTTTGATTAAGGTCATTGGGGACCGTGACTTCTCAGTTAATGTGATTTCAAAGTCAGGAACAACGACTGAACCAGCCATTGCTTTCCGTGTCTTTAAGCAAATGTTGGAAGAAAAGTATGGTGTTGAAGATGCTCGTGAGCGCATTTACGCTACGACTGACGCTAAGCGCGGGGCTTTGAAGACGCTGGCCGACGCAGAAGGCTACGAAGAATTTGTTGTGCCTGACGGTGTTGGTGGTCGCTTCTCAGTTTTGACAGCTGTTGGTTTGTTGCCAATCGCTGCTGCTGGTGGTGATATCGAACAATTGATGTCTGGTGCCGCTGCCGGGGAAGCAGCTTACGCCGATGCTGATTTGACGAAGAACCCAGCATACCAATATGCAGCATACCGTAACATCTTGTACCGCAAGGGTTATACGACAGAATTGTTGATTAACTATGATCCAACTTTGGTTCAAATTGGTGAATGGTGGAAGCAATTGCAAGGTGAGTCAGAAGGTAAGGATGGTAAGGGCATCTTTCCAGCTACTGGAAACTTCTCAACGGATTTGCACTCATTTGGACAATACATTCAAGATGGTCGTCGCAACCTGTTCGAGACGTTGTTGCGCGTAACTGAACCAGTTTCAGACGTTGTGATCCCAGAAACAGACGCTGACGATGGTTTGGGTTATTTGCAAGGCGAGACCATGAGTTATGTGAACCGCACGGCTTCAGAAGGAACGTTGTTGGCTCACGTTGACGGTGGCGTACCAAACATGATCGTTGAGCTTGATAAGCAAAACGAATTTGCTTTGGGACAAATGATTTACTTCTTTGAAGTTGCGGTAGCCATTTCAGGTTACTTGAACGGTATTAATCCATTTGACCAACCAGGTGTTGAAGCATACAAGCGCAACATGTTTGGTCTGTTGGGCAAACCTGGCTACGAAGAGTTGACAGCTGAATTGAAAGTCCGTTTGTAAGAAATTTAGAGCAGGAGACTGTAGCAGTCTTCTGCTCTTTTGTGATGCGTGTCCGTGTCGTCGCTGACGTGCCGAAACATGGGCCTGGGAAATTTCTCCGACAAAGATTCTCTGCGGCATACGCCCAACCGCGAGCACTGCCCGTGGCTCCCCTGCCGGTCGCATGTACCAAACTGGAAACTTTTATGTCTTTGGTGCATAGAAGGTCAGCGGACGGGTCGGGCTTCTCTGTCCCGCAGAAAATCGCTCCGAAATTTCCCAGGCTCATGTCAGCAATCGAGATGTTCTCGGCTGTTGTGGCATTACATTTATCAAAAAAGTAAATGGGTGAACTGTTCACTTCGAAATAGTTTGGTGGATGAAAGTCAAACAGTAATAAAATTGTTTGGCTGTTGTGCTTGGTCCTGCCACGCGTATAGACACGTACGTACCTTGACCCGCAGGTGTGGGTACATAGCGGGTTACCGCTTAGAGCCACGGAAGGTAAAGGTATTCGCGCCAAGGGTGTTGATGCCGCGCCCAGCAGGTCATGGTCTGGACATGTTAGCGTACCTAAAGAAGGGGCCAAGCACTCCGGCCGTCAGGGCGGACACACGGGCCACACTTAATTTTCCGAATAAAAAAGCACGCAATACTAGTTTTTAGACCAAAACTCTGCTAATATAATTCAGAAAGACATAAATCTAGGAGAATTCAATCATGGCAACTATTGGTATGAATGACTTGAAGACTGGTTTGACAATCGAGTACAACCAATCAATCTGGCGTGTGTTGGAGTTCCAACACGTTAAGCCTGGGAAGGGAGCAGCCTTTGTGCGTTCAAAGTTGAAGAACTTGCGTACGGGTGCTGTTAACGAAATCACTTTCCGTCCTGGTGACAAGTTCGAAACGGCTAACATCGAGACGACTGAAATGCAATACTTGTATGCTGAAGGTGACCAACACGTCTTCATGGATAACGAAACTTACGAACAAGTTTCAATCCCCGCTGACAAAATTCAAGATGCTTTGAAGTTCTTGTTGGAAAACATGAACGTTAAGATCACGATTTACGAGGGTGAAATCTTGGACGTTGAATTGCCTAAGACTGTTGAGTTGACTGTTAAGGAAACGCAACCAGGTATCAAGGGTGCTACTGCTAATGGTGGTGGTAAGCCCGCAACGATGGAGACGGGATTGGTTATCACCGTTCCTGACTTCATCAACGAAGGTGACAAGTTGGTTGTTAACACTGATAACGGTGGATCATACACGTCACGTGCCTAGTTTTAATTAGTAAAATCGGGTATAATAAACATACTGTTGAAAGCGCCGACCGGCAGCCGGCCGGCGCTTTCATTTTGAAGGAGGATAGTTCCATGGCAGAAGAAACCATTGTATTGGCGCACCTAAGCGACATTTCAGGTGAGACGCGTGTTAACACGCGCGTGCTTGAGATTATCGCCGGCTTGGCAGCGCAAGAAGTTGAAGGTGTTGCCCGCTTGCGTGGTTCATTGTCTGAGCGTGCTCAAGAAGCTTTTGGTCGTCGCATGCACGGTAAGGGCGTTGAATTGCAGCAAGGCGAAGCAGGATTAGAAGTAAATGTTTACGTTTACTTGAACTACGGTGTTAGCGTGCCTAAGGTTGCCCACGCAATCCAAGAGCGTGTCACTTCACAAGTAGCCGCAATGACTGAATTGCAAGTTACCTTGGTAAACGTACACGTACAAGGTGTTGTTTCAACAAAGCCAACGTTGACCGTTGACCCAAACAACTTGTTTGGCGATGACGAGGAGACGGAAGGAACTGAAGCATAATGGCATCATTGAACCGACACCAATTACGACAAGCCGCATTCCAATCTGTTTTCGGATTGGCAATGAATCCAGATGCGCAAGTCGAGGCAGTTGTCCAACAAGTATTAGATGGTGATCCAGAAATTACTTGGGAAGATGAACTACCAACGGATTTGCTAGACATGGTTAACGGTATTGTTGATCACCAAGATGAATTCGATTTGACGATTTCAGAATACTTAGCTGATGGTTGGACGATCGATCGTTTGAACTTAGCCGACATCGTATTAATGCGTGTTGCAATGTACGAAGTAAAGTATGATGAAACGCCAGCTAGGATTGCCGTTAACGAGGCTTTGCAATTGGCCCACGACTTTACAGATGATGCATCTCGTAAGTTCATTAACGGAGTTTTGAACAAAGCCTTGACTCCTGGTGAGTAAGGCTGTATAGTATATATCTGTTAAGAAACAAAGTAACAGCGGACCTGTTGTTCACCTTGGCGAGTAAACTCGTCGGGTAAATCACTCATTATTGATTGATGATGAATGGCGGGTTATCGTATGTCGCGATGACCCGTTTTTACTTTATTTCAAGTTTTTTCGGAGGTAAGGACCATAGCAAACGCGCGCCAACCACAACAACAACAAGATTTGATTAATGATCGCATTCGTGCTCGCGAAGTACGTTTGATCACTGATGATGGTGATCAAGGTATTATGTCTAAGGCAGACGCCCAGGCAATCGCAGATGAGCAAGAGTTGGATTTGGTATTGGTTCAGGCTAATGCCAAGCCACCAGTTGCTAAGATTATGGATTATGGAAAGTTCCGTTTCGATAGTCAAAAGAAGCAACGCGAACAACGTAAGAACCAAAAAATCGTCAGCATCAAGGAAGTTCGCTTAAGCCCAACAATTGATGACAATGACTTTAATACTAAGAAGAAGAACGCAGTTAAGTTCTTGGAGAAGGGTAACAAGGTCAAGGTTTCAATCCGTTTCCGCGGACGTGCTATCACGCACAAGGAAATTGGGCGTGAAGTGATGGACCGATTTGCAACTGATCTAGAGGAAATTGCAAAAGTTGAATCTAGAGCAAAGATGGAAGGGCGCAGCATGTTTATGGTGCTTGCACCCAAGGAAACTAAGTAATTAAACCAGTTTGGAGGACATATCAATGCCTAAGTTTAAGACACACCGCGCTTCAGCAAAGCGTTTTAAGAAGACTGCTAACGGTGGTTTGAAGTCAGGTAACGCCTTTACGTCACACCGTTTCCACGGTAAGACTAAGAAGCAACGTCGTCAACTACGTGGAACTTCAATGATGAACAACACGACGTTGAAGACTTACGTTCACATGTTGAGCCGTTAATTTAAAGTTTTTACTTTAAGTTTTAATCGGTTCCGAATTATATTTTAGAAATTACTGGAGGAAATACCCATGCGAGTTAAGGGTGGTACTGTTACGCGCGCACGTCGCAAGAAGATGATCAAGTTGGCCAAGGGTTACCGTGGTCAACGTCACATCAACTACAAGGTTGCTAAGCAACAAGTTTGGAAGTCATGGTTCTATGCATTCCGTGACCGTAAGCAAACGAAGCGCAACTTCCGTAAGTTGTGGATTGCACGTATTAACGCTGCAGCACGTATGAACGGTTTGTCATACTCACGTTTCATGAACGGTTTGTCATTGATGGGTTCAACTTTGAACCGTAAGATGTTGGCCGACTTGGCAGTTTCAGACTTTGAAGCATTCTCAGCTTTGGCTGAAGCTTCAAAGAAGGCTTTGGCAGACAACGGTCAAGTTGTTCGCGAAGCTACTGCAGCTACTGCAGAGAAGGGTGTTAAGATTAACGCCACTGCTCCTAAGGCTGCTAAGAAGGTTGTTTCATCAGAGAAGCCTTCAGACAAGAATACTGTTGCTGAAATCAAGGCATACTTGTCAGCTAACGGTATCGACTTCCCATCTTCTGCAAAGAAGGCTGAGTTGTTGGCATTGGTTTAATGCTTAGTAAAACACGCGCTGAACGATAAGTTCACTGCGTGTTTTTTGTTCACACTAATTTTGTTGGCGCACATCCGGATTGGTATAGTTACGAAAATTGCGTTGATGGCTAAAGAATGTTCAGCAGGACTTTGGCGTTCAACGTGTGGTACAGATCATTCCTTAGTATTTTGGGCGTTGAGAGTTTTACGAAATAGAGTAACGACCACTGTTGTTATCCACAACGAAATTTTACTAATAATAGATGCGGACGTAGGCTGTGGAGAACTTTGAAGTTCTCTATTTTTTTGCACAAAATTTGGCGATTGAAGGTCTATCGTTCGTTTATTGAAGTGTCCTATACCAATTTCTGTGGATAAAACGTGTATAACTTCGAAAAATATCGCATATTACCGAAAACCTGGTATTATAATATACGTCGTTTAAAACGAAATTAAAAAGCCCTCGGGTGGATAAGGGCACGCAATTTGCGTGTAACCTAATATAAGGAAGTAGGTAGTTTAGAATGGTATCTAAGAAAGTTATGATTGGTGGCGCGGTGTTAGTTGTGTTGGCAGGAGGAGCCTATGCAATGTCAGCTTCACATACAAGCGCAAGCAAGAATGATTTTTCACTCGCAATGGTTTCAGATGAAGGTGGTAACATTTCTGATCACTCATTCACAGAAATCGCGTGGAAGGGTGTGAAGAGCTGGGGTGAATCACACGATTTGAAAAAGGGCAAGGGTGGCTATGACTACTTCCTTTCAAAGACTCAGGCTGATTTTGACACTAACTTCCAACAAGCACAATCAGCTAAGTTTTCAATGATTGCTGGTATCGGGTTCAACTTGCAAAACTCGCTTGAAAAGGCGGCTAAGCAAAATCCAGATACAAAGTACGCCTTGGTGGACGCGCAAGCTAACCCAAAGTTGAAAAATATCACATCATTGATGTTTAAGTCAGAACAGTCATCATACCTGGCTGGTGTTGCTGCCGCGATGCAAGCAAAGGCTGAAGGTACGGATACAATCGGCTTTATTGGTGGCCAATATGGCCCTGTGGTTGGTCGTTTTGAATACGGCTTCCGTCAAGGTGTGGCTTCGGTTGATAAGAACATGAAAGTAAGTTCGATCTATGCCGCTTCATATTCAGATGCAGCGAAGGGAACATTGATTGCGAACACCATGATGGCTAAGAACATCAAGGTAATCTTCCACGTTGCCGGTGGGGTTGGAAACGGCGCTTTCACGGCTGTTAAGAGCCACAACCAAGGCTTGAAGTCAGACCAACTAGCAAAGGAAAAGGTTTGGATGATTGGTGTTGATATCGACCAGACGCCACAAGGTGCTTACAAGACAGCTGATGGTAAGAAGGACAACTTTACCTTGACGTCATCATTGACTGAAGTTGGAAACGGTTTGAAAAACGCAGCTAACGATGCGATGAATGATAAGTTCGAAGGCGGCAAGACGGTTTGGTACGGTATTAAGGATGGTGGTGTTGGTGTCATCACATCAAACATGCCAGCCGATGAAAAGAAGGCTGTTACGGCAGACCAAAAGAAGATTGAAGACGGTTCAATCAGCTTGAAGTACACAGGTCAATACGATGCGCCAAAGGCTAATCGCACATCATTAACAAACTAATAGATTATTAAACGTGCGAGGTTGTTTTAGCCTGGCACGTTTTTTATCACAGCAGCTATTGGTCTAAGATCCCTGGCTTTGGCCAGGAATCGAGACCAAGGACGCACCTGATAAGGGCGACTTGGTTACGTCGGAGGTCTAAAACCTCCGACATTCCCAGTCTGCTTTATCGCAACCATGTGTTTCCAGTCTACTTCTCCAAAAACGTGTGGTACGATATGGGTAAATTGAGATTGAGGGATTATCTCATGGGACAACCAATCAAGTTAGGACAAAATGGTTTTGAAGCAGTTTATGAGTTATATCGATATGCTTTTCATAAAGAGCCACGGGGCGGTAAGGATTCACTATGCTATTTCTTTGGTCAAACAATTGCGTATGGGGAATTTGATGCACAACAGTTAACGAGTCAGGTAACGCAAATACCATTCCAAGTCAATTGGGGTGAACAATTGCTAAATGCAAACGGCATTGGTAATGTCAGTAGCTATCCAGAATATCGGGGTGACGGCGCTGCGTCACGTATTATGATGGTGGTACTACAAGAAGCGTATGAACGGGGTGACATCTTAAGCTATTTGACACCTTTTTCGTATGGCTTTTACGGCCGATTTGGGTACGCACAAGATTTTGATCGGCTACATCTCAGCTGGTCGGCAGAACATTTTCCACAGGGAAAGCGCCATGGCGGGACAATCACACGGATGGCATTTGATAAGGCACAGGCGTTGATGGATGCCGTTTATGAGCGGGCGCCTCAGATGAAGCGAGGCGGGATTGAACGGGAAAACTGGTGGTGGGACTATTATTTCATGATGAAAACACCACATACGCAAGTCGCCATCTACCGAGATGACGATCATGAAACGCAAGGATATGTAATGTACGAGTTCGTGGGAGAAACCTTTAAAATTCGTGAATGGGTTACTTTGACGACGGATGCATTGCTCAGTAATACCCGTTTTATCGGTAGTCATGCTGGTGCATTTAGTCGTTTTGAGTATGAAGCACCACTCAGCGACTTAAACGATCTCCCAGTTTTGCAACTCATGCCTGAACCGCAGTATGAGGCACGGGTTGTACCGTACATGCAGGCGCGAATTGTCAATTTGCCAGCTTTTGTGCAAGCACTTAATATCATGTTACCAACGGAAGTTGTGTTTAACGTCACGGATGAAACTGCACCGTGGAATGGTGGGCGTTTTGAATTGCGTGGCGGCGAGTTAATGCGGGTAGTACAGTCAGAAGCACCGGCAATTACTGGTTCGATCCAGGCATTTACACAATGGCTAATGGGTTATTGTTCGTTAGATAATTTGTTGCTAACTGGTGATTTGACGACAGCGGGTGCGAAAACGTTTAGCCTGCTACAAGCACAATTACCAAAGCAAAAGCCGGTTTTAGCTGATTGTTTTTAACTATTAATGAGAGCCCGTGGTTATTCATCACCTGAATAACCACGGGCTCTTCTGGATTAATATAAAAAATTATAAAATTGTTTACTTTTTTCTAATGTAATTCTAATATATTATTTATTCCAGCGTTGAAGAGATGAGTACGAACAACAGCTGTTAGCCAGAGAGTCGGCATTTGGTGAGAGTCGATAATAGCGTTGCTTGGAATAATGGTCTCGGAGTGGTTGTAAAGATGAGCTAGTAAGGTAAGTTTTTGCCGGGTGCGCCCGTTATTGCGCAACAATATATCCAATTTGATTTGGCGTATTGTGAGGTTAGGATAATCTAACAAACTCGGATGGTACCACGGTGAAAAGTCGTCTCGTAAGTCTGTGCAGTTGCATGGGCTTACGGGATTTTTTGTTTAAAAAAAGGGAAAATTAAATAACGGTGCAATTGCTAAATGGTTTTACAGCTAAAGAATCTGACAAAACAACTTATCGGCAAACCAAGCAACTGTTGGTGCTGAATTTAATGCCTAATCGGGCCGTAACAGAACAGCAAGTTGCGTCATTGCTTGCCGGAACTGACGTTGACGTCGCCGTGACCTTTGCCGTACCGGCATCGTATAAGGTGCGCCATCATCCGGCGGCTGTTCAGCAACGGTATACGCTTGCGACGTTAAAAATCGCTATTTCGATGCCATGATTGTCACAGGCGCATCACTGGATCAGACACCAGAACAGTCGATTGACTTTTGGCCGGAATTCCAGGACTTTATGCGCTGGCAGGCAGATCATATTGACCGGCGTTTGTTTATCTGTTGGGGTGCCTACGCAGCTGGATTGGTGACCAAAGATTTTTTGCCGATCAAGCAGATCGACAAAATATTTGGGATGATTGAAACGCAAGGGTTTATCATGCCGCAATCACGCTACTTTACCATTCCAGTGGAGAACGTCGATACAGGTCAAGTAATTGCTGGTGATAGGAAGGCCGGCGCGACAATTATTCAAAACCTGCAAACGCGGACGGTCTATGTGACTGGCCATTACGAATATGGGCCCAATAATTTGGCAATGGAATTTCGTCGGGATCAACGTCGGGACCTGCTGATTGCATCACCGACTAGTTATTTCGGTGATGATGGGCGACCGATGGCCCGCTGGCATGAGCAAGGGATACATATTGTTGAACAATGGTTGAAAGACGAGGAAATTACAAATGGTTAAAGTTGCAACACAGTTAGTACAGGGGACAAATGGATCGGAAGATGACCGGAGTGGTGCGGTGGTCACACTATTACATTTTTCAACAGCTTTTCGCCACCCTGGGTTAGGTGAATCTACAGGATATGACTACTCACGCATGACAACACCGACACGCGATTTACTGGAGGCTCAGTTAGCCAAAATTGAACATGGTACACATGCCTTTGCGGTTAGTTCAGGAATGGCGGCGATTACGCTGGTGCTGTCTACTATTCTGAAATCACATGACTACTTGATTGCGAGTGACGATTTATATGGTGGGTCATTTCGTTACTTCGATACTTTGCGTGATCGGTATGATATTGCCTATGAAACGTGGAACGACCAAGATATTGATGAATTAGTTTTGCGCATTGAACCAAACACAAAAGCGATTTGGTTAGAGACGCCGTCAAATCCAACCATGAAGGTCATTGATATTCAAGCGGTGGCAAGTGTCGTACATGCGATTAGGCCAGATGTTTTAGTCGTTGCCGACAACACATTTTTAACGCCCATTTATCAGAGCCCACTGACCGAAGGCGCTGACATCGTTATTCATTCCGCAACTAAGTATTTGGGTGGCCATAACGACATTTTAGCCGGCGCGGTCGTGGTCAAGGATGTGACTTTGGCAGACGCCTTGCGCAATCAACTGACGACCACTGGCCAAGTTTTGGATCCGTTTGACAGCTGGTTACTGATTCGATCACTGAAAACATTGGCTGTGCGCATGCGAGTGCATACTGAAAACGCGCAGTTATTGGCGAAACGTTTAGCGACAGTGGCTGGTGTTGACGAAGTGCTATATACGGGCGTGGGTGGCATGATTTCGTTTTACTTAGCAGCTACGTATGATGTCAATCAATTCTTACAAGCGTTAACGGTTGGTTCTTTTGCGGAAAGTTTGGGTGGTGTCGAAACATTGATTACGGTGCCATTTATGCAAACGCACCATGATATGCCGGAAAGTCAGCGACTGGGGTTAGGCATTACACCACAACTCATTCGCTTGTCCGTCGGCTTGGAAGATGTAGATGATTTGTGGGCTGATTTAACCCAGGCAATTCAGAAAGCAGGGCGTGCATGATACGAATTGGCATGTTAGGTTTTGGCACAGTTGGTCATTCGGTTTATGACCTTTTACAAGCTTATACCGAAAGTTTTCCAGATATGTAAATTGTCAGTGTAGCGGTTCGACGAATCACCGAACAACGGATGGCTTTATATCCGGCGGTGCAATTTACGACAAACCCAAACGCAATTGTGACCGCCTCGGATATTGATGTGGTGATTGAAGGGATGGGAGGACAGACAGAGACGTATCGATATTTGCGGTGGGCGCTCCACTCGGGTAAACATGTCATCACCGCTAATAAAGATTTAATTGCAACTTATGGTGAAACGTTACAAAAAATTGCGAGTGCGCATCAGTTGGCGTTGCTTTATGGTGCGTCAGTGGCTGGTGGGATTCCAATTTTAGATGCGCTGACTAATCTACTGCCTGGAGATGAGACAGTTCAGGTGGGCGGCATCATTAATGGTACGAGTAATTTTATTTTGACGCAGATGAGTGATGCGGCAATGAATTATGATGATGCGTTGGTCTTGGCCCAACGAATGGGCAGCGCTGAAGCAAATCCGGTTAATGATGTTGCCGGCTTTGATGCACGTTATAAGTTGGCAATTTTGGCCAAGAAGGCCTTCGCTGCAAATGTTGTGACGACTCAGATCCCAACCCAAGGTATTCAGGAAATCAATGCCACCGTATTGGATGAAGCAAAGCGGCTGGGGTATGTTATCAACCCCCTCGCGGTTGCTCGGCGTACTGGGCAGGGATTGGCCATGGCGGTAGGACCACACTTAGTGCCAGCCGCACATCTTCTGGGCAAAATTGATAATGTGCAAAACGCAGTCCAGGTACAGACACGTAATATTCAGGACTTAGTGTTTACTGGACCGGGGGCAGGTGGTAAGCCGACTGCGAGTGCTGTATTATCAGATCTTGCAATTGTTCAAGACATCGTGCATGGCCGCCAATTGGTGCATGAAAAACAGTCTTTGCAACAGCCAGCAATTATTGGGACGGCAGCTGACCGTTATATTCGTGTGACGGCTCCAGCTACTTATGAGATTGATGCCATTGCGCAGGCTAATCGAATCGGGATTAAAACCATGTGGGTTCGTAGTCACCGGGCCACAATCTTGACGGACACTGTTTCGGCAACGACTTTAGCCCGATTCGAAGGAGCCTTGCAACAACAAATCGGCGCAGAAATTGAAATTGTTTTACCGGTCTACCAGGGGTAACTAGTCAGGTGTGGCTGACGATAGGATGACATTGGACTCATAATCAAAACGATTGTTTTAGACTAAAAGTTACAAATCGTCCGAAAATTAGGAGAGTCTTAGATTTTTTGACACTTCTCTCATGACGGGCAAATATTGCTGCTTGTATGAAACGATTTTAGAATTTGAACGAGGAGCATGATATCAATCAAACAAACGCGTTTTTCAGTATGGCTGAGACGCAAACAGTTAATAGAATGACCCGGGGAAAGGGTTGTTCGTTGTCGTCGCCACCTGTATTAATTTATAACAACAACGTTAAGCATAAATACAAGGGGTATAAAAATATGAGTATTAAGAAGCAATTGTTAGCAGCATCGGTTTTGACCACGGTCACATTGGCAGTGGGGCTAACACCGGCGGACGGTGAAAAATATCCAGTGGCATTTTCTGGTGGTCAGCGCCAGCGTATCGGGATAGCCAGGGCGATTGTCGGTCAGCCCAAATTCATCGTAGCTGATGAACCGATTTCAGCGTTAGATGTGTCGATTCAGGCGCAAGTCCTATCGTTAATGATGGCATTGCGTGAGCAACAAGCGTTGACTTATTTATTTATCTCGCACGATTTAAGTCAGGTGCAGGCCATTTCAGATCGCGTCGCTGTGTTGTACTTTGGCCACTTAGTTGAATTAGGGTCAACGACGGCGATCTTTGACAACCCGGTACATCCGTATACACAAGAGCTGCTTGCTGCAATACCACCGATTGGTAAACCACTAATCGCGAAGCAACGGCAAATTATTACGGTTGGCACAACATGGACTGAAGTAACGCCAGGGAATTTTGTCCGACAATACCCCAGACAAAGCTAACTGTTAGTGCCGGGACAAATGGGAGTTGTTTAGACTTGCAACAGTTGGCAAGGAACAGTTGCAGTAAGCAGGCTAATGTCAACCAAAGTAACCAGTCGGTTCCAGTTAACCAACAGGCACCAGCTGCTAATACATCCAAATCGCCATTTCCAAGAAATCTCTCTTGGAGGTGGCGATTTATTATTAAAGCAACGACATACGCGACAAAAATAGTCAGCCAGGGGAGATTGTGTTGTAAACAGGCAATGAAAGTTGGACAAGCTAACCAGCGCGAATCGATTAATTTCATTTGCCAATCTTGTTTTGCTAAGATTAAAAGTGGCATAATGATGAAGACTTCTAAATAATGCATAACGTCATCCTTTATCTATTTGCAGATTAAAGACGTGATATGGCGCGGTTTTTCCAAAAAAGACACGCCCGGAATTGTTTGCAAAATGAATGCCTATATAAAGGCGTTTTTAAACGACTAAAAGGGTTGCAACATTTAGTGAGTAGTGTTATATTATTATTTGTGCTTTTAGTGAGCAGGGTGTTTGCGGTGACGCGACGTGCTGAACTCGTGAACGAAAAGTACCATTCAGCTACGTTTCTAGACTTGTTATTAAATGACACGCCTGGAAATGTGGACTACACATTATATAGAAAATTGAAAGGGGACTCTTAGACATGCCTACTATTAACCAATTGGTTCGTAAGCCTCGTAAGTCAAAGAGCACGAAGTCAAAGTCACCAGCTTTGAACTTCGGTTACAACTCACAATCAAAGAAGGCGACAAATGTTTCTTCACCACAAAAGCGCGGTGTTGCAACTCGTGTCGGAACGATGACTCCTAAGAAGCCTAACTCAGCTTTGCGTAAGTACGCCCGTGTGCGTCTTTCAAACTTGATCGAAGTTACGGCATACATCCCAGGAATCGGCCACAACTTGCAGGAACACTCTGTTGTTTTGATCCGTGGTGGACGTGTTAAGGACTTGCCTGGAGTTCGTTACCACATCATCCGTGGTGCTTTGGATACTGCCGGTGTTGACGGTCGTATGCAATCACGTTCAAAGTACGGCGCAAAGCGTCCTAAGAAGAAGTAATTAAGGGAGGACATATAAAATGCCACGTAAGGGTTACACTAAGCAGGCTGAAGTTCTGCCTGATCCAATTTACAACTCAAAGCTTGTTTCACGTTTGATCAACCGCTTGATGCTTGATGGTAAGCGTGGAACTGCTTCAACTATCTTGTACGAAGCATTCGATCGTATCAAGGAAGCTACTGGTCAAGAGCCATTGGCTGTGTTCGAAGAAGCTTTGAACAACATCATGCCTGTATTGGAAGTTAAAGCTCGCCGTATCGGTGGTTCTAACTACCAAGTTCCTGTCGAAGTTCGCCCAGCACGTCGTGTAACGTTGGGATTGCGCTGGTTGGTGCAATACTCACGCGCTCGCGGTGAGCACACGATGGATGAGCGTTTGGCTAAGGAAATCATGGATGCTGCCAACAACACTGGTGCATCTGTTAAGAAGCGTGAAGACACGCACAAGATGGCTGAAGCCAACCGTGCCTTCGCACACTACCGTTGGTAATAACCAATTGATGGCTACAGTCGATATGACAGTAGCCATTTTTGTATAACTTACGGTATAATAGTACTAACGCAACTAACATGTGTTGGATGTAATAGAATTTCAAGGAGAAATACTCATGGCTAACAAGCGTGAATACCCATTGCTACGTACTCGTAACATTGGTATCATGGCGCACATCGACGCCGGTAAGACGACGACGACTGAGCGTATTTTGTACTACACTGGTAAGATCCACAAGATTGGTGAGACTCACGATGGAGCTTCACAAATGGACTTCATGGATCAAGAAAAGGAACGTGGAATCACGATCCAATCTGCGGCCACGACTGCCGTTTGGCGTGGATTCCACGACCAATACGACAAGGAACCATACCGTGTTAACATCATCGACACACCAGGACACGTGGACTTCACTATCGAAGTTGAGCGTTCATTGCGTGTTCTTGACGGTGCGGTTGCCGTTCTTGACGGTGCTGCCGGTGTTGAGCCACAAACTGAAACAGTTTGGCGTCAAGCTGAGACGTACGAAGTACCTCGTATCGTCTTCGTTAATAAGATGGACAAGTTGGGTGCTGACTTCCAAATGTCAGTTGACTCATTGAAGTCACGTTTGGACGCTAACGCAAAGGCTGTTCAATGGCCAATCGGTGCCGAAGATGACTTTGAGGCCATCATCGACTTGATTGAAAAGGTTGCTTTGTACCCAATCGATGATTTGGGTGAAAAGTGGGAGAAGCGCGAAATTCCTGCTGACTACGCTGAGTTGGCAGAGGAGAAGTACAATGAATTGGTTGAAGCCATCGCTGATGTTGATGACGATATCATGGAAAAGTACTTGGGCGGAGAAGAAATCTCTGAAGCAGAATTGAAGGCTGCTATCCGTCGCGCAACGATCGCTTTGGAGTTCTACCCAGTTCTTGCAGGTTCAGCTTACAAGGATAAGGGTGTGCAAATGATGCTTGACGCGGTTGTTGACTACTTGCCATCACCAATGGACGTTAAGCCATACATCGCAACGGATCCAGATACTGAAGAAGAAGTTGACTTGATTGCCAACGATGACAAGCCATTCGCGGCTTTGGCATTTAAGGTTATGACGGACCCATTCGTTGGACGTTTGACTTTCGTTCGTGTTTACACGGGTACTTTGGAGTCAGGTTCATACGTTTTGAACACGTCTAAGGGAAAGCGTGAGCGTGTTGGTCGTTTGCTACAAATGCACGCTACGAACCGTACTGAAATCGACGAAGTGTTCTCAGGTGATATCGCTGCCTTAATCGGTTTGAAGGATACGACGACTGGTGACTCATTGACTGCTACGGATCACCCATTGATCTTGGAGTCAATGGAGTTCCCTGACCCAGTTATCCAATTGGCTATCGAGCCAAAGACGAAGGCTGACCAAGACAAGATGTCAACTGCTTTGCAGAAGTTGGCTGAAGAAGACCCATCATTCCGTGCTGAGACGAACCCAGAAACTGGTGACACGTTGATCTCAGGAATGGGTGAGTTGCACTTGGACATCATCGTTGACCGTTTGCGTCGTGAATTTAACGTTGAAGCCACTGTTGGTGCGCCACAAGTTGCTTACCGTGAAGCATTCACGCAAACTGTTCAAGCACGTGGTTACTTTAAGCGTCAATCAGGTGGTAAGGGACAATACGGTGACGTTTGGATTGAATTCTCACCAAACGAAGAAGGTGCCGGATTCGAATTCGAAGATGCCATCGTTGGTGGTGTGGTTCCTCGTGAATACATCCCTTCAGTTGAAGCTGGTTTGAAGGACTCATTGAACAATGGTCCTTTGGCTGGATTCCCATTGGTTGACTTGAAGGCTAAGTTGTACGATGGTTCATACCACGATGTCGACTCATCAGAAGCTGCCTTTAAGATTGCTGCATCATTGGCTTTGAGGGAAGCTGCAAAGACTGCTGGTGCCGTTATCTTGGAGCCAATCATGAAGGTTGACATCGTTGTTCCTGAGGATAACTTGGGTGATGCAATGGGTCACGTTTCTGCCCGTCGTGGTATGTTGGAAGGACAAGAGCAACGTGGAAACTCAATGATGATTCACGCTAAGGTTCCTCTTTCAGAAATGTTCGGATATGCAACGACTTTGCGTTCAGCTACGCAAGGACGTGGAACTTTCCAAATGGCCTTTGACCACTACGAAGCTGTTCCTAAGAACGTTCAAGAAGACATCATTTCAAAGTACGGTAAGGGTTCAGACGCTGAGTAATTTTAATTGCCAGCGACTCACTTACTAATTGAGTTGAAAAATTAAGGATGAAGATAATTCTTACGAGTTATCTTCATCCTTTTTTGTTTCCAGTCCGATTTCGTGGCCTTTTTCTCGACAATCTGCTTAAATAGTAAGCGTCACCTATTAATAAACGGGAATTAATCAGGACAAAACAGTCATATTGTTATAATCAAAGTTGTTGTTAGCCTGATTTTCCTCAATTCTCACTACTAATAAGAATTGGGCTAGCAACATTCCCATGAGTCGGTTTGAAACAGGAGTGTTTTGAACCGCTTTTTTGAGAGTCGCATAGTTTAGAGGAGAGGTTTCCTATGTTAAAGACGATTGGTCAAATGATCAATGATGTGAGGCGAGAGAAACAGATCTCTTTAGCAAAAATAGCAGTTTTGGGCATTAGTAAGTCCCGCTATTATCGGTTTATCGATGGTGAAATTGATATGCCGTTGTTTGACATTATGACGATTATGGACGCGCTGACCCTATCATTCGCAAAATTGGCAAATCGCGCAAGCGGATTGGATGACCTGGATACCGATTTGCGACGGTTGATCTTTGCTTATGCACTAGCATTGCGTGAAGGTAATATCACCCAGATCAAGATGAAGCTATTTTTCAGCGTTTAGTAACGCTTGGAAGCGTTCATGATGATTGACCTGGTCGGTTTTGCATCGATTGCACCGACCATTTCAGCTGATAAGTTCAAATAATTGTATGTCGGTACGCTGTGGGCATGTCTAATTTTCATAATTTTTTGAATAGTGATATTTATAATTTGGTATTAACGATTCACATGGCTGCAATTGATAGATTACTCTTACAGCCGGAAAATCGCAGTGATGAAGATGTGCTTAATGAGCTTTGATTTGAGCGCGTTATGGACTGAATTCCAAGTTGGTGCGTCAAAGTTTTGGGTAAAGCCGAATGAACATGTGCAACTACCGAAGTTTTCAACGTTACCACCAGAAGAAATGTTTAATCACTACGGTGACGTGTTCCGCTGGATTATCAAGCAAAAGCATGTGACACCTGGTATGGTGGTTGACGCATATGTTTCGACTTACAGGCTATATAAGGCTTACAATGATAATGGTTATCTGCAACTAAAAAAATTATTGAAATTAAATGCATCTATTAGACCTGATGCCAAGCGACATCGACGTAGTTTTGAGCCGCCGTTTGATTAATGTCATCAACTCGAGTTGGTATCAATATAGTTGGCAGCATATTCAACCGCTTGACTATGATGCGCTTGCAAGGTCAATGTATTTAAAATACGAGACTGATCATCAACGCAAGGATTTGGAGGCATACTTCGAATTAAGGCCTTGGATGGATTATTTGTGCACCAGAATTGGTTACAAAGTCCAGCGGCTACTGAATTAAGTAAGACAATCAGTGATGAATTGATGGCGATGGAAACCTGGATGTACGCTGAGTTCCGTGTGGCACGGTATGCCATGCTACACATTGAAAATCCGGCAGGAATTCAAATGTGGGCACAATTGTTGAATCGGGCGATGCGGAAATTTGATCAACGTTATATCAACCAAAATACAGTACTTGATATTTTCGAATGGCCGTTATTACGGGCTATCTTGCTTGGTAAGCGAGAGTTAGAAGAAACCTTGTTGCAGGTAGCGCAGGTACCCGATACTGATCCAGCTGATGTGATGGTGTTTGGTCGTGGTCAGCAACGCTTCTTTGATATTTACGCAGCTATTTTGCATGATCAACCTCATGAGCGATGAGATTTACCAGAGCATCTAAGTGATTTTGTTGTGCTAGCTGGTGATCGCAAGTTCAGTGATGCCTATCAAAAAATCCTACGACCATTGTGGGAAGAATAGTAAAAAACATACGCTTCGAGTTGTCGGAGCGTGTGTTTTGTTATGTACCGTAACATACAAAATTGCTTATTTTTGGTAAAATAAAGGTTATGTAAAGAAAGGTGGTACTCAGTAATTGGCACAACCCATTATTGAATTTAAGCACGTGGCTAAGCAATATGATGATACAGTCGTATTAAAGTCTGTTGATTTAGAAATCGAATCAGGAAAGTTCTATACCTTGTTGGGACCGTCTGGGTCAGGTAAGACAACGATTTTACGTTTGATTGCTGGATTTTTGGAAGCCTCATCAGGTGACATCCTGTTTGAAGGGGAACGCATTAATGACGTTCCAGCTGAAAAGCGCCGTGTTAACACGGTTTTCCAGAACTATGCATTGTTCCCAAACATGAATGTTTTTGAGAACGTTGCCTTCGGAATGTCGATTAAGGGTAAACCGAAGAATGAAATTAAGGCCAAGGTCGCTGAAATGCTGGAACTCGTCAAGTTGGGTGGCTATGAGGACCGTGAAATCTCTGAATTGTCTGGTGGACAACAACAACGTGTGGCAATTGCGCGAGCATTGGCTAACGACCCTGAAGTGTTGTTGCTCGACGAACCATTGTCAGCCTTGGACTACAAGTTGCGTAAGGATATGCAATACGAATTGCGCGAGATCCAAAAGCGTTTGGGTATCACGTTTATCTTCGTGACCCACGATCAGGAAGAAGCGTTGGCAATGTCAGACTGGATTTTCGTCACGAACGAAGGTGAAATCGTTCAGAACGGTACGCCGGTTGATATTTACGACGAACCGATTAATCATTTCGTTGCCGACTTTATCGGTGAATCAAACATTGTACCTGGTGTGATGCGTGAAGACTATTTGGTGTCATTTGCCGGCAAGGAATTTGAAAACGTCGACGGTGGTATGCGACCAAACGAACAAGTGGAAGTCGTTTTGCGTCCGGAAGACTTAGATTTGGTCGCTGAAGAAGATGGTAAGCTTGTTGTGACGATTGATGATCAGTCATTCCGTGGGGATTACTACGAAATTACCGCGCACGATGATGATCAAAACGAATGGCAGGTCCAAGCCACTAACCCGGCTGGTCTTGGTGAGCGACGTGGGTTGTACTTTGACCCTGAAGATATCCACATCATGCGTTTGAATGAATCAGAAGAAGATTTTGATGCTCGTTTGGAGCAGTACGACGAGTCTGAAGAGGAGAGCGCTGATGAGCAATAAGAGAACTTTCAGCTACACCGTTCCGTACATTTTGTGGCTCGTTCTCTTTGTCGTTGCGCCAGTTGTGCTGTTGGTTGTGCAATCATTTGGCAACATCTACGGCCACTTTACGCTCGACAACTATGCGACCTATTTTAGCTCAGGAACGTATCTACGGATGACATTTAATTCTGTGTTCTTCGCCTTTATCGTGACGTTGATTACATTATTGATTAGTTATCCAATGGCTTATATTATGAGTCGTTTAAAGAATGCCCAATTCTGGTTGTTGTTGGTCATTTTGCCAACTTGGGTGAACTTGTTGCTGAAGGCGTATGCGTTCATCGGTCTGTTTTCTAAGACAGGAACTGTGAATAACTTTTTGTCATTCATCGGCATTGGTTCACACCAAATTATGTTTACGGACACATCATTTATGATTGTGGCGGCGTACATTGAAATTCCATTTATGATTATGCCAATCTTCAATTCATTGGTTGAGCTGGATCGCAGTTTGATTAACGCAGCCCGTGATTTGGGGGCAACGCCTTGGCAAACATTAACCAAGGTAATCATTCCAATGTCAATGAGTGGCGTCAAAGCTGGTATTCAGGCCGTCTTTATTCCAACACTGTCATTGTTCATGATTACGCGTTTGATTGGTGGAAATCGTGTCATTACCTTGGGAACTGCTATCGAGGAACACTTCTTGGTGACGCAAAACTGGGGAATGGGATCAACCATCGGCGTTATTTTGATTATCGCGATGGCTGCAACAATGTTCTTCACGCGTGATCGTAAGAAGAAGGGAGGTCGCCGTCGTGGATAATAAGCCAAAGAAGTGGTCGTACATTTACTTGGTCTTCGTGTTCATCTTGATGTATGCGCCCATCTTTTATTTAATTTTCTACTCATTCAATAAAGGTGACTACATGAATGGCTTTTCCGGCTTCTCATTGCGTCATTACCAGGACATGTTTGCGGATTCACGATTGATGGAAATTTTGGTTAATACGTTTATCGTGGCCTTACTTTCATCAGTGATTGCAACGCTGATTGGAACCTTCGGTGCTTTGGGCATCTACAATACAAAGAACCGGGCAACGAAGAATCTGTTGTTGTCTTTGAATAATGTGTTGATGGTATCACCAGATGTTATCATTGGTGCTAGCTTCTTGATTTTCTTTACGATGATCGGCATGAGCTTGGGCTTTGGGTCTGTGGTCTTATCACACATAGCCTTCTCAATTCCAATTGTTGTGTTGATGGTTTTGCCTCGTTTGAATGAAATGAACCCAGCCTTGATTGATGCGGCCCGCGACTTGGGTGCCTCAAACTATCAAGTGTTGTCACGTGTGGTGCTGCCATATGCTTGGCCTGGTGTTTTGGCTGGTTTCTTTATGGCCATTACGTACTCACTTGATGATTTCGCAGTGACGTTCTTCGTGACAGGTAATGGTTACTCAACGTTGTCAGTTGAAATTTACTCACGTGCCCGTCAAGGAATCGATTTGTCAATTAACGCGCTATCAGCATTGATGTTCTTGCTATCATTGCTGTTGGTAATCGTTTACTACTTCATTTCTAACTACAGTGTGAAGTCAAGTAAGAAGAAGCGTGGCGGCGCGGCAGGAATGGTGGTGCATCAATAATGAAGAGATTAGCATGGTTAACTGGGATTATCCTGGCCGTTGTCGCTTTGTTGTTTGGCATTAACGTTGCGCTACAAAAGTCGGCGGAATCAGGATTGAAGACTGGTTCAAATAAGACCTTGACGATTTACAACTGGGGTGACTACGTTGATCCGTCATTGATTAAGAAGTTCCAAAAGGAAACTGGGTACAAAGTGGACTATGAGACATTTGACTCAAACGAAGCAATGTACACAAAGATTAAACAAGGTGGGACGCACTATGATTTAGCGGTGCCATCTGACTACATGATTCAAAAAATGAAGAAGGCTCATATGTTGGTTAAGCTTGACCACAGTAAGTTAACAGGCTTGAATAATTATGATAAGCGCTTTATGAATCAACCATTTGATCGTGGCAATCAATACTCAGTACCTTATTTCTGGGGTACGTTGGGAATTGTTTATAACGACAAATATGTTAAGGCGGGTGACATCAAGACGTGGAACGACTTATGGAACCCAAAGTACAAGAATTCAATCATGTTGATTGATTCATCACGTGACATCATGGGGATGACGCTTGCTTCAAGTGGCGAGTCGGTTAATACCAAGAGTATTCCTGAATTGGCTGCAGCAAAGGGAAAGTTGGACACTTTGATGCCAAACGTGAAGGCGATTGTCGCCGATGAAATTAAGATGTACATGGCCCAAGATGAAGCGGCCTTGGCGGTGGATTACTCAGGGGATGCAGCAGAAATGATTGCTGAAAATAGCCACTTGCATTACGTAGTACCGTTAGATGGTGGTAACCTCTGGTTCGATAACATTGTGATGCCAAAGACGGTTAAAAATAAGCCAGCTGCATATGCTTTCTTGAACTTTATGAGTCAGCCAGAGAACGCAGCAAAGAATGCTGAGTATGTTGGCTATGCCACACCAAACAAGGCCGGTAAGTCGCTATTGCCAAAGTCAATTCGTGATGATAAGCAATGGTACCCAGCCGAAAAGACTTTGTCACACTTGGAAGTGTATCAAGATCTTGGCCCATACTGGGTTGGTCAATACAACGATTATTTCTTGGAATTTAAGATGACAAATCGTTAATCAAAAAACGCTACTGGACATGAAGTTCCGTAGCGTTTTTTGCTGTGTCCGGAAAATAGTTTGGGGTATTTATGATTAGTGAATATGGCATAACAATACGAGAATTTTTATGCTAGATGATTTAACACTGGTAAAATAAGAAATTAAGAGGAATATTATCAATACTCCTGATAGGTAAATTATGCGGCTACTCACGTTTTAAGCTAAATTTACCTTTTAGACGCAAGTTCTCTCTCAAAATTTCTTGTGTCTAAAAAACGGGCCTTTCCCTGTCCGGATACATATTAAAGCAACGACTGTGATGACGAAAAAATTATCGATCAGGTTTACAAATATTTATGGAATGTTGAAATTTGATGTTTTTCTAAGGCTAAGCAACGTATAATCAGTTGTACTGTGTCTTAGCAGAATAACGACAGGTGGGAGTTTCTAATCCATGAAAAAGATTAAACCAGAAATTATTATTGCCGTTGTGTCCATCATCTTGGTTGCTGGGGGTGTCGGCTTTGCCATGAAGTCCGCACAACAACCAAACGTACCAACGCCACAACTATTAACCAAGGTTGCCAAGAACGAAAGTGAAGTGGTGATGCATACGTCAAAGGGAAACATTAAGATTAAGTTGTTCAACAAGTATGCACCATTGGCAGTAAAGAATTTTATTACACACGCTAAAAAGGGCTATTATAACAACACAACGTTCCACCGGGTTGTAAAAGACTTTATGATTCAAGGTGGTGATCCAAAGGGAACTGGCCAAGGTGGTGAGTCAATTTGGAAGGGCAAGAATAAGAAGATTGATAGTGGTAATGGTTTCAAGAACGAAATTAGTAAGTCACTATTCAACATTCGTGGGGCCCTATCAATGGCCAACGCCGGCGCTGATACCAACGGCTCACAATTCTTCATTAACCAAAACAACGATGATCAAACAAGTAAGATTAGCCAATCTGATTATCCAGAAAAAATCTTCCAAGCCTACAAGAAAGGTGGAAACCCATCATTGGACGGATCTTACACGGTATTTGGCCAAGTTATTTCTGGGATGAAGGTTGTTGATGAGATTTCTGACCAGAAGGTAAAGGATAATGGCTCAGGCGAAAAGTCAAAGCCAGTTGCCCCAGTTAAGGTCACATCAATCGATGTTGTGAAGGAAGCAAAGTAGAGCATTCGTAAAAAAGCCATGTCTCGAAGTTGAGACATGGCTTTTTTACGTTAACCAGCACCTTCCGTTTGGGCATCACGCGCAGCAGCGGTGTTGTTGACCAAAAGTTGGAAATAGTTATCAAAGCCGGGCTTATCATAGCTTTGCATCAAAGCGATAAAATCAACCGTTGACCATTCACTTACAATCACGGCACCATCATTATATTGCAATGAACGTGCAATTGATGAGGTATTTTCTACCAAGTAGAAGGTGTCGTTTGTGTCCAAGTACAAGAGCTGCAATTTAATGTTCCGATTTGCACCCAATGCAGCTTTAGTTGCCAAAAATGGATCTGACACTAGACGCTGACTAACATTCTCGTGACGAAACTTGTGAATCGTCTCCAACGTGTTACCGATAATCTTCATAGATGGATCCTCAACTTTATCGAATAATGAGAAATTAAAAACTATTCTAATAGCATTTTAACAAAACGTTGATGGGTACTATCATACCACTAGTTCTAGAAAACGGCTAGATGATTCTGTGTCCAAAAAAGGAAGACATCAACCTGTGAGTTTGGTCGACGTCTTTCTTGTTCTTTTTAACTATTGAACAATCAAAACGTCTGACTTGGCGTTTTGAACAACGAATGAAGCAACTGAACCAACCAACAAACGCTCCAACGTGTTCAAGCCTGACTTACCAAGCATGATCAATTCGTTACCGTGGTCAGCAGGGAAGTCGTGGGCGATAACCGTCTTTGGTGAACCGAAACGGACGTGGATGTTAACATCCTTAGCGCCTTCGTTGTGAGCAAGTTCTTGGTACTTAGCCAACTTTTCTTCGGCGTCTTGTACCAATTGGTAAACCACATCACCAGAAATTGACATGCCGGCCAAGCCTGACAATGAGTTTGTATCGATGATGTACAACAAATCCAACGTCGTGTTGTTACGAACGGCAACTGCAGCTGCCTTCTCAACTAACACCGTTGAAATCTTTGAACCGTCAACGGGCGCCAAAATGTTCTTATATGCAATCTTATCTTCTGCCATGGTTCTGTACCATCCTTTTGTAATCCTTAGGAAGCACATATGTATGTGTTCCTTTGTTGTATTTTATTATATACCTAATGATACAATAATGTAAGCGTTTACCGTGAGATATTTATGAGATTAAACAGTGATTGGTTTTTGTGATTTCATTTGCATTATAGCCTAAAATGTTGTGAAAGTTTGTCATTGCGTGTCCGAATTTCTTTTACTTGCATATGGTTAGCAGAGTGTGTATAATTACTACTATGCGATGAGTCGAGGAGATCATATTTTGATCTTTGTAAACGGTCCTTATATAACAGCCGCATTGCTGGAGGATGAGATAGGGAGTTGTGGAACTCGCTTCTCTACACATGACTAACTTCGGTTTCGACCGTTGGTGTACGTTGACTGGTGGGCAACCACCACATGAGCTAGAGCATGTCAATTCTAGCGTTGCCAAGCGGAAAACGTCGGTCTTCGGACCGGCGTTTTTTGCATCCAATTGTGTCCTGGAAATAGCCAATTTAAGGCTATGTGTAGTTTTATGCGCTATAATATGTATGTAAGTTACATGTGATTGGGGGATATGACCATGGAGAAGCTAATTCAAATTCGTATTGAAGAAGAGATTCGTAATGCAGCCGATGAGGTATTTCGTCGCAATGGTTTAACAACGCAACAAGCGGTAAAAATGTTTTTGACACAGGTAGCTAATAACGGACAATCACCATTCGATAATCTGTTTACGCCAAAACAACAGTAGTTTGAAAAAACGCCATTTGTGTGATGCAAATGGCGCTTTATTGTTTCTTCATAACATGTTGTGATATGGTTTACTATAATGAAAGTATTAAATCCTGGGGGATGAATATGAAAACAGTTACTTTTCGTCGTTTCTCGTTTTGGCAACGATTGCTAATCAACGCAGTAATGTTGCTTGCCTTGGCGGGATTGTTCCACCAAGGTCTTTACATTAGTAACTTTGGGACAGCTATCTTAGCAGCATTAATCTTAGGTGTGTTAAATGCTTTAGTGAAGCCTGTGCTCCAAATATTGGCGCTGCCACTTACTATTTTAACGTTTGGCTTGTTTGGGTTAATTGTGAATGGGGTAGTATTGTGGCTCGCCTCGCAGATTATTGGAGATGGGTTCCGCTTCGCTAGTTTTAGCTGGGCAGTCTTCATCGCAGTGGTGATGTCGATTGTTAATTTGATTATCTCAAGTTACTTTAGTCGTAAAGACGACGCTAAAAAATAAGGAAGACAACGGATATGGCAAAGAAGATTACAGTTAAAGATTTGCTGGCCAACACGCACTTAAACTTGGTGGCTGGTGAGGAGTATCTGGATCGTGCAATTATAACGGCAGATATTTCAAGGCCTGGTTTGGAAATGACTGGGTACTTCAATTACTATGCACCAGAACGCGTTCAGTTGATGGGAATTACGGAAACGTCGTTTGCCCACCGCATGAACCACGATGAGTTGTTGATGGTTGCACGTAAGATGATGCAACCAAACACACCAGCTTTTGTCGTTTCAACCGGACGTCAATTGCCAGAAGAGTTTATGCAAGCTGCAATAGAGGCAAAGATTCCGGTATTGGCAACTGATTTGACATCATCACGAATTTTGTCGAATATGTCTTACTTCTTAAGTGGTGGTTTGGCAGAACGCCAATCTGTTCATGGTGTTCTGGTTGATATCTTTGGGCTTGGTGTGCTGATTACTGGTGATTCAGGGGTTGGTAAGTCTGAAACCGCGCTAGAATTGGTGCAACGTGGCCACCGTTTAATTGCGGATGATCGTGTTGACGTGTACGCGCAAGATGAGGAACGCCTTGTTGGTGAGCCACCTGCTATTTTGCGTAATTTGATGGAACTTCGTGGCGTTGGAATTATTGATGTCATGAACTTGTTTGGGGCGGGCGCGGTGCGTTCGCACGCAACGATTGCCTTCAACCTGCACTTGGCTAAGTGGACAGATGATCAAAAGGTTGACCGTCTTGGTAACGGCGAAGAGAACATTCGCATCCAAGGTGTCGATTTGCCACGCTTTGTGTTGCCAGTTCAAACTGGTCGTAACTTGGCTGTTTTGATTGAAACGGCGGCTAAGAATTTCCGTGCTAAGAAGATGGGCTTTGATGCCACAGAAACATTTAATGATAATTTAAATCGTTTAATTGCCGAAAATTCGGAAAATTAATCGAAATTCTTAAGAAAACCCCGTTGTGACGGGGTTTTCACTTTAAAGTATTTTCAACTTAATGGTTTATGGTATTATTATTGTGTTAGTTTTGGCGTTAGACCAGCACTAACAACAAGGAGGAACATTGTGAGCAATGAAGTGATTGCAGTGCTTGGCGCCGGTTCATGGGGAACGGCCCTTGCAAATGTTGCTGCCGAGAACGGGCATGACGTGCGTCTATGGACGTACAAGCCTGAACAAGTAGTTGAGATTAATGAGCAACACCGCAACAACAAGTATCTTGGTGATAACCCACTCGACGAGGGTGTCGTTGCCACTGCAGATATGACTGAGGCTGTGCGTGATGCAACCATCGTGTTGAGCGTCGTGCCAACGAAGGCCACACGTGAGGTATCAAAGCACTTGTCTGAAGTCTTGGCAGAGTTGGATCAACAGATTGTGTTGATTGCCGCAACAAAGGGATTGGAGCCTGGTACTTACAAGCGCGCATCAGAGATGCTTGCTGAAGAGGTACCAGCGACGCAACGTTTGGGACTTGGAATTATTTCTGGTCCGTCACACGCTGAAGGGGTTATCAAGCATGACCCAACTTTGGTATCAGCTGTTAGCGAAGATTTGGCCACTGCCGAACGTGTGCAAGCAGCTTTTACTAATAATGTCTTCCGTGTATACACGAATACTGATTTGATTGGAGCCGAGTTTGGGGCGGCTCTCAAGAACGTGATTGCTATTGGTGCAGGGGCCCTTGAGAGCCTAGGATTTGATGCAAACGCCAAGGCAGGATTGTTCACTCGTGGGTTGGCTGAAATTAGCCGTTTGGGTCAAGCATTTGGTGCGAACCCAATTACATTCATGGGCCTGTCAGGTGTTGGTGATTTGTTTGTTACTGCCACGTCAGTGCACTCACGTAATTATCGTGCGGGTGTGCAATTAGGTGAAGGTAAGAAACTTGATGACATCGTCGAAAATATGGGGATGGTCATCGAAGGTATTTCAACAACCAAGGTTGCGCACGAGCTCGCCTTGAAGAAGCACGTTGAAATGCCAATTACATCTACAATTTATCGCGTCTTGTACGAAGGCCAAGATATCAAGGGGGCCATCAATGAATTGATGGGTCGTCCAGTTTCACAAGAAGGGAAGTAAATTTATATGAAGCCAGTACGTAAGGCTATTATACCAGCAGCGGGTTTGGGAACTCGTTTTTTGCCAGCAACTAAGGCCTTGGCCAAGGAAATGTTGCC
>NZ_SDGK01000097.1 GCF_004521965.1 Weissella cibaria | reverse complement strand
TTATGAGTCAGTTTTTATTTAGCTTAGTGTTGCACTTGAATTGTAAATTCAAGTGAATAATAATACCCAGTTAATGTCGCTACATTTTTCGTAACTTTATAATCAGACTATTATATATGAATTATGATACGATGCAACAAATTTCCCTACTAATTAAAAACTCCGCCACCTTTAAAAACCACGCACTTATTTATGGATATTGCAGCCATTAAAGTGACTGTTTCACTTTAGTGGCTATTTTTTGAAAGCGTTTTCTATTAGTGCTATGATTAACCTATTAAATCATTGATAGGAGGAAACATATTTATAAAAATGTAACTGTTGCAGGTGGTGGCATTTCAGGTGAGCAAGTTGCCTTTCAAAGGCAGTTCATGGGATTTTATGAACATCCTAACTCTGAATACCAACAAGAATCATTTTAAAAATAGAGTACATCAACATAAAGCGTAGTAAGAGGAGGCAATTATGCGATATTCTAACGGAAATTATGAAGCTTTTGCACGTCCAAGAAAGCCCAAAAATGTGGATCAAAAATCAGCGTATATTATTGGAGGAGGGCTGGCCGGATTGGCGACCGCTGTTTTCTTGGTGCGCGATGGACAAATGTCCGGGGAAAAAATTCATATATATGAGGAATTGCCTACTCCGGGTGGATCGTTAGATGGAGAAAAGCGTGCCAATATCGGCTTTGTGACACGTGGTGGTCGAGAAATGGAGAATCATTTTGAGACTATGTGGGACATGTATCGATCAATTCCTTCTTTAGAAATTGAAGACGCCTCTTACTTAGATGAATTTTATTGGCTAGATAAAGATGATCCAAATTCATCAAATACTCGCCTAATTTATAACCGGGGACAACGCGTCCCAACGGATGGCCTGTATACTTTGGATGAAAAATCTAAAGAATTAATAGATTTAGTTTTAACTCCTGAGTCAAAACTGGGTAAGACGACTATTGAGGAATTTTTCTCAAATGAGTTCTTTGAAAGTAATTTTTGGATGTACTGGGCAACTATGTTTGCTTTTGAAAAGTGGCATTCTGCAGTTGAGATGCGTCGATACACGATGCGCTTTATTCATCATATTGATGGACTACCTGATTTTAGCGCCCTAAAGTTCAATAGGTACAATCAGTATGAGTCTATGGTTCTACCAATTATAAAGTATTTAGAGTCATATAATGTCGAATTCATCTATGATACACAAGTCAATAATGTTGTGGTAGATTTTGAAAATGACGAAAAAATTGCAAAAAAACTCGTGATCCAGGATGGTGATGATGTTAGCCTATCACGTGATGATCTTGTATTCGTTACAAATGGTTCTATTACAGAAAGTTCAACATACGGAAGCCATGATAAACCCGCTCCTATATCAAAAGAGTTGGGTGGTAGTTGGTCACTGTGGAAGAATCTGGCAGAACAATCTAATGATTTCGGTCATCCAGAAGTATTCTATGATAACCTACCTGAAAAAAGTTGGTTCGTGTCAGCGACAGCCACTATAAAATCACCAGAAATTGAACCCTACATTGAACGTCTCACCAATCGTGATTTGCATGATCACAAAATTAATAGTGGTGGAATCATTACCATAACCGATTCGAACTGGTTGATGAGTTTTGCTGTTCACAGGCAGCCCCATTTCAAAGAACAAAAGGAAAATGAAACAATTGTATGGATATATGGACTATATTCAGATACCAAAGGAAATTTTGTTGATAAGACCATTGTAGAAAGTTCTGGGGAAGAAATTACGCAAGAACTCCTTTATCACCTTGGGGTCCCTGAGTCCAAAATTAAACAATTGTCTAACCAAAACAATGTAAATACCGTTCCAGTATTTATGCCATTTATTACATCATACTTTATGCCCCGCGTTGCGGGTGATAGGCCAGATATTATTCCTAAAGGGTCTGTTAATTTAGCCTTTATTGGTAATTTCGCAGAATCACCTAGTAATGACACCGTGTTCACTACCGAATATTCAATTAGGACAGCCATGGAATCTGTATATACTTTACTTGAAGTTGAACGCGCTGTTCCTGAAGTTTATGGCTCTATTTATGATATTCGAGAACTACTTAAAGCCATCTACTATATGGGAGATAAAAAAACCATTGATGAGGCTAATTTAGGAATTCCTAAGTTAGCTAAAGTTGCACTAAAAAAGAAGATAAAGGGAACATTTATCGAAGAGCTACTTGTCGAGAATAAATTACTATAAAACATTGCTCTTATGATGAGATTCCGGACTAGTTTTTCTAGTTTGGTAAAATGTCATCATAGGGGCATTTTTATTTATGGTTACACGTTATGAAGAGGACTTTAAAAAAGTCCATCATTGAAATGGTTAAAGCGGGCCGTCGGCCCGATGAACTAGCGACGGAATACGGGCCGTCAGCTGATTCGATTCGAAATTGGG
>NZ_SDGK01000096.1 GCF_004521965.1 Weissella cibaria | reverse complement strand
GCCATAGATGCCACGATTGGTGTTATAAACGGCTTTAATTGCCGTTTTCAGAGCATTACGCCGTGTTTCTCGTTGGCTAGGTTGCCAGTTTTTCCATTGATAATACGTGCTTCGAGCAATGTTCAAAGCCGATAAAACGCTTGTTATGCGGTGTCCCATTGCGAGTGACCGGTCAATGATTTCCAGTCCTAACTCGCGATTTTGCGTTAATTGTACTTCGAAAGCAACACCGCGGCTCGTTTTAAAATCTCAAGTTCTTCGCGAAGTTTGGCGTTTTCCTTTTGTAATGCGTTTACATCAGCTTGCGTCCATTTTTCGCCGTCCACTTCGTGGACTGTGTACAATTTGACCCAGTTACGGATTGAATCGGCCGAAGGCCCGTATTCAGCGGCTAGTTCAGTGTAA
>NZ_SDGK01000095.1 GCF_004521965.1 Weissella cibaria | reverse complement strand
ATGTGATAGAAATCTGGAAATAGTTGGTTGAGATGCCATGTTTTGCGCATAAACAAAAGAGCTCTTATGGTTTTCACCCAACGGGTGAAAGCGCAAAACCCGCTGAAACGGTATTAACTTGCTGTTTCAACGGGTTTTGTTTGTCTTGATGAATAACCCGGGTAAAAATTTAATAAAACAGTTATTTTTCAGTATTATGTTGATATAATCAATCATAGATTTGAAAAAAGGATTACGTAATTATGGTGAAGAACAAAAGAGCCCGTCAAAGTAATTTAGAATTATTGCGTATAGTGGCGATGTTTATGATTATTTGTTGTCATTTTGTAATTTATAACAACTTTGTGGGCCTACAGATGTGTTTTCAGAAAAGGCTTTGGGCTTATCTATACTTCGAATGGGTGGCAAATTGGGAGTGGTTTTGTTTGTTATGATTACAGGTTATTTTATGCTGAATAAGGCGTTTAGGTGGCAAAGGGTTATCGGCCTCAGCAAACAAACTATGTATTTTTCAATAGTTGTTGTCCTTCTAACTTACGCATTTCAAGGAACGTTACCAGATTTGCTCGGTACTACAAGGATTATATTCCCTCTTATTATGGCCGATTATTGGTTTCCAACTGATTTTGCGTTGATTTTGATTTTAAGCCCTTTATTAAATATGGTGATGAATGACCTAGACAAAAGAATAGCGAGGGTTGGATTGATTGGATCCGTGTGTATGATTGGATTACCAATAATCATGCTGAATATGAAAAATTAATTAATAAGTCTGATTGTTTCATACTGCATGGGGCGTATGCTCAAAAATATAATATAAAAATAGAAAAAATTAAGATATTTATGTTGATTGGTGCAATTCTTGTTGCTACGTCAATTGTAACGGGGGCGCTAATGGCAGCTGCAAAATCAAACGCTTTCTTTTCGGGGCTAAGGTTGTTTTTTGTTAGTGGATTCAATGTTGGTGCTTTTATTATCGCGTTCTTGATATTTGTATTATTTAAGGATTGGGAGTTTGGAAGTGTTCCAGTTATTAATTTGATAGCAAGCACTACAGTCGGTGTATACCTGTTTCATGATAGTCCCACATTTAGTATCTACATGTGGAGCGAGATTGTTAATCCTACTAGGTGGCATGGCTTAGAATTGGTGGTGGTTTGATTGTATCTGCGTTGGGGATATTTGTCACAGGCATGATTTTAGATTTAATACGGCAATATATCGGTAAGGTGTTTGCTATGTTGAATAGTAAATTTCTTACAAAAAATAAAATGGTTAATGAATAATGATGGACGAACCTAACAAACGCATGACATGGGTATTTCCTTCGTTTGTTAATCTTCACAGGGCTTAAAGGAAATTTTTAGATGAATATTTTTTTAAAAAAAAGTTACATAGTATACACCTTTATATTTTTACTATATGTAGTTGTAACTTTTAGTAGCAATTTTTTATTTGGGTATACACTTGTAGACCATGCAGATGCTTTCAGACAACACGTGGCTTATGTAAAAACTTTGCATGAATACATTTATACGTATGGACTGGGTTTTTGGAATAACTGGGATTGGAATCATGGTGTCGGAAGTGATGCTGTAAGTATTTTATCTTATTACAATCTTGGAGATGTACTGGGATGGGTAAATGCGTTGTTACCGATCAAACATTTAGATTGGACGTATAGTTTTTTTTATTTGCTACGTTTATATTTGGTTGGAGCAGCAGCAATTCTCTACTTTTCTAACCATTTTAAAAATACCGTTGCTGTAGTTTTGGCAAGCGTGACATACACGTTTTCAGGTATGAATATTCCTGCGTTGCATCCAATGTTTGTAAACGCCATGTGGCTCCTACCATTAATTTTGTATGGTACTGATTTAATTATTTCTGGCAAAAATTATGCCGTTTTCATAATAACGGTAACGTATTCTTTGATGAGCAATGTATATACTACGTACATAATTGGTCTCGGTGCAATTGCTTACTTTTTAATTGGGCTTATTTTTTCTGAACAAGAGAAAAGAATTAAAATAATTGTCCTTTGGAAGACGATTTTTGCTGGGATAATTTCTTTATTGATTTCAATGCCTTTTTGGGTACAATCCGTACGAGCGATTTTAAATTCTCCAAGAGCTGGAGGAGTCATAGCTAATGGCTTATGGTTATACCCAGCAAAATATTATTTTAATTTTGTACAAGGATTATTCGTTCTTAAATCTCCTGGCTTTTATACTAACGTAGCAGTAAATGCTGTGGCTTTCATCTCTTTGGTAGTTGCTTTTGTGTTTTGGAAACAAAACAAAAAATTAGTAGCTGCACTTTTCATTCAATTGATAATGCTAATGTTTCCACTCGTTGCAGCGATTATGAATGGAGGAACTACACCTTCGAATCGCTGGGTGATTATATTTATCTTGACGATAAGTTACGCAACAGCTTGGATGGTAGAAAATTTAGAAACTATATTTAATCATAGGTTACAGGTTACAGTTTTTGTAACCATTGGGATTGCCTTTGTGGCGGTTGTAGTTGCATTACCAATCAGCCTTAGTAAGGGGTACGCATTAATTTCGATGGTTAGCCTGGTTGCGGCTTCATTTGTAATTGCATTTCCTTCCAAAAAAAGAAAGAATTCCCTACTGTTCATTGCTGTGTTTAATATTGTTGGAGTAGGGGCGTTTGCTTATTCTGATACGGGTGGCAACCTTGTTAATTTGTATAGTCAATCCCGTATTAAGGATTATCACCCTTTTGACGTATTTGAAAAAACAAAAGCACAGCGAGTTAGTTACGCTTCAACGGACTTGACAAGTTCACTTAATCGAGCAAATTTTGCTCAATTCGATCATGCTATGACACTTGAATCATACAATTCTTTGGATAATAAATTTGTGTATGATTTTTCTAAATCTGTTGTAAATACACCTACGCAGAAATTGGATCCTTTGCGTCAGATGGACAATCGTGAAGAATTGTTGTCACTGCTTGGTGTGAATCAGATATATTCGTACTCTGGAAATAAGCGGTTGCCGTTTGTCTTGTATAAGAACAATGGTGTGTCGCCACTATATACAAGTAAGACATCTGTTCCTTTGGTGTACAGGGCAGATAACACTATTTCAGAACGACAGTATTATGCTTTACCAAGTTGGCAAAGATCTTCAGTACTGACCAACAATACAGTTATAGATGAAAAGAAAACTGGGGTAATAAACACGGAAAATGAGCCTGTTACGCTGGATACCCAGCAGGAAGGGAAGTTCAATTTTCTCAACAGCCAAACGGTTAGAGTATCACTACCTAACAAAGTGAATAATAGCGGTTACCAATTAATGCTATATTTTGAGGGTCTGCATTTTAAATCACAAACATTTGCACAGGCAATTCACAACATTGAAGCCACAAATGAAGATGTACCAAGCCATTCTATGGGAATTGGAAGAGTTTCAGGAAGACAAAAGAAATTCAATGAATTGATTAATTGGGGCAATTCAGACAAGACTGCGTACATTTTGAAGTTTACTGCAAGTAATAAGTACGAAAATTCATTCATAGATTATGGTCAACAGCAAACTACCTTTTACAATCCTCAAGAAAAAGTGATGATTAATTTAGGAAGTTCGGATGCCCAAAGACATTTTGTGGATATTAAATTAAACAAAAAAGGCATTTTGAGTTTTAAAAAAATGGAAATTGTTGCAGTTCAAATGAGAAATGTGAAACGTTCTGTTGAGCAAATTCATAAAAAAAATAAAGACATTGATGTTAAATTAAGTAACAAGGGATTACGGACAACTATTAATGTTGCATCAAAAAAACAATTTATGGCTACGTCTATTCCATATCTAGAATCTGGCTGGAATTTGCTAATCGATGGAAAATATGCAAAGATCGTAAAGACAAATGTTGGTTTTATTGGGTTTGCGTTAAACAAAGGCAATCACTTAGTAGAACTTAAGTACCATACCCCATATCTTCGAGTAACTATTGTCATATCACTAATAACTATTACCTCACTGATTATATTTGGAATGGTTAGAGTAATTCGCAATAGATAATTTAAAAAAATATGGTTTTAAAAGCACCTTTCGGATTGGTTCAAAGTCAAATGGTACTGATGATCGGTAAAATTTAATATTTTGAACCTTGCTTAGGCAGCTGATTTTCTATGCTTTGTCAACACAGATGTTGATATATAGCTATTCTGATCGTTCTAGTAAATT
>NZ_SDGK01000016.1 GCF_004521965.1 Weissella cibaria | reverse complement strand
ACCCCTAATGTCCCCCCCTGCCTCCTTTTGTATTAAAATGAGTAGTGATAGAAAGTGGACAAACGGACCATGATATCGTCTATATTGGATAACAAATGAATTGGAGGCTGCAGATGACGAATGAAGAAGTTGGCCGGGCATTGATTGCACGAGGTGAGACGATTACGTCGGCAGAATCCTTAACGGCGGGGATGTTTGTTAGTACGCTGGCGGGTGTTAGTGGTATTTCAGCTGTCTTGCCAGGGGCGTTTGTGACATACGCTGCAGCTGCCAAGACGCAACTTGTTTGTGTGCCAGCTGACATGATTGCCACGTATGGCGTGGTGTCGGCAGAGGTTGCTAAGGCGATGGCAACAGGTGCGAAAGCAACGTTGCAGACGGCGTGGGGAATTAGCTTCACCGGAGTGGCTGGCCCAGACGCGCTGGAAGGGCATCCGGCTGGCACGGTGTTCATTGGTGTAGCGGCACCAGATGGCTCAGTAATCGCAACGGAGCACCATTTTACCGGTGAGCGGCAGGCCGTGCGGGAAGCAAGTGTCGCAGCTGGTTTCGCAGCGATTGCGACGAAACTCGTCGAGTTGGCAAAATAGTTGGGAAAACATTTGAATTATTGTAGTGATTAGGTTACACTATATTTATATTAAGTTTAAGTTAACAAGTGGAGGCCGATAAAAATGGCATCAGGAAAAAACATCAACCCAAATAAGAAGTTGGAAGGAAAGATTGCAGATCCTAAGGAACGTCAAAATGCATTGAACGAAGCCTTGAAGAAGATTGAAAAGTCTTTTGGTAAGGGATCTGTTATGAAGCTTGGTGATAGTCAATTTACGAAGGTGCAATCAACGTCAACTGGTTCATTGAAGTTGGACGTGGCTCTTGGTATTGGTGGTTACCCTAAGGGCCGTATTATTGAAATCTATGGACCTGAATCATCAGGTAAGACGACGTTGGCTTTGCACGCAGTCGCTGAGGCCCAACGCAACGGTGGAATTGTTGCTTATATTGACGCCGAAAACGCGATGGACGTTGAGTACGCCAAGGCGTTGGGTGTTGACGTTGATGAGTTGCTGTTGTCACAACCAGATACTGGTGAACAAGGATTGGCAATTGCTGACGCCTTGATTACATCAGGCGCGATTGACATGGTTGTTGTCGACTCTGTTGCGGCGTTGACGCCAAAGGCTGAAATTGACGGTGAAATCGGTGATTCAACGGTTGGTTTGCAAGCGCGTATGATGTCTCAAGCTTTGCGTAAGATGTCAGGTGCTATTTTGAAGACTGGTACAACAGCCATCTTCATTAACCAATTACGTGAAAAGATCGGTATCATGTTTGGTAACCCAGAAACAACGCCTGGTGGACGTGCATTGAAGTTCTACTCATCAGTGCGTTTGGATGTTCGTCGTAAGGGTGGTATTGATGCGACGAAGGCTGATGGGGATGATATCAAGTCGGTTGGTAATTTGACACGTATTAAGGTTGTTAAGAATAAGGTTGCGGCGCCATTCCGTGAAGTGGAAGTTGAGATCTTGTTTGGTAAGGGAATTTCTAAGACTGGTGAAATGATTGACTTGGCGGCTGATAAAGATATTATCGTTAAGTCAGGATCATGGTTCTCGTATAATGGCGAAAAGATTGGTCAAGGAAAGGTCAATGTTATTCGTTGGTTGGAAGACCCAGAACACAAGACAATTTACGATGATGTGTATAACCAAGTTCGTGAAGCCTACATTGGTAGTCATGATGGCGCTGATGCTTCAGCTGATGATAACGATACGTCGGCTGATAACGTGGATGATATTGAACTCGAAATTGATGAAAACTAATTAACTTTTGACAACTCGTATTATGGTACAGTGATGTAACGTGGTACGAGTTTTTTTGATGCCGATTTTCAGGCTGTGATGGTATGTCATATTTGGGACGCTGAATGCCTCGATTTATTCGCCATAATAGACCTTTTTATCGCCACAACAAAATAGTTGTTCTATACTAATCATGTAATAAAAAAGGAAGTTAATCACTGCGAAAGCAGTTGGAGGTAGTCATCATGGCATACACTAGACAAGAAGTACAAGATTGGGTAAAGAAGTTGGACTTGAACACCTGGGGACCTACTGAGGTTTACTGGTCAGACCAATTCCACCGTGTGCACGTTATTGCCGCAGATGCAGAAAGTGAAGTAATTACGGCTAAGATTCACGCAGCAGTGGAAGCTGAAATCGCTGCAGGCACAACCGATGAAACTGACGCACGTGATTTCCTAGAACACCTTATCGTGACAGATTACGCTCAAGAAGATTAATACGATAGGTAAGCCAATGACTTGCCTAGTAAAAGCTAACAAATCCCAGCTTTGCTGACTAATTAGGTCACAGGGCTGGGATTTATTGTTAGGTAAAAAACGACTACTTGAAAAAGAGTAGTAATTGGACCCAAAGTGTAGTACCATGGAATCACTAAATTTACGTAGGGGGACCCCTGTTTATGGAACCATATGAAGCCGAGCAGCAACGCTTGGATACCGTCTTGGAGAAGATTCAAGACGCGAAGGTACAAAATGATTTAGATCGAAAAACAGCTGAACAAAAACAGGCTGACGTTGAGGACGGGTGGAACGATGTCCGCTTCAAGTCATCAACATACGGCAGCTTGTTCGAAACTGCGATGTCTGTACGTCAACAGCAACAGATGTTACAAGAACGCGAATTGGCGATGAATTCAGTTGAGCACCAAGCGGTTGTCTTGGATCGTTTACAAGCGCGACCATACTTTGCTCGTATTGATGTGCAAGAAGCTGGTTCGGACACGGTGGAACCAATTTATATCGGCTTGGCCTCGTTCTCTGACTCACCAGATAATTTCTTGGTTTACGACTGGCGAGCACCTATTTCTTCTATTTATTATGATGCGGGCTTGGGTAATGTGACCTACGAAACGCCGGATGGCAAGCAGGAAGCAAATGTTCACTTGAAGCGTCAATTCCAAATTGAAGATGGCACGATTGTGACGATTTTTGATACCGACGAAGTTGTCGGTGATCAAATGTTGTTGAATGCTTTGTCTGGTGAGTCAACAACCAAGATGAAGTCAATCGTGACGACAATTCAAAAGGAACAAAACAAGATTATTCGAAACACGGCAGCTGAATTGTTGTTCGTACAAGGAGCGGCAGGTTCCGGTAAGACTTCTGCTGTTTTGCAACGTGTGGCATACCTCCTTTACCGTTACCGTGGTCATTTAAACTCTGGTCAAGTGGTTATGTTCTCACCAAACCAACTGTTTAACGATTATATCGACCAAGTTTTGCCTGAATTGGGTGAGCAAAACATGGTTCAAATGACGTATTACCAATACGCATCACGCCGTTTGCCAAAGTTGCAACTTGAAACATTACAAGAACGTTTTGAAGCGCAACCAGCCGGTGCTCAAAAGCGTATTATTGACTTGAAGGGCACGAGTGTCTACTTTGATGCTATGCAACGTTATGCCGATGGCTTGAATAAGGCTGATATTAAGGTCCGCCCAATTAAATTCCGTGGTCAGGAAATCATTTCTAAGGAAAAGATTGTCGACATCTATTATTCATTCAATGAGAATTATAAGCTTGGTAACCGTCTTCAAGGTACGAAGGAACGACTAATGAAGATGTTGCAAGGTCGAATTGGCAATGAAATGCAAGCTGATTGGGTTGAAGCTGAAATTCAAAACTTGACGAAAGAACAGTATGACACCATGTTGGGTGATAACCCGCGTGAGTTTAAGTCTGATGAGGAAGAAACCAAGTATTTGGCTAAAATCATTGTAACGAATGCCTTGGCGCCAATTGCCAAGGGTGTCAACCGAAATCGTTTTATCAATATTAATAATCAATTTATTCACTTCTTGCGTTCTGTACCAAAGTTGGTTAATTTGGCGGCTTATGATATCACTGAAGCGGATTGGGCCAAGTCGGTAGAATACACAGTGAATAAGATGAAGAATGGTGAATTACCAATGGCCGATATGACACCATTTATGTTGTTATTCGACTTGATTAAGGGTAGTCGCGGGGAGCGTGACATTCGTTTTGTCTTTATTGATGAAATCCAAGACTACACACCGTTCCAATTGGCCTTTTTGAAGTTCAGTTTCCCACGTGCCCGCTTTACGATGTTGGGTGATTTGAACCAAGCCATCTTCACGAAAGAAAACGCCGTCAGTCTGCAGGATGAATTGTCACGTTTGTTTGATACAGAAAAGTCAGAATACGTGCAATTAACGCAAACGTATCGGTCAACGCAACAAATTACCGATTACTCAAAGGCCATTTTGATTAACGGTGCGCAAATTGATGCCTTTGAACGTGAGGGTGATAAGCCGGTTGTTAAGATTTTGCCGTCGCAAGATAAGATGGTTGAAGCAACCTTGATGCAATTGGTCGCTAATGATGAAGCTGATGAAACAACTGCAATTATTACCAAGACGTTGGCAGATGCGGAAGTTGCGTACGAGACGCTCCGTGAACACGCTGACGTGACCATTATCCGGACTGAGAACCAACGTCTGGTACCGGGTACAATTATTGTGCCGGCCTACTTGGCTAAGGGACTTGAATTTGATGCTGTGATTATGTGGGATGCTTCTGAAGGCGTTTACCACGGCGATGATGAACGTCAGTTGGTCTACACAATTGCATCACGTGCCATGCACCAATTGACGGTATTGGCGGTAACGACATTGACGCCATTACTTGCTGAAGTTGACGAGCGTTTGTACGAAAAGGGGTAAGAACCATGAGTGAGGCACCGTTTAATTATGCAGTATTTCAACGTGATGAATGGCACGAATTAGTCGTGCCTGCAGCTGACCGGGATATATCTCACGTCACACCAAAGGTATTGGGAGAAATTAAAGCGTTTAATGACCAAATTTCAATGAGTGATGTTGCCGATGTCTATGATCCGTTGGTTCATTACATTAAGTTGCGTCATGCGCAATATTTGCGTGATCGCGAAGAACGTGAGCGCTTTTTAGGGCGAACAATTAAGCCGAGCCCGTTTGTTATCGGCATCGCTGGTTCTGTGGCAGTTGGTAAATCAACCACAGCCCGGCTGCTACAATACATGTTACAAGCGGAGTATGGTGAACTTAATGTTGCTTTAACGACAACTGATGGTTTCTTGCTGCCTAATGATGAATTGCAAGTACAAGGCATTTTTGATCGGAAGGGGTTCCCAGAATCGTACGATATGCCAGCGCTGCTTGAATTTATGAATAACGTTAAAGATGGCGATGAAGTTGTTCGGTCACCACGCTATTCGCACGACATATCAGATGTCTTAGTGAATGAATTCGACACTTTTAAGCGCCCAGAGATTTTTATTGTCGAAGGAATCAATACCTTACAAGCGGCACCTAATTCACCAGTCTACTTGTCAGACTTTTTCGATTTATCACTATATGTGGATGCAGAGACGTCATTAATTGAGCATTGGTACATTGATCGATTTGAGGCACTGTTGCAACAAGCAAAAGAAGAGGCGGATCCAACGAATTTCTTCTTCCCTTATACGCAAATTCCAGTCGCTGAAGCGGTGGCTGGTGCGCGTCGCGTTTGGGAAACGGTTAACCTACCAAACTTAACGGACTATATTTTACCAACGCGTGAACGGGCCGATTTGATTCTTCATAAGGCAGCTGGACACGGCGTTAACGAAATTTGGTTACGTAAATTCTAATTTTATTACTTTTCAACGTGTCATGAATGTGACAAAAATAGACAAAAGCCGGGAAAACAACGCTTTCCGGTTTTTATTTATCAATTTAAGTTACAAAAAACGGCCTACTTAACCGGTTAAATAAACAATGAAGGATGCCTATATATCAATGGTTTACACGTGTAACACACCTTATGTAACGTTAATGTGACATAAAAGTGGTCATAATATTGTTTCTAGACATGTTATGTAATGAATGTGTAATTTTAAACCTGCTCAGCTTGGTAAACTATGTTTTGTGATTGAGGCAGGGAAAAAGCCTCATATAAGAGAACGTGCTTGAGCCATAAGGTTCGCACGACATAGATACAATCCTTAGGAGTGTTTAACTGATTATGAGTAAGATGAAAGAAACAGCATTGACGATCGCCGGTTTGGCTTCAGTATTGGTTGCAGGCCAAACTGTTGCAAACGCCGCTTCAACATACACGGTTCAAAAGGGCGACACATTGTCAGAATTGGCAAACAAGTTTAACTTGACTGTTGAAGACTTGGTTAAGACTAACAAGATTACTGACGCAAACATGATCTTTGCTGATCAACAAATCGAAGTGCCAACGCAAGAAGAGCTTAACGAAAATGCGTTGAACACGACCGCTGCAGCATCAGCCAACAGCGCTGCATCAGATGCTGCCTCATTAGCAATGTCAGAAGCTGTTGCTTCAATGACTGCTGCATCAGAAGCAGCCGCATCATCTGCCGCTGCTTCAGAGGCCGTTGCATCATCAGTTGCCGCGTCAGAAGCCGCTGCCGCAAAGGCTGCTGAGTCAGAAGCCACTGCTGCTTCAGTTCAAGCACAACCGGTTGCACAAGATACTACTGTTGCTGAGCAAGTTGTCCCAGTTGCGCAACAAGCCGCTCCTGCAGCTGCACCAGCTGCTGGCGGTTCAGTTTATGCCCAATTCATCGCTAATGGTGGTACTGATGCCTTGTGGCAAAATATCGTAATACCTGAATCAGGTGGTAATCCTAACGCCGTTTCACCAAACGGTTACATGGGATTGGGTCAAACTAAGGAAGGCTGGGGAACGGGTGACGTTGCCACGCAAACTAATGGTTTGGTTAACTACGCCGTTTCACGTTACGGTTCAGTTGATGGTGCCGTACAATTCCGTACTTCTAACGGTTGGTGGTAAGATTTATCGTATTTCAATAGATGATTAAAAAAGTGCTTGGTCCTTTGATGGCCGAGCACTTTTTGTGTCTTATGATGTAACTTCTTTGTGAAATAATGGCTCTATGCCAAATAGCGTTGGTCGACAATGAATTTGAAAATTAACGCGATTTGAAGAGTCGCAAAAAGTGGTGATGACAGAAATGTTGTCACCACTTTTTTTAGAATTTTCCATACTTCATTTGGATACGGATGCGTCGCATGTAATTACCGAGGTTTTGATAACCGTATGCGGTACGAGCTATTTGCTTAAGGCGACGGTTGATGCCTTCGATTTTACCGTTTGACCATGGGCAACGAAGACTTTCGAGGATGCCTTTTAAATTGCGCTTAAAAGTACCGATGGTCACGTCCATGGCGGAACCCACCGGTTTGTAAGTGCTGATCAATGCATGAATTAGCTCGGGGCTACGCTTGTCCATTGCTTCTAAAGCTTCTTGGTAAACTAAATAAGCCGCCTCGAGAACCGGAAATGATTTGAACACTAGCGTGAGAGCTTCTTCTTCCGTGATATATTCGTTCAAGCCTCGCATATATTTACGATGGGTAGTTTCTAAGTTGCTGTATTTTTTGAGGAAAAGGCGCCAGCCGTTTTTCATTATTTTGTATTCACGAGAGTGCTTATCAAGTAGATGCTGAATGCCTGTGCGAATAGTGTTGATGGCACGGGTCATTAGTTGAACGATATGGAATCGATCAATGACAATTTGGGCATTAGGAAATAGTTCCGGCACGAGGGTAGCGTAGCTAGCGTTCATGTCCATGACGACGTGCGTGACTGCCTGGCGTTGCTTCAAAGAGAAGCCATAGAAATAACTTCGGATTGTGTTTAAATCACGACTTGGCAATATCTCCATAAAGTTGTCAGGTGATGCATACACGAAAGCGTATGATCTGCTAATTCGAATTTCATCGAAGCTTAGAACTGCTGGTAAATGACTGTAGTCATAACGATAATCCTGGAGTTCGTCGTTGATAACACGGTGAACTGTTGAGTGTGAAAGACGCAAAATAAAACCGATAACTTTCTCTGAAATATCCTCCATAGCCAGTCGAATAACTTGAAGGCGTAGGGGTTTAGAGATGTTTCGGGCTTCTTCTAAATCGGGTGATGACACAACTACGGAAGCGTTGCACTCATGGCAGTAATAGCGCTGCTTACGCAGGCGTAGGCGGTTGTCGAAACCGTTAGTTGCGGGTAGCTTTACTTCGGTGGGTTTGCTGAAACCATTTTTGGTTAATATGCTCTCTTGGCCACACAACGTGCATCGATCCATATCACCGTGTAGTGCAGCTTCATAAACGATAGTTTTATGATTATCTTTTCCACGATATGAGATGTGGTTGAATTCACCGTTATCATCCATTAAAAATTCGAAATTTGGGTCTGTTAATCCGACGCTACGTAGGATAGAATCATTTAAAGACATCAATAGCTCTCCTTGTATTTTGGTCTTAGACGACTTTAGGATACACCGAGCTATTGGTGTTTTTATTGTTGTTCTGAGAATGATTGATAAATGCAAAAAAGCGTTGGCGATTAACCACCAACGCCAAAAAGAATAGAACCCTTTTTTTGGACTTTTTGATTGGTTATGTGTCTCTATTACTGGAGGAAAAAACATGGCAAATCTAAAAGCGCATTATTATCGATTTCAGCATATGATTTGGTTTGCAACTGGCCTAATTGTTATCGGTGTTGGTTTAGTTGTTTGGTGGCAGTGTTCACAGACCGCACCAGGGCTACCACGAGATATTTCGACAAGTGTAGCGGCTGACCAATCAACACAAAAAACAGTTTCAGTCACACGGACCGTGCAGTCGGCGGTCCAATCGGCAACCGTCGTGGTTGATGTGAAGGGTGCTGTGCACCGACCAGGCGTTTATAAATTTAGAGTGCCACCAATTATGGCGGATGCCCTTGAAAAAGCGGGCGGGACACTAGCGACTGTCGACCGCACCCGCTTGAATCTGGCAGCCTCCTTAACGAATGGTCAGGTACTGTATATACCGAACGGTTCTGAAATAGTGCCAGATGCCTATCCGTTACCGGGACAACCAAGCGCCACCGCACCATCAACAACGTCAGCTACAATAGCCACTGAAACATCACTTATCAATTTGAATACGGCGACGGTTGTTGAATTGCAAACCCTGCCAGGCGTGGGTGAAAAGCGGGCTCAGGATATTGTGACCCAGCGTGAAACGATGGGTGGATTTAAAACGGTCGATGACTTGCAAGAAGTTGCTGGGATTGGGGAGAAGACATACGCTCGGTTAGCTCCGCTGGTTACGGTGTAATGCCCGGCTATTGGTTAGTCTTGTCATTGTACATTGCCGGGTTAAACACGGTAATCCGTTATCAATTTTGGTGGTCAGTACCGTTGTTATTGTTGTTAAGTAGCTTACTCGTGATCCGTTTTCGGTGCCGCGTTGTTTTGACGATACTCATCACGATTGGCTATGTCAGTTTTTTTATTGCACAAGATGCCAAGTTAACCGCTTTATCGCAACGCCCAACTGGTAAAGTTGAGAGTACGTTTCGCATCCATGCCGATGAACTACAGTTTAGTGGTACAACAATTACAGGTTTTGCGGTGATGCCAAATCGGGAACGGGTGCGATTAACTTGGTTTTGCCGTGAGGAAGACACGTTTCGCCAGCTACAGACGACGCATGTGGGCTATATTGTAACCGGAATTGGCAATTACGAAGGGATACAGCCATGTAGGAATGCATATAATTTTGATCCGATTAGTTATTGGCGAAGTCGTGGTATCATTCATCAGTTTGTCGTGAAGCAAGCGTCCATCAAGCGGGTTGATACGCCACCGGGGGCATGGCCATTTATTAATAGTCGGATTCGGATGGGACACAGCCGATTAGTTGCCTGGTTTGAAACACTACCATCTGGGTTGCGTGACTATGGTGAAACATTATTTTTGGGTTATACGCGTCGTGACTTCTATGATGATAACGTTGGTATTCAGAAGCTGGGTTTGGTACATTTGTTTAGCATTTCAGGATTTCAAGTCGCGGGCGTCTATGTATTGTGGCGTAAATTCGGCCGGTGGATTGGTATTACCCGTGAACGGTCGTTGTTAATTGTACAAGTGCTTTTAGTTGTGTTGCTGTTATTTGCTGGCGGTGTCCAATCGTTGGTGAGAGCGGTATTATTAGCGGTAACACAAGCTTGGCGAGAATTGGGATGGCTTCGTTTGTCGACCGTTGACGCTTGGGGCATTGCATTATTAGGTGGTTTATTGCTTGAGCCGGGGGTGTTACACAATTTGGGCGGCCAATTATCATACCTGCTAACTTTTGGCCTCTTATGGATAACGGGCAAACCGGGTTGGTGGCAATGCATCTTTTTGTCGGTATTAATTTTACCGGTACTGTTGTGGCATACGTATGCTTGGCATCCGATTAGTATTCTGGCAAATTTGATTGCGATGCCTGTATTTACCTGGTTAGTTATTCCGGTACTGGTGTTTGGCATTGGTACGGCTTGGTGGGGTCTGACGCCTATCATGTCGTGTTGTAATGCGCTGATTAATGGCATCCAGTTTGGCATCGCAAAAATGGACCGTGTACCAGGTGAGTTAGTGTTTGGTCAGCCACCGTTGTTACTAAGTGGTGTTGCTTTGTTTGGGACAGTTAGTTGGTTGTTGGGGTGCAGGCGTCGGATGATTGGTTTGTTGCTATTAGTCATGTACGGTGTGATGTTTTTGTTACCGCGATTAGCACCGGGCGGGTTTGTGGCGTTCGCCGATGTTGGACAGGGGGATGCAACGATTGCGCGACTTGCACCCCGGCAAGTCATGCTGGTAGACGTTGGTGGCAAAATGAATCTGCCACAACCACCATGGGCCACCCCACAGAAGTGTGATTTTCAGGCACAACAATTGGTGCAGTTTTTGCGAGGAAAGGGTATCGCGCGGGTGCAACAATTAGTCCTAACGCATAAAGACATTGATCATATTGGCAATTTACCGTATTTTTTACAGCAAATGCCCGTTGATAACATTTACGTGCCACTGGGCATGATGCAAACAGAAGCCTATCAGGAATTGGTCGCACCACATTGTAGGGGTGCCTCGGTACAAGAAGTGCAAGCTGGAATGCGTTTGAATCGCTGGACGTTAGTGAAGCATCCATTTAAATCCGGTGCAGGCGAGAACGAAGATTCTGTGGCAGTATTGGTTGAGACAGGGCCTAAACGGCTGATGATGACGGGTGATTTGGATCAGGCGGGCGAGCGAAATCTGTTGGATGACCCAATGCTTGGTAGGGTGCCGATACTGAAGTTTGGTCATCACGGATCAAAAACGAGTACGGCTTCCGAATTTGTACAGCGGTTGCAACCAAGTGTTGGCGTTGTTTCAGCAGGAGTAAAGAATCGATTTGGTCATCCAAATCAAGAAACGTTGGTCACGGCCCGCCAAAATAACATGCAAGTGTTCAGTACTGCTGAAAGTGGTATGTTGCAATACTGCTGGTCAGTTAAACGTGACCGGTGGCAATCAGAAATCACATCGCCTATTCAACTTCCGCGGCGACCATGATAAAGTAGAAACATGAGAAAAACGAGGAGGCAGGCACCATGGCGCTTACGCTAAGAGATGTGCAACAGGATGTTGCCAAACAAACGTTAAAGCCAATTTATCTGATTCAAGGAACAGACCAGTATCTACTTGATCAAGTTCGTGCAGCGTTTGTTAGCTTGATTCCGTACGAAGATCGCACGTTGAATTTGGCCCAGTTTGATATGCGTGAAACGCCACTTGGCGTGGCTGTAGATGATGCACGATCGGTACCATTTTTTGGTGATCGACGGGTTGTCATGATTGACGACGCGTACTTCTTGACCGGTGAAAATCCCCGGACAAAGGTTGAACATCATGTCGAAGATTTGATTGCATATGCAGAACATCCAGAACCCCAAACCGTTTTGGTTATTGTTGCCCCCTATGAAAAGCTTGACAGCCGTAAGAAGGTTGTAAAGTTGTTGAAGGAGCAGGCAGCTTATTTAGCTTTTGGCGATTTAACAGAAAAAGATGTTCGTAGCATGATTACGGATAAATTGCGGCAAAATGGCTTTGAAATGTCGGGCCCAGCCATCCAGCTACTTGTTCGACTCACGAATATGTCATTGACCCAAATTATGTCTGAACTGGATAAATTAATACTGTATGCTTATGATACGCAGCAAATTGATGAGCAAGCAGTGGATGCCTTAGTCACACGTACCTTGAGCGAAAATATTTTCGACTTGATTAATGCGTTGTTGAATCGTAAATTAACACGGGCAGTCGAACTGTACCACGAGTTAATCGAGGGTGGTGAAGCACCGCTTCGGTTGCACGCGGCTATTCTCGGTCAGTTCAGGTTACTATTACAAGTGAAATCAGCGACGCAAAGTGAAGCTGGTACAGCAAAGATGCTAAAGGTTAACCCGTATCGCGTTAAGTTGGCCCGTCAAACTGTTCGCCGTTTCAGTTACCCCGCATTAGCAAAAGCTTATTTAGGTTTAGTCGGCATGGAAGAGCAACTTAAGTCGACAGCCCGTGAACCAGAACTGTTGTTCGAATTATTTGTCTTGCGCTATCAAGCGGATATTGCTTAGAAATTTTACTTGCATTGCGTTAGAAAGTTTAGTATTATATTTGAAGTGCAAAAGCACACGACCTTTTACGATGTTTGACGGTTCACCGTCGTCCTACGTTGTCTAAGGCGACTATACAAAAGAAAGGTGGATATCCAACATGGCTATTTCTGCACAACGCAAGAATGAAATCATCAAGGAATTCGCACGTCACGAAGGTGATACTGGTTCAGTTGAAGTTCAAGTTGCAGTTTTGACTGCTGACATCAACGAATTGAACGCACACATGTCAGAGCACAAGCACGACTTCCACTCACAACGTGGGTTGATGAAGAAGATCGGTCACCGTCGTAACTTGTTGCGTTACTTGCGTGACAACGACGTTCAACGTTACCGTGAGTTGATCCAAAAGCTTGGATTGCGTCGTTAATTTTTACATTAACAACGTACGTTATTTTGACATTTATCATCGGAGGGAAAAGCGATGCCAATTATTGAGTCATCAATCCAACGTGCCCGCTTGAACAAGGTGCAACGCGAGCGTAACATCTCACAATTGAGTGCATACCGTACTGAAGTGAAGAAGTTCCGTAAGGCCGCTGAAGCTGGTGCAGACAACTTGCAAGAGTTGTTTGTTAACGCTTCATCAGCTATCGACCGTGCCGCTTCAAAGGGCTTGATTGCTAAGAACAAGGCTTCACGTGACAAGTCACGTTTGGCTACTTTGTTGAACAAGTAATCAACGTTAGCTAAATAGGGATTATATCCCACATCAAATGTTTTTTGTTCGTAAATGATGTTTGATAAAAAGAGCAAGTCTGTTATGGACTTGCTCTTTTTTGTTATATGACTAGTAGACAGTTTAATGGCCGGTGCCGATCAGGTGTTCGCCATTTCTATTTTTCTTGTTGTTGGTACCGCCTTCAAACTGTGGTAAGATTGTATTAAATTCATACAAACGTTTGGGTTGTGCTGACCCGTGAAAGACAACGAGAATAGGAACATTATGACAACGACATTAAGTATTATGCCATTCGGTGGCGTACGTGAAAACGGAAAGAACATGTATGCAGTTACCGTCGGTGAAGACATTTTTATTTTGGATGCAGGGTTGAAGTACCCAGAGAGCGATTTGCTTGGCGTGGATGTGGTTATTCCAGATTTTGCCTACTTGGTAGAACACACTGATAAGATTGCCGGTGTCTTTTTGACACACGGTCATGCAGATGCAATTGGTGCATTGCCTTACTTGTTAAGTGAAGTAAAGGTGCCCGTTTTTGGGTCAGAATTAACGATTGAATTGGCTAAGCTTGCTGTTGAAGCTGAGCCAGAAGCAAAGGGGTTTGATGATTATCACGTTGTTCGTGGTAATTCAGAAGTTAGCTTTGGGGATGTAACGGTTTCATTTTTTGAGACCACACATACGATTCCAGAATCATTGGGTATCGTTATCGAAACACTAGAGGGGCAAATTGTTTACACTGGTGACTTTAAAATTGATACGACAGCATTGCCATACTACCGAACTGATTTAGCGCGTCTCGCACAAATTGGCGCCAAGGGTGTAATTGCTGTCTTGGCTGATGCTGCCGGTACAGCAAGCTATGGTTTGTCAGCACACGAATCAGAACTTGCAGAGTACGTTTTGGACTCATTCCGTGCACATAAGAACGGCCGTATCATCGTCGCCGCGGTGGCATCAAACATTCAACGTATCCAGCAAGTAATTGATGCTGCTTACAAGGTTGGCCGTAGAATCGTTATCTCAGGTAATGATTTGGAAAAGGTTGTCCGCACAGCGCTTCGTTTGAAGAAGTTACATTTACCAATGCCTGAAAACGAATTATTCGTTTCTTTGAAGAATTTGAGCAAGCTGGCACCTGAAGAAACGGTTGTTTTGGAAACCGGTAAGATGGGTGAGCCAATTCGTCATTTGCAACGTATGGCACAAGGTGATGACCGGAACATCCAAATTCAAGAGGGCGACCTAGTCTTTATTACAACAACACCATCTACGGCCATGGAAGGTTACGTGGCGCGTACACGTGATATGTTGTTCCGCGCCGGGGCTTCAGTGAAGCAAATTTCAACGGATAAGAAGTCTTCGGGCCACGCGTCAAAAGAAGATTTCCAATTGTTGCTCAACTTGTTGAAGCCTCAACATGTGATTCCTATCCAAGGTGAATACCGTGTCTTGAATGCGGCTTACCATGCGGCTGAACAAGTGGGTTACGATGATGACCACGTTTGGTTGTTGGCGAAGGGTGATAACCTGCGTTGGGATGGCGAGCAAATGTTCTTGGGTGGCTCAATCCAGGTCGGCTCAACGATGATTGATGGTTCTGGTGTTGGCGATATTGGCTCAATCGTGCTAAACGATCGTCGCATCTTGTCAGAAGATGGGGTCTTTATCGCTGTTGTGACGATTGACCGTAAGAAGAAAAAGATTGTCGCAACACCTAAGATTGACTCACGTGGTTTCGTCTATGTGAAAACGTCACGCGATTTGATTCGCGAAGCCGGGGAATTGGTTGAAAAGACAGTCGCTGAAGGCATCAAGAACACAAAGGAATTCGATTGGGGTAACCTGAAGAATTCAGTACGTGATGCCTTGGGTAAGTTCCTGTTTGAACAAACTCGTCGCAAGCCAGTGATTTTACCGGTTATCATGGAAGCGAACCAAAACGGCCGTCGACGTAAGCGCTCCGCAAGCAAGACGAACAACAAGTTGACGGACAAGCCGGTAGCAGCACAAAAGCAAGCTGCCCGCAAGCCAAAGACTAAGAAGAAAGTTCCTGGTGCACAAGGACAAGGCAATGGCGCACAACAAAAGAAACAACAAGCACCGGCTAATCAACAAGTGAAGCCAGCGGGGGCTACAGAGGAAGGCGCTAAGAAGAAGCGCCGGCCGCGTCGTCGTAAGCCAAAGGCAACGCAAGGTGAACAACCGGTAAGTGCTGAATAGGAAAAGAAGCGTCGGTTCTTAGGAATCGGCGCTTCTTCAATCTAGAAAGGTGAGGACATGACACCAGGGGAAGAAGAACGATTTGCTAGCTTAGTGGTAACAGGGCAAGCTGCTTTTGACGAGCATTCATACGGCCCAGCTTTAGATGCATTGGATGAGGCTTACGATCTCAATCAAACACCAGCAATCAACCAGTTACTAACGCGCGTACTATTGGCAGATGGTCAATATAAGACTGCACAGTTGTTTGCTGACGAATTTATTGATAGTTACCTAGCAACTGCCGAAACAGCGCAATTATACGTGACGGTCGCCTTGCATAATCAACAATTTTTGGCGGCCCGCGAATTTATTATGTGGTTGCCTGAGACGCAACGTGCCGACTTGATGACTAAAGTTGTGACGGCAGAAATGACAACGCGTCAAACGCAACAGGCAACGATCACAACAATTGCGCGCCATTTTTATCATTTGAGCGACGGAGATGCAATCAGTCAACGGGAAAGGTTGATCGCGGCCGACAAGTTGCCACTCGATGAATATCTAGTTGGCGCACGTTTCGTCTTACTGGACCCATTTTTAACGTCAATTTCACGTGTGTCAGTCTTAGACCGGTTACGCCGGTTACGAGTGGCACAATCAGTTGATATGGTGTGGCTTGACGAAGAAACGCTTACGGTTGTACCAGCCCAACTAGAATCTATTGAAAATATGGCTCGGTATCAAGATATTGTGACTGAATTACAATCATATGAACAAACGGTTGGACCTGCCATGATTCACGGCTTGGTAGAACAAGTTCGATTAATGCTGATGATTGCTTACCCAGTATTAGAAAAGGTGGCAATTGAACCCAAAAGTTGGGTTGCCGGCTTAATTGCTGAGTCGCTGGGTAACACGATGCCACAAGAAGCAGTGAAACAGCGCGAATGGCGTGCAAAACTACAGGCTGAAATGTTAGCTTTAATGGCGTAGAATCGGCTTTTTAAAATCAGATTGCAAAAAAAGATAAAAATTATTTACAATTAACACGAAGTTATATATAATAGTTCCAGTCTCATAAAGAGAAATTACTAAAGATTGTCGCACCAAGTTGTTTTAGTTCTTTTAAGAATGTAGTATAATAGTACGTAAGCAATAAGGGTTAGCCCAAAAAGGACTAACATGCGAATATTAGGAGGACAAGCTTTTGGCTAAGGAAAATTTCGAGCGCACTAAGCCTCACGTTAACATTGGAACTATCGGTCACGTCGACCACGGTAAGACTACTTTGACTGCCGCTATCTCAAAGGTATTGGCTGACAAGGGTTTGGCTGAGCAACAAGACTTTGCTGCTATCGACGCTGCTCCTGAAGAGCGTGAGCGTGGTATCACGATTAACACTGCTCACATCGAGTACGAGACGGAAGCTCGTCACTACGCCCACATCGACGCCCCTGGTCACGCGGACTACGTTAAGAACATGATCACTGGTGCTGCCCAAATGGACGGTGCTATCTTGGTTGTTGCTTCAACTGACGGTCCTATGCCACAAACTCGTGAGCACATCTTGTTGGCTCGCCAAGTCGGTGTTGACTACTTGGTTGTATTCTTGAACAAGATTGACTTGGTTGACGACGAAGAGTTGATTGACTTGGTTGAAATGGAAGTTCGCGAATTGTTGTCAGAATACGATTTCCCTGGGGATGACATTCCAGTTATCCGCGGTTCAGCCTTGAAGGCTTTGGAAGGTGACGCAGAACAAATTAAGGTCATCGAAGAATTGATGGACACTGTTGATTCATACATTCCTACTCCAGAGCGTGACACTGACAAGCCATTCTTGATGCCAGTCGAAGACGTATTTACGATCACTGGTCGTGGTACTGTTGCTTCAGGCCGTGTCGACCGTGGAACTGTTAACTTGAACGACGAAGTTGAAATCGTTGGTTTGAAGGAAGAAGTTCGCAAGACTGTTGTTACTGGAATCGAAATGTTCCGTAAGTCAATGCAACAAGGTCAAGCTGGTGATAACATCGGTGCATTGTTGCGTGGTGTTGATCGTAAGGAAATCGAGCGTGGTCAAGTTTTGGCTAAGCCTGGTTCAATCCAAACGCACACTAAGTTCTTGGCCGAAGTTTATGTTTTGACTAAGGAAGAAGGGGGCCGTCACACGCCATTCTTCACTAACTACCGTCCACAATTCTACTTCCACACGACTGACGTTACTGGTGTTGTTGAATTGCCAGAAGGCGTAGAAATGGTTATGCCTGGTGATAACGTAACATTCGATATCGAATTGATCGCACCAGTTGCCATCGAAAAGGGATTGAAGTTTACGGTTCGTGAAGGTGGACGTACTGTCGGTGCCGGAACTGTTTCAGAAATCAAGGACTAATTTTACGTTTAACGTAGAATTTTCCAATGTAGCTTAGGCTGCTCTTTTAAAAGAGAGTTATTACATCTTACGGTGTAATAACTCTCTTTTTTTCTTGTTTCTCCGGTTAGCAAATGTCACGAGATGTGGTAAAGTGAACTATACAAATTTTTACAAATAGAGGGATTTTACATCATGCAAATTTATTTGGCCGCACCATTCTTCAGTGACAAACAAGTTGATCGCGTTGCTCGCATTGAGGCAGCGCTAGAAGCGAACCCAACGGTTACTGACTTCTACTCACCACGTCACCACCAAAAGACGGATAACCCTGAATACACGCCAGCTTGGGCGGCTGAAGTGTTCCGTCGTGATGTGACGCAAGTGCTTGATGCAGACGCCTTGGTCGTTGTCGCTGATTTCCGTGATGACGATGCCGACTCAGGGACTGCCTTTGAAGCTGGTATGGCCTGGGCCTTAAAGAAGCCAATCATTATGGTTGAAGAGACTGCTTACAAGACGAATTTGATGTTAACTGAATCTTTGACTGCCTTTGTGAATAAGTCTGAAGATTTAGCAACTTATGATTTCAAGAACTATCCTGTATCAAAGTTTGAAGGACAATTGTTCTAGTAAATTGCTGGTTTTCAGCCGATTTTCGGCCTAGAATTATTGCCAAAATAGGCACTTTCCGGTAAACTTATAAGGTATGTAAAGATAATGTATGTAACTGACTATTAGTTTGTTACTATTGGAGGAATAAACATGGCTAACGCAGTTTTCACTAAGGGTGAAGGCAACAAGGGAACAATCAAGTTCGAAGTTCCTGTTGACGTATACGAAAAGGGTATCGACGCCGCATTTAACGACGTTAAGAAGCAAATTACGGTTCCTGGTTTCCGTAAGGGTAAGATGCCTAAGCAAGTCTTTATTCAAATGTACGGTGAAGAGTCATTGTACCAAGACGCTTTGAACATCGTTTTGCCAGATGTTTACGCTGATGCAGTTGCAGAAGCAGGTGTTACGACTGTTGGTCAACCAAAGATCGACGCAGAGTCAATGAACAAGGATGAAGCTTGGGTTTTGACTGCTGAAGTTGAATTGGCTCCAGAAATCGAATTGGGCGACTACAAGGGTGTTAAGGTTCCTGCATCAGACGTTACTGTTTCTGATGAAGAATTGGATGCCGAAATCGCTCGTTTGCAAGAAGGTCAAGCAGAATTGGTTTTGGTTGACGCTCCTGCAAAGAACGGTGACACGGTTGTTATCGACTTCGTTGGTTCAGTTGACGGTGTTGAGTTCGACGGTGGTAAGGGTGACAACTACTCACTTGAATTGGGTTCAAACTCATTCATCCCTGGCTTCGAAGACCAATTGGTTGGTGCCAAGGCCGATGACGTTGTTAACGTAAACGTAACGTTCCCAGAAGAATACCAAGCTGCTGACTTGGCCGGTAAGGACGCTTTGTTCGTTGTTACCGTGCACGAAGTTAAGGCTAAGGAAGTTCCTGCATTGGACGACGAATTTGCAAAGGACATCGACGAAGAAGTTGATACTTTGGCAGAATTGAAGGACAAGGTTAAGGCACGTTTGGCGACTGAAAAGGAAGACGCTGCTAAGGATGCAAAGGAAGACGCTGCTATCTCAGCTGTTGTTGATAACGCATCAGTTGCTGGTGGAGAAATTCCTGATTCAATGATTCACGAAGACGTTCACCGTCAATTGAACCAATTCTTTGCTTCAATGCAACAACAAGGTATCTCACCAGAGTTGTACTACCAAATCACTGGTTCATCAGAAGATGATTTGCACAAGCAATACGAAGAAGGTGCTGAGCGTCGCGTAAAGACGAACTTGGTATTGGAAGCTATTGTTAAGGCAGAAAACATCAAGCCTACGGACGAAGAGGTTGCTACTGAAGTAAAGTCATTGGCCGACCAATACGGTATGGACGAAGCTGCTGTTCGCGGTGCTTTGTCAGACGACATGTTGTCACACGACATTGCTATCAAGCAAGTTGTTGACATGATCGTTGAAAACGCTGTTGAAGCTTAATTCTAAACAACGTTAATTAAGAGGTTAGACTTTTTCGAGTCTAACCTCTTTTTGCAGTGTTACACTATATAAGTCCTAAGAATATCGTACAAAAAAACACAAAATCTCTGGTACAATAGTAGGTAACTTACGTTTCGACTAACGTTAAAAATTTACAGGAGGTTGAACAGTGTTTAATACAACCGATAATTCAAACGGCATTGCCTACTGTTCATTCTGTGGTAAGGCTTCAACAGAAGTGAAGAAGCTTATCGCAGGGCCTGGCGTATACATTTGTAATGAATGTGTGGCCTTGGCACAAGATATTATTAATGAAGATTTGCAACAAGATGCATTGGAGCGCACATTGACTTTGAAAACACCACAAGAGATTGTCGATAACTTGAATTCATATGTTATCGGACAAGACGAAGCTAAGCGTACTCTTGCAGTTGCCGTCTACAACCACTACAAGCGCGTTAACGCTATGTTGACGGGTGATACTGGGGCTGAAGGTGTTGAGCTGCAAAAGTCTAACATCGCCATGATCGGACCTACTGGGTCAGGTAAGACGTATATTGCACAATCAATGGCTAAGCTTTTGAACGTGCCATTCGCAATTGCGGATGCAACGACTTTGACAGAAGCTGGATACGTTGGTGAAGACGTTGAAAACATTCTATTGAAGTTGATCCAAGCCGCTGACTATGATGTCGAGCGTGCGGAAACTGGTATTATTTACATCGACGAAATTGACAAGATTGCCAAGAAGGCCGAAAACGTTTCGATTACACGTGACGTTTCTGGTGAAGGTGTGCAACAAGCACTTTTGAAGATGTTGGAGGGTACGATTGCTAACGTTCCACCTCAAGGCGGTCGAAAGCACCCTAACCAAGAGTTCATTCAAATCGACACGACAAACATTTTGTTCATCGTCGGTGGTGCCTTCGCGGGTATCGAACAAATGGTTAAGGAACGTGTCGGAGCTAAGGTAATTGGTTTCGGTACGGACTCTAAGACAGTCCAATTTAAGAATACTGACAAGTCAATCATGCAACAGGTTGTACCTGAAGATTTGATGAGCTTTGGATTGATTCCAGAATTCATTGGTCGTTTGCCAATTTTGACAGCTTTGGAAGAATTGACAGAAGATGATTTGGTTCGTATTTTGACGGAACCTAAGAACGCTTTGGTTAAGCAATACCAAGCTTTGTTGGCACTTGAAGGAGTCGCATTGACGTTTACTCCTGAAGCCTTGAAGGCCATGGCACACTTGGCGATTGAGCGTGAGACGGGTGCCCGTGGTTTGCGTTCAATTATTGAGGAGACAATGCGTGACGTCATGTTCGATGTACCATCACGTGATGACGTTAACGGCGTTATTATTACTGAAGGTGCTGTATTACGTAACGAACAACCAGAGATGGTTACAGAACAAAACTAACGGAGGATTTATCATGGAAGTACACAATGTCGAAATGGTAATGTCCGCTGTGCGTGCCAGCCAATACCCAACTGATGGTTTACCTGAGGTGGCATTCGTTGGTCGTTCAAACGTGGGTAAGTCTTCATTGACGAACGTTTTGATTAACCGCAAGTCATTTGCCCGTACTTCATCACAACCTGGCAAGACGCAAACACTGAACTTCTACAAGGTGGAAGATCAAATCTTTTTTGTTGACGTGCCTGGGTATGGATACGCTAAGGTTTCTAAGAAGGCCCGTGAAGAATTTTCGGTCATGATTGGTGAATATTTGCGTACCCGTGACCCACTGAAGGGTATTGTGCAGCTAGTAGATGCACGTCACATGCCTTCTAAGGAAGACATCGAGATGTACAACTGGTTGACGTCTGATGACATCGGCCTACCGGTTTTGGTTGTTGCCACGAAGGCTGACAAGATTTCACGTGGTAAGTGGAATAAGGCTGAGGCAGATATCAAGCGCGGTTTGCAATTTAACCCTGACGTTTCTGACTTTGAGATTTTCTCATCAGAAACCAAGTATGGGAAGGATAACGTCTGGGATTGGCTAGAAGCCCGTATGCTTGATGGTACGGATTTTGATCCAGAGGAATTCGAAGATTAAAAAGAAAGCACGCATGCAACTTGCGTGCTTTTTTCGTGCGGGTGAACAATCGTGTATATCTTGGCTGCCGTCATGGCGGGTGGGGTGTACCCACAGGTTCTGCTGATTACTTAACTGTCTAAAAGTTAACCGTTTCACCTAATGTTCAAACACTAAATTTGTGACGACATGGTGTAAAATTGTACTTAAGGAGAAGAGAATCGCTAAGCAGAAAGAAAGTAGGCGACTCGATATGCAAGTGAAACACAATGATATGATTCTCGAGGCATGGCAAATCTCAGACGATACGGCACCCGCGGTTTGGGTGCAGGACGCATTGCAAAAAGGCATTGTGACTTGGCAGTCAAACGCAGAAAACCGATTGCGATTGCATGAGCCTGATAGTATTGGTAATTGTGGTGATTACCTAATCAAAAACGGGCCAGCATTCAAAATTGTGACGGCACCTGAATTTACTTCGGATTACCAAACACTAGGATAATTAGCAAGTCAATGAAAAACGCTGAAACATCAGCGTTTTTTTGCTATACTGGAAGTTATGAAATAAGAATGACATCCGTGAAAGGAAGGCAAAACCATGGCAGAAAAGATGCGCTTCAAAGGCGAAATCCTTGGTAAGCCAATTACCATTACGTCAAATGAGACCCAAGCCCACATGAAGGCTGTGTTCGACTTGGCAAATCAACAATTGAACGAAATGAGCGAGCTAGCCCCACGCCTAACTGACGATCAATTACTAACGTTGTTGGCCATTAATGCACTATCAGATCAATTGAAGATGCAGGCTGAGAAGGACGCTAATAAGTAATGAATTTGCTATCAGTTATCATTCTGGTGTTACTAGTTGCTGCGATGACGCGAGGTTATACGCTCGGGTTTACACGTAGTTTAGTCTCGCTTGGGGGTCGTTTTATCGTCTACGCAGTTGCCATTCTTTTGTCACATCGCTTCGGAGCATGGATTCATGCGACGTTTTTGACAACAATCCAAACAAAATGGGCCGCGAATGGCGTGCCAACTGTGCTAGCTGATAAAGCAAATGAATTTCTGGCGTCAGGATTAGCATTTGGAATCTTGATGTTTGGTGGGTCAACGGTCCTGCGGTCGATTGAACGCAGTCTGCGTTTTATTAATAAGGTGCCTGTTTTAGGAAAACTAAATCGTTTGGCTGGCCTGCTTGTATACGGCCTTTTAGTCTACATTGAAATCTTCTTTGTTTTACAATTAACACAGACATTAGAAATTCCTTGGTATCACGATGCGATGATTCACTCACCCGTCGCCCAGTGGATGTTAAATCAAACACCTTACTTCTCAGACGCCATCTATCAATGGTGGATTCTCCAGTAGGGCAGAAATAGAGATATTAGAGGTTCAGACAGATGAATAAGAAAGTCTTGGCAACCCTTGAGTATGATGCGGTAAAGGCCCAGTTGCGGCCATACCTCTCAACGGCTGCCGGTGAAAACGAGTTGCGCAACTTGTTGCCAACTGCTGATGCCAATGAAATGCAAGCTTGGTTGGCGGAAACGTCTGACGCAGCTAAGGTATTGCGTTGGCAAGGTGGGATTAATATTCCCAAATTGGCTGATGTTAAGCCACATATGCAACGTTTACGGATCGATGCAGCGCTAAGTGGCACAGAATTGGCCCAAGTTGGTCGTGTGCTATTTACAACCGGTCAAATGCGTATGTTCTTTGAAAACCTAATTGAAGACCGCGGCGAGCCATTGGCTGCATTGCGACCATACTACTCACGCTTGGTTGTGATGCAGGATTTGACGCGCCGTGTGAACACGGCAATTGATGGTGATGGTCGTGTCACTGACGAAGCGTCACCTGAACTACACCGGGTCCGCCAAGCAATCACTTCGACTGAAAATGCAATCCGACAGAAGATGCAAGATTACACTCGTGGTAGGTCAGCGCAGTATCTGTCAGATCCAATTGTGACGATTCGCAGTGATCGGTATGTTATTCCGGTTAAGGCCGAATACCGTAGTCGTTTTGGTGGCGTAGTGCACGATCAATCACAAACTGGTCAGACATTATATATTGAACCAGCTGACGTGGTTGATATGAATAACCGTTTGCGTGAGCACTATATCAAGGAGCGACACGAAGAAGAACGTGTTTTGGTAGAATTGTCAGACATGTTGCGTCCAGAAGCCGAAAACATTCAGAAGAATGCAGAAGTGTTGGGCCACTTGGATTTCGTGAACGCGAAGGCACGTTATGCGGCAGCAACTAAGGCCCAGGAGCCAGAGTACAGTCCAGAAAATCACGTGCGTTTGCTCCAAGCGCGTCACCCATTGTTGGACCCACAAAAGGCAGTTGCCAACGATATTATTATTGGTGAAGACTACAAGGCAATTATTGTCACTGGACCAAACACCGGTGGTAAGACGATTACCTTGAAGACGCTTGGTTTGTTGCAATTAATGGCCCAATCAGGTTTGTTTATCCCAACAGCTGAGTATTCAACGGTTGGCTTGTTTAAGGAAGTCTTTGCAGACATTGGTGATGAGCAGTCAATTGAACAATCATTGTCAACATTCTCATCACACATGGTCAATATTGTTGATATTCTAAAGCAAATTGACGCGGATTCTTTAGTACTATTTGACGAATTGGGTGCTGGAACAGACCCTCAAGAAGGGGCCGCTTTGGCGATGTCTATTCTGGATGCGGTTGGTGCCAAGGGTTCATACACTGTGGCAACGACGCACTACCCAGAGCTGAAGGTCTACGGTTACAATCGTGTCGACACGATTAATGCATCGATGGAGTTTGACGTTGACACTTTGCGTCCAACGTACAAGTTCTTGCTTGGCATTCCAGGCCGTTCAAACGCGTTGGAAATCTCAAAGCGTTTGGGCTTAGATCAATCGATTATTGATGCTGCGGCTTCATTGACGTCAGAAGATTCGCAAGAGTTGAATGACATGATTGCTGATTTGGTTGAACGTCGTAACGCCGTTTTGGCGCAACAAGTCCAGTTGGCCCAGCAAGTTATCGAAAATCGTCAGATGAAGAACGATTACGAGCAAAAGCTTGAAAAGATGGAAACTGAGAAGGCTCGTACGCTGGAAGAAGCCAAGAAGGAAGCCAACCACATCGTGGCAGATTCACGTAAGAAGGCAGATAAGATTATCGCCGATTTGCGTAAGATGCAGTTAGATGGGGTGGCCGTTAAGGAAAACAAGTTGATGGATGCTAAGGGTGCCTTGAACGCAATGCGACAAGAACCATCAGCGGAAAACAATCGTGTTTTGCGGAAGGCTAAGCAGGCTAAGAGTCAAGATATTGCCGCTGGCGACACTGTCTTGGTTCGTGAGTACGGCCAACAAGGTACTGTTAAGCGCAAGCTAAAGGACAGTAAGTTCGAAGTCCAAATGGGTATTTTGAAGATGGTGCTGGCTGAAGATGAGATTGAGAAGCAAGCAACCGCACAATCAGCGAAGTCTGAGCAAAAGGTTGCCGCTAAGCCACGTGTTAGCACGAATAAGGCGGTTAACCGCGCAAACGCATCAGCAACGCTTGATTTGCGTGGCCAACGTTATGAGGCTGCCATAGGTGAGCTTGATCAGTTCATCGATCGCGCCTTGCTGAATAACTTACCTTCTGTTGAAATTATCCACGGTAAGGGAACAGGTGCTATTCGCCAAGGTGTACAAGAATACTTGCGTTCACACCGTGCGGTTAAGGACTTTAGCTTTACTGGTCCGGACCAAGGGGCAACGTACGCCGAACTAGGTTAATCAAAATGAAGAAAGACTGATTCTGTGTCAAGAATCAGTCTTTTTTTATTCTTCACAAACTCTTCCAAGCTTGGTACCGGCATTTGTATGGCTGAATCAGTATAATAAACGGTAAACAGGGAATGTGAAAGGAAGAAATGGACATGACAACGACAACTGCGACACAAGCTGAACCATTGGAAAAGTATTTGCGTGAATCACACGTCTTAAAATTTGGCAACTTGTGTGAATAATCGCCCATCTAACCGTGATGTCTTCTATCTGATGCCAGATGAATTTACAAACTATATCTATATCACAACGCCACGTAATTCAAATAAAATGGCTGAAATTGTGGCGCCCCCCCATGTACCATTCACGATGGTGCCAACCGATGATGATAACAGAGTTGTGACGTCAAATAAGGCGCAAATTCATTTAACGGACAAGACCATTGATGATGTTTTACCATTGTTAAATAATCAAATTCCAGAATGGACCGAAGTCGTTTGTGGCGTAAAGAAAACCTTTGTTGTCTGGAAGTTAGAATTTGAATGAGTAAAGTTGTTTGGTAACCAAGGTATCAACTCTGTCTTGATTGATAGTCAAGGTGTCGTTAAGGAGGAAATTTAAGAGATGAGGCGGTAGTCGGTGACGATTGCGGCCTATACACTGGCTGGCACTTACATATGGGTCATCATTGGCAGAAAGTCCAACATTTAGTGGCGAGACACTGTCCAAATCATCATATTATCCATGCGTACGCGTGCTGGCGTGAGCGGTAATGGGGATGTGTGCTAAGATGGAGACAAATGGAGGTGGTTTGCCATGGGATATTTGTTGATGTTGGCTGGCGATGACGAAGGTAACGCGGGTGATTATGATTAATGTCATGAGACAACTGTCGACAATTTTGGATTTTAGCGTTATACTAACTTTAAATTAGAAAACAATGGGGAGGCTGTTAATATGGCAGTACAAGATATCACAGATGCAAACTTTGCAGATGCAACCGATACCGGTGTAACGTTGACCGATTTCTGGGCAACTTGGTGTGGCCCATGTCGTATGCAGTCACCAGTCGTTGAGACGGTGGCCGAAACAATGCCTGAAGTAACATTTAACAAGATGGATGTGGATCAAAACCCAGCAACCGCACAAGAGTTCGGTATCATGGCAATTCCAACGTTGCTTGTTAAGAAAGATGGCGAAGTGGTTGAACGTTTGACTGGTTTCACACCAGCACACCAACTTGAAGCTATTTTGGCTAAGTACACGGCCTAACTTGATTAAGAACCAGCAAATTAATGCTGGTTCTTTTTTCATTCTGTGTTATGGTTATTAGGTTCTACTTAAACATTAAGGGAAGCTTTCTGCTGATGTAGAGGGCTTTTTAGCTTGTCTGTTCATGTAAAAGTCTCAGTCCAGAAACACTGAGTACCTTTACAAATCGCTAAATATTGTTCAAACTATATTATCAAAACCCGATAAGACTGGTATTATAGTACAGGCTGAGACTTGAATGCACAGTTTTGCACATGCAAACTGTCCTAAATAGGGTGCTGCTTTTGCGCCAATAGACGTGTGTCTTAACACGCGATACATATAAATGGAGGTAGAACTAATGGCAATCATTAATGCCAATCAATTGAATCAAATTCGTATCAACCCTGATATGTATGGTGGTTCAAAGAGTACACCAACCCATGCCTTGCAGGAAGCCGTTGATAACGGAATCGATCAAATTTTAATTAAAAAAGCGGACCATTTGTGGATCACGTTCCACGAAGATGGTTCTTATTCAGTGTTTGATAACGGTGAAGGAATGCCCGTTGAAGTTGCTGAGACGGCGAATGGCGATAAAATGCCAACCAACCGTATGGCATGGACGGTGCCAAATACATCAGGGCACTATACACAACAAGCCACGACTTCAATCGGAAAAAACGGTATTGGAACCAAGTTTGTGACGGCGACATCAACTAAGACGGTTGGTACGATTTTAAAGGACGGTAAGTGGTATCAAGATATCTATACGTTGGATCCAGAAGTGGCGCCAGCATTTAAAGATAAGAGTGATAAAGCCGCTAAGTTGTTGAGCCGGTCACCATTGATTTACGAAACTAAGTTGAATCGTAATCACCAATTGCCAAGCAAGACTTTGACGCAAAAGTTATATATTCATGGTCAAAGTCATGGAACTGAATTACGTTTCTGGCCAGATCCAGATATCTATGATTCAGTGGCAATCGACTGGACGGCCTTTAAGGACCGTTTGCACCAACAAGCGTTCTTGAACCCCGAAGCATCATTTACGTTGATTAATGAAGCCACTGGCGAAGAAGTATCATATCACGAACCCGAAGGATTGAAGGCGTATGTTGAATATGTCTTTGAGTCATCGAAGGAAGACAATGAAAAGCTGATTACAGGCATTCATGGTTTCTCTGGCCGGATTGAGACAAACGAGGGTGAGTGGATTGGTGCGGACGTTGCGTTTGCATGGGCAGACGGGGCGACACCACGCCAACGGTCATTCGTTAACTCAGTGGCCACGTCTGATGGTGGTACCCACGTTTCTGGTTTCAATGCTGGTGTGCGCCGCATGATGAACAATTATGCTGACAAACTTGGCTTGACGAAGGACTCGATTGATTCTCGTGATTTGCAACCCGGTTTGGTTGCGATTATTTCAGCGAACCACACGAAGCCCCAATATACCGGGCAAACCAAGGATAAGCTCTCAAACGTTGACGCTAAGACGGCAATTGATAAGATTACCTACGAGCAAGGTCAATTCGAGTGGGACAAGTACATCACTGATGTTGAAGCGGTTATTAAGCAAGCATTAGAGCGGGCGGCTTTGCGTCGCAAGATTGATGACTTGTCAAAAATTAAGTTAGATTCAAAGGATATGAAGGCTAAGGTTTCGAAGAAGTTGAAGCCAGCCAAGAAGTTGCGCGGTGCTCGCGGTGTTGAACAAGCTGAATTATTCATTACCGAGGGTGACTCAGCCTCTGGTTCTTTGACGCGTACTCGAATTAACGGTGAAGGTGGTATGTATCAAGCCATTTTCCCAATTCGTGGAAAGATTATTAACGCGTTGACGTCAACGTCAGATAAGGTTTTTGCGAATACTGAAGTCTCAACGATTTTCAGTGCGATCGGCGCTGGAATCGGTGATAAGTACGACGAGTCAAAGTTGAACTACGACAAGATCATCATCGCATCCGACTCTGACTCCGATGGTGACAATATTTTTGCGTTGTTGATTACGCTTTTCTCAAAGTACACGCCACAATTATTAGAAAATGGACACGTCTATCGTGCCCAAGCCCCATTGTTTATTAATTACGATGAAAAGGGAAACACAGATTACATCTATACGGAACGTGATCAACAGGTTTACTTGGAAACGCACGACCCTAAGTTGGTTGAACGTGCCAAGGGACTTGGTGAAGTTGGTGACCCAATGACGCGTGAAACCTTGATTACACCAGGAACCCGTCATTTAACGCAATACACGACAAACGATATTGAAGCCTCAACGGAACTAGTTGATTTGTTGATGGGTAAAGAAGTGGCTCCACGTCGTGCGTTCCTAATGGAAAACGCTGAATTTGCACATATTGAGGAATAAGAGATAATGGCGACAAAAAAGAAAATCAAGATTGATTTGAAGCACGACAAGCCAGTTGTTGAAGACCTCGATCAATCAATGAAGCAAGCATTTACAAATTACGGTATTGCCGTTGCTTCTGATCGTTCAGTGCCAAATGTGCTGGATGGTTTGAAGCCGGTGCAACGTCGTATTTTGTACGCCATGACAATGGCAAAGTTGTCTCCAACCGCAAAGTTTAAGAAGTCACAGACGGTGGTTGGGGATGTGATGGGAAACTGGCACCCCCACGGTGATAATTACGGGTCAGTTGATTACTTGACGCAAAATTTCGTCTTCCCATTAGCACCAATCGAAGGACACGGTTCATTTACCGACATTTCTGGTAACCCAGCCGCTGCGGCCCGTTACACAGAAGTACGGTTGTCACGTTTCGGACAATTGATGGTGGATGACCTATCTGAAAAGTTGGTTCCATACGAAGATAATTATGACAATACGAAGCGGATGCCACGGGTATTTCCGGCCAAGTTGCCATATTTGTTGATTAACGGGGTTAAGACAGGTATCGCGGTTGGCTTTACGAGTTCGATTGCACCGCACAACCCAGTTGATGCGACGCGTTTGCTGAAGCAATACATCAAGGCGCCAAAGATGACGCTTGATAAGGCAATTAGCATTCTGCAAGGCCCTGATTTGCCAACGGGTGGAACCTTGTACGGCGATGTCCGTTCATACTACAAGACTGGTGTGGGCAAGTTCCAAAATGCCGGGACAATTATTGATTCTGACGAAGATAAGAACACATTGATTATCACCGAAGTACCATACCGTATGGGTGGATCAATTAATTCTTACCTCGATAAGGTGAAGGATTTGATTGCCGATGGTAAGTTGAAGCCAATTCGGTCAATTGATGACTTCACGACGGATGAGGATATTGCTAACAACAAAGTCCGAATCGAAGTCACATTGCAGAACAATTATGACCACGAACAAGCCAAGACGTTGCTTTTCCAAAAGACGGATTTGCGTCAAACGTACTCACTTGAATGGATGGCCTTGGATGGTTTGACACCCAAGCGCTACACACTGATGCAATACTTGCAGACAGTGGCGAACTTCCAACACACGTTGGTCGTGCGTGAGTATAAGGCAGATTTGGAAAAGGCGTCTGTGCGCCTAGAAATTGTTGACGGTCTGATTCAAGTACCTGACATGATTCAAGCGATTGTGCACGCTGCCCAGAATACGGATGGTAAGGCGGACTTGATGCAAGTCTTGCAAGGCTTGAAGACCATTCCGGCACAAATGGCATCATTTAGCTTCACGGAACGTCAAGCTGATGCGATTGCGTCAATGCGTGTCTACCAATTGAACCGTGTGGATACGCAAGCGTTGGTAGATGAAAAGGCTGATCTGGAAGAACGCATTGCGATGGCAAAGCGTTATATCGAGGAGCCAGATTTACGTGTGCAATTGTTGTCTGAACGTTTGGACGAACAAATCAAGGCCTTGAAGAAGGATGGCTTTGGTTCACGACGTACCACGTTGGGTGATGAATCTGAGTTGAAGGCTAAGGTAGCGAAGACAGTCATTATTAACCCGGTGACGATTACGATTGATCGTTACGGTTACATCAAGATGACCGATAAGCGCGAAGTTGAAACGGACGATGAAATCCAATTTGTACTGCAAACAACGGACGATGATTGGTTGGAAATGTTTACAGCTGATGGACGCATGTTGCAAGTTGGGCTATCTAGCTTAAAGAAGTACAAGGCGCGCGATAATAATCGTGGGGATGCAGCGATGGCTGTGTTTGCTGATAATGGCTACACTGGTGATGATCGCGTGGTCCTTTGGACAACGCGTAAGCACCTTGATGAAGCTGGTACGGAAATTGTTATGGTTTCTAAGCGTGGTTTGGCGAAGCGTTTTGCGACGGCTGAATCTAAGTTAACGACCAAGACATTGCGTAAGACGGTGGAAGCCTATCCAGTGAAGGATGGTAGTGATGAACTGCTGTTTGTACAACTGGTCAGCCAAATTGAAATTAAGAGCTTTGATATTATTGCCATTCGTGGTGAAGAGTATAAGCGTATTAAGCTATCAGCCGTTAAGCTACAAGCTTCAGCGGCCGGTGCTGGTACACAGACATTTGTGGATAAGAAGAACTCAGCCGATTTGGATGCCGTTTACATTCTCAACGGTCCTGAAACAGATTTGTTGAATATTGCCGGCGTACAATTGCGTCAGCTACCGGTTCTGCGTGAATCACAAACGTTCAAAAAGATTCAATAATAACGGGGGCTAATCAGTTGATTGGCCCCTTTTTTTAAAGACTAATTTTCAGTTATGTTCAGGTTTTAGGGTTATAATAATCATCGAAGATAAAGGTGAGGGGGTTGTAGAAATGACAACTGTTTATCAACATGGTACGTTAGCAGCATTAATAGCTGGTCAGCTGGGCGGAACACTGGAGCTTAGTGAGTTACTAAAGCACGGTGATACGGGAATCGGTACCTTGCATGGCGTCGATGGTGAAGTTGTAATTTTGGATGGTGAAGTTTATCAAGCTGATGCAACGGGGACTGTAAACCACATTACCGATTTGACGGCAACCACGCCGTTCTCAACAGTACATGATGGTCGCGATGTGACAGATCGAATCACGCTATCTGATGTGACAATAGCAAATATTGATTTAGTCGAGAAGCGTCATTTGGCGAACAACTTCTCAGCAATTGTCTTGCATGGTGTGATGAACCAAGTCTTAGTTCGTGTCGCACCAAAGGCGAATGAGCCATTCCCATCATTGCTTGAATTAACTAAGAATCAACCAACGTTTGAACGGGAACACGTTGCAGGAACGTTAGTCGGCTACTATTCCCCAGAATTGTATCAAGGCGCCACATCAGCTGGTTGGCATGTGCACTTTATTAGCGATGATCGCCAATTTGCGGGCCATGTCTTGGAATTTAGCGCTGAGGAATTAACTGGCAAATTAACGGTGTTCGATGATTTTCAGTTACACTTGCCAATTAATGACGCAGCATTTCGTACCCATGAAGCAGTGGATATGGCGGAGTTGGATGCCGACATTCACGCTGCTGAAGATGAACAACCGGTGCCGGTATTGAACAAGTAAAACGCAGTAACAAATTAAACGACGCCGAATTTCTAATAACGATTCGGTCGTCGTTTTATGTTTGTCGGTTATATAAGAGAGATTAATGGTGGCAATATCTAACTTAAAATCGCACTGATTTACGGTATGTTAAGCTATTTGGTAAGGAGATTATAGTTATGACGGATAAATTATTTTTTACATCGGAAGTCATTGACGATTGATACTCGGCCAATCCAAACAGTGCTGGCAAGTCACGAGAGTTTTATGCAAAATATTGGGAAAATACATTATCACCGAACAGTGCCGATTATAGTACGGCTGGTGAAGCAATTTATCGTGGTGACAGGACGATATCTTTTAATACAATCGCCGGTAGTGTTTTACGACTTGACATGACAGCGGATATGCCACAGGGCAGTTTCGCAAGATTACAGGCAATTCAGTCATCCGAACTAATTACGGATGACCTGAAGAGGCAGTTTACCGAATTTCAAAAGCTATATCATTCATTAGCCAATTTTTTCCGTTGCCCGGGTGACCACCGTGCAACGTTGTGACTAAGCCGGTTGGGGAAGGCTTGTCGATGGTTAAACAAGGTACATCACGAAGCAAGTTCTTAATGTAGGCTATGGTTTCAAATTCTTCAAACGAGGCTTTAGCGTGTTGGTTCATCCAACGGCGCTATTTAAGTTGTTCAGCAACTGGAATGCGGGTAAGGACGGTTTCCATATTAATTCACCTCGTTTTCGACAGGCTTGTGCTTTGGAATGAAACGTGAAAAACAAATAGCAACACACCCAAAATGACAAAGTACATAAATACCATGAACTAGGCACCACTGGCCATATCAACCAGTAAACCTATCAATGTTGGTGAGATGATACCACCCAAGATACCGCCAGTTGCAACAATGGCGTATGAGGGACCAAACTTGTGGGCCGCAAAACGCTTAACTGGCAATGACATCAATGTTACAAATGTAGTTGCTGAGAAGAACTCGCCAAGTGAAAGGGCAACGGTAATTAACCCAGTATCGGTTGACATCGAGGCGGCAAATAGACTCAGTACCCCAAGCATACCCGCGATGCCAATCACCGTTTTTCCTTCCCAAAGAAGAACTTACCAACGATATATGAACCGCCGATTGCACCCACCAAGAAGGCAGCACCACCAACGGCTGCGATGTGTCTTTGAACAATCGTACTTAGACCGACTGATTGTATCAGGTAAGAAGGTATCCAATTAATCATGCCATACATCATCGCGTTAATCGTGAAGTTTAAGATACCGAGCAACCAAACAAAAGGTTCGCTAATAACTTCTAGAAGTTTCGCAGCCGGGACGTCTTCAGCAACAGGCTTCTCCTCTGTGATGTCAGTAGTGAGGTTTTTAGCGTGCTTGTCGCTAGGTAGGACAAGGCGTAGGATAATTCCAACGATAACTGAAGCACCAGCAATCATCCAGAAAGCACGTTGCCAACCATAATCGGCTAGGACGGGAGACACGACCAAAAGCACGATAATCTCGGAAATGCCAGCCATCGCAAATGTTAAAAGGGGCTTTGACCCAAGCTTTGTATTTAAAATTCCGGCCGGAACTTGCATGGCAGCGTTTCCAATGAAGAAGGCAGACATTACCATTCCTTTTTGTACGTTACTGAACCCGAAGTCCTGCTGCATGCTGACTTTGTGTAAATTGTAAAAATCAACCGATAGATATCTGGTTTTGTCTAGACCAATTAGAAGCGTAACGGATCTTTCACAATCTGGTCAGACTGTTACAAGTTTCGCCTACTGCATGTTCACGTTTATCCGGCATCATGGTAAAACATAATGTTTGGAGGAGTATTTTGATGGCAGTTGATATTTTTAAGCACCAAATGAATGATGAAACATTGCAGGGTGTTCGTGCCTTACGTGTTTACGGGGCTGGCTTGCAACAATACATGGCTAAGGAAGTAACGAGTGCGTTGCATACCCAGAATGGGGATGTGATCTTAGGAGAAATTTTGTGGCGGCTGATGGCAAACTATCGCAATGATGCTGAAATGGTCCAACAGCGTGCTAAACAAGCCCTGGCTGAGGTCGGAGTGACTGTTGAAAATGATCAAGATTTAGCAGCTGGCTTAGACTTTTTGGACCGCGATGAATACATGCGTCATAAGTTAATTGGTGAGGTGGCCGAGATGTTTAAGGAAAAAGGGGTACAGCATTAAGCTATCACGACCTGAGGGGTATGTCCTACAGAATCCAACGGAATCAAAAATTTCTGATAAGTAATCTAAAACGGGCGGGCATCGAATCAGATGGGCGCCCGTTCTGCTGTGGTAAAATAGATATCCGAGTAAAAAAGAGATGAGGTTACGAGATGCAAGAGATGTATGACCAAGCCCGTAGCCTAGTGAAAACGAAAGACCATGTGCAAGCAGAACACTTGCTGGCTAAGTTGTATGACCAAGACCTGCAGTATCGTGCAGTGGCGTATTATTACGGCCGGGCGTTGTTTGCCTTGAAACAGAATGACCGTTCAGCCGAAGTATTAGCCGGGTACGTGCGGCAACGACCAATGACAAAGACGAAGCTAGCGAATGCTTATTTTTATTTAGCCAAGTTAGCGTTGCGTGACGAAGACGCCGACACGGCTCAAAAATTCATTAAGCGGGCTGCTGCGCGTGGATTAAAGAATGAGCGTTTAGAAAAGATTCAGAAACAAATTTGGCAAGTTGCGGCAACGCAGACTGAGGACAAACCGGTTTTGAAATCGCGCATGCAGGTACGATTAGATTGATTGGCCTCGAACGGTAATCCGATTGTGATGACGACCGAAAAAGAATACAATCAGCCTATATTTTCGTGGATGGGCTGAGTTATCAGCAGATTACTATATTAGGCGACCGTGAATGGCACGAATTACGTTTGACCACGCCTCGTTGGACGAATATCCCAGGGTATATGAGTGCATCTGTGCTGGAATCACGGACTTACTATGATAAGTATCTGCCACTGATGTCGGACATTCGTTATATGTCGGCTTTTAATGATTACTTGGAGGAAATGCTTATTTCCAACAGAAATGGGGATTGTCCAAGGCCTTTGCGTTACTGCAGGTACCGAAGTTTAATAAGGCAATCGTTGAACAACTCTTGGATGAGAGTCGTCAAACGGGCGGTCAAGTGTTGAAGCACTTGGCCGCGGTCGACGATTTAGTAATGCTTAAGCAGGCTGGTGAAGTATTACCAGTGCAAGAACGTCAACGTTTCCGGTCTTTGCCGTTGATGCAATCATCAGAGTTTGGCTTTACCAATGACGATGAATCATCTGGATATTTATACCTGAAACAGAAGCTAGCAGCTGAACGGACAGTCCGGAAGGCGATTGCTGCGACGACGGATCGCGTGCTACCGTTCCGCGAACAAGTGGAAAACTTTAAGCCACTTGGTGAACAGGCGGACTTTATCCAGTGGTTGCGTCATGAGCCACGCCGGGTAGTGGCCTTGTTAGGTGTTGGTGGTAGCGGTAAGACGTTTATATTGGGAAATATTCTGCAGACGGATCAGGTCGTGGCCTTGGCACCAACTCACAAAGCTGAGTTGAATTTGGTTGATAATGGGTTCCAGACGGTTGGCACGGTTCAATCAGTCGGCACTAATACGGATACCGCCCAAGCCTTCAAGTCGGTTAAAACGGTCATTGTTGATGAGGTATCTATGATGACTATGGAGATGATGGCACAACTGGTGGCCTTTTTCAGTCCGGATACTCGTTTTATACTGATTGGTGATGATGCGCAATTACCACCAGTGAGTTTAGACGAAGACGCCTTATCTGTGACGGGTGATTTGATTCGCATGCTCCGGACCTTTGGCACTGGCTTTATTTTCCAAAATAACCATGGTGCGCGGAATGCGCAATTGCGTGAGTTTATCGCTCATGCTCGAGCAGCAGATGCGAATTACTTGCGACAAACACAGCTGTACCAGACTGAAACGTACCGGAATATGTTACAAGACAAAATGCAGCATCTCGAGTTGGATGACACGATGATTCTCGCATATACAAATCAGCGCGTTGCCCAGATTAATGAGTACTTCTTCAACCACCTATCAGCTGGTATGGACGAAATCATCCCATTTACGAAGCGTGGCAAGTATGGTCGTGGTGGCTTCTTTATTGGCGCGAAGGTTATATTTTATAACAATGATCAATCACATCAATTCGGGTACACGACGAGTGAATATGGTGAGGTGACCAGTCTGCGCCAGAGCAATATGGCTGGTGACTATGGTGAACACTGAAGCTGTCGGGACCTTATGTCGATTTGGGTGGCTACACTGTGACGTCGACTGACTTGCCTAAAATTGATACAGATAAGTACGTCTACATGTTGAATGATGAAGGGTTTTCACAAGATGGACTGACCTTGAATCATCAGGATCCAGCAACCAAAATGTCGAAGGGCGAACCCGAGTTTAGTCAGTACAGCCAAACCTGGGCCAAACGTTTGATCAAGAAATTGCTAAGAAGTACGGTACGGGCATCGTCCTTGAAATTACGTTGCTAAAGGGCAAGTCAACGGGAGCTTATATCGGCAATTTATCAGATTGGAAGATTGAGGAAGAATATTTGATCAAGCATGGCAGTTGGTTTAAGGTTACCGAGATTGCTGATTTGGGCGATAACAAGTTAGTTAGTCTGAAGTATGTGAAGTAGTATAATGAATGTACAGACAGAAACTTTATAATGCTAGGGACGGAGGGTGCGTAATGAACGAAAAAATATTAACAGCTGCCAAAGTGTTATATGACTTTCATCATCAAGAACGACCTACCGACCATGCGGATTTTATCCTGACGATGGGATCGCATGACTTGCGCCCGGCAGAACATGCGGCCGAGCTATTTCTGCAAGGTAAAGCTGACTTCATTGTGGCAGCTGGTGGTTTTGGCAAAATCACCCGTGCTCTCTGGCTAATTCCGGAAGCTGAAAAATATGCAGAGGTAATGCAGGCAGCTGGTGTACCTGCTGATAAAATTTTCATTGAAAACGAGTCGACCAATTCTGGTCAAAACTTTCAATTTACGAAGCGCTTGTTGGCATCAAAGCAGATCACCGTCCGAAGTGGCCTGATTGTCAGTAAGACGTATCTCGGTCTCCGGGCGATGGCGACGGCGCAACGACAATGGCCTGAAGTTGATTGGTATATCGATTCACCAGCCTTGCCATTTGAACAATATCCAACTGCTGATGTACCGCTTGAACGTATGATTGCGCTATTGGTGGGCGATACGCAACGTTTGTTGACGTACCCGGACCAGGGTTTCCAGGTTCCAGTGACTATGCCAGATCAAGTTCTAAGGGCGTATGAATACCTAATTGCGCAGGGTTATACGACCTATTTACAGTGAATTTAATCATTTTAAAAGGGTGTAACCAGTCGACTTGCCGGTGACGGTTACACCCTTTGTATTAGTTATTATGCAGTTTGCGGCCGGAACCATAAGTAAGCACCGTAGAGGCCATTAATCAAAGTGCTAATTTGCAGCACCAACATCGATAGTGCCGCGGCCCCGCCATGACGGAGTTGTACAGCCCAAATGATGACTTTAATGACGTCCAGAATGAGCCAAGCAACCCACTGTGACCGGTACCCGTAGGTCATTAAAATCTGGCCAATAATACCCAGTACCAGCAACGAGGCATCCAAATAAATTTGATTACCGAGGAGTGCATGGGATAGCGCGACGTTTGCACCATATAATAGCAGTGAAGAGCCAGCGGCCCAAATGACCATCGTGTTGGTGAGCCGTCTTGGTACAACGGCATCATTTTGCGAGGCGGTAATTGACCGGTGCCAAACGGCAATACCAACGAACTGTGCGATAAAATAGAACAGTTGTGATGATATGTCACCGATTAACCGATTATGAAAGGCAATTATCAGCCAAGTACTGGTTGAGATTAAGCCCCAACCGTAATTCGTTAACCGGCCACGATCAACCAGAATTAGGTTAAATGCCGTGGCAAACGAGGTTAATAAGCCAATCCAGCCAATTGTCGAGTAATCGTGTTGGAAAGCAAAGGCGATCAACGAGGCGGTCAACATACTGCCAAGTAACAGGTGCTCCCGTCGATTTAAGGTGACGAGTTCCCGGACCATTGTGACCGGGTTGATAGCATCCCACAATTGGTGAGGTGCCGGGATAGTGCGACGCATTGCCAATGTGGCGGATGCGAGCGAGTGATATGAGAACATAGGTGTTCCTCCGATTGTTGAAAACCCACCGATTCGGTAACGTGGGCGCATGCGACATGCGACTGGTGCAAAAATGACACCGGCCGGTTTGTTTTTTTAGAGGCGGTTGTATCCCGTAAAACCCTCTGAGCTGTTTAACGACAAGCTCCAGTCGGCGCTGAAATATTAACGTGGCATAACTTTAACGCCAAATGGGCATAATAGCAAGCGTGAATTTAATTATCAAAATATCAGCTTTTCAACACCTGAAAAAGTGCTAGACTATCCGTAAGGGGGTAGTACGATGTTTTTTAATAAGCAACGACGTATTGATCGGCTTGAACGGGCCGAGGTTCTAGATGCAGTGATGGGACTGCAGGAGGTGTTGAACGAAGCTGATGTGATTAATGAACTTTTGCTGGTGGCCCAACGTGTGGCAACCCGTATGGAACACGGCGAGGATGCCCGACGGTGGGCGAACCGCTTAGTGGCCTATATTGATTCTAGCGTTTTCAACCGCACCTTTACCTTACCGGATGGCGCTGCACCGTATGTGGCGCAATTACGTGAAATTGGTAAACTGGCTGGCGTAAACGGTACTTATCGCTCGGATTATGGGTCTGCCGCGCAATTCTAATCATAATGAAAACCGCGTACTCATTTGGTACGCGGTTTTGTTAGTCAAATTGTGTTAAATCTTTTTGAATGAGCCGCTTCAAGGTTTGCAGTTGCAACTTTGATAAACCGGCCGACTCGATCAAGGCAACGATTTCTTCCATGTCGGTATCAATTTCAGTAAATTCGAGGGGTAAGGTCTCAACACTGTTGTCACGGCTGTCGGTGTAGCCAAGCAAGTAATTAACTGAAACGCTTAGTACGTTCGCAACGGCCTCAACGTGAGCGATGGTCGGCTCTTTAAACTTCCAACCGTAAATGGTGTTTGTGCCTAATTCGGCCACATTATTAATGGTTCGAAGGGAATAGCCTTGTTCATCTGCAATTTCTTTAATGCGACTAAAAGTAATGGGTTTGAATGCTGCCATATGAAAGCTTCTTTCTAGCCGAATGCGACTATGTGATACTTCTATTGAACCCCATTAGCGGTGGATCCGTCAAATGATAATACAGTGATTAAGCGAATAGCACCATTTTTTCGGACTTTTGCACTTTTACTTACAAAAAGTATTAGAATAATGTGAGGGAGATTAAAAGTGTTATCGCCCGGTTAAAAATGTTAGTCAATAAAGTCATGCTTTTCAGCAGTGGTAGGTTGAGAACGTGACTTTTCTTTTTTGAAATGTTGGTTGACAGAAAGTATTAAGCAGCACGTTTCGATGTGTGCATAGAGGGATTTAATATGGCAAACTTTGATGCATCAAGCACAGGAATTGGTAACATCCATTACGGGTTCACAAAGTCAACTGGGATTGACACAGCACCTGTTATCGAATCACAAGGGATGAACAAAGGAGCGTACCACGCCCAATTAGTTGAACGGTATACCCAATTGTTGACGCAACGTGACCACGTGTCATACGCGACCATTCGACAACAATTGCACGTTGATGATACGACGATTCACCAACTAGCGCGTGAAACAGGGCTCTCAGTTAAATAAGGGTTGCTATCGTTAGAAGGGGATGATAGCGATATGACTAGGCAGAACGATTGAAAAAATCTTGAAAATCGACTTGCTGACTTAGAGAAAGACCGCGATGAAATGGCGGCTGAACTGGATTTGAAATCAAATCGAGGGCGGTTGTTGGAACATCGTGATGCATTGCGCTTTGACTACTTAGAGACGCAAAATGCGTTGTTGCTTAGTCAACAGGCTGAATTGTTGACGTTGGTCACAACGCTAGAAAAGAAACTGGCACAATTGACACAAGATAATTAACTAAAAGCCCGGAATCGCGCAGTTGCGTAGGCCCGGTGCGTTTTCGCATCAAGAATATTGTGATTGTTGAGATTACAGAATGTGTGACACGATGCGGAAACCACTAAGTAAGTGTACGCCGAATTCATGCGGTTACGGCAAAGTTCCGCAATTTAGGTATTGGTCAGTGCAACGACAATGTATTCCAGACATTTGTGTTAACTAGTATAGAAAGGACTATACTGATAACGGGTTCAAAACATGCCGTCAAATTGTGTCGCTTTGCCAACTGACTTTTCTCAAGCGGCATGATATTGAACCGTTATTTGGGATGACCACATCACCGTGCACAGTGAGGCCGGTAATGTGGTCTTTTTGGTATGTACCCAAAGACGCAACTTCTGCCAAACACTGGGGCGGCGTGCTATGCTAGAATGGTGATTTTCACACATGGTGTCTACCAACACCGCAAGAGAATAATGAGATTTGAGGGTATTGAGATGGCAAAGGTTAATAAGAAACAACTGAAACATTTATTACAGCAACAAACACAAGTGCCCCGGACGACTAAAACGACGACACCACTTGCACAAACAATCCAACACAAGTTATTAAACTTGCAGGAACTGATGGGACGATCGGTGACTCAGAAAAGTGTGGTCCATACGAAAGCAGCGATTGTCTTGCAACAACTGCAAGAAACCATCGTAGATGCCTATTCGGATGAGGAAAAACCACTGACACTGACCGATTACGAAGTGAAGCCTCATCTCGGCCATTACATGCTGACACACGTTGAGCGTGGCGATATCATGATTGCATATGAAGATTTCGCCACCGCGGTGTCAATGATGGTGAAAGGGACGCGTTCGTATGCTGATCTGCAGGCGTTGCTACAGATTGACGACGCGATGCAACTCGAAGATTATTTCGAACTCAGACCAGATGATAAGGGGACCTCTCCGCGCCATCTAGTTAAACCGTTGAAGCGCCGGCTGGCTGACATGGCGGTTGCCCAGGACACCCAGCCGGATACCACAGTGACGGATTTTCAAAGCGAAATCAAACGATTAAATAAGGCCAACAAAACCTTAAAGAAGGAAGCGCAAACCAACATGGTCCGGGCTGTCGCTGCTGAAAACGAAGTGGATAGTCTTCACCAAGACCTGGCAAACATCGAGACAGCAGTAAGCGCAACAACAGACGACCAAACGATGCTACAGGCCCAACTTGAACAGCAAACGATTGAACTTGACGCTGCCAACAACATGTTGATGACCTATAAAAAGCGTCTCGATGAATTTGAAATTGCTGATGGTGAGCAAGACAATAACCGCCGCGAGAATGAACAACTCCGTCAGCAAGTGAGTGAATTGGCAGCTAGTCAACAAGCGTTGCAAGCTGATTTAGCGCAAGCACAACAGGAAAACGACCGGTTACACGGTGAATTAGCACAGACTGCTGTTACCCAACCACAACCAACGATGATAGCAACGGGGCTGTTTAATGATACCAATGCGGTGACCATTATGAATGTCTTGGCCGAGAAAATCGCAACGCTGCAACCAGGTGTGCCGGCGACACCGGTAACCGAACCAGTTGAACCCGTAAGTGAACCAATGCCAAGGGAACCAGCACCGGTTGCTGTCACCCCGTTCGCGTTGACAAACCGGGAGATGATGGACTTACTCATCACAAACTTATCAGCGGATACGGCTACTGATTATGTCCGGCTTGATCGCTTGGTTGATAAGTACAACACGTTAACCAATGATGAAAAATCACTTTGGCAGCAGGTGCAGGGGCAATTTGTTCAAAATGACGGCTATTGGGATTTTGTGACTCTGAATGATGTGACGTATAGCAGTTTTGATGACCAGATTGACTATAATGGCATTGATACGACCACAATTGCTGAGCACGTTATTTATTCAGCTAAGGTGCGGTCAGATACGAATGTGGTGGTCATCTTGCGGAGCCTTCGAGCGATTGATGAATCAGCAACTAAAGTAAAAGATGAGCCGGCTGAGCCGGAGACACATGATACTGATGACCGCTTAGCTGGTAAACGGGTGATGATTGTTTCCTGGTTTGGTCAGTCAGCCGGAATGGCTAAGCGCCGTATCGAAGAATATGGTGCGGCAGTTGACTGGATTGATACCTCAAAGATTGGTGAAGGCAAAGTCAATGACATACTGTGGAACGATAAGTATGATTTGAAGATTGTGGTGATGAATGGTTCGCATCACCATACGGTCTGGGAAGCTTACGAAGTCATTCGCCAGGATCCTGAATTGAATGTGCGGGTGGAGGCCAACCCAGGTGTCACAACGATGCTCAACATGGCCTTGGCCCTAGCTGACTAAAAGTTTGGATGCCGGGTTTTGGACCGGCTCTCGGTATAATGACGGTAAACAACCGTGAAACTAGAGGAGGACGGTCTAATGACATCAACTGAGTTAGAAAAATTGAAGCAAGTGCAACATCAGCCGAATTTAAGCGGTCTGGCTGTTTCAGGAATCGGATTTGCATATGGTAAAAATATGTTGTTACTTGACAACGTTGTTTTGGATGACGCTGGCAACCCAATCATTCACTCGAAAGATTAATTGGAATTTGCTTTGGATCACAAGTTCGGAAAGGTTGTGATGCGTGGGGAAGCAAAGGATGTCATGTGGGCATTTTTAAATGACGAACGGGTTCAGAAAAATGCGACGACATACAATGTCCGATTGGGGATGGCGGACTGCTCATTAAACTTATTCGGGAGGCCAAAAACATTCGGGCCGAATTTGCCTCAGATGGTACGGATGACGCGTCGACGTCTGATGAAACAATTTGGGCCGTTGATTGCTAACAAAGCCACACACCAACATGTGATTAAAAATGTTAGGGTGTGGCTTTTTTGACAGTTTACATAAAATTGTCACTTGTATTTGTAAACAAAGAGCGTACTATTAAGTTGTAAGCGAAAGCGCTTACAATTTAATAGTGTTTTTGGTTTTGCTATTTTGGGGAGGCATAACATGTCAGAACAAGCAGAGATGATTCCAGCAGGAATCGCAATGGTTAAGGTATTGGAAGCCTGGGGTGTTGATCACCTATACGGGATTCCTGGTGGTTCGTTCAACTCAACGATGGATGCGTTACTAGCTGAAAAGGACAATATTCAATACATTCAAGTCCGTCACGAAGAGGTTGGCGCGATGGCGGCAGCTGCGGATGCGAAGTTGACTGGTAAGATTGGGGTAGCGTTTGGGTCAGCTGGCCCTGGAGGAACCCACTTGCTCAATGGTTTGTATGATGCGCGTGAAGATCACGTGCCAGTGTTGGCACTGATTGGTCAGTTTGGCACGTCGGGTATGAACATGGATACATTCCAAGAAATGAATGAAAATCCAATTTACGCGGACGTCTCGGTTTACAACGTGACGGCGGTGACAGCACAATCATTGCCACACCTGATTGACGAAGCAATTCGCCGAGCGTATGCCCAACATGGTGTGGCTGTTGTTCAAATCCCAGTTGATTTGCCATGGCAGGATATCCCGGCTGAATCTTGGTATGCGTCAGCTAACAGCTATCAACAGCCATTACTGCCACAACCAGATCCTGATAAGGTAAAGCAAATTGCGACGTTACTCGAACAAGCTGAGCGTCCGGTTATTTACTTCGGGATTGGGACGCGTGGCGCTGGTCAAACACTGCAAGACATTTCAAATAAATTCAAGATTCCGTTGATTAGTACTTATCCAGCTAAGGCAATCGTGCCAGATGATTTCCCATTGTACTTGGGTTCGACGTTGCGAGTCGCCCAAAAGCCAGGTACGGAAGCATTGGCAAATGCGGATACTGTACTCTTCGTTGGTAGCAATTTCCCATTTGCGGAAGTCGCTAATTCATTCAAGAATACGAAGCACTTTATGCAAATTGATATTGATCCGGCTAAGTTAGGTAAGCGCCACAAGGCTGACGTGGCCCTCTTGGCTGACGCGAAGGCGGCCCTGGCAGCGTTGCTTGACGTCTTGCCAGAACGTGCTGAAACGGGTTGGTACAAGGCTAACGCGCAAAACGTGGTTAACTGGCGCGCTTACTTGAACAAGTTGGAAACCAAGACTGAAGGTGACCTACAGGTGTATCAAGTCTATAACCAAATTAACCGTGTTAAGACGGATGATGCTATCTTCTCATTGGATGTTGGTGATGTGAACCAAACGTCAAACCGTCACTTACACTTGGCTGATACGAATCGTCACTTTACGTCGAACTTGTTCGCAACAATGGGTGTTGGGATTCCCGGTGCGATTGCTGCCCGTCTAAATAACGCTGATAAGCAAGTTTGGAGTTTGAGTGGTGATGGTGGTGCAGCAATGGTTATGCAGGACTTGGTGACCCAAGTGCAATACAAGTTGCCTGTGATTAACGTGGTCTTCTCAAATAACCAATTTGGTTTCATCAAGGATGAGCAAGAGGATACGAACAAGGGTTACATTGGTATTGAGTTTAATGATATCGATTTCTCAAAGGTGGCTGAAGCAGTTGGCATGCAAGGTTTCCGGGTAACGAAGATTTCTGAGTTGGCTGACGTCTTTGATCAGGCTGTCGCGCTTGGTAAGACGGAACCTGTATTGATTGATGCACGTATTAGTGGCGATCGCCCAATTCCAACCGAAGCTTTGCAATTGGATCCAATGACGAACACGGCAGAACAAATCGTAGCCTTCAAGACCCGCTTTGAAGCAGAAGACTTACAACCATTGCGCGACTTCTTGGTTGCCAATGATGTTGTGGTTGGGGATGCGAATGTTGAAAACGGTGGCTTTTAATTGAGATCGTGAATAACGGCATACTGACATAAACAAAAACGTCTATCATACGATTTTCATATCGCGTGATAGACGTTTTTATGTTAGTTATCACCCAAATCGTAAACAAAATTGTTGTATTCACAGTCTGGATACGTCCAGTACGGGAACTCGTTGTTATCGTCTTCCCAGGCTAAAACTAGGTTCAAATCGTTAGTATTGAATTCACTACCACAATTTTCGCAAGTTACTACCATTCTGGCCAAAAGGGTTTGGGCAAACATTAAAGATAATAAAGTACCACCATTTTAACTGTGATAAATTTTGTATTCTGGAGAATGAATTTAGCTTTCACCACAATACCGGACTTTTGTGTTTATTTTTAGTAAGCGAGTTAAGATGTAAGCATAACATACACACTAGCTGAGAAACGGAAGGTCGAAGTGATGTCGATTAATTTTGCAGCGTTCTCGAACCAGGATATTATTGCGGCCTTGCAAGCGCAGGTCGCAACTGGTGATGTCTTAACTGATCAAGACACATTGTATAAGTATAGTGATGATCAATATTCAGTGGTTGACCAAGTAATCCTACCACTCGCCGTCATTGAAGCGGCTACGATTGCAGATGTGCAAGCGGTGTTAGCCGTAGCCCGTCAGTACCACTTGACGGTGATTACCAAGGCAACGGGTACCAGTGTGGTATCCGGCTCACGAGGCCGGTCGGGTGCGGTGATTTTGTCGCTTGATCGTATGAACCACATTTTGGAAGTGAATCCCGATGACTCTGTGGCAGTTGTTGAGCCGGGAGTAATTAACAAGGATTTGGATAAAGCTGCGCGTGAAGTTGGCTTCTTCTACGCGCCTGACCCAGGCTCAAAGAATATCAGTAGTATTGGTGGTAATGTGTCAACAAACGCTGGTGGTATGAGTTCTGTGCGTTATGGCGTGACCAAGGATAATATTCTTGGTGTGAAGGTTGTGCTTGCGGATGGTCGTTTAGTGACGTTAGGTGGCCGTACGCTGAAGCAGGCGTTTGGTTATGATTTGACACAGTTGTTTGTTGGTTCGGAAGGAACGTTAGGTGTGATTGTTGAAATCACCGTCAAGCTGAGTCCAATCCCAGTGGGGACGCCCTTAACTGGGATTGCGTTCTTTAAGAATATGGCCGATTTGGCCAAGGGAACTGGGGCCTTGCGTCGTTCAGGTGTCTACCCAACCATGCTGGAAGCGCTCGACGCGGCGACTGTGGCTGCTTTGGACCGTTTTGAAGGCACGCACTACGCTGACAAACATGCGACGATGCTGATTTTTAAGCTGGATTTTTCAACACCTGAAATTCTCAACATTAGTGAGCAAACGTTGACGGCGAATGGTGCTTTTGACGTTCAGGTAACGGATGATCCTGAGAAAGCGGCGGCATTGCTTAAGTTACGCCAGGATATGTTGCCAGCTATTTTTAAGGATAAGAACCACGTCATGGAAGACATGGCCTTGCCGTTGTCACAGATGGCCGGCATGATGGATTACATCACATCGCTTGGCGAGAAGTACGGCCTTGAACTGTACGTTGCTGGTCACGCTGGCGATGGTAACGTCCACCCATCAATCGTTTGGGACCAAAATGTGACCGAGCCACCAGCTGGTGTAGCGGAAGCAATTAGCGATATGTTCAAGGAAACGATTCGCCGTGGTGGGACGATTTCAGGTGAACACGCGGTTGGTTTGCAGAAGAATCAGTGGAACAATTATGAACTCGGCGAGACGGATTATTTGCAACACCAAATCAAAGCCTTATTGGATCCAATGGGTCTATTGAACCCACAAGTAAAAATTAATTAATCAGCAAAGCGTGCAAGTTGTAACATTCTTGCACGCTTTGTCATTTTTCGCTGATTTTCACTGGAGAATTGGGACCGATTAGGCGTATAATTTGGTCACTCGGGGGAGGGGATTATTCATGAGATTAGACTTTTTAACACACCACGATTTTATGAATCGTGAGTTAAGTTGGTTGGCCTTTAATGAACGTGTTTTGGCACTGAGTCAGGATGCAGGCCAGCCACTTTTGGAAAGAGCAAATTTTTTAAGTATCACGCAGAGTAATTTTGATGAATGGTACATGGTCCGCATGGCGGATTTGATTCGTGATATTCAATCTGGGAATGATAAGAAGGATCCAGCGGGCATGACGCCACAACAACAAATGAATGCGGTGCGCCATGCTATTCGTAAGCAGTTACGGCACCAATACCAGAGCTATGAAGCTTTCAAAGTTGCTTTGAGCAATGTGCATTTACCTATTTTGCCGGTGGCGGATTTAAAGGCGCATGACCGGACAGCGGTTCGCCAGATTTTTCAGCAGACGATTCAGCCACGGTTGACCTTAAAGGCAATGGACGAGACCAGCTTATCAGAAGTATCCAACGGGACGATTAACTTTGTCGTTGGTCATACGGGAGATGCGGGCTGGACGACGTTTGCCCTGCCAACGACGACACCACGATTTATCCGCGTACCAGGACCTAACATCCGCTTTGTGACGACGACGGATGTCGTGACGACGTACATTGCTGATTTAGCGACTAACCTGGCTGATAAGCAGGTCTATCAATTCCGTATCTTGCAAGATATGAGTATGCCCATTTTGCCAAAATCAACGACTGATGTGGTGGATGCCATTCAAGCAGAGGTTGATAAACGGGCGACGGCGCCAGCAATTAATTTGACGGTTTCGGCGCAGATGCCAGCCAAATTGAAACGCCATTTGCAGCGGGTTTTGGGTGTTGACCGGCTTCACGTCTTTAAGGTTAAGGGCCCACTGGCGTATGATTTTGTGACTGAATTAAATGACTTATTGAAACAAGAAGGCAAAGCTGCTGAGTTTGCTTTCTTGCATTATCACCCATACCAGCCACACCAGGTGAAGGCGCTGGCGCGGGCTGATATTTTTGATAACATTGTGGCACAGGATTATCTTGTGCATCATCCGTATGACAGTTATGACGCGGTATTGAATTTCTTTCAGCAGGCGGCGCATGATGACTCGGTGTCAGAAATCGGCATTTCCATTTATCGGGTGTCGCATGATTCGCCCATTGTGGCGGCACTTGCGCAAGCCGCCCAGGCGGGCAAACACGTGATGGCACTGGTTGAGATTAAGGCCCGGTTTGATGAACCAAACAACTTGAAATTGGTCGATACACTACAAGCTGCTGGTGTGACCGTGTTTACAAGTTTCCCAGCGATGAAAGTCCATGCCAAGATGGCCTATGTTGTTCGGAACGGTCGCACGATTGTTCATTTGGGAACGGGTAACTACAACGATAAGACGGCTCACTTTTACACGGACTTTGGTTTGTTTACTGCCGATGAGTACATGGCAGCTGATGTCCGGCGCGTGTTTGCTTATGTGACAGGGCAAGCATCACAACCGCAAGAACTGGCTGACATTCGAATTGCGCCAAATATGCTGCGTGCCACTTTAGTTGAACAGATTGATGAAATGATTGTCGCAGCCGATGCTGGTAAACACCCCGAAATCTGGTTCAAAGTGAATTCTATTTCGGACCAGGAGTTGATTGAACGGTTGTATATCGCGAGCCAAGCCGGGGTGCACATTCATTTGCTGGTCCGGGGGATTGCAACAGCGATGCCGAACCTGCCTAATGTGAGTGAGAATATTCAAATCCGCTCAATTGTTGGGCGGTTACTCGAACACTCACGCATTTATCTGTTTAAACGGGATAAAGAGGATGTGACGGTTTATCTGGCGTCTGCGGATGCGATGCCGCGTAACTTTGACCGGCGCGTAGAACTGCTGTTTCCAATTCACGATGCGACGTTGAAACACCGTATTCGTAAAATTTTCCGGCAGATGTGGTCAGACCGGGCACAAAGCTTCAATAAAAACCGTAATGGGCGGTATGTCCGACGTAAGCTAAAGGCGGATTCAGATCCGGTACCGGTGCAAGAACGCTTATTAATTGCAGCTGAAAATGAAAACGACTAACACTGGAGGAGGGAAATTATGCCTACATTAGCAATTTTGGATCTTGGTTCAAACTCGGTTCGTATGATGGTCAATCGCATTGATGCAGATGGGTCATATGAAGTATTAGACCGCCGTCAAGAAATGGTGCGAATGTCAGCGGGCATGGGCGATGAGAAAGTGATTCAACCAGATGCAATTGACCGGACAATGGTGGCACTGGCTGAATTTAAAGAAATTTATACGACGTTTGATGAACAGGTACACGTGCGGGCTGTTGCCACGGCTGCTGTACGTCAGGCCAGCAATCAAGCGGAGTTTTTAGCGCGTTTTAAAGAAACAATGGGATTTGACCTGACCGTTATTTCAGGTGATCAGGAAGCGGTGTATGACTTCAAAGGGGTCATGAATTCGCTACCAGTTAATGACGCGCTGATTTTGGATACTGGTGGGGCGTCGACTGAAATGATTTTGGTGAAGTCCGGTAAGATGGTGCAACGAATCAGCGTGCCAATCGGGGCAGTCAATATTACGGAAGTCCATTTGGAGAAAGACCTGGTTAGTGCGAAGAGTTTGTTCAACGCGTTGACGGCGACGAATAAATACTTCCATGATATTGCTTGGTTAGCAAATGCAGTGAACTTGCCGATTATTGCCATCGGTGGCTCTAACCGAACGTTGGCTAAGATTATGCGACACCGTCGTAATCAGTTGGATTTACCCGTGCACGGTTATCAAATGACTAAGGACGAGGTCGATGATATCTTTGCCGAATTGTTAGGTGATACAAAGGCGGAACGCATTGAAATTCGTGGTTTGTCGAAAGCCCGGGGCGATATTATTATTGGGGGTGTTTTGCCGATTGTGACGTTGTTGACGATTATCGATAGTAATAAGGTGATTTTCTCACAGTCAGGTATTCGTGAAGGCGTGCTATTTGCGACGATTGAAGAGTTAACTAATCAGCATGTTTTGAACCCCGAGGCACGGCAGTTAACGATTGATGCCGATTAAGGGCCATTTTTCGCTACCTATTTTAGGCGGGTGTACACTATTCGTAAATAAGAAAAGAAGGCAAGAAACATGAAGGCAGTTGCACGAAATCGGTTAGGTGATTTCGATTCGTTAGTTGATGCAGAGGTCCGTAATTTGAAGGTGGTAGCTGATGAAATCTTAGTTAAGACGCGCTCGGTTGCAGTGGACCCAATTGATATTAAGATTGGAAATGGTAGCCGTGGTGGTCGAGATGGCATGATTTTGGGTTCGCCTGTGGCTGGGGAGGCTATTGCGATTGGTCGTAATATTCGTGGCTTCAAGGTTGGTGATCGGTTAGTCGCTAATGTTCGTGGTGGTAAAACCTACGCAGAAGAAGTTTGAGTGCCAGAACGATTGGCGGCGCACATTCCTGATAATGTGGCATACGCAACCGCTGTGTCAGTGGTGCTAGGTGGTCAAACTGGTTACAGTGGCATTGTCAGTGGATTGCAAGTTAATGCTGACCAACGTGTTTTGGTTCACGGCGGGTGGCTCGGGTTCAGTTGGATTAATGGCCATTCAAGCAGCGCTGAATGCCGGTGCCGACGTAAGCGCTACGGCCAGTGGTTGGGGCTTGCAAATGTTGCGTGAGAAGTTCCCACAAGTGACGGGTTTTGATTATAAAACGGATGATATTACGGCTAACGGGGCTGTGTATGATGCAGTTTATGATACGGTTGGTTCGGAGCGGGTGTTGGCGGCTTCATTTAAGGCTACCAAGCCAAATGGTCATGTCTTGTCTATTGTTGCACGTTCACATCGTGATCCGCGCTTTGTTCACTTCTTTAAACAAGCGAGTGGTGAGACCGTGCAGACTTTGTTGGATGGCTTAAGCAGTGGTCGCTTTATCAGTGTGATTGATAGCAAATTGCCATTGAGCGCTGATAATGTACGGTTGGATTATGCGCGTCTGCAACAGGGTGGCGTGCATGGTAAGTTGATTTTGACGGTTGGATAAACCGTTAATTAAAATTAAATGATAAAACTATTGACACTTACTAATAATCGGCCTATTCCCATGTCCATCGAGTGATGAAAAGATAAGTATTAGTTGGTATGTTAGACAGAGAGTCGATGGGTGGTGTGAATCGACAACAAGCCACTATGAAAACGGTCTTGGAGCTTTATGTATTTGCGAGAAATTGTAAGTGGATCCCGGGTGCGCCCGTTATCGCGTGCAAGTATATCTGGAGGCTGTATCAGCTGGAAGGCGTACTTTTGAGGGTGGATTGGCGATAGTCTATCGAATCTGGGTGGTAACACGAGTTAATTCGTCCCGGGGATGCTAGTTATAGCGTTCCTGGGATTTTTTTTGTTAAATCTCCTCCTGAATACCGTTTATTATGTTCGATTTATAGTACATATTTATAATGAATTCAATTTAGTGGTATATTTTATTTATTATGTATGATTTAGATTGAGAGAAACGTGGAAAATGGAGAGACAATATAGTTTTGAAGGTAGAACAGTTTCTGAAAGTAAAGCCAAAGAAACAATAACAAGTAGATCGAAACAATCACTTCTTGATCTAGTTAAAGACAGTGGGATTTCGGGAAAGTTTCCTTTGACATTAGATGAATGGGTTAATTTACCGTATTTGAATTTTGATCAGTCAGATCTTGTGTGTCAGTTACGTAGGATTTGGAGTTTGACCGAATGGGAAAAGGAATATCTCGTGGATTTAAATACCGTCATGAAGTATCGCCGAAAGGGTTCTATGATTTTTCCGTTTGATTTAAACCGACTAAAAGACACTGGTGATGTCAGGTTTAATGAGTTTATGGATATATGGGATACTCTAGTGACACAAAATGGTGGTCCAGAAATTTTAAAAAATAATCGGATTAACATTAAAGCTCTGAACAAAGTTTGGAAGACTGTCAACTCGTTCGAGGATGAAGAAATAAACATAAACAATCTTTACGAAAGAATCATTGAACGTAGGAACGTTACCTTAAGTGAAGAGGAGGAATTATCTTCTTACCGTAAATATGCTAGGCAGAAGTTGGACAAACTTCTCGGTGTGTCAGTGGACATAGAGACAATAAAAAACTTGAGCTTGGATAAATATACGGGCGCAACCAAAAGATTCGTAAGTAACCTGCTAAAACTATCTATGAATTTTGACGGAACAACGTACCTGCGATATCAATCAGCCTGGAATGTGAGAGTGCTAGCTAACAGTCTGCAGCGACATAATGTGAGTGCAAAACATAGCCAGAAAAAAGATGGAAATGAGAAAGTTGATACTAAATCTGAGATTACAGTAGTTAATTGCTTTTTTAATGATATTACAACTATGCCGGCGTATGACTTTCCATTTGACCTAGAAAAATGGATGAAAATGGGTCGCGTTTTGCACGATGGAAAAGAAGGTGCATTTAACGAAAACCTTGTGATTAAGAAGTTACGAACTTCTTTGCCCCAATATACTGATTTCTTATTAAACAAGGTGATTAAGTTTGACTCTGAAACTTTCCAGGCGTATAAGGTTGCGTGGTCAAAGGCACAAGAAAGATGGTTTGCGCATTCCAAACGCGGAATAGGTTCAAAGAGTAATTTGCGAACATCACGTGCAAAAGAAGGGCATGCAATTAACTATAGTTACGGTAACGATGGGATTGTAGATAAAATATCCGTCGAAAAGCGCATCGTGGCACAACCGCCTGTCATTAGAAAGCGGAAAGTCAAGATTGTGGCAACTACAGGCGCTGCGGGTGTTATATGTGGTAAGAAGCCCGAACCGGTATCTAAGCTTAAGAGTAAGAAAAAAAGAGAACACGTCTCCGATTGTTGCAAAGAAAGCAGACACAAAAAAGAAAAAGCCAAAGAAAAGTACATCTAAAACAAGGACAAAACGTGCGATGAGTTCATATACTCCGATACGACGAGTATCAGCTCATGTAAGAGATAACTTGTTTTATTCTGACAACTCGCACCATGAATATTAAGGTGCAGAGTTAGCGAAGTAATAAAATTTGCATAACATTTTGATATAATAATGGAATAGAAATTACGCTGTAATTAGCAGCGTTATAAATTAGATTGGAAGTAATGAGTATGAGTAGTGGGCACCAATCAGAATATGATTTAGAAAATAAATTAATCCAAAAGCTGAATGCGATTGGGTACAAAAGCGTTAAGCTACCTGATGTTGAGTCGATGGCAGCGCACTTTCGCCAAGTAATGAACGAATACAACGCTGAGGCATTGAAGGGAACGCCACTTTCTGACGATGAATTTAAACGTGTTCAGAATGAGTTGCGCCGATCACAAGGAATCTTTGAAACAGGTAAGTTACTCCGAGGTACAGACACGTCACCATACGGGCGTGTTGCGATTACTCGTGATGACAATACACCGTTGACGATTTATTTCTTCGACGGTAAGGACTGGAATAACAATATCTTTGAAGTGACCCACCAAGTTACAAACTCTGATGGGCTACATGAGAATCGTTATGATGTGACGATTTTGATTAACGGGTTGCCAGTCACACAGATTGAATTGAAGCGCCGAGGTGTTGACTTTACACAGGCATTCAACCAAATTTTGCGTTATCGTACGGAGAGTTTGCGTACGAACTTCTTATTTAACTTCTTGCAATTCTTCGTTGTATCAAACGGTGGTGAAACGCGTTACTTCGCCAATGGGGATGGCAAGCTCAATTCGAACTTTATGTTCTATTGGACCGATGAGAAGAACGCTTGGTTGAACGAGCTTGATTTATTCACGGTGAGTTTCTTTGATCCAGTCCGTTTGCATAGCATGATTGCGAAGTACACGATTTTTGACGAAGACAACAGTCGCATGATTGTTATGCGTCCTTATCAAGTGTACGCAGTAGAAGCAATTGTCAAACAAGCACAAGTAAACCCAGAAAAGAACGGTTATATTTGGCACACAACAGGGTCTGGAAAGACAATTACTTCTTTTAAGGCCGCGCGATTGTTGGCACAAAATACCAACGCTGAGAAGGTTATTTTCTTGATTGACCGTTCAGATCTGGACATTCAGACGGCTAAGAATTTTAATTCGTACCTACCTAAGTCTGGTGCGAACAATGAACCTGCGCTGGACCGCACAACGAACACAAAGAACCTTGTGTCACAATTGACTGACACAAGTACACAACTGATTATTACAACAATTCAAAAGTTGAATAATGCAGTTACGAGTGACAAATTCAAAAACATCTTGGCATCTTATCACGATAAGCGTGTTATTTTCATTGAAGATGAGGCTCACCGTTCTCAATTTGGAGAGATGCGCAAGAATGTGAACAAATGGTTTATGAATGCGCAACACTTTGGATTTACGGGTACGCCAATTTTCAAGGAAAACATTGGTAAGGATGGACGTACTACCGATGACTTGTATGATGAGCGTTTACATTCATACTTGATTAAGGACGCAATTCGCGATCGAAACGTTTTGGCGTTTAACGTGGAATACATTAACACAATCCAAGGTCATGGTATCGTCACTGATGAAGACACGGTTGCAAAGGGTATCGACAAAAAAGAAGTATGGGAAAATCCAGATCGGTTGAAGATGATTGCGCAACATATTGTGTTGAATCACGGAAATCGTTCAAAGGGGCGTCACTATAACGCCATCTTTGCGGTGCCAAACACACGTGTTGCTTTGCAATACTATGAGATTTTCAAGGAAATGAAGACGGACTTGAATGTCTCAAGCATCTTCACATGGACTGCGAATGAAGCGGACAACGAAGATAATCAAGGTGAGCCAGCTGAAGAATTGCAGACTTCACGTCTTGGTTTGGATAAAATCATTGCTGATTACAATGCCAAGTACGGCACTAACTTCTCAACGGACACATTCCCAGATTACTTTGCAGACGTTTCAAAGCGTATGAAGGAACAAAACGAGAACACCAAGGAAGATAATATCGACATCTTGATTGTTGTTAACATGTTCTTGACCGGATTTGATGCGCCTCGTATGTCGACACTTTACTTAGATAAGAAGTTACAGTGGCACAACTTGATTCAAGCTTACTCACGAACTAACCGTGTGGAAGAAAAGTCAAAGCCATTTGGAAATATTGTGTCATATCGCAATTTAAAGAAGGCGACAGATGAGGCTGTGACGCTGTTCTCCGATGGTGACAAGTCGAGCTTCTTCGCGCCGGATTACAATGAATTGCATGGTGAATTTGTCGATAACATTGTCACGTTGCGCAAGGTTGTTCCAACGCCTGAATCCGTTGATGCGTTGTATAACGCAACGGACGAGGAGTTGGCTGAATTTGTGCAATCATTCCGAGATGTTTTGCGCACGTTTAACAAGATTAATGTCTATGATGAATTTGATTGGGCAAACTTCTCTGATTTTTCTGAGCAAGATCTCGAAAACTATCGTGGAAAGTACTACGCTGCCTACGAAGAATGGAAGAAGCGGACACGAGATGGTGCCGACGATGCGGGTAAGGTATCAGTTCTGGATGATATCGACTTTGAACTAGACTTGATTGCCCGTGATGTTATCGACGTTTCTTATATCGTTAAGTTGATTCGTGCAATTACTCCTGGCGATTACAAGGATGATGTTCGCAAGATTAAGCGTTTGTTGAACAATGCCGATTCAAAGGAATTGAAGACGAAGGCTGAACTGTTGGCTGAATTCTTGGATGAGGTTGTGCCACAACTTCATCCAGGAGACAGCGTACCTGATTCATTGAACAACTATTTGATTGATCGTCGTAATCAAGACATTGAGAAGTTCGCCAAGGAAAATGAACTTGAACCAGAATTCGTTGATGAAAAGGTTAATGATTACGAGTTTGCTCATAAGATGAAGGAAGAAGAGATGAGTACTGAATTAGCGGGAATGGGATTCACGTTTATGAAGACTCGCTCATTGAAGAAGAAAATTGTTAGCTTCGTTGAAGAGGCGGTAGACAAGTACATTCTGTCTTAAACGAAAAGAGGCCACCGTGGCCTCTTTTTTGAAATAATGATTTATTTCGTTGACTCAATCTTTTAAGACTGCTATATTATTATTTGTCTAAAAGAAATAATGAGTTATTTCAAAAGAAGCAAGGAGGGTGATATGCAACTTGGGGATTTAATGACGTTTAAATCCGGCGAAGTCGTGACAAGGTTGGCGCAAAGAAGTCCTTTGAAGACAACTTCGGGTGATTATCGTTTATACGATATGTCTGTATTTGCTAGTGAATCTGGTGAAGCAGGACGAAATGATGATCCGAGATATTTGGACATGGCTGACGGTCTTGCGCCAATGCCAGCTGATTCAGTGGTGTTGGCAATTATTGGTGGTCGAATGACCCTTTCTAAGGGAGTCGATCCTGATGGAACGCCATATATCTTGGATTCAAATTTTTCGTGGATTCAGACTGACGAAACACGATTGGATGCCGGTTACTTGGTTTATTGGTTTAACGAGTCGGCCGCTGCGAAAAGATTGATTCATGCCGCGGTAACAGGTACAACAATGCCTAAGCTGTCATTGAAGTCGATTACAGAATTTGAAATCGATCTACCGCCGATAAAGGTACAACAAAAAATTGGTAGGTTATATCAAATGATGCGACGCCGACGACAATTGATTCAACGTCGCGAACAACTATTTACAGAATTAACATTGGCATCACTTGCCGATGTCACTCATAAGGAGAAGGATTAATGGCAGAAACGCACGAAACGCAGGCGCAACAGCAAGCAGAACTACAAAAGCAACTATGGGCCATCGCAAATGATTTGCGCGGTAACATGGACGCGAACGAATTCCGAAACTACATTCTAGGTTTGATTTTCTACCGTTTCCTTTCGGAACGAGTAGAGGAGTATGCGGATAAGTTGTTGGCTGCAGACGGTATTACGTTCGAAGAAGCGTACAACGATAACGAAATTAAGAGCGACTTGGTAGACGAAATTACTAACTCACTTGGATTCTTTGTTCAACCACAATACTTGTTTGGCAAGATGGTTAAGGATATCTTGGCTGGTCAATTCTCAATCGAAAACTTGCAAGAAGCAGTTAACGAAGTTGAAGCCTCAACAGTTGGTTATGCTTCAGAAGAAGATTTCCGTGGCTTATTTGAAGACATGGATTTGAACTCATCACGTTTAGGAAACACACCAGCAAAGCGTTCTGAGTTGATGGCTGAAGTTATCAAGCACTTGGCTGATATTAGCTTTAACGCTGGTGATAGCAAGATTGATGTGCTTGGGGATGCCTACGAATACTTGATTGGTCAATTTGCCGCATCAGCTGGTAAGAAGGCCGGTGAATTCTATACACCACAACAAGTCTCAAAGTTATTGGCTGCGCTTGTTACGACAAGTAAGACACGATTGAAGTCAGTCTATGACCCGACTATGGGATCAGGATCATTGTTGCTTCGTGTTGGTGATAACGTGGAAGTTGCAAATTACTACGGTCAAGAATTGAACGGTACGACATACAACTTGGCTCGTATGAACATGTTGATGCACGATGTTAAGCCAACTGACTTCGAGATGCACCAAGGCGATACTCTTGAAGATGATATGTTTGCAGAACAACAGTTCGAAGCAGTTGTCGCAAACCCACCATATTCAGCTAACTGGCAACCAGACGGTAAGTTGGATGATGAACGTTTCCGTAAGTACGGTAAGACGGCACCTAAGTCAAAGGCCGACTTCGCTTTCGTTGAACACATGTTGTACCACTTGGATGCGTCAGGAACTATGGCTGTCGTTTTGCCGCACGGTGTCTTATTCCGTGGTGCTGGTGAAGGTGTCATCCGTAAGTACATGATTGAACAAGATAACGTTTTGGATGCCGTTATTGGTTTGCCAGCTAACCTGTTCTACGGTACGTCAATTCCAACGACGGTTTTGGTGTTCAAGAAGAACCGTACTAAGAAGGATGTATTATTTATTGATGCGTCAAACGAATTTGAAAAGGGTAAGAACCAAAATTCTTTGACGGACGAAAATGTCCAAAAGATTTTGGATACTTACTTAGCTCGTGAGGACGTGGATAAGTATGCACATGATGCTTCGTTTGATGAAATTAAGGAGAATGACTTCAACTTAAACATCCCACGATATGTTGATACATTTGAAGAAGAAGCGCCGATTGATCTCGCACAAGTTGAGCAAGATTTGAAGGATATTGATGCTGAAATTGCTAAGCTGGAAGCAGAATTTGAAGCTATGAAGGCGGAATTAATTTCAACGGAAGGAGCTGAGTAACATGGTACAAAATCAAAATAAAAGTGTGCCTGAGTTACGGTTTAAAGGCTTTTCTGACGCTTGGGTACAGCGTAAGGTGTCAGATTTAGCTGAAGATACATTTGGTGGTGGTACACCAAAGACCTCAGTACCGGAATTCTGGGAAGGTGATTTGCCTTGGATTCAAAGTTCTGATTTGGTTCAGGACGATGTTTTAAACGAGTATTCAACCAAGTTAATCAGCGCTGAGGCTGTTAAAAATTCCGCAGCGAAGCGAATTCCCGGCGGATCAATCGCAGTGGTTACACGAGTGGGAGTTGGTAAGTTAGCCCTTGTAAATACTGAATATGCAACTAGTCAAGACTTCTTGTCTTTAAGTGATTTGACTGGTGATACCAAGTTTACTCTGTACCTTTTGTATCGCTTGCTTAAGAACGAAGCAGCCAACGCTCAAGGCACTTCAATCAAAGGAATTACAAAAGCCGATTTGTTAAATAAGGTCATCTCACTTCCTACAAACGAAGATGAACAACAAAATGTTGGTGAGTTGTTTGAAAGCTTAGATAAGCTTATCGCTGCTAACCAGCGTAAGGTAGATGCACTTAAAAATCAAAAATTCGCCTATTTAGAGCGTATTTTTAATCAAAAACTCCGTTTCGGTGGTTTTACTGAACCCTGGGTACAGCGTAACCTTGGTGAAGTTGTTGATGTTAAGAGTGGCCGGGACTATAAACACCTAAGTGAAGGTGATATTCCAGTTTATGGTACGGGCGGATACATGCTTAGTGTCGATGAGGCGCTTTCGCAAAATGATGATGCAATTGGAATTGGTCGTAAGGGAACGATAGATAATCCCTACCTTCTGCGCGCTCCATTTTGGACCGTAGATACGTTATTTTATGCGATTCCAAGGGTCGGATTTGATTTGAATTTTACGTTTGACATTTTCCAAAAGGTTAACTGGCGAAAGTTAGATGAATCAACAGGTGTGCCTTCACTTTCTAAGGCAACGATTAATTCAGTGTCTACGGCTGTGCCATCAGAGGACGAACAGATCAAAATTGGTGGCCTATTCGAAAAGATTGACAACCTTATCGCTGCTAACCAGAAAAAGGTAGATGCTTTGACAAAACAGAAGTCTGCTTATCTACAAAAGATCTTTATCTAAATGAATATACAAAAGCCTGAATTTACGATGTTGATAGTCGTAAATTCAGGCTTTTTATTTACATAAGAGATGTTAAGTATCTCATTATCTTATCGTTGTCAGCATTTTCTAATTCTTGAATAACGTGAAGATAAATTCTTTGGGTAGTATTCATTGTGGAGTGACCCAGGCGTCGCGAAACTGTGGCAATCGAAACACCGGCATAGAGAAGTAGTGATGCATGTGAATGGCGTAAACCATGCAAACTAATTACAGGTATACCTGCCTTATTACATAATGTTTCTAGTTGATTGTTCAGTGTTTGTACATATATTCTTTTGGTTGGATTAACAAATATTGGTTGTTCAAGAGGTAGGTCACGTATAAGTTGGGAAAACATCATTGCCGTTTGCCAATCTAATGGTATTTTTCGGACAGATGATTTGTTTTTCGTTGGTGCAAATTCACCCCTGTAGTGTTTGTAGTCCCAAGTTTTAGAAACTTTTATCACATGATGTTTAAAGTCGAAATCAGAAGGAGTTAATCCTAAAGCCTCAGAAATTCTTAAACCTGTTTTGGCGATTAACAATACTAAATAATCTGTATTTATTGAATCGCCTAGTGAAAGTTGTGCTAACAATGCTGTCATTTCATGTTGATGTAAAAACTTAGTCTTGTGTTTTCTCTGAACCGTCCCTTTGATTACTACTTTTCTTGTCGGATCAGAAGTAATCAACCCTTCATCCAATGCGTCTAATAGAGCGGCTTTCATTTGATGATGAAAATCCATGACTGTTTGTCGTTCATGACTGGTCGCATAATCATTTAATAATTGCTGGTAAGCCTGCCTGTTTAACGATTTAAGTGTTTGTTTTGAAGCAAGAGATTGGATGTGAGCAAGAGTGTTCTCGTATTTTTGAAAAGTAACATCACGCACTGCACCACGTTTGTAAAGTTCTAACCATTCTGCAAAGTACTTATGAAATAATATTTGTGTCATTTTTGACACCTCCTAAAATTGATGGCGACGATCGCATGGACTATCATACGAAAAAAAGCCCGACTTTTCAGCCAAGCTTTAATGTTTTTTACTTTGAAAAACAAGGATTGTTTATATAAACATCCTCTGTAAGTAGCTTGTCTTTTGTTTTTGGAGCAGATCTACTTTGCGCTGGTTAGCAGCGATAAGGTTATCCAATGCTTCAAATAGCTTCGCTACAGTCGCTTGTTCATCCCCTGAATCAGGGTATGAAATCTGAATCTCAGATAGAGCTGGATACTTTAAATTCCAAGTATCCGACGTCAATCCTTGAGAATGTTTTTGGAATGTTTGAATCATTTTGTTTGTCTTAAAGAGGTACCCGAAGAAATTTGAATTAGCTCCTTCAATCGGCTTAAGGATTGTATACGCTGGGCTTACGATGCCCTCGTAACGTGATACACCGCTAGCACCTTGCCACATGCGCATGGAGTTATAAGCAATATCACCTTGCTTCACAACCTTGTAGTTGGAACGATCTTCACTCGAATTATCCTTGCGGTCCAATGACGACGCAGGTACTACGCCATGGTTGATCGTTACGGAAATCATCTCACCAACACCTGAACGTTCTGAGCGCTCCTCAAATACTGACTTCACTTTACGCTGTACCCAAGGGCTGGTAGAGCTTGAAAAACGCAAAGTTTGATTAAAAATACGTTCTAAATACGCAGTTTTTATCTGTTTTAAATCATGAACTTTACGCTGGTTAGCAGCGATAAGGTTGTCCACACTCTCAAGAAAGCGCGCAATCTTACTTTGTTCTTCCAAGTTTGGCAGCGGAATTGGCATCTGTACAAAGTCTTTGTCTTTAATTGAAAACCGATCAGCACGAGCTCCTGTATCCCCGTTAAGTTCCATGAATCGATGCCACTTTGTACTTGAAAAGTATTTTTCCAGGTACAACCCATCAACGTCATGCGTTCGGAAAACGTAATAAAGCGGTGACATAACGCCGGTACGTCCCAGTGTATTGCGCTTAATTGGGCCAACGGGCGCGAAGTTTGAAATCCGAGGGTTATAAACAAAGTCCCCGTCGCGTACAACATAATACGTGTTCAAGTTTTTCTCGTTTGAAATATCCTTATCAAAGAAATCACGTTGGCTGATAATGCCATACTCGGCTGAGTTGGTTAATGTCTCCGAAAATTCATTATTCGAGTTCTTTTCGGTGACCTTTTCAGAGATATCAGTTAACTTACGCTGTACCCAAACAAGATTATGACCATTATTTTACTTTAGCGTTTACTTGGGTACAGCGTAAGTTCTCTGATTTGTATAAAAAGAACCTTGAGCGTAACAAAGAACAATTTGGTTCAGATAGAACTATCTCGATTGCGACTATGCGATTTAAAGAGGAAGGTAACGGAGCCTCTGAAGATTCCCTGGCCTCATTCAAAGTACTTCGAGAAGGTGATGTTGCCTTTGAGGGTCACACAAGTAAGCAATTCGCGTTTGGTCGATTTGTGTTGAATGACATCGGAGACGGCATTATGTCGCCACGTTTCACCACACTACGTCCGACTCAGGATATGCCCATCGCTTTTTGGAAACAGTACATCCACTATGTGCTCTTATGCTAGATTTACGGACAGATTTTTCTCTGCCCTGTAAACTAATAGCAG
>NZ_SDGK01000015.1 GCF_004521965.1 Weissella cibaria | reverse complement strand
GTAGAACGCTACCTTGCCATGGTAGAGGTCGCGGGTTCGAATCCCGTTGTTCGCTTCTGATTCTAGATTTAGAATCAAATTAAATATTTATTGGGCTTATATGCTAATTGGATAAACACCCCGGCTACGAACCGGGTATTGCAGGTTCGAGTCCTGCTAGGCCCATCGAAGCTACTTTACAGTAGTGGATTGCTTGAAGTAAGCGGTATCAACGATTATGATACTGCTTACTTCTTTTTTGGTTATTCGAAATTTACGTCATTTTACGTCAGCTACATTCGTACCTTACATGGTACCCACACGTTTGAAAAGGGCAACCCGAGACGAAAAATTTAAAATGGCGACAACTCCAATAACATCAACGCATTGCGGAGTGTAATTCTGCTCATTTACTGGGCGAGTACGCGATGATTGATTAGCCAAATGGCTCGAATATGAAGCTACACCTAGCGAGCAAAAAACAAGATGCCGGAGTTTGTTGATAGCCGTTAAGATTCAAATTGAGCTATTCCGCGAATTGGCGGTCAATAATCATAACGAGTACAAGACAAACTAAATGACTAATGACTCGTTCTTTGAACAATTCTCCGCATTGGATGACGAGGTATATGCTGATGGTGCAATTCCAATGCGCTATAAGGAGTTGATGGGATTATCAATTTCAATCGCAACCCGTTGTGATGAGCGTGTTGATTTTCACCTTGGAAATTGTATTAAATTAGGTATATCTTTGGGTGAAATAAAAGATGCAATCAAGATGGGCGTAATTGGTGGTGGTTCAATTACTTATCCGCAAGCGCGCAGAGCGTATGCCGATTTATTTTTTCTAGTATTACCATCACCCCGACGCTGCTCTAACAACTAGCTAGTAGAGCGGTGTCGGGGTGATGGTATTTTTGTATTTATCCGTGTAATTACACAATAAACAACAATCAATTACTTGCTGTAATGGTCCAAAGCGGGTTGGTAAGCGACATTGGCGTTTGTATTTTGAACATGGTCCGTTCGGGCGATACAACGGTTGGCTCATCGCCGTATGTGGGATAGCCGTTTCTAACGGAAGTAATTAGGCCGCCAATAAATAAGAACTCCCTCCTCGAAAGTTATTTCAAATTTTTGGGGGACGTCACATTTGCTGACTCTTTTTATGTTCATAACCAACCGTTTGAGTATTCCTCATAGAGGCAAAAATTGTTTAGTTTTAGGCGTTGAATGAGAAATTTTTGATACACCAATAATGAACGCTATTAACCAAACAACTAAAATAGTGATACTTACTTTTGGAAATAAGGCACTAAGAATTAACGCTACAAGTGTTGTTAAACTGCCAAAAATAGCGGCTGTTTTTGACTTAGCTGACAATTTCATTGTTGATACCATGAAACAAGAGCGCCTCTTGTAGAAATGTTGCCGGCATCAGTGAAGTAGTAATTGACTTTTTATTTATCAAAATAAGAGTTCTCCCATTATATATTTTGTGTTCTTTTGAACACTTAAAAACGAAACCAAACATAAGAAACATTTGCAAAATGATACTAAAATTTTGATTAGATTTTGTATTGAGTTGATAGACTATTTTGGTTTTTTCTGAATCGGCCTTTATTTCCGGTTCCGATCAAGCTGATTTCAAATTTGAGTATTATACGCCAACGAGCGAAGTGGATTTATGTGCTCATGCAACGATTGCCTATTTTACCCTCATGCGGGAACTTGGAAAGGTTGTACCGAACCGATACACAATTGAAACCAAGGCGGGGATTATTCCGATCGAAGTCCAGGCAAAAAGAACATTTATGAAACAGCAGCCATCGTAATTTTTTGAAAAGATTGAAAAGTCTAAGTTAAGCGAGGCCGTCGATATTTCAGCGGTTAATGATAACTATGATATTTAAGTGGTATCTAAAGGTGGGAAAGATAATTTGGTGCCGGTTAATGTCAATGATTTCAACGCCCTAAAGCCTAATTGGCAGGCAATAGCGGCACTTAGTGAGCAATATGGGGTTATTGGTATGCATGTATTTGGTTCATCAGAGACGGATATTGTCTGCCGTAATTTTGTACCGTTGTATGGTATCAACGAGAACTGGCACGTCAAACCGTGTCCTGGCGTGCTATCTATTCAGGAAGAATATTCGGCGTCAAAAAGAGTACATTTTTTATCAAGGAGCTAATTTGGTAAGTCCTTCAGAAATCGTCGTAAAGCTTTCTGTTGATAAGCAAGATGAAATCATAGGTGTTAATGTTTGGGGGAGCTAGTTATGTTGACGATGTAACAGTCTTAGAAGTTGTTTGATACGTAAATTTGTCCAGTAATCGTGCGAGGAACTGTTGCAGGTAATGACTCAAAATTCACTTGTAAGACGTATATGCCTGATGATGTGTCGTAGTCATCGGGCATTTTTTGCGGTCTTATTGTCCAGAATAAGCAAAATTTGAACTTGTTCCCTTTTTGAAAACGGTTACAATTAACCCATACAGAAACGAAACCGGTTCCATAACTATATTTTAAGGGGAACAATATGAACCATGAAGAGGTAGCAAAGCGGGTTGCGAAGGCTCTGGGAGATGAGTTTGGTATGTCGGCCACTAGTGGCGCGTTACAACCTGGAGTTGCGCAATTGAATTGCACACAATCCAGGGCTTAACGGTCGCACGACTGGTTGGTACTTTTTTGCAGGTAGCTTTGCGGTGTTATTGATGCCAACCATCACCGGACAATTTGCGACACAGCACTTGGCACAGGTTATGCAGAGTTTGTTAGGCGTGTGCGTCATTAATGTCATATTAGTTGGGACACACACTATGCGCGTAGTGGATAGAAATTGAACAGAAATCGAAAAAAATAGCATGCGATACATGACAGCAGGTGAAAGCCATGTACCAGAAGAAATGGCAATTATTGAGGGGATTCCTTCGGGGTTAAACGTGACAACTGATATGATTAATCATGAATTAGCACGGCGTCAACATGCGTACGGCCGAGGGCAACGCCAAGTGATTGAAACAGATACCGTAGCCATTCTGTCGGGTGTTCGCCATCAGGTCACTCTTGGTTCGCCAATCACTCTTAACGTTCATAATGATGATCACAATCATTGGCGTAAGATTATGGATCCAAATACGCCAGCGGATGCAGAAAATTCGATGCGAAAGGTCATGCGACAACGGCCAGGGCATGCTGATTTAGTCGGGGGCATTGAATTTCGCCATCAGTCTGATTTACGAAATGTGTTGGAACGTTCATCTGCGCGTGAGACGGTAATGCGTGTTGCGGTAGGTGCCGTTGCTAAAGCGCTATTGCGAGAAGTTGGTGTTGATGTACATGGTTTTGTGCGAAATATTGGGTCGACGTTTAGTAATCTAGAACGTTTAACGACGTTCCAAAATCTTGCGGAATTAAGGGCTGTAACGGAAACTTTCCCAACGCGGGCCCTGGATGAAAAGGGCAATCAAGCGATGCAAGCTGTTATCGACTGGACGAAACGAGATGCAAATACAGTCGGCGGTACGGTGCAAGTAATGGCGACGGGGATGCCAGTTAGGTTGGGGTCTTACGTTGCAGCGACTGAAAAGTTAGATGCAAAAATTGCGCGGGCCATTATTAGTATTAATGCGTTCAAGGGCGTTGATTTTGGCGGTGGCTTTGAAAATGCTGAAAAATTTGGCGATCAGGTGATGGATGAAATTTTTTGGGATGCAGACAAGGGGTTTACGCGGGGTAGTTTACAACCTGGGCGGTTTTGAAGGCGGCATGACAACTGGGGGTGTGATTGTTGTACGTGGGGTAGTTAAGCCAATCCCAATGCTTTATCGACCGATGCAAAGTGTGGATATTGATACGCACGAGAATCACCGTGCGTCGATTGAACGATCTGATACAACGGCGGTAACGGCACCGGTCGTCATTGCGGAAGCGATGGTCACTATTGAATTGGCTAAAGCGGTTCTAGATAAATTTGATGCTGATAATTTCGATCGATTAAAAGAGCAGGTTACCGTGTACCGCGAAGAGGTTCGGCTATTCTAAGTGCCCCAACAAATGTTCCCGTTATGTTTGGATGCAAGAGAACATTCAGGATTTTAAAGTGACTTTTAGGTCTCTTTGCATGTTGGTTTTTGAATATGTTAAGCTGTGCTCGTACGTAAATATAGAGAAAATCAAAGGAGGAAACAACAATGGTTTTAACTGGTACTAAGGCATGGGCAAAGTCTGTTCTAAAAACTGCTGGCATCAAGCATGTGATGGTGGCAAAGCGTAGCACACGCTTGGCAAATGCCTCAATGACGGCGCTATATCGTGAAATCAATCGTCATGGTTTGAGCTAACGGGCGATTCATGATTAAAAGTCGTGCAAAAAACTGAATAATGACTGCTAAGACAGCATCCGGTTGGGTGTTGTCTTTTCTTTTTTGTTGGTAGACAAAAGACACCGCTAATCAGCGGTGTCTTTTAGAATCGTGTATTACATGGCTTATTCCATGCATTAACTTAACTATAGCAAGCTGGTATTAGAATGTCTAGTCATGAAGGTATCGAATTTCAACAATACGTTTGACGCGACATATTTAAACCTATTCAGTACGATTAAGAAATTTGAGGAGGATATTGCCAATAACCTATCAAAATCCAACACATAATACTGTACGAGATGCATTAGAACAGCGCCGACGTCAGCATGAAACATCACCGCTGTGTAATGTGGCACTGCACTTAACCAATACATACTTAACGGAATTAGCCATTGAACTGGCCGTTAAGAAAATGATGGTACTGGCAGAAAATGTGCAAGTTGATCACTTATTATCTGAAGTGGTTAGTGAGCTTAAGATGCCACACTATTTTTCACAAGAATATGTTGATCAATTTCGCGAAACAATCCGGGCCGATGCAACAGTCGAGAATGCCCGTGAGCTACTAAATCAAATTGATGTTTTAATACAAGCTGATATGCGGTTGTGGGTTGCGTATAAACGCCAGGTGCAAGTTGCTTTTGAAGATGCGGGTTACGCAGTTGAAGAAACAACTACAATGATTATCGTGCATCCCGAATTAATAATCGAAAAACTTACGTTGATTTAGTTGTTAAAAAACGTGCCGGTGGTTAGTCGGCACGTTTTTTGAATAATCATGGCTGCAAGGCGTGTTTGTTCGTTGTCACTTATATTAAGAAAAATTATGGCATCACGCCTTGGCAACCACAGAATATAGCATAACTGAAAGTGACGAGGGCGCCAAAAACGATATTTCCAATTTTTAAAAAGCTGTTTTAAAAATTGGAAAGGGTTTGTCCAGTAAATCGTTCAAACTTTGCGATTGTAATTTCTTTGACCGTTCGCCGAATCTCATTAAGCTCAGCCAATGTTGGACTATGCCGTAAGACGATGGTTTGTTGCTCTTCGTAATTCAAATGAATGTTTGAAATGACGAGGTCAGCAGTTGTGATTTGTGTGTCTGTAATAAAGATATTGATGCTAAGAAAACCCTGCAATCGTTGGATTAGGCGACGCTTTAGGGCTTCGTTGTCTACAAAATCTAATGCAATTGTGACGAGTGGCAGCGCATCTTCACGTGGAATTCGGGTTATGAAGGTATTGAAATAATCCTCAAATAAAGTATTACGAACAGTTTCGAACGGTAATTTAATTTGTTTCACAATTTCTTTAATGATTGTCATCGTCAATTCCGCATAAATTGGGAATTGATGGAAGGCGTCTATAATATTGGGCTCTGGACGCAACTCACTATGGAAGTAGACTAGGCGTAGGTTAGACGTGTACAAATCATCTACTAAATCAGTCATTAGTTCAGGCGTTAGCAAACCAGGGTTTCCTAAGAAGCGAGGCAGGCAAACACGAATACAGTTGTTGATGACCGAAAATAGGGTAATCGCTTGCGTAGGCATTAATTGCATGAAATCATGCTTGCGGGCAAACCCAAAGGCATATAAGGCACTGAGGGCGAAACGCGTTTCATCATGGGCCGCCGGGATATCTAGACCAAGCACCGTTTGAAGTGTGTTCATCAAGGTAATGGGAAAGGCGGCGTTCTCGCTAGGCAAATCTACCAAATCACGGAGAACTGGCGTCGAGTCGGTCAATGAAATGATGTGACCATGCTTCATTCGGGTATACCACAAGCCGAGTTGAAACTGCATGACGACGCGCATCGCAGGTGTGATAGTTGCTGTAGTGACACGTGAGAGTGTGTTGAAAAGTTGGGCTGCCCAATTTTGGGCATCTGGGGTGAGGGGGTTAGCTTGTTGATAATAGTAGTCAAATAAAATGCGAAAGAAAAAATAACGAATATCCTTTTCATTGCCATTTAAGGTGAAACTATCTGTCACAAAGATATGCTGTTGTGCCAGATGTTCAGCAAGCTCACGCAATTCGTCGCGGACATAGGGCGTTGAAAAGTCATGTTGCGCGGCAAAATCTTCGACAGACTGGAAATTTTCCAAAAATAAGGCAAGCAGCATATGATATTTTGGCGATCGGTTTAAATAATCTAAGGTGAGGTCATGGAGACTAATTGTATGACCTGATTGGACGATGAAGTGTTGATTACTGGCGTCAAATGTGATGTACGATTGCTCGTTTGGTGAAAGTCTCTCGATGTCGTCAATTAATTCCTGCCCATAATGCATGACCAAATATTTTGACCAACCGAGTTGATTAATAACTTGCTTAATCGGTACTAAGGTATACGGTTGTTCCAGTAAGTGTTTTTTTAGGGTTAGTTTATCTAACTCTTTTTTGTGTAATAGCCATTCCATTGAAAGTCTCCCAATTAACACATAAAAAGGCAGTGCACGCACTGCCTTTTCATAAGCGCTGTTATGTTTTTGTTATACCGCAATGTGTGTTATCTTGGCAAGTTCGGCAAGTAGTTCGTCGTAAATTTCATCGTAATCCGTAATGGCGTTGTGAAAGCTGCGCACAGAACTCTTTAAATAATGTTGGCTAGCAATTGCAACCGCTAGATCGTGTGCGATTTGTTCATTAGATTGAGTCATTATTGACATCCTTCCTGTTACTGAATGATTTTATTATAGGAAGAACACGAGGTCGGAACAAAAATGAGTTTTTAAATTTTGAAAAAATGGTTTTTTGGAAACGAAGCCAGCTTCGCTATGATTAAGGACATTACGTTATGAAAGCGAGAGTTGTTGATTATGAATGATTCAAAGCCGCTCACCAGTATTATGAATGCCGGATTTGTCAGCATTACGGCGATTAATTTCGTCATTTACTTAGTGTACTATCTATTAATGGTGATTATTGCCGTTGTGGTACACACAAATTTGCACGCCAGTTTAGCTCAAGCGGGGCTAGCATCAGGAATTTACGTTATTGGAACGTTGCTTGCTCGTTTATTCATTGGACAGCAACTTGACATCATTGGTCGTAAGCAGTCACTGCGCTACGGTGCGATTCTATATTTGGTTTCGACACTTGCCTATCTAGTGATTCCTAATATTGGGGTGATGTTTGTTGTTCGTTTGGTCAATGGTTTTGCTTATGGTATGGCTTCGACTGCCACAAATGCCATTGTGACAGACTACATTCCAGAGGATAAAAAGGGGTTGGGAATCAACTTCTATGGATTGAGCACGTCACTGGCTGCAGCCATTGGACCGTTTGTGGGAATGATCTTGCTTAACTTGACGAATTTCCGTTTTATTGTGGAAGTGTCATCTGCATTGATTTTGTTGACCACGATTGCGACACTGATTTTGCCAGTCCGTAATTTGGTTTTGACCCCCGAACGGAAAGCCGATTTGCGTCATATGACATTTGATAATTTGATTGAACGCAATACGATTTTTATTGCTAGCATTGGCTTCTTGATGGGCTTCTCTTACTCATCAGTGTTGTCATTTCTTTCATCTTATGCAAAGACGATTCACCTTGTGGGGATTAGTTCGTTCTTCTTTGTGGTGTACGCCTTGGTCATTACCATTACACGTCCTATGGCTGGTCGAATCTTCGACGTGAAGGGTGAGGATTATGTGATGTACCCATCGTATATCTCACTTGCGATTGGGTTAGTTATCTTAGGTTTGACACATTCTGGGGTGACGTTGTTGGTTGCTGGTGCATTTATCGGATTGGGTTATGGAACATTTATGTCGAATGGACAGGCCGTGGCTTTGAAGATGGCACCTAATGCCTTACGAGTAGGCGTGTCGTTGTCAACGTACTTCATTGGTTTAGACTTAGGAATTGGTGTTGGCCCATTCGTCTTAGGTGACATTGCAAAGTTGATAAGTTTCCGCGAATTGTACCTACTTGCGGCTATTATTCCGGTGATTGCTGGTCTCTTATACTACAAGTTTTATAATCACGAACACGATGTGGCACCACAAGTTGATGCGCACTAATGCGATTTTGGCACCTAACAATCCTGTTAGGTGCTTTTTTATGCAAACGGTTACACCTTTTTTCTGCCATAATTTTGTTAGCGGACTAAACTAAAAGTTGTAAAAGTGTTCTGCAACTTAATTAACAAGAAAAGAAGGTAATTCTGATGACTTATCAAGGCAGTACAAAAGAAGAAAAGCTAACCATTATTGACTTGCCACGGTTGCGTGAGGCCGTAAAGCGCGACACCGAAGCGGGAGCGTTTGGCTACGTGGATGGTGGTTCTTCGGACGAACAAGTGTTGCGAGATAACGAACAAGCGTTTCGCCACTATCAATTAATTCCACGTATGTTGCAAGACATTTCGGCGCCTAATTTGAGTACGGCATTGTTCGATATTCCGCTTGCGATGCCCGTGATTGCGGCACCGATTGCAGCGCACGGGCTGATGCACCAAGATGGTGAACAAGTTACGGTCAAGGGAGTTGGTGCTGCAGGGTCGATTTTTAGTCTATCAACGTATGGTAATTCACGTATTGCGGATGTAGCTAGTGCGGCGCCCGATACGCCCAAGTTTTTCCAATTGTATATGTCCCGTGATGATGATTTTAATCAGTATTTGTTAGACGAAGCAGTTAACAACGGTTATAAGGCCATTATTTTGACCGCTGACGCCACGTTAGGTGGTTATCGTGAGGCCGATATTATTAATAACTTTACGTTCCCATTGCCAATGGAGAATTTGGCAGCGTTTTCGAATGCCGCCGGTTCTGGTGAAGGGTTAGGGATTGCTGATATTTATGCACGGGCAAAGCAAAATTTGTCGTTGCGCGATATTAATAAGGTCAAGGACATGGCCCACGGCTTGCCGGTCATTGTCAAAGGCATTCAAGATCCTGACGATGCACTGGCTGCAAATGGGGCCGGAGCTGACGGTATTTGGGTGTCTAATCATGGTGGCCGTGAGCTAAATGGTGCACCAGCATCTATTGATACGTTGGCGGCGATTACAAAGGCTGTTAACCGCCGTGTACCGGTTATTTTCGATTCTGGTATCCGGCGTGGTGAGGATGTTGCGAAGGCACTTGCGCTAGGAGCAGATGTTGTCGCACTTGGTCGCCCGATGCTTTGGGGGTTGAACCAAGGTGGGGCGGCTGGTGTACAATCGGTGTATGAGCATTTGGCAACAGAATTAAAGATTGTGATGCAATTGACGGGTGCACACACGGTAGCCGAGTTGCAACATGCCAAAATTATCGATGCAAAATTTTGAGGATATCAATGGAACTAAAAGAGACGACCGTAACTGAACTACACACCCACCTAAATCGAATTCTGGGTCGCGAAATAGCGACGCCAGACGCTGACATTGCGATTGCCGTGTTAAACGACCAAAAAATGCCAGTTGGTGGGATAATTGCTGAATTTATGGGTGCCGAGGTGCACATTAAGCGGCTCGTTTTATCTGAAGTCCTGCAGGCAGCTGGGGTTGATGCGGCACTATTACGTGAAGTCTTTATGCGTAGTGGTCCACGCGGTGCAAAGGTTGCAACGGCATATGCTCACAACGAAGGGACTCAAGCCTTCTATGAAGCGAATGGTTTTACGTTATTTTGTATAGTGAGCTATTGATTGGCCGAGTAGGATATTTAGGCGATCGACAGTATCGGTACTCGTCAGACGAAATGCGGTACCGTTTGCAACCAAGGTTTCCTCTAACCTAATCCAGGTTCAAGTCTCACCAGCAATGACTTTACCGTCATGATTATATGAAAAGACAACCAATGGCTGTTTGACGCCTCGATAAAAATCAATAGTAACTGTATCGTCGTTAATGCTTGGTGCGGCTGCAAGGTGTTTTTGAACGGCTGTGGTGGCCGCCATTGTAGACCAATCGGTGGGATCGATGGAGCGACCGTGAACAAACGCCTGGCGAACGGTGTTGAGGGCCGTTAAAATAAGTTGTTCTGTTTGCATGGGTAGCCTCCTGTTGTGTGTTTCTCGGATAGATACCAGCATTATACAGACGAATTGTTAGAATGATTTAAAATAGGGTGCCAACACATATACAGTGTGATATAAGTTGCTATTCCACCAGAATGGTGTTATTATAATAACTGTTAATGAATAAGCTCTTAATTGAGTGGCCAGGAACGAAATTCCTTGGCCGCTCATTTTTTTAGGGTTTTACCTCTGACATAGATGATTTTACGGAACGAAGGGAGGGAATAATATGACAAACGTTGTAGAAACAGTGCAAGCTGTCCTAGCGCCTGAGTTGGCAGACCAAGGGTTTGATCTCTGGGATGTGATTTACGAGAAACAAGGATCAGATATGGTGCTCCGTGTGTTAGTTGATCGTCTTGACGGTGCAATTAACATGGACGATTTAGTTATGTTAACCGAAACGATTGGTGAGCGTATGGACCAAATTGAACCAGATCCATTCCCTGAGGCATACTTGATGGATGTCTCATCTCCTGGGGCAGAACGTGAATTAAAGCGGCCACAAGATTACGAATGGGCGCTCGAAAAATATATTCACGTTGCCTTAAACCAAGAGGTGGACGGAGAAAATGAATTTGACGGTGAATTGCTTGCCGCCACTGACGATATGTTGACATTGGCGATTACAGTCAAGGGTAAGCGTAAACGCATTGATGTACCACGTACAGCAATTAAGCAAGCAAACTTGACGATTAGCCAGGATCGCATCTTGACGACACCGGAAGATTTCGAGTGGGCAATAAACAAGATGGTTCGTGTATCAACCTATCAAAAAATCGATGGTAAGAAAGACTTTGCGGGTGAGTTAACGACGGTTTCAGATGAAGCGTTGACAATCACTTTGGACGATGACACTGCGGTTGACGTCCCGCGCGACGCAATTGCACAAGCTCGTCAAGCAAATAACTTCTAATTTTATATGGAGAATCCAAATGAGTAAGGAATTAGTAAACGCCCTTGACGCTTTGGAGCAAGAAAAGGGTATCAAGGCAGAAGTCTTGGTAGAAGCGATCGAAGAAGCGTTGAAGAAGGCTTACGAAAAGAACTACGACGAATCAGAAAACGTTGAGGTTCAATTCGATCAAAAGAAGGGTAACATCAAGGTTTACTCAGTTAAGACGGTTGTTGAAGAAATCGACGAACCTTATGAACAAATCACTTTGGAAGAAGCTTTGGAATTGAACAAGGCTTACGAAATTGGGGATGAAATCCGTTTTGAAGTAACACCGGCTGACTTTGGCCGTTTGGCTGCCCAAACAGCTAAGCAAATCATTATGCAAAAGGTACGTGAAGCTGAGCGTGGCGTTGTTTATGACAAGTTTATCGGTTATGAGAACGAGGTTATTACGGGAGAAGTTGAACGTCAAGATTCACGTTTCTTGTACATTATCTTGCCTGGTAACCAAGAAGCTGCCATGAAGCAAGGTGATCAAATGCCAAATGAGTCATACCGGATGGGTGACAAAATTAAGGTATTGGTGTCACAAGTTCAAAACGAACAAAAGGGACCTCAAGTGTTCGTTTCACGTACACACCCTGAGTTGGTTAAGCGTTTGTTCGAGGCCGAAGTACCTGAAGTCTTTGATGGTACGGTGGAAATTAAGTCAATCGCTCGTGAAGCTGGTGATCGTTCAAAGATTGCGGTTTATTCACATAACAGCAACTTGGATGCCGTTGGAACAATGGTTGGTCAACGTGGTGCCCGTGTGCAAGCCGTTGTGACTGAATTGTCAGGCGAAAACATGGATATTGTGGAATGGACAGAAGATCCAGCCCAATTTATCAAGAATGCTTTGAACCCTGCTGAAGTCGTCGATGTTATTTTTGATCCAACAAACGACCGCGCTGTAACGGTGTTGGTTCCTGATTACCAATTGTCTTTGGCTATTGGTAAGCGTGGACAAAACGCCCGTTTGGCTGCCCGTTTGACAGGCTTCAAGATTGATATCAAGCCTGAAAGCGAACGTGACGCTGTTGTTGCTGACATGGCAAACAAGGAAAACGAAGCCGCTAACGCACCAGTTATCGAAGCTGATGTGGCCGACGACTTCGAGGCATCAGAAGAAGCCTAAGGAGGTGTGCTCATGAAGCCACGTAAGATTCCAATGCGAAAAGACATCGTAACCGGTGAAATGGTACCGAAGAAGGAACTCGTGCGCATCGTACGTACCCCCGAAGGTAACGTTGAACTTGATCCAACCAACCGTGCAAACGGTCGAGGGGCCTATATTTCATTGTCAGTTGAAGTTGCCGAGATGGCGAAGAAGAAGCGCACGTTTGATCGTGTTTTTGCAACGAAGCTTGATGATAACTTCTATGATGAGTTGATTGCCTACGTCGAGCACCAAGCTGCACGTAAGGAATTGTTTGGCGATGCAAAATAAGCAAAAACTTTTAAACTTATTGGGTTTAGCGCGCCGCGCTGGCAAACTAGTGACCGGTGAGGATATGGTACTTGGCTCAATTCGAAACAGTAAAGCAAGTTTAGTTTTCTTTGCTAAAGATGGCGGTGCAAGTAGTATGAAAAAATTTACAGATAAGACAACCAGCTATAACGTGCCATTTACAACCGCTTTGACACGACAAGAATTAGCTGACGCAACCGGATTAGCGCGTACTGTCATTGCAGTAGCTGACCGAGGATTTGCGAAAAAGATGCGGGAATACTTAGAAATCTAGGGAGGATGACACATGACCAAGCGCATTTACGAATTGGCGAAGGAATTAGATGTTTCATCAAAGGACTTAGTGTCAGCAGCTGAAAAGGCTGGTTTGGACGTTAAGAACCACATGTCAACAATTGACGATAAGGCGGTGAAAACGTTGACGAATGCCGTAAAACCAGTTGCTAAGGCAGCACCAAAGGCCGAAAAGAAGGCCGAGGCACCGAAGAAGCCTGCCCAAAACAACGCTCCTAAGGCAGCCCAAAATAACGGTGGTAATAACCAAAACCGTAACAACAACCAAGGTAACCAAAACCGTTCAAACAATGGTAACGGTAACCAAGGTGGTAACCGTAACAACAATAACAACCGCAACAACAACCGCGGTGGAAGCAACGGTCGCCCAAACAACAATTGGAACGGTAATAACCGTAACAAAAAGAAGGGTAAGAAGGGACCTGGTCGTAACCGTAATAACGAAAACCGACCAGCACCAACAGTACGTAAGGACCAACCATTACCAGAAACTTTGGTTTACTCAGTTGGCATGAACGTGCAAGATATTGCGAAGTTGATTCACCGTGATGCCACGGAAATCATCAAGAAGTTGTTCATGTTGGGTGTGATGGTTAACCAAAACCAATCATTGGATGCTGACACAATCGAAATCTTGGCTGCCGATTACGGTATTGAAGCCGAGCAAAAGGTTGAAGTCGACATTGCCGACATCGACAAGTTCTTTGAAGCAGAGCAAGAAAACACAGAAAACTTGACTCCTCGCGCCCCAGTCGTTACGATCATGGGACACGTTGACCATGGTAAGACGACTTTGCTTGACTACTTGCGTAACTCACACGTTACAGAAGGTGAAGCTGGTGGAATCACGCAACACATCGGTGCTTATCAAGTTAAGACTGATGAAGGTCGCGTGATTACGTTCTTGGACACGCCTGGACACGCGGCCTTTACGGCGATGCGTGCTCGTGGAGCTGATATCACGGATATCACAATCTTGGTTGTGGCTGCCGATGACGGTGTTATGCCACAAACCATTGAAGCGATTAATCACGCCAAGGCAGCTGGTACACCAATTATCGTTGCAGTTAACAAGATTGATAAGCCTGGTGCAAACCCAGAAAACGTTATCAACCAATTGATGCAATACGAATTGATCCCAGAAGAGTATGGTGGAGACACAATCTTCGTCAACATTTCAGCCAAGTTTGGTCAAAACATCGAAGAATTGTTGGAGATGATTTTGTTGACGGCTGACGTGTTGGAGTTGAAGGCAAACCCTGATCAACGTGCGGCTGGTTCTGTTATTGAAGCTCGTTTGGACAAGGGTCGCGGAACAATTGCAACGGTCTTGGTGCAACAAGGAACGATGCACGTTGGAGACCCAATTGTTGTGGGTAACACATACGGACGTGTTCGTACAATGACGAACGACCGTGGCCGTCGTGTTAAGGAAGCTGTTCCTTCAACACCAGTTGAGATTACTGGGTTGAATGATGTACCATCTGCTGGTGACCGTTTCGTCGTCTTTGAAGATGAAAAGACTGCCCGTGCAGCTGGTGAAGAGCGTGCTAAGCGTGCTTTGATTGCTGATCGTAACCGTAACAACGTCGTTTCTGTTTCAGACTTGTTTAACAAGATGGCAGAAAAGCAAATGAAGTCTGTTCCAGTTATTATCAAGGCTGACGTGCAAGGTTCTGTTGAAGCATTGGCCGGTTCATTCCGTAAGATTGACGTTGACGGTGTTAAGGTTGATATCTTGCACACGGCTGTTGGTGCGATTAACGAATCTGATGTCACGTTGGCTGAAGCTTCTGGTGCGATTATCGTTGGATTTAACGTGCGTCCTACGCCACAAGCTCGTCAACAAGCGGACTCAGACAAGGTTGATATTCGTTTGCATAATGTTATCTATAACGCAATCGATGAAATTGAAGCTGCTATGAAGGGTCAATTGGATCCTGAGTTCAAGGAAGAAATTGTTGGTACAGCTGACGTACGTGAGTTGTTCAAGGTTTCTAAGATTGGAACGATTGTCGGTGGTATGGTGACATCAGGTAAGATTACGCGTAACTCTTCAGTTCGCTTGATCCGTGATGGTATCGTTATCTTTGACGGTAAGCTTGCTTCTCTGCGTCGCTTTAAGGATGACGTTAAGGAAGTTAAGAACGGTTACGACTTCGGTTTGACGATTGAAAACTACAATGATGAAAAGATTGGTGATGTAATCGAAGCCTACGAAATGGTTGAGATTCCTCGCTAATTAACAAAGGAAATGGAGAGCTAAAATGGCACAACAAAATTTCCGTGTTGGACGTCTTGAACAAGAAATCCAACGTGAAGTCAATGATTTATTGCTAAAACGCATCCGCGATCCTCGAGTTGAAGGTGTCACTGTTACCGGTGTTGAAGTCACTGGCGATTTGCAACAAGCTAAGATTTATTATAGTGTCTTGTCAGAATTGGCATCTGTTAACCAAAAGGCCGCTGCTGGTTTGGAAGCCGCCACTGGTTTGATTCGTAAGGAATTGGGATCACGTTTGGCAATTTACAAGACGCCAGAATTGAAGTTCGTTAAGGATGAATCTGTCCAATATGGTAACAAGATTGATGATTTGATTCGTCAGCTACACCAAAACGACTAATAATTTAGAGAATGGCGACCTACTTTGGGTCGCTATTTTCATACATAGCTAAAAAGTGATAAGAGGATTACATTATGGATGGTATTTTACCGGTGTACAAAGAAGCAGGCATGACGTCACACGACGTTGTGTTCAAGTTACGTAAAATTTTACACATGAAAAAGATTGGTCACGCTGGGACGTTAGACCCATCAGTTGACGGGGTTCTGCCAGTGGCACTGGGTAAAGCTACTAAGGCAATTGAATTTTTGCAAGAGTCCGGTAAGATTTACACGGGTGAAGTAACATTTGGATTTGCGACAACCACTGAGGATTTGGATGGCGAAGTAGTCGAATCTCAAGCTTTGTCACGGCCGTTTACGACTGACGAAATTGCAGATGCCATGAAGGCTTTGACGGGTGACATCACTCAAATTCCACCGATGTTTTCTGCAGTTAAAGTTAACGGCCGACGTTTATATGAATACGCGCGTGCCGGCGAGACTGTCGAGCGCCCTGAGCGCCAAGCGACTATTTATCGATTTGATCGTACGTCTGAACCGATATTTGACGAAACGACGAAAACGCAAAAGTTTATGTTTATTGCAGAGGTCTCTAAGGGGACTTATATTCGCACACTAGCTGTTGACTTGGGTAAACAGCTTGGTGTACCGGCAGTCATGAGTCAGCTTACACGCCAAAAGGCTGGCGGTTATGACTTAAGCCAAGCTCATTCGTTAACGGATATTGCTGAAATGATGACAACAAACGGGAATGTGGATACTTGGTTACAACCGTTAGATAGCGCTGTGGCACAATATCCACATGTTGCGTTAACAGACGATCAATGGGCAAAAGTTAAGAATGGAATTGGCTTGCCTAAAACAGCCTTAATTCCCGTGGCAGATAAGATTGTTGTTACCTACCAAGGTGATGTGAAATCAGTCTTTGAATGGCGGGCAGATCGTAATCAGTACCGCCCGTATCGAACATTTTCAATTGAATAGGTCTTGTTTAAGGCGTCGCAGTACCAGTTTTGAGTGGTGATGTGACGCTTTTTTCATTAGATTTGGTACCTGTGTAAGTGTCGCACCTAAAAATCTTCAAAGTCACCGCCTAAAATACAGACTAAAGCAGTCCGGCATGGTTAGGAATATGCTGAGAAATCGCGTAAAAGGAGACAATAGATATGGCAGAGAAAACAAACGTGGTAATTTTAGGGACTGGCTATGCGAGCCTAATGGCGCTAAGCGGCATTAAGTGTTTTTTCTCAGCGCCTAGTTGACTATGGTTTGGCAGTTTTACAGGGCGTGGGGCGGTTGTTGAATAAGGGAAAGGTTATTAATGCCATTGAGCCTGATGTGATGCACTATGCCGACCGCGAGACAGATGAAAATGGTGAAGTGGTTGCTGGCACGATTATTTGGGCCACCGGTGTTCGGGGGTCGAGTGTTATGGCTGCATCAGGTTACCAAGCAAAACAAAACCGTATGAGTGTTACGCCTTATCTGCAAGATCCAGCGGATGATCGAATTTATATTGTAGGAGATGTTGCAGCGGTCACGGATTCAAAAACCGGCCAAATCTTACTAACAACTGCACAATTAGCGTTGGTTATGGGGAAAATTACAGGCAAAAATGTCTTAGCTGCGGTAACAGGGTATGAATTAACACCATTTACATATAAATCACTCGGTACAGTTTGTTCAATTGGTAATACGAGTGTGATTGGGGGTGGTCGGCGATGAATATGAAGTCCGTGGCTATCCGGCATCGATGCTCAAAAAGGTCATTATGAATAAATCGTTATTATAAACTGGCGGGATTAAGCAAGTCACGGCTAAGGGACGCTTTGATTTGTATCATTAAGAACTTGTAAAAACACCAGCTAAAAATGGTGTTTTTCTGTACACTAAACTAAAAAAATTCTTAGTGGGCAACGTTATGAGCAATAAATTAAAAGCGACCGGTTTGGTTGGCCTGGTCTTATTGTTGTTTGTCAGTGTTGGCGCATCTGGTGGGTCACACGATGATGCAAAGAACCAATCATCACAGGTTAGTTCACATGTTGAAAAAAAGGCATCATCACATGCAACGAGTCAGGCTTCGAGTGAAAAGAAAGCGGCCACATCTGTAACTTCATCCAGTGCATCATCTAAAGCGGCTGCAGCCTCGAGCTCTGCCACTGTGTCAGGAAATCCAGAGATGCAAGTTCAAAGGTTAAATGGGACGGTGCAAAGGCCGCTGCCTTATGCTAGTGAGCGAAAAATGGTTATGGCGAGCCTCGATCATTTGGGTCGGGCACGTGATAGTCATATTCAATTATCAAACGCAGAAGAGCCAACTGCTAAACGTTCCGAACGACTAACATATGATCCAGTTGGTTGGCACAATTTTAAGTTTTGGTACTCAGAGTTTGGTGAACAAACAGGGTCGAAACAGGCTTGGCTAATGGCGCATGGACACTTAGTGGGATATCAGTTCTCAGGGTTAAATGATGAAGCGCGAAACTTGGTCCCTGAGACAGCTTGGATGAACTCGGGAAACTATAGTGGTATGGATGAAGATAATACCGCTAGCATGCTTTACTATGAGAATCATTTGGATAGTTGGTTAGCGACACATCCAAATTTCCGGTTGGATTATCAAGTGACACCGCTATATGCACAAGATGAATTAATTCCGCGCAAAGTTCGATTAGCCTATGTTGGTTATGACGACGCCGGAAAACGAATCCAGATTAAAGTTGGTGGTGGACGCGAAGAGTCTGGCACTGATGATGCAACGATCGTGTACCTTGATAATACAAGCCCCAATGCGACGATTAACTACGCTGATGGCACAGCTGCAAATACAGTGAGTGCTACACCAGTAGCTCCAGCGGTATCAGCCCCGGCCACAAGTGGCAGTGCACCTGGCGCATCATCTGAACCCAGCACGGCACCTACTTCACAACCACAAGCACCAGCGACAACGAATGACCCAACCGTGTACGTAACAGGCGGGGGGCCAAGTGCTGTGTATTGGTACGGCACTGATAGCATGCCGGCTAATACAGATAAGGCTAATTTGGTGCAAATGCCGGAGAGCCAGGCCATTCAACAGGGGAAGCGTCATAGTATGACTGAGAGGTAACCCTGAGAGTGATGGGTGCCAACGCGTTTAATAAATGAATGTTCATTCTTTTTTAAAAGCTGGTGTATCACGAATATTCTGACTAAGCCCCGCCTTGTGCGGGGGTTTTATGTTATTATGAAAACATTGAATTTTTGAAACGAGAGGCGCTGACAATGGAAGTCATCACATTACATCATCCTTTTGACGCTGCCACAATTGCCGACGAGCCAGTTGTGTTAGCCATGGGCTTTTTTGACGGAGTTCACGCGGGACATCGTGCTGTAATTAATCGTGCAAAAGCTGAAGCGACAGCACGAGGTGTGAAATTGGCAGTGCTTACGTATGATCAACATGCGTCAGTCGTATTTGCCACACACCAACACCCTTTGACGTATCTCACGACGTTGCCACGTAAGCTAGCGTTGCTTGCAGAGATGGGGGTTGACGTGGCTTACGTCGTTAACTTTACATCTGCTTTGGCGAAACTTGCACCAGCTGACTTCGTTGAACAGTATATGATTGGTTTACGTGCAACAGCCGTTGTAGCTGGATTTGATCACACATACGGGGCTAGCGATGCGCAAGCAGATATGCCCCACTTGCCCGGCTACGCATCTGGACGCTTTGATGTCATTGAAGTTTCACGTGTTGATGTTGACGGAGAAGAAAGTGCTTCAACACGCGCACGTAAACTGGTTGATGCCGGTCAGGTGGATGCGTTGAATGAATTGTTAACGCAACCCTACCAAACCAGTGGTGTGGTTGTTCACGGTGAGGCCCGTGGACGTGAAATGGGTTACCCAACAGCCAACATTGAGACTACGTCAGGTGAGCGGTTACCAGGGGTTGGGGTGTACGTGGTCGAATTGGAAATCGCTGGTAAATGGTACGGCGGGATGGCATCGATTGGTTACAATGTGACCTTTGGTGAAAACCGGCCCAAGACAGTTGAAATTAACCTGTTTGATTTTGCCCAAGAAATATATGGCGAGCGTGTGAACGTTCGTTGGCATCATTACATTCGTGGTGAAGAAAAATTCACTGGTATGGATGCTTTGATTGGAAAGCTTCAAGAAGATGAATCTGTGTCACGACGCTTTTTAGCGGAAATGTAGTCTAAGAAAAAAGAAAGGAGACAAATCATGTCTTTTGATGGTCTCTTTACGCACGCAATGGTGCGTGAATTGAATGAAACTTTGGCTGGTGGTCGAATCATGAAGATCCACCAACCATACCCTAACGAAATTTTTCTGGTAATTCGTAATAATCGTACAAATTATCCAGTGTTATTGAGTGCGCATCCTTCGTTTGCTCGGGCTCAGATTTCTCGTATTAAGTATGCGAACCCGCAAACGGCACCTAATTTTGCCATGATGCTTCGTAAGCATCTAGAAGGCGCCCAATTGCTGCGCGTTGAGCAGGTGGCAAATGATCGTATGATTAAGTTCACCACTTCTGGACGCAATGAGCTCGGTGATGAAGAGAAGACGTCGCTTATCTTGGAGATGATGGGACGTCACTCAAATTTGTTCTTGATTGACGAACCGACACAACGTATTTTGGATTTGATTAAGCACGTTCCAGCTGACCAAAATCGTGTACGAACACTAATGCCCGGTGGCACTTATGTGATGCCACCGAAGCAAGATGTGCTTAATCCGTATGAATCACTTGATGGACTAGCTAATTTGATTTTGGATAAACCAGATGTGAACGATTTGGCGAAGGGAATTCAAACCACGTTCCAAGGATTTGCCCGTGATTCGGCACAAGAATTAGCAACGGTGTTGCAACAATCCGGCGATGCGATGAAGTTAGCGCAAGATTGGTTTGGCCGCTTCGATCAGCCAGCACCACGGCTAATTTCTACGGGAAAGGGTGTTAATTTCACCCCGTTTGAGTGGTTAACTGTACAGGGGAATGTATTAACCTATCCAACACTCAGTGAAATGTTGGATGCGTACTTTGCTGAAAAATCAGAACGAGATCGCGTGCAACAACAAGCGGCCATTGTTTTGCGAGTTGTTCGAAATGAATTAAAGAAGAATAAAACTAAGATTAAGAAGCAACAAGCTGAACTAGATGCAGCTGATGATGCAGATGAATTTAAGGTTAAAGGTGAGTTGTTGACGACATACATGCACCAGTTGGAGCGTGGCATGACTGAAATTGAGTTGCCAAATTATTATGACGATAATAAGTCTCTCAAAATTGCTTTGTCTAACCAAATCGGCCCATCACAAAACGCCCAGAAGTATTTCACGAAGTACAACAAATTAAAGACGTCTGTGAAGTACTTGAATGAGCAAATTGCCATAGCGCAAGAGGAAGTCGATTATTTTGAAAACTTGCTTGCACAAATTAATATCGCCTCGCCAAAAGATATCGAAGAAATTCGTCAAGAGTTGATTCAAGAAGGCTACATGCGGGTGCAGAGCAAGAAGAAGCAAAAGCCTCAGGTTAGCCAACCAGAAAAATTCTATGCAACTGATGGTACGCTGATTGAAGTGGGTAAGAACAATCTACAAAATGAACGGTTGTCCATGAAGACGGCTGCTAAATCAGATATCTGGCTACACACCAAGGATATTCCAGGCTCTCACGTTATCATTCACGATGCAAATCCATCTGATAACACGTTACTTGAAGGGGCGATGTTAGCAGCGTATTTTTCGAAGGCTCGAGATTCAGCGAATGTGCCAGTAGACTACTTGCCAGTCCGTAGGTTACGAAAGCCAAATGGTTCTAAACCTGGTTTCGTAATTTTCGAGGGACAAACGACTATGGCAGTGACGCCTGATTTTGCACTGGTGCAACGGTTACGTCAAAATAAGCCAGTACTGCAGCAATGACAAATTGTTAAAACGACTAGCGGTACCAACGTGGTGTTGCTGGTCGTTTTTTGCTAAGCTGTGGTTAAAATATTAAAGTCTCATTAACCAAAATGGTTCAATTAACAGCCAATCTCTGAAATTTAGTAAAATAAGCTTAAATTACAAATTTTAGGGGGGTTCATCATGATCAAGGAAATTGCACTGGCTGACATCGACACAATGCGTGCCGCGATTCGAAATGGTGTTGATCGCGTGGAATTAAATAGGCGTCTGGATTTGGGAGGACTAACCCCAGATGACCAGACAGTTGCCGAAGCTGTGACGTTGGCAGCTGAAGCACAAATTGATTTGGTCGTGATGATTCGCCCACGGGGTGGTGACTTCGACTATTCTGAGGTTGAAATTGAAGATATGCGCCGTTCGTTACGTCGCATGCGAGCTTTGGGGGTCAAGACGGTGACGTTTGGGGTGGTCGACGTCAAAAAGCATCTAGCTCGGGATCGAATGATCAAGTTGCTGGAAGCTGCAAAGCCCATGCAAGTGGTGTATCACATGGCTTTTGATGATATTGCAGAACGTTGTCAACAACAAACCTTACGCTGGTTGGCGAATTACGGGGTAATACGTGTGTTAACGCACGGTGGGAAGTTAACTGTGCCGCTCACGGAAACAGTGTCGCGTTTACAAGAGATTGTCAAAATGGCACCACCAGGTCTCACGATTCTACCTGGTGGTGGTGTGACGTTTGAGAATGCAGAATGGTTATCACAGCAACTCCATGTCAGTGAGCTGCACGGGTCAAAAATTGTACCATTACCTGTTGAGGATGCTTTGTAATGGTAAGGGAAGCCTTTTTGTCCTAATTGTGTAATACAAAAAGCGTATAATCTATTAGTTATGTCAGGAGGTTGGGATGAAAACCGTCTTAGAAGCGTTACGCGATACTGAAAAACAGTACAAGATCGTGCTGACGAAGATGACAAAAAGTAACGGACTGACGATTGCCGAGTGGCAGTTGTTGAGTCATGTAGCCACTGGGTTTGATACTCAAGATAAGTTATCCGATGAAACGGGCCTTGATAATTCGACATTATCACGGCAGCTAAGTTCATTACTCAAGAAAGAAATGGTTTCAAATATTGCCGTTGGTCGCGATCGGCGCCAATTAATATACGAGCTCACAGGCAAGGGTAATGACGTACTGACGGCTGTTAACGAACAGCATATGATGTATGAAGAAACTGCATTTAAGTTATGGTCCGCTGAAGAAAAAAGCATGGTTCAAATCTTACTTAACCGTCTTGAAAAGTCATTAAGTAAGCAAATATAGGAGGATTAGTTTAATGGCAAAGCATGCAGTTGTTATCTCGTTAGATGCAATGGGTAGCGCCGATTTGAAGGCGCGCTTACAATTTTTGCCAAACCTATCAGCATTGGTCGCTGGAGGAACATGGGTGCGTGACGTAAAGGGCGTTTATCCATCAATTACTTATCCATCACACACGTCAATTATCACGGGAACCTATCCAAAAACGTACGGCGTTGTGAATGCGACCCTTATGTAACCTGAACGAGCCTCACCAAATTGGTATTGGTATGCAAAGCACGTTAAGGTACCGACGGTTTATGACTTGGCACGCGAGGCTGGTATGACGACAGCTGCTTTCTTGTGGCCTGTCACTGCTGGTGCACATATCAACTGGAATATTGCTGAGATTTTCCCAAACCGTATTTGGAACAATCAGTACACAACGTCATTGCGAGCAAGTTCGCCATTGTGCTTGTTACAAATGGACCGTAAGTTTGGTTATTTACGTAATGGTATTCAACAGCCAGAGTTGGATAACTTTATTACGGCTGCGGCTGCTGATACTATTCGGACCAAGAAACCAAATCTGACGTTGGTTCACTTGGTTGACATGGATTCACATCGGCACCGTTATGGGATTCGGACGCAACAGGCGGGGGATGCCTTAAATCGCTTGGATAAGCATGTTGGTGACTTGATTCAAACAACTAAAGATGCGGGCATTTTTGAAGAGACAGACTTCATGATTCTTGGTGATCACTATTAGCAGAACGTCTCAAAGATGATTCACTTAAACATGTTATTTGCTAATTGCGGTTGGTTGAAGGCCACATGGAATGGTCGTGTTGCCCGCAATTGGCAGGTTATTGCGAAGCACACTGATGGTGCAGCTTACATTTATTTGAAGGATAGCGCTTTGCTTGATTAAGTGAAGGATGTTATGAAAGATGTGCCGGGTGTTAAAGCAATTTATGACCATCATGATATTGTGACATTTGGTGCAGATCCAGCGGCAGCACTGATGATTGAAGGTGAGAAGGGTTACTACTTTACCGATGAAACGCGTCGCCCGGCTGTTGTCGAAGAAGTGACAAACGAGATGTTGGAACGTGGCGAAGTTGATCGTTATAAGGGAACGCATGGCTATCACCCAGACAATGACGACTATACGACGACGTTGATTTTAAACGGGCCAGATATCAAGGCTGGTCAAGTTTTGGACTTAGATGTTGATTTGACAGACGAAGGGCCAACAATGGCGCACTTGCTAAATCTACGGTTCCAAACCTCAATTGCTGGTCACACAATTATCGTGATAACGGCGGTTTTGCCGATTTGGTTAACATCGGTGGCGGCCAATAACGGCTTTTCAGCGACACACGTGACGGCCTATTGGGGGCTATGCCAATTCCATCGCAACCTTAGTTGGCGCTGTGTTGGCACCGATACTAGGCGCGTTGGCTGATTTTCAAGGTATGAAGGGGCGACTGTTCTACTTCTTCACGTCTTTGGGTATGCTTGGCACGTTCGCTTTGACGGCAGTTCCGAGTGACAATCTGTTTCTCCTACTAGCTGTCTTTGTGGTATCATTTATCGGGTACTCATCTGCAAATGTTTTCTACGATAGCTACATTACCGACGTAACGACCGATAAACTCATGGATATGGTGAGTTCAGCTGGGTATGGCTTTGGCTATTTAGGAGGCCTAGTACCGTTCATCATTTTTATGGTTGGACGCAGCTTTTTCTCGAGCTATGGCTCAGTTTGAGTTCGCATTTGTGCTATCAGCAATTTGGTGGGCGGTGTTTACAATACCATTTATGAAAAATTTGCGACAAACCTATGCGTTGCCACGAGTCGATTATCAGGTGAAAGCGTCACTTAAGCAACTCTGGCATACGTTACGCGTTTTGCCAAAATATCCAGCGTTAGCAGGCTTCTTGATTGCTTACTTCTTTTATATCGACGGAGTTAATACAATCTTTACGGTGGCATAATCGTTTGCTTTAGCTATCGGAATTCCAGGTGGCCAGTTAATTGTGGTATTGCTAGTAGTACAACTAATTGCCTTTCCATTCTCAATTGTATATGGATGGTTGGCAAATCGGTTTGGTAACCGGAACGTTTTGATTATGGGGATGCTGATTTACATCGGAATTACATTATTTGCTATTTTTATTAATCACCCTAATCAATTCTGGTTATTGGCCTTTGATGTTGGTTCATCACAAGGCGGTATGCAGGCATTATCGCGGCCATATCGTGGTCAGCTCGTACCTAAGGAACGAAGCAGCGAATGTTTCGTCTTTTTCAATATTTTTGGTAAGTTCTCGGCGATTATCGGACCTGCTATTTTTGGAATCGTGTCACAAACGACGGGTCGCGTGCAATATGCGGCTGGATCATTATCAATTCTTTTCTTGATTGGATTGGTTATTTTCCTACGATTGCCTAAGAAGACAACAGATTAAAACACAATTGAGAGGATTATTGAGATGAAAATTGCGATTGTAACGGACTCGACGGCTTATTTGAGCCATGACGAGGTCGCTGCACTTGATATCAAGGTAATGCCCATTCCAGTTATTATTGACGGAACGGTTTATCGTGAAGGTATCGATTTAACGACTGACGAATTTTATGAGAAACTAGCCACATCCGCAAGTTTCCCATCAACATCACAACCAGCGGTTGGTGAATGGATTACGTTATTTGAGTCATTGAAAGCGGATGGTTATGACGGTGCAATCGTTGTCAACCTAGCTGCAACAATTTCAGGAACGGTGAATACAGTCGCTGGACTAACGGATGCCGTGCCTGGCTTCCAAGTGTTTGGTTATGACTCAAAGATTACAGTGCGCTTAATGGGGCACTTGGTGATGAAAGCAGCTCAGATGGCCCAAAATGGGGCTGAACCAGCTGACATCATTGCAACAATGGACCAAATGGCCACCACGATGGATGAGTACTTTATTGTGGATGACTTACAAAATTTGGTGCGAGGCGGTCGCTTGTCCAACGCTTCTGCTATTATCGGAACAATGTTGAAGGTCAAGCCAATTTTGACGTTTGATAATGATTCAAATTATATTGTGCCTTTTGAGAAGGTGCGCTCAATGAAGAAGGCGATGGCCCGTGCAGAAGAGTTGTTTGATCAGGCTCGCGCGGAGGTAAATTATCCATTACGTGCTATGGTGATTCATGCGAATGCACCTGAAGCAGGCGCAAAGTGGCGTGATGAGTTGCAACAGCGGCATCCTGATATGCCGTTCGAATTAAGTTATTTTGGACCGGTAATTGGCACTCACCTAGGAGCCGGGGCTTTGGCTTTGGCTTGGATTCGTGAGCCCGACTCACTCTAATCACATTTTGTATTTATTAAGAAGGGGCATCGATTGATGCTCCTTTGTTTTATATACTAAATTAGGCGGTTGTAAACACTAGTTGTCAGGTTATTAAACCTTATTAACTTGAACTAAAGCTGTAAAAATGGCATAATTAAGGTACTTAATAAAAAACAAACGGGGATTATATCACATGGCCCAAGTAAAAATTGTTACTGACTCAACAGCAATGTTGACACCTGAAGAAGCTGCAGAACTTGATGTTAAAATCGTACCATTGAGTATTACGATTGATGGTACGTCTTACCAAGATGGTGTGACGCTATCTCGTGTTGAATTTATGGATAAGATGGCTGAAGCAAAGAATTTGCCACAAACATCACAACCAGCGCTTGGTTATTTTACTGAAGTGTATGAGTCAATTATGGCGGCCGATCCAGAGACGCAGATTATTTCAATTCATTTAACTAAGGGGTTGTCTGGTACAGCCGACGCGGCACGTCAAGCTGCTTTAATGGTTGAAGGCGATATTACGACGTTAGACTCTGAATTTATTGACCGTGCGGAAGGCTTCCAAGTTTTGGCAGCTGCTAAGCTGGCAGCTGCCGGCGCTTCAAAAGAAGCGGTTTTAGCTGAAATTCAACGCATTCGTGACAACACGCAACTGTATTTGACCGTTTCTAATTTAGATAATTTAGTAGCCGGTGGTCGTCTATCGAAGGCAGCTGGGTTTATTGCTGGTGTCTTAAATATCAAGGTTGGTGCCCACATTGAGCAAGGTAATATCAACGTTGAGGTTAAGGGGCGTGGGACGAAGTCAACCAAAGCGTACTTGAAGAAGATTGTTGAGCAAATGCAAACAGCTTCAAATGGGGTTGCAGCAATTGGCATCTCACACGCTGGTATCCCAGTTGAAGCACAAGAACTAGCCGACAAGGTTAATGAGATTTTCCCAGGCGTTAAGATTGTGGTACAACAAACTTCACCAACTGTTTCAACGCACACTGGTGCAGGTGCAATTGGATTCAGCTATTTATTAAAGTAACATAGTGCTTAAAATGAGTGATTTCACGTTTTTGTGGGTTCACTCATTTTTTGTGTCACGAAATATGATAGAATAGTAAGTCAGAATAATGATATTGAGGAGGCGAACCAAGTTGAAACAATCCAAGCATCGACGGTTTATTTTGGGACTTTTGGTGGTATCGGTTGCGACAAGTCTCCTAAACGTTGGCCAGGTAAACGCGGCTGAGAAATCAAATATTCGGCTGGTTGCAGTCGGTGATTCCCTAACTGAGGGGATTGGCGATACGACAAAACAGCAAGGCTATACAAAACGCACGGCAAAGTTATTGACCAAAGTTTACGGTGTTCGAGTAAAGACGGCTAATTATGGTAAGGCTGGTGATCGTTCTGATCAGATTTTGCGACGGGTGAAGTCTGATAAAAAAGCGGTCCGCGATATAAAAAAGGCCGATGTGATTGTCATGACGGTAGGGGGCAACGATTTACAACAAACGTTGTTTAAAGCAATTTTTTCGAAGTCAGATACTGCTGTGACGAAAGAAGTTGTTAAGAGTATGCCAACCTACACCGAAAAACTCCTTAAACTCATGAAATTCATCCAAAAAAAGAATCCAGATGCACCCATTTTTTTGTTTGGTAATTATAATCCGCTATACGTTTATTTAGCAAACCGGCAAGACTTAAATGCGGATGTTAAAATTTACAACGGCATAAATGCCAATATTGCAGCCACTGATTCGCAGATTTATTACGTGTCAACGTTTAAGACATTGACGTATGGGCAGTACCAAACGCGTGCCGCGCGGCAGGAATTAGTTAAGGAATCAGAACAAGCAAACCGCGGATCGCTTAATAACAAAATGGTGCAGGATACGTTGAATGGAAAGAGTGATAAGGAATTAAATGATTATATTACGACACTTGATCACTATCACCCGAATGATAAAGGGTATGACAAAATGAGTAAATTGCTTGTGAAGCGAATGGCCGAAAAAGAATCAGAATGGCTGGTGAAGTAGATGCAACGACGTAAGGTAACACGATTTGGCTTTGTTATGCCTAATCGTGATCGTGTACAAGGTATCATTACAGGTGTAGGGGCCACGATTGTTGTGATGGTATTGATTGTGATTGGCTTGCTTTTATTACCACAGGACAGACAACAAGCAGTAGATTCGCAATCGCAACTCAGTCAGGCGGCTTTTGAAGTCAGCGTCGATCGCACTGAGCTTAATGCGATTGTTGAAAAATACTTAAATGATGATCCTTCATTAAAAAATAAATTCCATTTTGAAATGACAAAAACTGGCATGATGGTGTATGGTACATACAAGCTCTTGGGTCAAAATGTCGATTTTGGTATGAAGATGACGCCAGAGGTAACGAAACATGGTGGCATCCTATTGCATGCTGATTCGGTTGCCGTCGGACAACTACCATTGCCAGTTAAGTACGCCATGGGCTATATCGGTAACATGATGAACTTGCCAGACTGGTTAAAAATTAATACATCAAAGCAAACCATCCTCATTGACCTTGGTAAGACGCCGAAGGTTAATGATATGCGGTTTAAAGCTGTAACGATTGAACCGGCCCAGAACAAATTTGTTTTCCGCGGAGGATTTATACGATAATGCGACGCCCATTTTTTTCATGGTTGATGACGCAACGCAATCCGGTAACGTTTGACGAGGTGCAAACGTTTGCCAATGCCGCGTTTTACGACCATCAATTTCCAAAACAAGCGGAAGATTTTGAAAGCTTGTCCCGTTATTTAGAAGAAAATGCAAGTTACTTGCATAGCATGTCGATTTTTGATGAAGCCTGGTCCCGTTACTTGGCTTCAGAGGAATAGGACGAATTGGTGGAGTACCACCATACATAGAAAGGAGTCTATTATGGCCCAAATTATTCAATGGTTCCCTGGCCACATGGCTAAAGCCTTCCGCCTAATGCGTGAGAATTTAAAGTATGTTGATATTGTGTTTGAATTGGTGGATGCCCGGATCCCAGTTTCATCACGTAACCCTGAACTGGATGAGGTGTTGGGGAACAAGCCACGTTTGTTAGTGATGACGAAGACAGATTTGGCTGATCCTGAGCGAACTAAGGCTTGGACTAAGTATTTCGTGGACCAAGGACTTGAAGTTGTTGCATTGGACACACGTGGGCACAAAACGCCACAAATTATGACAAAGGTCGCGCGCAAAGTCTTGGCCGATAAATGGGCTGTCCTTGAGGAGAAGGGCGTCAAAGATAAGCCAATACGGGCCCTTGTGGCAGGAATTCCGAACGTGGGTAAGTCGACGTTATTAAATCACTTGGTCACAAAGAATGTTGCGATTACTGGTGATCGTCCTGGTGTGACAAAGAAGTTGCAATGGCTGAAGACACCAACTAATTTGGAACTTTTGGATACGCCAGGAGTGTTATGGCCAAAGTTTGAAGACCAGCGTGTTGGTGAACATCTGGCGATGACAGGGGCGATTAAGGACCAATTGATTAACCAAGATGATATTGCGCTGGCGACTTTGAAGTTTATGCGAACATATAATCCAGCCGCTATCGTGGCACGCTATCATTTGGCAGACGACGCCTGGGAAGCGAATACCGACGTCGAAATGTTATTGCTGATTACCCAAAAGTTAGGCTTTAAGGATGATTATGATCGAGCTGCTGAACGTATGTTGCTTGACTTGCGTCGTGGTAAGTTAGGCACATACACGGTTGAAATGCCAGAAGATCACATCGGAGAAGTGGTTGATGACTAAAGCTGAGACGGTTGCGGCCATTAAGCTAGCCTTGGCTACACAGCCAACGGCGGATGATTTAGTACGCTGGCGGCAAGACAATCGAATCGGTGTACAAAAATTGCTGGATCGTTACGAAAAGCGGCAACAGAAACAAGCGGAAAAGTTGACAGCCTTTCAGGCTCGACTCGCATTTGAACGAGATGCATGGTCACAAGGACTTGTGTTAGCTGGGGTCGATGAAGTTGGGCGGGGGCCATTAGCTGGTCCAGTAGTGACAGCAGCGGTCGTAATTGATGAGCAATTTGATTTGTTGGCAGTTCATGATTCGAAGCAATTGTCCAAGAAAGCGCGCCTAGCCTTGGATGCGGAAATCAAAGAAGAGGTGGTTGCCTTTGCGTTTGGTGTCGTTGATGCTGCAACGATCGACACGTTGAATATCTATGAAGCATCACGGGTGGCAATGAAACAGGCCATCGAAAATTTGACCGTTCAGGTTGATGGTTTACTGATTGACGCGATGACGGTTGATTTACCTTTGCCACAAGAGAAGTTAATTAAGGGTGATGATCGGAGTATTTCAATTGGTGCTGCGTCAATTTTGGCTAAAAACTTTCGTGACGACTTAATGGCGGCGTATGCAATTGACTATCCTGGTTACGGCTTTGACCACAATGCTGGTTATGGCACGGCCGAGCACTTGGCAGGGCTAGCTGCCCATGGTGTCACGCCAATCCACCGGCGAACGTTTGCACCGGTGAAGCAGTACTTATCATAAAATAACTTAGAAACTGTTATAAAAAAGAAAAGTCACGTTGTGTATCGTCTTTCCTTGTTAGGAGGGACATGATGACACAACGTGATTTTTTATTATGGGTTCGCTTGCTACCAGGAATTGGTTTAATGGGACGTCATAAGATTTGGCAATTTTTGCAGGAAACACAGCGCCAACGCCTGACGTTGCAAGAAATATTTACATTGACGGAATTGTCGGTTGCTGCCCAAACTAAAATTAGAGTAGCTGTACGGTCGGGAGAACTACGCCGTGCTTACAATTTGGTCAAACAATACCCAGTGGTCACTCTGGCTGATGATGCATACCCGGAACTACTCAGAGAGATTGCACAACCGCCACTCTGCCTTTTCTTTCAAGGCGATTACACATTAATTAATCGGGCATGTGTGGCGATTGTGGGATCACGTGAATTAACGAGGTATGGTCAACAAGTATTAGCGACCTGGTTACCGCATTTGATGAGCGCACAATTGGTCACGGTATCAGGTTTAGCACGAGGTACAGATGAAGCTGTTCACCGGGAGACTATGGCACAGGCTGGTCAAACAATTGCTGTGATTGGCACTGGCGTTGATGTGGCTTATCCAAAGCGTCGTGACAATTTGCAAACTCAAATCAGCCAACAAGGACTAATCTTAAGCGAGTATTTACCATGGGAACCCCCAGCAAAACATCATTTTCCGGAACGAAACCGCATTATTGCAGGATTAGCCCGAGTGACGGTTGTTGTTGAAGCACGACAACAATCGGGGTCGTTAATTACGGCCAATGTGGCTCTGGACGAAAATCGGGTTGTGATGGCGGTACCGGGCCCGGTGACTAGCCCCTTGTCAAGAGGGACTAACACCTTAATCGCAGCAGGTGCAATTCCACTTATTTCGCCAGCCCAGATTTTGGCGGAGTACGTTAACGCTTGGTGAATGTTTCACAGATGACCCAGCTAGCATTTGTCAAATTCTAGACAGGTAGTGTATAGTACTTTATTGATAGAGCATTTTTAGCTGCTATATATAGAAGAAAACAAAAAACTAACAGAAAAGAGGTCCACGCCATGGCAACTAAAACAGAAAAAAAGCCAGCTAAAAAGCGTGCGACGACTACGAAAGCCAAAACAAAGTCTAAGGCGAAGCCAAAGAAAAACTTGGTAATCGTTGAGTCTCCATCGAAAGCAAAAACGATTGAAAAGTATTTGGGCAGCGCGTATAAGGTGGTTGCTAGTATTGGTCACATTCGTGATTTACCAAAGTCAACCATGGGTGTTGATATTGAGAATGATTATGCACCAAAGTACATTAACATTCGTGGTAAAGGTGATATAATCAAGGGGCTAAAGAAAGATGCAAAGGCTGCTAAACATGTTTACTTGGCGTCCGACCCGGATCGTGAAGGTGAGGCTATTGCGTGGCATTTGTCACACATTTTAGATTTGGATTTAGAGTCTGGTGAAAATCGAGTCGTGTTCAACGAAATCACGAAAGATGCAGTTAAAGACGCTTTCAAACAGCCTCGTAAGATTGATATGGATCTTGTGGATGCCCAACAAGCTCGACGTATCTTGGATCGTTTGGTTGGTTACTCAATTTCACCAATTTTGTGGAAGAAGGTCAAAAAGGGCCTGTCTGCTGGCCGTGTACAGTCTGTTGCACTAGGATTGGTTATTGCACGTGAAAATGAAATTCAAGCTTTCCAACCTGATGAGTATTGGACAATGGACTCAGAGTTCAAGAAGGACAAAACGACCTTTAAAGCCAATTTTTATGGGGTTGATGGTAAAAAAGTGGAATTACCTGATCATGAAGCTGTCCAAGATGTCTTACGACGCTTAAATCAAAAGAGTGACTTTGATATTACAAAGGTTGAAGCTAAGGAACGCAAGCGTAATTCGCAGCCAGCCTTTACGACATCAACTTTGCAGCAAACTGCTAACACACAGTTAAACTTCCGTACCCGGAAAACGATGATGGCGGCACAACAGTTGTATGAAGGTATCAACTTAGGGGGGAAGGAAGGCAGTGTTGGATTGATTACCTACATGCGTACCGATTCAACGCGAATTTCTGAAATCGCCAAGGTTGATGCTTCAACCTTTATTCACGAAGAATATGGTGCCGAGTACGCCGCAACTAAGCCTGTCCAAGGTAAGCAACAAGAAGGTGCCCAAGATGCCCACGAAGCGATTCGACCAACGTCGGTTTTCCGTACGCCGGCATCAATTAAGGATAAGTTGACGAATGATCAATTTAAGTTATATCAACTCATCTGGTCACGTTTTGTGGCAAGTCAAATGACGCCAGAAATTTTGGATACTATGGCTGTTACAATTGAGCAAAACGGGGTGATGTTCCGTGCTAATGGCTCAAAGACGAAGTTTGCTGGATTTACGAAGGCTTATCCTGCTGCGAAGGAAAAGGATAACAAGCTACCAACGTTAATGGTTGGCGATTTAGTGCAGTTGGCTAAAATGTCACCTGAACAGCACTTTACGCAACCACCTGCCCGTTATACTGAAGCGGCCTTGGTTAAGGCGCTTGAAGAGAATGGGGTTGGTCGACCATCAACTTATGCTGCGACGATTGAAACGATTCAGAAGCGTGGATACGTCCGAATTGATGCTAAGAAATTTGTGCCAACCGAACTAGGCGAGTTGGTCCAAAATACAGTGCAAGAATTTTTCCCGGATGTGACAAACATTAAATTTACAGCTGAAGTTGAAACTAGTTTAGATAACGTTGAGGCAGGTAAAGAAAATTGGGTCAAAGTGATTGACGATTTCTTCAAGCCGTTCTCTAAAGAGTTAACGAAAGCTGAAACGGAAATGGAAAAGATTGTATTAAAGGACCGTTTGGCTGGCTTCAATTGTGATGTCTGTGGGGCGCCGATGCTTGAAAAGATGGGACGCTATGGCAAGTTCTACGCTTGTTCTCGGTTCCCTGATTGTCGTAACACACAAACGATTGTTGAAGAAATTGGGCTTGGTTGCCCAAAGTGTGGTATCGGACAAATCGTTGAGCGTAAGACGAAGCGTGGTCGCACATTCTATGGTTGCTCACGTTACCCGGATTGTGATTTTGTCTCATGGGACAAGCCAACTGAGAAGACGCGCGCTGATGGTACGACACCAAAGGATGACAACGAAGTTGCAGATACTAAGGCTGAAAAAGAAACTGAGCAGGCAAAATAAAGATGGATACGGCAACGTTGACGGGCTTGTTTTTGGACTATTTGCGAGTTGAGCGGCAATATTCCGAGGACACCCAAAAAGCATATCAATCGGATATTACTGAATTTGTTGTATTCTTGACAGATTCTGGGGATGGCACACCTGTTGATTTAACTACCATTGATCAGTATGATGCGCGTGTGTTTCTGTCGATGCTTTACGAAAAAGGTGACGTCAGCCGGACGATTGCGCGCAAAGTGAGCTCTTTACGGGCGTTTTATCGATTTTTAGAGCGCAATGCAGTTGTCATAACAAACCCGTTTGCAGGTGTACAACTTAAAAAGTCTGGGCAACATTTGCCACGATATTTTTATGAGAAAGAATTAAACAAACTTTTTGAGGTCGTTATGACTGATACGAGTCTGCTCGGATTGCGCAATCGATTGTTGCTCGAAATTTTATATGGCACGGGAGCACGTGTATCGGAAGCAGCGACCTTAACGTTAGGTATGATAGATCAAACGGCCCGAGTAATCACGATAACAGGTAAGGGAAATAAGACCCGGATTGTCCCATATGGCCAATATGCGGCTGATGCGTTAGCAAGTTATTTACGTGATGCTCGACCACAGTTGTTCGCCAAAAGTCAAATTATGCATGATAACCTATTCGTAAATCAACGTGGTCAGGCATTGACAGCTAGCGGAATTGAATACATTCTGAAGCAATTGGCCAAGAAGGCCGGTTTAACGCAGATGATTTCTGCTCACATGTTCCGTCACACGTATGCAACGGATATGCTGAATAACGGTGCTGATTTGCGAACGGTGCAACAACTACTGGGCCACAGCAGTTTAAGCACAACTCAGATTTATACGCACGTGACAACGGATGCTTTACAAAAAAGTTATCGTAATTTTTTCCCACGAGCATCAGAATAATTACTTTGAGGTTCATGTTAATTGGCATGAACCTCTTTTTTCATAAATCTGTCGATTATTTGTGAAAATCATTTACAATTCGTGCATAGATTTTATGTAAAAAATTTGCTATGATAAAAATATTGAAGAAAACGTTTACAGAACGGACTGGGGGAAGACGAGCATGTCAGTTAAGCTAGAAAATGACAATATCACCGTCGTCATTTCAGAAATGGGTGCTGAATTAGTCAGCGTTACTAACAAAGAGAGTGGCTTAGAATATATGTGGCAGGCTGATCCTAATTTTTGGGGCCGCCACGCGCCGAACCTTTTCCCCATTGTTGGGCGTTTGAAGGGTGATCGTTATAAGTATCGTGATAAGACATACTTTATGGCGCAACACGGTTTTGCACGAGATAATGAATTTGATTTAGTTGAAAAGACTGCTAATATAGCACGCTTCCGTTTGGTTGATAATGATGAATCGTTTTCGATTTACCCCTTTCATTTCCAATTTGACGTGTTGTACCGTCTGACGAATCAGGATACGTTGGGCATCGCCTACGTGGTGACGAACACTGACACTCATGACATGTACTTCTCCGTTGGTGGTCATCCAGGGTTCCACGCGCCACTTGAAGCGGGCGAAAAGTTTACGGACTACTACATCAACGTTGAGCCACAACGTAAGTACAACCGTGCCAAGCTAGTTGGTCCATACTTGGACAACAATTTAGAATCAACGTTCGACACGCGGATTCCATTACGTCTTCGTCGTGATGATTATAAGGATGATGCAATCATTCTACGATTGGACCAGAATCCAGTATCGATTGTTCTGGCCAAGTTGAGTGAGTCACACGGGGTAACGATGCATATACAAGATGCGAAGTACGTTGGTATTTGGACGCCATATGCGAAAGAGGCGCCATTTGTGGCAATTGAACCTTGGTGGGGGATTGCCGACACGGTTGACGCTGATGGTGAGCTGCGCCACAAGTATGGGATTAACACACTAGCACCAGCTCAAACATTTACCGGTTCATATTCACTGACATTTTTCTAAAGACAGAAAAAGGAGAGCCAAACGCTCTCCTTTTTATTTATTTATTTTTTTGCTGACGCCAATAGCCAAAACCAAAATGAACTAATGATTCTGTACCATTTTTGATACGGACAATATTTTCACGATGCCTATAGAACACGAAAATGGTCAGGGCTACCGCAATAACAGATAACAGCCAATCATGTAACCAAAAGATTGAAATCAAGCTAACGAGCGTGAAGCCGATCATTGATGCTATTGAAACCATCGATGTTAGTAGAATAACTGTCAAAAAGATAGCAAAGGCAACAAGGAAGAGCAATGGGTTATAGGTCAATAGGACCCCCATTGAAGTCGCCACTGCTTTGCCACCCTTGAACCCAATCCACATTGAGAAAGTATGACCAAGAATGGCACCAAGGCCAACTACCATGTGAGTCCAAGCAGGAGCTGGCCCCCAAATCATTGCCATTGACGCACCGACAGATCCCTTCAAGATATCCAGGATAAGGACCGACACACCGGCTTTTGTACCTAGGACACGAAAAGTGTTGGTGGTCCCAATATTCCCTGAGCCGAGTTGCACGATGTTCTTTTTAAAAAAGAGACGTCCGATCCAATAGCCAAACGGCATTGAACCGAAAACATAGGCTAAAATGAAACTAATAATAAAATGCGTAATCGTCACGATTAACACTCCTTTGATATGTAATTTTAAAAAGTGAATAAGTGCATGTTCTGAAAAACAGATTAGCTTCAATTTTAGCATGATTTTAGTTAGCCGACCTTTAATAATTTTTAACTAAATCCGCGTAGATTCTTGGTATGTTAATAGTTATTCGTCATTACGACGATACTAATCGGTCGGAATTTTGACTAATTCACGTGCCTAACTGGTGTAAATGGTGTATGATTAAGTCATTGAAAAAACAAAGAAATTGGAGATTTATCTGATGGCTAAAATGTTGGTTTTCGGACACCAAAACCCTGATACAGATACGATTGCCTCAGCATTCGCTGCATCATACTTTTTGAGCAAGGCATACAACCAAGATACTGAGGCTGTGGCTTTGGGAACACCAAATGCAGAAACACAATTTGCATTGAATTACTTTAAAGTTGACGCACCTCGTGTAATTGAGAGTGCTGATACAGAAGAAGTTTTCTTGGTTGACCATAATGAAGCTGCCCAATCAGTTGCGAACATTGCAGATGTAACTGTTTACGGCGTATACGATCACCACAAGATTAATTTCTCATCAGCTGCTCCTTTGTACTTTATCAACAAGCCATGGGGTTCTGTTGCAACTGTTTTGTACTATGAGTTCCAAACAGCCAACATTGAGATTCCTGCTGAAATTGCTGGATTGATGGCATCAGCTATCATTTCTGACACGTTGTTGTTGAAGAGCCCAACGACAACACCAATGGATAAGCCTGCATTGGAAGCTTTGGCTAAGATTGCTGGTTTGGCGGATTATGAGGCTTACGGTTTGGAGATGTTGAAGGCGGGTACTGACTTGTCATCACGTTCAGCCGAAGAATTGATTGATGGTGATGCAAAGTCATTTGAATTGAATGGTTCAACCGTTCGCATTGGCCAAGTAAATACAGTTGATGTTGAGGACGTCTTCTCACGTCGTGATGAAGTGGTTGCAGCGATGGAGGCTGAGTTGGCTGAAGCTGGTTACAACACTTTCGTCTTTGTTGTGACGAACATTTTGGACTCAGATTCAGATATTTTGGTTTTGGGTGATAACTTGGACAAGGTTGAAGCTGCCTTTGACGTTAAGCTGGTGGACGGTCGTGCCTCATTGCCTGGCGTTGTATCACGTAAGAAGCAAGTGGTACCACTATTGACTGATGCTTTTAACGTTTAATATGAATGATGGTATGGTGGACTCTTAAGTCGGTAGTTTGCCTAAAAAGACCTCATCGGTTTGTCGATGAGGTCTTTTTTAGTGTTATTTCAGTTAATAAGCGACTATTTGCTTGGATTGTCTCCAGACGTTGGAGACGTGCCTGACTTTGGTTGTGCCAGCGGACAATGTCTTAGATGGAAATTTCGTGCACCACATCTTGGCCCCCGGAGTAAATAATGAACGAGTGGAGTGTCACGATGTCGTCAGACACACTAAACCAATTTGGCATGACCATTTTTTTGCTCGGCTGTACGCGGGTCACGGTTAGGATTTTTTGATCTAGGCGTGTTGGTTGTTGGCTTTCGGGTTGTGAATGGCTTGTGTGTCTCGTAACCGATTGCAACAGTGCCAAATAGTAATAGTCCAACAATAGCTAACCGAACTAAATTTCGCATAGCATTGTTCTCCTAGATAAGAAATAGCTGGCTCGTTTAAGGATTCCCAAATTCGAGCCAGCTAGTTTAATTTTGATAAAAGAAGTTTGAGACACTCTGTACACTGTTTTGATCACCAACAAAGTAGAGCGTATCTCCCTGGAATACTTTCGCATAAGGACCGGGGGAAATTGTTAATTTATCTTCATGCATAATTCCCACTAACGTTGTGCCGGTTTTGTGCCAAAAATTTAGTGTACGTAGCTCTTTTTCGAACATGGCCGATGGTGCAGTTAAAGCCAATTCAAAAGGTGTTAAAGGATTGTGCTGTTGATAGTGTTGTGACTGATCGATAAATGATTGTAATGAAGTGCCCAAAGTAGCCAGAGCCGCTTGCTGGGCTTTAATTTGATTTTTGAGGTCTTGTTGCAGCGATTGCAAGCCGTTCACTTCTTGTTCAGTATTAACGTAGTCTTGCGCTTTTTGACGCGATGTCACAACTACGCCGCTACCATGACGTGTTTCAACAATGTCCAAATCCACTAATACGCTAATTGCTCGTCTGGCCGTTTCGGCCGACACGCCAAAAGTTGTGGCCAAAGTTGAGCGAGCATGAATTTTATCGCCTACTTTCAATTGATTGGTACTGATTTTTTCTGCAATTCGCAATGCAATAACGCGATACCGCGGTTGTTTAATTGCTGCCATGGGTTTACCTCGAATTTAGCTGTTTATCACCGCAACAGTTTTGGGTAAGATATGGAATCTTTACCATTTATACGTTGCCTTCGCTCTTTCAGAATAGCACACTTGTTTTCTATTGGACAACTTTTCCCGTTGAGTAAATAAAATTGGTATACCATCAATTCATTAGCTTAACAATGGTATTTGTAACGTATATGCAACCCGGCGGTACAGACATTTAAATTTGACCTAAGTGACAACTTTATGTTTACAATAGAGTTGTCACTTAGCGAAAGTGAGAGTATTCGATCAAGTAGGAGGAGAGTTATGGCTAAGGTAGAGATAGAGCACTTAACCAAGATTTTTGGTAAGCGAATCAAACCAGCGTTGCAGTTGGTTGAAAAACAAGTACCAAAAACAGAAATATTAAAGCGTACTGGTGCGACAGTTGGTGTTTATGATGCTAACTTGTCAATTGAGGAAGGTGAAATTTTCGTGATTATGGGACTTTCAGGATCTGGTAAGTCAACGTTAATCCGTTTATTAAACCGGTTGATTGAACCGACGTCAGGATCAATTTTTCTTGATGGACAAGATGTTTCTAAGCTAAACGAGGAACAATTATTGGATGTTCGCCGTAAGAAGATGAGTATGGTCTTCCAAAGTTTTGGGTTATTCCCGCATCGAACGATTCTAGAAAATACGGAGTATGGTCTAGAAGTACAGGGCGTACCAAAGTCCGAGCGTCGTGAACGCGCTGAGAAAGCGCTAGATAACGCAAATTTGTTGGCTTTTAAGGATCAATATCCTAAGCAATTATCAGGCGGTATGCAACAACGTGTTGGATTGGCCCGTGCTTTGGCAAACGATCCTGAAATTTTGTTGATGGACGAAGCGTTTTCGGCCTTGGATCCGTTGATTCGTCGTGATATGCAAGATGAATTGCTTGATTTACAAGCAAAGTTTCAAAAGACAATTATTTTCATTTCCCACGATTTGAATGAAGCGCTTCGTATCGGTGATCGCATCGCGATTATGAAGGATGGACAAGTCCAACAAGTTGGTACGGGAGAAGAAATTCTGACGAACCCAGCGAATGACTATGTGCGTGAGTTTATTGAGGACGTTGACCGTTCGAAGGTTTTGACGGCCGAAAACATTATGATTCCACCAATTTATACGAACATTGAAGTTGATGGTCCAAATGTGGCACTTAAGAAAATGCGTGTTGAAGAAGTCAGTGGCTTAGTTGCCATTGACCGTGGCCGTCATTTCCGTGGTTTTGTTACCAGTGAAGATGCCTTGCGTGCTCGTGCGGAAGGATTGCCATTATCTGAAGTGGCGACCGAAATGCCAACAGTTGCGAAGGACATGGTTGTGGCAGATATTATGCCACTCATCTACGATTCACCAACCCCTTTGGCAGTGGTTGATGAAGGGCGTCTGCAAGGCGTTATCATCCGTGGCCGAGTGCTTGAAGCGCTGGCAGAGACATCGGAAACGGAGGACAACTAATTTATGACATTATTAATTGGAAAAATTCCCGTTGCAGGCTGGGTCGAATCAGCCGTTAATTGGTTAACTTCAAACTTGAGTGGGTTCTTTGATGCCATTCAGACTGGTGGTAACCATTTGATGAACGGCATGACAAACGGCTTGATTGCCATGCCGGCTTGGGCAGTTATTATTGGCGTTACCATATTTGCAATTTTATCTTCTGGAAAAAAGTGGGGCTTTGCAGCCTTTACATTTATAGGCCTACTGTTTATTGCCAATCAAAATTTGTGGTCTGATTTGATGAACACATTGACTTTGGTTGTTGTATCAAGTTTAGTATCAATTATTATTGGTGTGCCATTGGGAATATGGATGGCTAAAAAGGAAACAGTTGCTAAGATTGTGCAGCCGGTCTTGGACTTTATGCAAACCATGCCTGGATTTGTGTACTTAATTCCAGCGGTAGCTTTCTTTGGAATTGGGGTAGTACCTGGTGTATTTGCGTCGGTTATTTTCGCATTACCACCAACAGTACGCATGTCGAATTTGGGTATCCGACAAGTACCGAAAGACTTAGTTGAAGCAGCCGATTCTTTCGGTTCAACGCCTAAGCAAAAACTATTCAAGTTAGAGTTACCTTTGGCATCTGGTACGATTTTAGCTGGTATTAATCAAACGATTATGCTGGCATTGTCAATGGTTGTGATTGCATCAATGATTGGTGCACCAGGACTTGGTCGTGGTGTGTTATCAGCGGTTCAAAATGCGGATATTGGTAAGGGATTCGTTAATGGGTTAGCCTTAGTTATTTTGGCTATTATTATTGATCGCTTTACGCAGAAGTTGAACGTTGATCCAGCGGCTAAACAACAAGCATCAAAGGGTCGTTGGAAGATGTGGACAGCATTGGCGGTTGCTGTGGCTATGGTCGGAACCGGAGTTATCAATGCAATCACGTCAACTAAGTCAGCTAAAGAATCTGTTAATTTGGTTTATGTACAATGGGATTCGGAAGTTGCCTCAAGCAACGTTTTAGCTGAGGCGATGCGTGAACACGGCTATAATGTTAAGTTAACGCCGCTTGATAATTCGATTATGTGGCAATCTGTGGCAAATGGACAAGCAGATGCGTCGGTGTCTGCCTGGTTACCTAATACACACGCTGCACAATACAAGAAGTACAAAGACCAAATTGATTTATTAGGACCAAATTTGACTGGCGCAACAACTGGTTTCGTTGTGCCAAGCTATATGAACGTTCAGTCAATCTCAGACTTAACCACACAAGCAGGTAAGACTGTAACTGGAATTGAGCCGGGGGCTGGTGTGATGAAGTCTGCCGACAAAGCCATGGCAGACTATGGTCTTAAGGAACAGGGATGGACAGTCACGCCATCATCATCAGGTGCCATGGCGGTTGCGTTAGGCAAGGCGATTAAAGAACATAAGGACATTGTGATTACGGGGTGGCAGCCCCACTGGATGTTCCAAAAGTATGATTTGAAGTACCTAAAGGACCCAAAGCAATCGTTTGGTAAGGCAGAATCGATCAATACGTTTACGCGCAAGGGATTAAAAACTGATAAGCCAGACGTGTACAAGGTTTTGAAGAACTTCCATTGGACCAAAGAAGATATGGGTGAAGTAATGCTCGCAACTGCAAATGGTAAATCAGCCAAGGAAGCTGCCAAAGATTGGATTAAAGCACACCCTAAACAGGTTGATGCTTGGTTCAAGTAATAGGAGGATGTATGACCGAACAGATTGAGGACGCCTGTATCTATTTCGTGGTACTGGCAGTAGTGATTATTATCAGTATGACATTATTAGCAGACAAGTCTTTGTTTGCACAAGCAATGTTGCTTTTCGGAGCAATGACGGGAACCGTCATGCTTGTTAAACAGTGGCGTGATAATTAATGAGGTTATAAAACCGGTTCAAAGTCAAAGGGTACTGATGACCGGTAAAATTTAATATTTTGAACCTTGCTTAGGCAGCTGACTTCACATTGTTGAGATCAGCTGCCTTTTGCTTATAGTTCATTGAGTAGAAACT
>NZ_SDGK01000014.1 GCF_004521965.1 Weissella cibaria | reverse complement strand
TTAGGACGTTCGCCTGTCACGCGAAAGATCACGGGTTCGAATCCCGTTGTGACCGTATAATTAAATATTACGTCTCATTTTAGGGGTATAGTTTAACGGTAGAACGACGGTCTCCAAAACCGTTGGTGGGGGTTCGATTCCCTCTACCCCTGCCATGGCGGTAGTGGTGAAGTGGTTAACACATCGGTTTGTGGTACCGACATGCGTGGGTTCGATTCCCATCTACCGCCCTAACGTAATGTTTAATAAAATGCCGTTGTGGCGGAATAGGCAGACGCGCTGGACTCAAAATCCAGTTCCCGCAAG
>NZ_SDGK01000094.1 GCF_004521965.1 Weissella cibaria | reverse complement strand
GCATAAACAAGTCGATGTTCGATATCTTGGGTCAAGTAATCTGCAACGTCGTCGTTACGATAACCTTCGATAACTTGAATGAGCATTTGCAATAATAATCCTACCTTAGCATAGCGTGGATTTTTACGATTATCGTTGAATTCAACGTTATTAAAGAGCCTGGAAACTACAGGTGAATTTAGAAACATACTAAGCAGTACGTTGCCACCATCCGAGGTAATTGGTGCCCCATTGTCTGAAACTGCAACTAAGGGGTTGCTAGGTAATACTTTTTGAGTCATAATTTTAGACGCTCCAATTTTTGAGTA
>NZ_SDGK01000093.1 GCF_004521965.1 Weissella cibaria | reverse complement strand
GCCCTGTTCCACCTACAAAAACACCCAGAAATCACGCCGTTTTAAGCTAAAATCCGTGTTTTGAAAAATTTTCGGGGTGCGGTACCTCTCGGTGCCAAAAAAAGCCTGTCCATAATCTTGACATCAGCGCCACGTGTTTCTTATTTTATTGAACCTGATACGTCTTTGTTCCAATTACCTTAAAGTCATAATTTGAAAATTCAACTTCAACATTATTAGTCCCGGATAATTCATGAAGACAAACAAAAACCCGCTGAAACAGCAAGTTAATACCGTTTCAGCGGGTTTTGCGCTTTCACCCGTTGGGTGAAAACCATA